>NZ_CABIKG010000005.1 GCF_902196125.1 Helicobacter suis
TTGAGTGTTTAACCTTTTTTGGATTGATCAGAAATGTAGATATTAACTTTTTGAATCGTGATTATGTTAGCCTAGATTTGGAGTGTGAGGAGTTGACTTAATTTAATCAAGTGGCATGGGTAGGGTAGTTAAGTTTAAAATAGGCTTTAAGGGTTTCATTACTAGCCTTATAAAGTGGCTCTATTTTTTCAATATCAGAAACATAGAGATCATACCCCCAGCCGTACATGTCAATTGTTAAACTATCCCCACCTTCATCACCACTACACGCCGCAAAATCATAGCCATCAAAAAGACCTTCAATTACAGGGCCTTCGGGTATTGCTTGATCATCTATTAGGGTAACTCTAACAAACCAATTTAGGTATTTTGTATAATCCTCAAGTTTAATCATGTTCGCCCTTGACAAATGGCACAATATGCATGCCCTTTTTATTGAAGTGTACCTTACTATAATTTGTTTTTGTTTTTTCTTTGATCCCGCCAAAGGGCATAACTATGCCTTCAAAATCTGGGTGATAGATAATTAGTTTTTTAATCCCATGTGTGTTTTTATCCTATATAGCGAGTCAAAAGGTCTTGATATGCCTTATCATCAAGCTTGTACAGCGGTTCTATTTTTTGAATATAAGAAACATACATATCATACCCCCAGCCGCCCATGTTAATTGTTAAGCTATCGCCCCCCTCATCACCGCTACACACTGCATAATCATAACCATCAAAAACGCCTTCAATTACAGGACCTTCGGGTATTGCTTGATCATCTATTAGAGTAACCCTAACAAACCAGCCACAATATTTGGCGTAGTCTTTTAATTCAATCATGCTTACTCCTTAAAAAAGGCACAATATGCAAACCCTTTTTATTGAAGTGCACCTTACTATAATTTGTCTTAACCGCTTCTTGAATGTCTGTTTTTTCATGTGGTACAACCACGCCTTCAAAATCCGGGTGATGAATAATTATTTTTTTCTCGCCTTTGCTTAGCGCATGTAGTTATTCTGACTGGTTTTGTATTTTCTGAATTCTTGAGGCGCGTATTGAGTAGCCTATCCCTTGATAAGTTACTGTTAACTCATCTTCTAAATCTGCCTCGTCCTCTTGGAGGTCAACCGGGGCATAATCATAGCCATCTAGCTTAACATTTTCCCAAACGCGCCCGTCAACAAAGGTAATTTTTAATAATCGGGAGTAATTGTCCATATCGGGTAAGTTTTTCATGTTGTTATCCATTAAAGGGCACAATGTGAAAACCCTTTTTATTGAAGTGTAGTTTACTTTTGTATACCTTAACCGGAGCTTTTGACTTATCAAAGAACGGTACAACTACACCTTCAAAATCAGGGTGGCTAATAATGCCGCGCTTATCCCACTTATCTTGGCTATCTGTTAACTTAACTTCTAAGCTTTCTTTTATCCACCCCCTAACCTGCTCAATTGTGGGGGCTTTTGTGTAATAGCTACGCCCCTTAATATAGTTTGGGCTACCCAAAACATGGCGCTCTTGTTTCTCATCTAAGCTTAATAAAGATAGCGCGCTTTTAATTGTAGCTAGTACTCTTTGGGTAAAAGGGTAGGGCTTTTCAGCTGGGGCGCGTTTGGCTAGCTCATCAAAATCTAATTTCTTAATCTCAAACCCCTCTTTTAACGGAGGCGCCTCCGTGAAGTGCTCTAAACTGACTAACTCTGTGCCTTGAATTTCAAGTTCATAGAAACGCCCTAACTTTTGGCCTACTAGCTTTCTACTATCTTTATGAGTGGCTAGCAAGAGCGGAGAGTCTAAGACCTCCCTAGCTAAATAAAAATCAAAGAGATCATTAGCTGGGTTAGCTTTAAGGGTTTTAGCTTTTAGCTTAATTGGCATTGTTTCTAACACCCCAAAACGCAAACTACCCCCATTTTTAGAAAGCCTAATTAACTCTTTAAATCTTGCTTTTTTAGTGGCGATATTTTGTAACACCCCTTTAAGTAAGCTTGTAGCTTTAGGGTTGTTTGCATAAGTAGCTAGCTTGTTTTTAAAGAAGTTAGCTAAGAATTTATAATTATCCCTTTCAAATCCTCCCGCTTGAGTTCCCCCCTCTTGTGGGATATTTTTAGTAAGGCTTATGCCTTTGGCTTTGATCTGTCTTTCGCTCCACATTTGCAACTCACACCGACAACCCCAATCAAGCGGCGGGGTGTGGGTTTGCCAAAAGGGGTGTTTTCTTGGTAAACACACATTATCAAAGGCTAAATGACGGGCGGCGCTATCATGGCGACTATGGAATACATAGTACCACCCATCGCCATTACTACTATCAACAATTGGCGGGGCACTTTCATAACGCATTAACTTACCCCTAGCATTGGCATAAATTAAATTATATTTAAAGATTCGTTCAAGGCGCTTTTTATTGTACCAAGCACTGCAACCAGCCCCACACCAAACCAAATTAAGCGGGTTCACTGGTATTGTCAAGAGCTAGATTGGAACTTAAAGCAGTTAGAGGCCCTTTTCTGCATGTTTGCAAAAAGTCTACAAGCGCTATAAGTAAAGAAGATACAACTAAGTTAATTATTGGTTTGGGTAAGGCGTATAAGGCCGTAATTGGCAAAGATGACGCGATTAATAATCCAAACTATATCCCCAGCAGGCTACAATGATGCCCGCGCTAGACTTTGAGATTTTTAAGACTTTAAGCCTTGAGGAATTGCGCGCGCTCTATGGCGGGCAAAGGTTGCGTTTGATCTATAGCGCGAGAAAACGCACAAAACCCCGTACACGCCCATAACCTCAGCGTTAAAACCAATTAGCCACTAAGGTGGGTAAGCTGATGTTAGAGTAAATGGCTGTATTTTGCCCCGTTTCTAGCGCAAGAGTGCTAAAAAATTAATTTGGTGTCTTTAGCCACTCCACGCCTTTAGGGGCTAAACTAAAAAAGGGATTATGTTGTGCTTTAGGTGTGTCTAAATTTAGCCCATCATAATAGGCATTTCCTGCCATATGCCTATGGGCGCGGTTATTAATTCTTTCACCTAGCACATTAACAACTTTAGTACCTAGTATGCCCCTCATAGGATTAAAGCTTTCAATGCCCACATAGCTAACACTTCCCGGTGCTCCGTCTTTATAAATGCTGCCTTCTGCTAATACCTCATAAGGGTGATAAATTAGCGCATTGACTCGGGGGTTTGTAGTGTTATTTTGACTCTTAGCTATGTTAGTAGCAATTCCGATATTAGTTGTTGTGCCTTGATAGTATTTAAGCGCATTTTTAGCATTTGCATTTAGCACACCCATAGCAATACTGCCTACAATACCGGTTATTGCACTTGTTACCGCCGCTGTAGTGCTAACTATATGCTGTTGAGCTAGTCCCACTTTGACATGTTCGCGGCGATAGTTAATGAAGCGTTCAAAAGCCTTAAGCTCAACTTGGTTAAGTGCGGAGGTATCAAGGTTAAAGCTACTACTGGCTAAAGTCTGCACATTAGAGAGTTTAGCCACGATATAACTAGACTTGTTGGCTCTAGGGCGTTTAGAAAAAGCTCCTTTAGTGGGCATTGTAGATTTTAATGTTTGTTTAAGTTTAGCGCCGGAGCAAGAGAAGCGATCAGCAGTTGACATAGGATAACCGCTCGAAAATGCCGCGTTTTTAAGAGGGTGAACAAAGGCGACTATTCTTATCTGATTTCATCTAAATTAGATTAATTACACCCCTACAAACATACAAAATCCTATAAAACCCTACAAAATTCTATAAACAAGATGTTAACAGAAATTTTAGGGAATGAGATTTCTTGTCGTGTTTCTGTTTTTACCATACCGACTACTAACTGATAAGTGATAAATTTGCTTTATTTAATCTTAGCTAAATCTTAGATTTTCACCCTACACGGGCGATTTTCTAAAAGCCACTGAAGTTTCTATAATTTGCTCTCTACTAATTTGCAAAGCATCGTATTTGACAATAATGGTATTTTGGGTTTCATTCACATACCACTCTAAAATCCCCGGTGTGTTTTCTAGTGTGCTAAACTTTGCGCGTTCAAAGGCATCTAAGGGGAAATAGACATTTTTTTGTTGGTTGGGGTTACTTAAAAAACAAACCAAGCCAAACCACAACGCACACACACCCACCACAATGAGCGCTAGTTTTTCTACACCCAAGTAGTGATAGCCTATCCCTCCAAGCATGCCGCCTATAAACGATCCTACATAGCCATAGGTTACAAACATGCCAAGCACTAGCCCGCGCTGGTGTGCTTTACAAAACTTACTAGCTAAAGATTGCATAATAGGCTCAAGCGTACCAAATCCAGTAAAAAAGCACATAATCCCAGTGATAAAAAGCCAAGCAACTGGAGAATTAACATGGTAATCAGCAAAGGCTAGGCATAAATAGGCGATTAAAAATAATGTAATGCCCCCTAAAAGTACACCCTTAGCCTTATGGAATTTTTCAGCAATAATGGCTGCTGGTCCCATGCTTATCATTCCAAGCACCGCCCCAGAGGTATAAATTTTCCATAAAACACTTTTATCCATCTTAAATTCATGCACGATAGCCAAAGGTACAACCACAAAAATCAAAGTCATCAAACACTTTTCAAAAAAAGAGCAACTACTGATGATAAAAATATCCTTGTTTTTGAATACATCTTTAAGTTGGGGCTTTTCTTTGAGGCTGTAAAAAATCTTGGGGGGTTCTTGGACTTTAAAAGCCATTAAAAACATGGAAAAAAGGGTTAAAAGTGCGGTGAGAAAAAAAAGCCACTGCACCCCAAAGGCCATGCCAATACTAGGGCCTATTACCATAGCCGCCGTAAAACTCATAAAAATCCCTGCGCCCATAAAGGCCATAGCATGGGTGCGTTTTTCCTCTTCAACCACATCAGCCACCATAGCGCTAAGCACCCCCCCCACAGCTCCCATGCCTTGTACTAATCTACCTGCTACTAGACATGTAATATCATGGGCAAAAAAACAGAGTAAAGACCCTACAGTAAAAACCCCCAAGCACCCAATCACCACCTTTTTACGGCTATAACGATCGCTAAGCGCCCCTATGGGGGTTTGGAAAAGAATTTGGGTAAAATACGCACCCCCTACGGCTAAACCCACCATAGAAGCGCTTGCATGGAAACTAACCGCATAAAGAGAAATCACGGGTAGAACAATAAATAAACCCAAAAAACGCAAAGAAGACACAAATACTAAAGGTAAAATTTTTGCCACCATGTTAACCCCCTATTTAAGGCTCATTTAGATTTAAGGATTCTGGCATGTTTTGGTGTGAATCAGTCTTTTGGATTTTGTGTGGATTTTCTGTGTGTTTCTTTGTAGCTTCTAAGGCTGCTATTTGGTGCGTATAAACCCCATAAAAGGCCCCACCTGCGATCAATATAAACAACAAATCCGTAGATCTGATTTTAGGACAAAACTTACATGCCATGTCTATTTCTTTTTGTCGGTTATAACACACTTTCATTAAAGGTAGTATAATGCAGGCTTTATCATTCTAGGAGTTTTTATGCTTGATAAGTTAGCTAAAGTCATCACCCTTCCTTTAGAATTCATCACCCGTTATTTTAAAGCCCTTGTATTTTTATTAATTGTGGCTGTATTGCTCATTAGCACTAAAAGTACAGCAACACAAAAACCTAATTTAGCAAAACTCTATCTATATGGCCCTATTTTTGAAAGTGAGAGTTTTCAAGATCAAATCAATAAAATATTACAAAAACCCAGTATTAAAGGCGCTCTTTTAATGATTGATTCTCCGGGCGGGACGATTAGTGCGAGTGTAGAATTAGCTGACATGGTGGCTAGTTTGGCTAAAAAAATGCCTGTAGTGGCATATGTGCGCGGTGTAATGGCTAGTGGGAGCTATTATGCGGGCATGATGGCTAGTAAGGTTTATGCCAATAGGGGCGCACTCATTGGCTCTATTGGTGTGATTTTTAGTGGTGTGGATATTGCGCCTTTAATGGATAAATTAGGCATTAAGACACAAGGTATTGCTAAGGGTGCGTATAAAGAAGTGGGCACATTTATGCGGGAGTGGACACCGCAGGAAAAACAATATCTTAATGGCTTACTCAATGAGCAATATGGCATGTTTGTAAGCGATGTGGCTAAGGCTAGACATTTAGACCCCAAAGACGCTCCTGTATTTGCTGAGGGTAAAATTTTTAGCGCTAAGCAAGCCTTGTCTTTAAAGCTCATTGATCAGGTTGGTACTTATGATGAGGCGATTAAAGCGTTACAGCATTTGAGTGCGGTTAAAAATCCAATCTGGCTTCAAAAGGATAAATTAGAAATTTTCATGGATAAGTTTTTTAAATCCAGTAGCCAAGCACTCGCCCAAATCTTGAGTTATCAGATGCGCTAGCTTGTTTAAAGTCTTAAGCTTATTTTACCTCGCCCTAAAAGTAGCTGCTCTCCCTGTAACTTTGATCAAGGTTACACCATAACCACCGGGATGGATAATCTCATAACGGGGTAGAAGAAGGGTGTCGCACTTACATGCAGCAATAGCCTTATCAAGTAATAACTCTGTCATATTAGGATTCTTAGGGTTATAGGGCATTTCTGCACTCACCAAACCACCCACATTAAAATCGCTACTGCTAAATTGCACAAGATACTTTACATTGCGATCAAATTTTGCCGCTATCACCGCAGGATTGGAACAACCACCAAGTAGCAAAGAGAACAATAACCCCCCTAACAAAAACCCACCAATACTTTTACCAAGTAGAGTCATATCTTCCCCCCTTGCAAATCTAAAAAGACTAGACATGAAATGTCCTTATTAAAAAAATAACGGGTATCGTTGTAACATGCGGGTATTGTACCGCAAAAGTGGAAATGGGTAGTACCCATCTCATCAGCTAAAGACGAGTGGGATTTCTGTGATACTTAAATTCCTGTATCTGCAAGATCTAGCAGATCATGAGAAAGAGAAATCAACTCCTCAAATAATGCCCTAAAATCCTCCAGAAGTTCTATGTATATGCCCAATATACCATGGAATAGGGACGGATCTAAGTCTAACTCCAAAGGATACTCTTGTGAATCTGTACTCTCTTTGGTAAGCAGATAAAAATATGCAACGTCGGCTAAAAACTGCCGATGTTTCTCAGACACCCCTGCACCCGGTCGTAAATGCCTACCATCAGCAGGACTCACGCTTTTCAAACACTTTTTTAAGGTCTCTTTTTTAAAAGTTTCTAGTTGGATACGGCTAGAAGTACCCCCCCCCCCCCCCCCGTAGAACAGCGGCAATGGTAGGATTAAACATGAAAAACCTCCAAAAAAAAATTAACAAGAATTTAATAGTAGATTAAGGTAAATGAAAAACCAACAAATTTATCTTTTCCTGATACTCCAAACGGTGTTGTATTTACCTAGATATCCTTAGCTTCACTCCCCACCAGATTTTAGCGCGGGCATTAACTCCTTTAAAACCCTTCAAATACGGCTTCTTACCCTCCTAGCCACTCTTTGGATTATAAAATAGAGCACAAAGAGTAAGATTACCTGTAATACCAACCCCAAATTGCCCATGTCTAATAAGTTAATTTTAGGAAAGCTAGTAAAAAGCGGTGCATAAAAATCCCAGCTTAAGGCCACTAAACTAGCCCCTACAATATTGCCTAGCCCTATAAAAAGCGCGCGCCCCTCCCCTTGCATTGTGCGATACATCCAGCCACACTCACACCCCCCAGCCATGACAATCCCAAATCCAAAGAGTAATCCCCCCACAACAATACCCGGACTAGCCCACATAATCTTAGGCATAACCCCCAATCGGATATAAGTCATCACCCCGATACTCCCCACTAACATAGCCCAAACTAACGCACTAGCCTCTAAACCTTGCCCCCGAGTAAAAAGGCGCGCAAAGGCAGCTGTAAAACAAATCTGTCCTTTAGAGACAATAAAGCCAAAGACATAGCCAAAGAATAGCGCATAGGCTAATTTAGAGGAAAAATACCCACATAGAAGTAACCCCATAAAACCTACCAAAGCAAATAAACCTAAAAATTGGCTTATTTTAAGCGGAATGGATTTTCCTTTAGGCGGGATAAAACAGGTGGTAGGAAAGCATTTAAAGGCAAGATACATACCAAGAAGAGTAGCCAAAGTAAAAAACCACGCATGCAGGCTAAATTGGGGGATACCGGTTAAAAAGCTAGCTAAATTACAACCCAACCCTAAACGCGCCCCTAGTCCGGCTAAAATCCCCCCTAAAAACGCACGCCCTAACTCTTTGATTTTAGGCCAACTCAAACAAATAGAACCGCTTAAACTAGCCGCACAGAACATGCCAATAAACATGCCTAAAATCATCACCCCATCTATGCGCTCTAAGAAATTGCCATGTAGGCCGATGATTTTAAAATACCCTAAGTGATTTGTATTGACATGCAAGGCTTGTAATAAAGCCCCGCCCCAACGGGTAAACTCACCCGTAACCGCCCAATAAGTGCCCAAAAGACCAAAGTAATAAACAGAACCAACGCCTAAAGCTAAACAAGAAGGTACAAAGCCCCATTTGCGTGTTAAAAAGGAGTACATGGAAACTCCAAAGATTAGAGTCCATTCTAAAAAGAGAATGTGTGCCTTAACTAAGGCCTAAAAATCTACCGTTCGATCACTTCGTATTTAAGCCCCTGCTTAACTAGTTCTTCTAAAAAAGGATCGGGATTGAGTTGTTCTAAATTAAACACCCCTTTAGAATTTTCCCCGCCCCAAATGCCTTTACAAATTAAAATCGCCCCTACCACAGCGGGTACACCTGTTGTATAGCTAACAGCTTGGCTACCCACTTCTGCATAACATTTTTGGTGATCGCAGACATTATAGATATAAAGGTATTTTTCTTTCTTATTTTTAGTGCCATGGATATAACAACCAATATTAGTTTTGCCCCTCACTTTGCCGGCTAAACTGGCTGGATCGGGTAAAAGTTGCTTGAGTATTTGGATAGGCACGATTTTACCTATTTGGCCATCAGCTAGGGGTACATCTACAGCCTGAATGCCCAACATCCCCACATTAGCCAAACAGCGCATATGGTTAAGATAATCATCTGAAAAGGTCATGAAAAAGCGAATGCGCTTTAAACCCTGAATATACTTAGCTAGAGATTCTAATTCCTCATGGTAGAGTAAATAAGAAGTGCGCTCGCCAATTTCAGGATAAGCCCAAGTTTGCTTAATTTCTAAAGGTTTTGTTTTAATCCATGCCCCATTTTCATAATAACGCCCCGGGGCACTCACCTCACGCAAATTAATCTCAGGGTTAAAATTAGTCGCAAAAGGATAGGGGTGGGTGCCGGCGTTGCAATCTAAAATATCAATGTTATAGATTTCATCAAAATGGTGTTTTTGGGCATAAGCACAAAAGACATTGGTTACACCCGGATCAAACCCGCTACCTAGCAAAGCAAAAATCTGCGCATCTTTATAGGCTTTATCAAAAGCCCATTGCTCTTTATATTCAAACTTAGCTAAATCGGGGTGTTCATAATTAGCTGTGTCTAAATAATTGGTCTTGGTGAGTAAACATGCCTGCATGATTGCTAAATCTTGATAGGGCAGGGCGATATTAAGCACCACTTTAGGTTTGTATTTTTCAATTAAACTCACCACAGCCTCTATACAATCTGCATCCACTTGCTCACAAATTATCTCCCCTAACCCCTTAGCCTTAATGCTATTAGCAATACTTTGGCATTTACTTAAAGTGCGGCTAGCCAGTACCACCCTTTCAAACAAGTCGCGGTTTTGGCACAATTTGTGCGCCACCACGCTCCCCACGCCCCCGGCTCCAATTTGTAAAACTGTGAGCATTTATTCCCTTCTGTCAATCTTCACAACTATGCTATTATACAAGAGGTATATTACCTTTTGATTAAATGAAAGAGTCTTTATGATGATGATTAGCCTAGATATTTATGCGACTTTAGTTTGTATGGTAGGCGTGTTATTGCTTGGCCGTTTGATTATCCGCCATGTCAAATTCTTAAGAGACTATGATATTCCTGAACCGGTGGTAGGCGGGGTACTGGTTGCTTTTGTGATTACGGTGTTACACCATTTCTATGATTTCAAACTCGTTTTAGACTCTAGCCTTAAAGACCCGCTCATGCTCACTTTTTTTATCACTATTGGTTTAAGCGCAGATTTTGCCTCTTTAAAAAAAGGGGGCAAAATGCTAGGGGTGTTTTTAATCGTGGTGGGGGTTTTTGTGGTGATACAAAATTTAGTAGGTATTGGGGTGGCTAGCCTGATTGGGGTTAATCCTCTCATGGGTTTGTTAGGGGGCTCTATTTCTCTAACCGGAGGGCATGGTACGAGCGTGGCATGGTCTTCTACCTTTTCTCAACCCCCCTATAATTTCCCTGAAAGTTTAGAAGTTTCTATTGTATGCGCTACTTTTGGATTAGTCAGTGGAGGGGTTATTGGTGGGCCTGTAGCTCATTATCTGATTAAAAAATACCACTTAGAACCCACCAGCCAAGAGAAACAACAACGCGAATTAGCCCCTAAACTTGCCTTTGAAACCCCCAAACAAGAAAGACTCATCACCGCTAATAGTTTTATTAATAGTTTGGCTTTAGTCAGTCTTTCTTTATTACTAGGTACATTTATTGCTAAATACGCTAAATTTGCCCATATCGGGAGTTTTACCCTACCCACTTTGCCTACTTTTGTTTGGTGTTTATTTGTAGGCGTGCTTTTAAGAAATTTTCTTTTTTATAGCAAAATCCACCAAGTTTTTGATCGCGAAGTAAGCGTAATTGGCAATGTCAGTTTGAGTTTATTTTTAGCCTTTGCCCTTATGAGCATTAATTTAATGGAATTGATCAATCTTGCTTTACCCATCGCCATTATTCTAACCGTCCAAGTAGCGGTGATGATACTTTATAGCGTCTTTGTAACTTTCCGTGTGTGTGGTAAAAACTACGATGCAGCCGTGCTAAGTGCCGGACATTGTGGCTTTGGACTAGGCGCTACCCCTACAGCAATGGTCAACATGCAAACTATTACCAACCACTATGGCCCTAGCCATGTTGCCTTTATTGTTGTACCTCTAGTGGGGGCGTTTTTTGTAGATATGATCAACGCTCTAGCGATCAAGGGATTTTTAGCCCTACCCTTCCACTACTAATGCTCACTGAAATTTTAATGCGCGCCTGCTTTGATTGTGCCTATAAAAGCCAAACTTTAGCCTTGCCAAATCCTAGCGTGGCCTGTATGATCTTAGATCAACACCATAACATTTTAGCCTTGCAAGATCACAGCCAAGCTAACACCCCCCATGCTGAGGTGCGTGCCCTTAAAGAAGCCTATAATAAGCTAAGCCCCATACCCTTTCCAAAAGAAATTAATAGCAAAGATAGAGAACAAACCTACCAATTTTTAAGCAAGCATCATAATAACCTATTTAAAGATTGCACTCTTTTGGTTACTTTAGAACCCTGTAATCATTTTGGTAAAACCCCCCCTTGTGCTGCCCTTCTAGCCCAAATCAAACCTAAAAAAGTGATCATTAGCTGTTTAGAAACCCATAAAAAAGCTATGGGCGGTTTGGCTTGTTTAAAAGAGGCCGGTATTGAGGTGATTACTGGTGTATTAGAAAAAGAGGGCAGGGCTTTACTTTATCCTTTTAAGCGTTTAGAACAAAAGGGGGTGTTTAATCTCTTTAAAATTGCGCTAAGGCTAAATGGCTCTTTTGAGGGCAGAATTTCAGGAGAATTAAGCCAAATTTTTACCCATACTCAGCGATCTATTGCTAACTACCTCATCATCTCAGGCCAAAGTGTGCGTAGCGATCGCCCCATTTTAGATAGCCGTTTGAGTGCTTATACAAAGCGCCCCCCTAATATAGCCATTCTTACAAGAGACACAACGCCCTTTGATCTTACTATTCCTCTTTTTCAGGTAGAAAAACGCCAAGTACAGATATGCCACCAAGTAGAGGAGTTGCCATTACAACAGGGTTTTAACATCATTGAGGGAGGTTGGGACTTATTTGTCAGTTTGCAAAAACACATAGACATGCTTTTAATACACCAAAATAGCACCCTAGCAGGATCATTACGATCTACTCAAATTCCTTTAACATCTTTGACTTTTTGTGATAGCCAGCTTTTAGGGCATGATTTATTGGAGTGGTTTATTTGCGATTCTACCAACCTCTAAAGGGCTATGCCTACAACAGCACCAGTTTATTTTTAGCAAACTTTGCACTGCCCTTTATTAAAAAAGGTGATTTGCTTTTAGATGTGGGGGCGGGCTGTGGGATTGTGGGGATTTTATGCGCTAAAAAATATTCTAATCCTTTAGATTTAATAGAAATAGATAGCAATCTTGCCTTTTTTGCTAGACTTAATAGCCAAAACCTCCCTAAGGTACAAGTCTATCAGGCTAATTTTTTAGATTATCCTTTAACTCCGGGCTATAATGCCATTCTTTCTAATCCTCCCTACTATCCAGCAGAAAGTCTTAAAAGCCCTTATGATCAAAAAGCCCGCGCCACGAATCAAAGCTTTTTACCCCTGCTAGATTTTTGTACTAAAGCCTCCTTTTTACTCAAGCCAAAGGGCTATTTCATTCTTTGTTACCACGCTAGTTTAGTAGATGCTCTTCTTCATGCCTTACAAAGGGCTAGACTGAAAGCTATTTTACTGCGCTTTGTACACCCCTTTAAAGATCAAAAAGCTAGCTTGATTCTTTGCTGTGCGCGCAAAGATTCTAAAAGTTTATTACAAATTAGCCCCCCGCTTATCACGCATAAGAGTAAAGATCAACGCGCCATTACAGAAGAAGTTGCTAGCATTTATGCGCGCTTTAAAACCCATAGTATCAAGGCTTCCCTTGAAATGTGCGCATTGTAAACTCCCTATCTCCTCTAAACCCCTAAGCTTAGACATGCTTAATGAAAAACCCTTGCAAACCCCGCTTTATTTTTGTTGTAGTGGCTGTAAACAGGTTTTTTTACTCCTACACTCCTTAGAATTAGAAAGTTTTTATACAAAGTTAGGGGATCGCACTTTAGAGCCTATCTCCTCTATAAAAGAACATGAGAACAATTACTACAACTCTGCTTACTTTTTAAAAAACTTCACCACCCCTTTAGAAAATGGCTATTTAGAAATATCCCTTTTATTAGAAAATATCCATTGTGCGGCTTGTGTGTGGCTTATTGAGCGGGTACTTTTAAAACAAGAGGGGATTAAAAAAGTACAGATCAACTACACAGCCCAGCGCGCCACTCTAGCCTTTGATCCACAAAAAACCAACATCGCCACTATTTTAAATACCATTGCCTCTATAGGATATAGGGCACAAATTTATAATCCGCATATCCAAGATAGCCATGCTAGAAAAGAGCAGGAAAAAGCCTTTAGAGCACTTGTGGTGGGGATTTTTACTAGCATGAATGTGATGTGGATAGCCATTGCTAATTACGCAGGCTACTTCTCAGGCATGGATACATCAATGGCCTTTAAACTCAATGTGGCTTCATGGGCGCTAGCAAGTTTAACCCTAGCCATTACAGGGTGGCCTTTTTTAAGAGGCGCGTTTTATGGACTCAAATACAAATTTGTGGGCATGGATTTTAGCGTGAGTGTGGGCGCGCTGGGGGTTTATGGCTACTCTATTTATGCCACTTTTAAGGGGTTAGAACCCTATTTTGAATCGGTATGTATGCTGCTTACCTTTATCTCTACCTCTAAATTTTTAGAACTTAAAAGCAGGCACAAGGCTAATGCGATCTTAGATCAATTACAAAATAGTTTACCCTTGCAGGTACTAGTTTTAGAGCTGGAGAACGGTAAAATCAAACGCGTACTCAAAGAACCCCAAGAGGTAGAAATTGGCGCGCGTGTAGAAGTGATGCCCGGGGAGTGTGTAGCATTAGATGGGATTTTAAAAAGCCCTAGTGCTTGTGTGAGTACGCAAGCGCTTAATGGAGAAATGCTACCCACAACTCTTCAAAGCGGGGATAAACTTTTAGCCGGCTATGTCAACCACGCACAAGCCTTTATTTACCAAGTTACAGAGAGTTTTAAACTCTCCTTTTTAAGCCAAATGGTACAACTCATACAAAAAAGCTTTGCACAAAAACCTTTATTACAACAAAAGGGCGACACTTTAGCTAGGTTTTTTAGCCTTGCTATTTTTCTCATCGCTCTTTTAGGGTTTGTAGTTTGGTATTTTTTAGCAGGCTTATACAAAGCTTTTATGGTGGCTATGGCGGTGGTAGTTGTAGCTTGCCCCTGTGCCTTTGCTTTAGCCGCGCCCATTGCCCTAGTGGTGGGGGTGCATTTAGCCTTTAAAAAAGGGGTTTTATTTAAAAAGACAGAGAGTTTAGAGTATCTAGCTAAAGCCAACACGCTTTTTTTAGATAAAACCGGGACTTTAAGCGCGGGTTTAAGCGTGACAGATTATAAAATCCATGCCCCCTATAATCCTAACTTGCTTTTATCCTTAATTTGGCATAACTCCCACCCCATTTCACAAGCCATTAGTACCTTTTTAAAAAAAGACGCCCGCCCGGATATACCATTAAAATTTATCAAACAAGAGGAAGGCGGTTTAGAAGGGCGTTATCAAAATCAACTTTTACACGCAGGCAGTGTGGCTTATTTAAAAAGCAAGGGTGTAGAGGTGGGCAATTTGTGTGCAGATTTTGCATGCAGCATTAATTTAACATTGGTCTCTAGCTTTGATCTAGATTCTGCGCTTAAACCTAAAGCCATGCAACTTGTACAAACTCTAAAGAAAAAAGGGCTCAATCTAGCCATTTTAAGCGGCGATGCTTCATCTCAGGTGTTTGAGATCGCTAAAAGTTTAGATATTGCTTGTTTTGCGCCCCTCACCCCCCAGCAAAAATTACAACACATAGAAAAAGCCTTAGCCAAAAACCAAATTGTAGTGATGGTAGGCGATGGAATGAATGATACACCAAGCCTAGCTAGAGCACATGTTTCAATTTGCATGCATGAAGGGCATGATTTAAGTTTACTGTATAGCGATGTAATCGTGTTAAACAATAGTTTAGAGGGTGTTTTAGAGGCCTTTAGGATTTCTACTAGGATACAGCGCCTCATCAAGCAAAATCTAGCGCTAAGCTTTTTATATAACGCCCTTTTTATCCCCCTAGCTCTCTGTGGACTCATCACGCCATTAATTGCCGCACTTGGCATGGGTTTAAGCTCTTTATTTGTGGTGGGCAATAGTTTAAGACTTTTGTCTAAGGATTTTTAAAACTTTATAGGCTGTGTCTTTAGCCTCTTTTAAGCTCATTTTTTGATGACAGGGCAAAGAAATTTCGCCTGCGTAAAAATCTTGCGCTCTAGGAAAATGCAAAGACCCTAAGAGATTTTGATACAGTTTAAAAGTATGGATAGGTTTATAGTGTACCTGCACTCCAATTTGTGCTTTTAAAAGTTGCTCTAAAATTTGGGGTTTATGCGCCCATAAAAAGGGTTTGAGCAAAATAGGGTAGAGATGATTAGAGCTTTTAATATCGCTAGGAATTTGTGCATGCAAACAGGTAAAATAGGGATTATCTTTAAAAATTGCATCGTAGAGCTTTGCGATTTTCTCACGCGTGGCAATAAAGCTATCTAATTTTTTAAGCTGGCTTAAACCCAAAGCCGCTTGTAACTCTGTCATTCTAAAATTAAAGCCTAAACTCTCTACTTCTACCTCAAAGCCCTTTTTAACCACCCCGTGAGAAACTAAAAGTTTGAGTTTTTGATACAAATTACTATCATTGGTTGCAACCGCCCCGCCCTCGCCGGTGGTAATAGGTTTAATAGCATGGAAACTAAAAATGCTAGCATCAGCTAAAGTCCCAATTTTAGATCCCCTATAACTACCCCCTAAGCTGTGCGAACTATCTGAAATAAAATAGAGATTGTATTTTTTACAAAATTCTTGAATAGCACTGGCCTCTACACTTTTGCCCCCATAATCCACACTCACCACCGCCTTAATTGATTTATTTTGCGCGTAAGTGCGCTCTAAAAGTTTCTCATCTATGTTTCCATCTTCTTTAATGTCGCAAAAAAGAGGTAGGGCGTGATTGGCTAAAAGCATGCTTGAGGTGGCCACAAAACTTAGCGGGGTGGTAAGGACAATCTGATCTTTTAAGTTTAAAGCCTGATAGGTCATGAAAAGCGCGCTTGTTGCTGAGGTGCACACCACAACATGTTTAACCCCTAAATAGTGCGCTAAAGCCTGCTCAAATTGCTCCACTAAGGGGCCTTGTGTGAGGTGTGTGCGTTGCATGGCCTTTTTAACGGCTAAAATATCCTCAGCGCTAATGCTTTGGGTACTATAAGGGTTCATCTAAAATCCTTGTGTAAACTGATAAATAAATAAGCACCTAGTATTCCGTTTTTAAAAATTTCTAGCTTGGGTCTAAAGAGGATTACCCGCGTTTAAGGGTATAAAGTTTTGTTAGAGTTAGATTTTAACCATTTTGCCAGAAATCCCAAATAAAAGCGTACAAAAAACGCGAGGCATTTGTTGGCTTGAATATAACTTGTTAAATGCAACTGCATGGTATAAACTCCTTTTTCTCATTAAGCTGTAACATTCCCCCATGCAACAAACAATAAGCGATCTTGAAAACTTCCGCTCCTACAAACCTATAAAATCCCATAAAACCCTATAAATTCTATAAATCTATAGACTAAGAGCATGGGATTTTTGTTGTATTCCTGTTTCTACCATGCTAGTTACTAACTGATTTGTTTTTAAATCAACTAATAGAGCCGTCATGTCCGCAGGCGTGAATTCGGTAAGAGCTTTACCTACTAAATGTTTCACTAGATTTAAACTAGCATTATAATCTCTATCAAGAACTAAGCCACAATGAGAGCAAGAATACACACGATCACTCAAGCTTAGATCTGTTTTTAAATGCCCACAATCAGAACACGCCTTAGAGCTTGGATAGAAAGAATCAGCTCTTTTAATCTCTTTGCCAAGATACCTAGCCTTATACTCCAACAAGGTGTTAAACGCAGAAATACTCACATCTGCTAAAGACTTAGCTAATTTATGGTTTTTAAGCATGTTATCCACTCTTAAGTTCTCAAGACAAAAAAGATCAAAATGAGACACTAAGACACTGGTCAATTTGTGTAGAAAATCTAAACGGATATTAGAGATACGCTGGTGTAGCTTGTTTAGTTTTAAAGAAGCTAATAGATAATTCCTAGATTTTCTAGTCTTATCACCTTTGGCTTTCGGGTGTTGCTTCTTAGAAAGTTGTCTAGAAAGTCTTTTAAGCCTCCTTGTGAGCTTAGTTAAGGGTTTGGGGGCTTTAATCTGCAAACCATTAGATAAACTCACAAAAGATTTAATACCGGTATCTATGCCTATGGTTTTAGAATTTTTTAAAGGCTTATGAGTAGAAATAAATTCTTTTTGAGAGACTTCCATAGCAATAGAAACAAAGAAATCAGAGCCTTTTATTGAAATAGTTGCCCCGCTAATCTTGCCAACAAATCTAAGCTTTTCTGTCATTTTGATCTTAGATAAGTTAGGGATTTTTAGATAATCGCGCTTACAGCCCTGAATGATTTTAATCTGATCACCTCCAATATAAAGCTTGCCCTGAAACTCTCTTTTCTTTTTGAAACGCGGATAACTTAGTTTCCCTTGTTTTAAGTCTCTAAAGAATTTAGTAAAAGCTAGACCAAGATGGATAAAGGGCTGTTGTGTGGCATATTTGCTAACTTCATAGACAAAGGGGAATTGTTCCTTTTTGATAGCATTAAACTCTTTTTTAAGGGCGAGGTGATTGGTTTTAATGCCCAAGTTATAATTCTCTTTCCACCTAGCTAGCCCCCAATTATAGGCAAGTCTAGCACACCCGCAAGCTTTTTTAAAGTAAGTTTTAGCCTTGTTGTTAGGGCTTAGTTGGACTTTGTGGGTTATCTGAAAGCTCATTGTCTACCACTGCTTGCATTTGTTCTAATAGCCTCTTATTTTTCTTTGATCTAGAGCCATATAGACGCGCAGAAAAAACCGTGATAATCTCTAAGACATCTTTAACTAATTCCTCTTCAAAACGCACATTTTCATCGCCTTTATTAATCAGAATAACCTCCACTTCTTTAGCCTCACAAATGCTAAACACCAACTCAGCTCCAAAGCGCAGTAATCTATCCTTATGGGTAAGCACCAAGCGTTTAACTTGACCTTCTAAAATCAGATTTAAAAGTTTAGTTAAACCTTTCTTATAGTAATTCATTCCAGAGCCTAAGTCAGTAATCACCTCGTAGTCAAAGCCTAGCTTAGAACAATAGAGTTCTAAAACTTGCACCTGCCTTATTAAGTCATCTTTCTGATCGGAGCTAGAAACACGGGCATAGGCTATTGTCTTTCTATCATCATTATGGAACACAACATTCTTGTTGATATTTTTCAAGCTCTCTAACTTATACCTGCGCTCCCCTCCCTTAGTGTAACTATCAGGTTTAAACAGCCCTCTCTTTTCCCAATTCCTCAAGGTTTCTCTAGTAACACCTAAGATTTTACCACTTGCGCCGTAAAGCCCCTAGCTTTAGCTATGGGGAGTATGTCAATCACCTCTGGAGGGGTAAAAAACTCACCCCCGCTTTTGCCTGCACTGCTAGCATACATGCCCATTAAAAACTCATAGGCATCCCCAAAGACATCAATACCGTTTTTCTGATAATGGCTAATTTGCATGCTAGCCACTCCCTCTAAGAGCCTAGCAATGTTCTCATTTTTCGATCCAACACCATTGCCTAACTTGTCGCTATTCATGTCTAAATCTGCAAACAACCCTTTAAAATTCTGCTGTGCCTCACCTTGCAAACTAGAGGCTTCAATATTTTTAAAAATATCATTGAGGGTTGTATTGAGTTTTCTAGCCTTTAATAACGAATCAAGATTTTTAATCACATTTTCAAAAAGCCCACTAGGAGGAATGAAAAAGCCCTTTTCCTCTAAAAGAATTTCTTTAGCTAAATTGGCTTTTTCATCGTTTAATTTCGCGTAATTAAAATTTGCATCTCTTTTTTGCTCTATCCCATTGATATAGTTAGCTAAATTTTCAGAGAGATAGCGATAAAGAATCATTCCTAAAACAAATTGCTTAAAATCCCACCCATCTACCGCACCTCTGAGTTTGTCGGCAATGTTCCAAATAGCCTTAAAGAGGTGATCGCGGTGTGTGGAAGCTGATGTTTGTAAGTCAAGAGTCTCTGCCATGTTTTAGGCTTCTATGCTAGACCATTCGTTGCGTTTGGCTAAAAATTCACGCGCTAGATTTTGCGCACCCTCTAGTGTATGGTTAGCAGCCCAGCCGCATTGTTTTTCATTGCTAGCGGGTACTTCTTTTGCTTTAAGCACATCTTGCATGGTTTGTTCTAAGATTTCAAGAATACCCTCATAATTTTCATGGTTTAACACAGTCAAATAAAAACCGGTCTGGCATCCCATAGGCGACCAGTCAATAATATAATTTGCATGGTTGCGAATCAGTTCTGCGACCAAGTGTTCTAGCGAATGCAAACTAGGCATGTCCATATGTTCTTTATTGGGCTGTTTAAAGCGTACATCATACTTAACTATAATATCCCCGTGCTCTCCTATTTTGCGATCGGCAACACGGACATAAGGCGCTTTGACCTTTGTATGATCTAAATTAAAACTTTCAACATTCATTTTCATGTATCACTCCTTATTTAATTGGGGCATTCTAGCATATCCCTTATTGGACTAACTCAAAAGCTTGGGCTAAATCCTCTATTAAATCCTCACAATGTTCAATTCCAATAGATAAACGCACTAAACCCTCTTTAATTCCTGCTACTTCGCGTTTTTCTTTAGGAATAGAGGCATGCGTCATAGCGGCCGGGATTTCAACTAAACTCTCCACTCCGCCTAAACTTTCGCCTAGAATGAATAATTTTAAAGCCTGTACAAAAGCAATGGCCTTTTTTTCCTCTTTTAAAGTAAAAGAGAGCACCCCGCTAAACCCGCGCATTTGCGTTTTGGCTAATTGATAGTTAGGGTGTGTAGGCAGGCCGGGGTAATAGACATGTTCAACTTGATTATGGGCTTTTAAAAATTTAGCGATGTGTAGGGCGTTTTTTTGGTGTTCCTCCATGCGCACCCCTAGCGTTTTGATGCCTCGTTGCAATAACCAGCTATCTTGAGGGCTGAGTATCCCCCCAATGGCATTTTGATAAAAACCAATCTCTGTAGCTAGATTCTCTTGATTAGTGCTAACAAGCCCGGCAATAAGATCGCTATGCCCCCCTAAATACTTCGTTGCGCTGTGTACAACAATATCAGCTCCTAGTTGGAGGGGATTTTGAAAATAGGGGGTTGCAAAAGTGTTATCTACAATGGTGAGTAAATTATGATCTTTAGCAAGCTTAGCGCTAGCCTTTATATCTGTGATTTTTAAAAGGGGATTGCTGGGGGATTCTAAATAAAGCGCTTTGCTATTAGGTTTAATGGCCTGTTTGATCTGTGATATATCGCTAGTATCAATAGAGGTATAGCTTAGACCAAATTTTAAAAGGACTTTATCTAAAAGGCGGAAAGTCCCACCATAAACATCATCGCTAATTAAAATGTGATCGCCTGCTTGAAACAACGAAAACACCGCATGAATGCCTGCTAAACCAGAGGCAAAAGCAAAACCTTTAACCCCACCTTCTAAATCAGCAATTAGCTCTTCTAAAGCAAAACGCGTTGGATTTCCCGAACGCGAATATTCATAGCCCTTAGAATGCCCTACCCCATTTTGCCGGTAGGTAGAGGTTTGATAAATGGGCACACTTACAGCCCCTGTTAGCTCATCTTCACTAATGCCCCCGTGGATTAATTGTGTTTGTAAATGCATGTTTTTCCTTTAAGTGATCAAATTATAGATAAATACCCTTAGACAAATAGCGATCGGCTGCATCCGCAAAGATTGTAAGAACACAACTTTTCTCCGGCAAGCGCTCTATTTCGCGTAAAGCCGCTGCAAAAGCAGCACCACTAGAACTACCCACGAGTAAACCACTTTTCCGGGCTAATTCTTTGGTGTAATAAAACCCTTCATCATCTGAAATAGTTTCAAAACGCTCAATAGGCAAATCTGCAAAAAAGGGGGGGATAAATTCCACCCCAATGCCCTCAATTTTATGAGAATAAGCTACACCCCCATTTAAAATCGAACCCTCTGGCTCTACACCAATTAAACGAATAGTGGGAATTTGTTCTTTTAAGTATCTGGCTGTGCCGGCAAAAGTCCCCCCGCTTCCAATTCCAGCAACAAAGCTAGTGAGTTGGTTTCCTAGTTCCTGAATAATTTCTGGTCCTAATGTGTAATAGTAGGTATCTGGATTTTTAGGGTTTTCAAATTGCAAAGGCAGGTAACTATCTGGGATACTTTGGGCTAATTCTTTGCTTTTAGCAATCGCGCCAACAATGCCTTCCTCACTAGGCGTATTGATCACCTCAGCCCCTAAAGCCTTCATAAGCTGTTGTTTTTCCACACTAAATTTTTCCGGAACCACAAAAATGGTTTTTAAGTGGTGGTGCAAGGCTACAAGCGCTAAAGCAATCCCAGTATTACCGGCTGTGGGCTCAATAATAGTTGTCTTTGGCGTGATTTGACCCGTTTTTAAGCCCTCTTCAATGAGATATTTTCCTAAACGATCCTTGATACTACCCCCCGGGTTTAGATGCTCTAATTTAGCATAAATTATCGAATCTTTAGGCAAGGGATAATTTTCTTTACTAAATTTAAAGATAGGGGTTGAGCCGATTGCCTGCGTAGTTGTACCAATAACCATGTTGTCTCCAAAAAATTAAATCTAAACGCGCATTAGTTTATCCCTAGTAAGCTAATTTAAAGTTTTATAAAATTGTGTACACTTAAAGCACATCGCTACAAATATTAATTTTCTTTAACATAAAAATCATCACAACCAAGCCTTAGAATCTTTTTGTACCCTTTAAGCTTTAAAAAATTATAAATATCATCTGTATTGTAATTATTTTCTATCCCTATAAGTCTAATGTCATAGCTATTAAAATCAATGCTTTCTAATATTTTCATCTCACCACCTTCTACATCAATACTTAAATAGTCAATTTTCTTTTGCTCTCCTTGCATAATAGTATCAAAGCGCGCCCCTTGCATTTTTATAATTTGATAATCACCGCCATATTCGGCTACTTCTTTCTCTATACGCTCTAAATGTCGTTTATCATATTCATTTACTATACCGCTTAACATTTGCGCGTATCCTGTAATTTGCATAAAAGAGACTTCACCATCTATATTGCAGAGGGCTACATTATGTTTTTTAATCTTTGGATTTGATCTGTTTTTAAGAAGTAGTGTGTAGACATTAAAATCAGCTTCTATAAGTACCCCCCCCCCATTTATTGCTAGAGTCATTCTCTAATAAATAAGTATTGCTAAGAGATACTCCATCATTTGCACCAATATCTACAAAAAATAGCGGTCCTTTTTCATCTTTATAAAAAAATTGCACAAACAAATCTTGTTTATCTTGGGAATAACTTTTTCTCTCTTTTTCTAACAGCCATTTATTAAAGTTATCTTCTAATGTAGGAAAAAATAAACGCCAAATTTTTTTAATATACTCTTTTAGTTTCATAACACACTCCATTTATAAAATGAGAATTATATCATAGTGTTATTCATATTTTTTAAGTGGTGGGTTAAATCGGGGGCTTAGGCGGTAATTTAATAGGTTAGGGGCATTAAAAAGCCACTTCCTAGTGATCTTTTAAGTTTTTGCTATAATTTCTACATGCAACCTTTTAAAAGAATCTTACTCATTGGCTCGGGTCCTATTGTCATTGGGCAGGCGTGCGAGTTTGACTACTCCTCTAGTATTGCGCTTAAAACGCTTAAAAGTTTAGGCTATGAAGTGGTGCTTTTAAATTCTAACCCCATTACCATCAACACCGATAAAGCCCTAGCCTATAAAACCTACATTGAGCCTATCACTACAGATAATGTCTTAAAAATTGTGGCTTTAGAGAGCATTGAGGCGATTTTGCCCACTATGGGCGGCCAGACAGCTTTAAATATCATCGTAGAATTGCACAAACAAGGGCATTTTGAGGGCGCGCTAAGCGGTGTGAAACTCTTAGGGGCTAGCATTCAGAGTATTTTAAAAGCAGAAGATCGGCGCGCTTTTAAAGAGTGCATGCTCTCTATTGGGTTAGATTTGCCCAAAGGGGGTTATGCTTATAGTGAGGAAGAGGCGCTAAGTGTGGTTAAAGAGGTGGGTTTTCCTTGTATTATTCGCTCTAGTTTCACTCTAGGCGGAGAGGGTAGTTCTGTAGCCTTTAACATTGAGGAATTTAGAGAGCTCGCCCAATTTGCCCTAGAAGCCTCGCCTATCTCAGAAATTTTAATTGAGGAGAGTTTACTAGGCTGTAAAGAATTTGAAATGGAGGTGGTGCGCGATAAAGATGATAATTGTATCGTGGTGTGTTGTATTGAAAATGTTGATCCTATGGGTGTACATACGGGTGATAGCATCACCATTGCCCCCGCCCTCACCCTCACAGATAAAGAATACCAGCGCATGCGCGATGCGAGTTTTGCGGTGTTGCGCGCGGTAGGTGTGGATACTGGCGGGGCTAATGTGCAATTTGCCATTAAGGGGAGGCGTTTATTAGTTATTGAAATGAACCCTCGCGTGAGCCGTAGCTCGGCTTTAGCTAGCAAGGCCACACTTTTTCCTATCGCTAAAATCGCCACACTTCTAGCACTAGGACAGAGCTTAGAGCATATCCAAAATGACATCACGCAAAGTACAAGCTGTTTTGAGCCCACCCTAGATTATGTCATCACCAAAATCCCGCATTTTGACTTTGAAAAATTCCCCCAAGTAGACACCACCTTAGGAACTTCTATGAAAAGCATTGGGGAGGTGATGGGCATTGGAGGGAGTTTTAAAGAAAGTCTGATGAAGGCCTTAGAGAGTGACTATCTTTTAAACAATCTGCGCGCGTTTTTAGAAAGTCCTTTAGATTTAGAATTTTTAAAAAAGGAGTTGCGCCGCCCCAATCCTAAACGGCTTTTTTATGTGATGCACGCCTTTGGCATAGGTTTGAGTATAGAGGAAGTACACCAACTTTGTTGCATTGATGCTTATTTTTTAAATGAGATAAAAGAGATTGTGCATGCCCTTTTAGACCTGCGCGATTTAAAGAATGCCACCACTCTACTAAGCAATAAACCCGCTCTTTTTAAACTCAAAAGCATGGGCTGTAGCGATGCTTTGCTAGCTAGCTTTTTAAACAAGAAGGAGAGTACAATACGCGCTGCGCGTAACCAACTCAATTTACACCCGCAAATGTACCAAGTAGATCTAAGTGCTAATGAATTTAAAAGCCCCACCCCCTATCTTTATAGCACCTATGCCCCTCCCTTTGCTCCACAACCCCCTTTAAAATCCACCCGCTCTAAGGTGATCTTACTAGGCTCTAGCGCGAATAAAATCGGAGTGGGCATGGAGTTTGATTACGCGCTTACCCATGTCAGTTTAGCGCTTAAAAAAAGAGGGCTAAGTCCTATTATCATCAATAACAATCCAGAAACCATTAGTACCGATCATGACACCAGCGACACGCTTTATTTTGAGCCTATTACGCTTGAGTGCGTGCTAGAAATTATTCTCAGAGAAAAAGAACAATTACTAGGCGTAGTGGTGAGCTTTGGGGGACAGACCCCGCTTAAAATTGCCGCTGATTTAGAAAAACTGGGTATCCCTCTACTAGGCACGGCGTTTAAAAATATAAAAATTGCAGAAGAGCGCGATCTATGCCACCAGCTTTTAGATCGCCTCCATGTGGCCTATCCTAAGGGCTTATGTGCACACTCCAAAGAACAAGCTAAGGAGTGCTTAGAAAAACTAGAATTGCCCTTGATTTTGCGCCCTAGTTTTGTGTTGGGTGGAGCAAAGATGCGCATTTTGCACACTAAAGAGCAATGTTTAGAGTATATAGAAAACTATGGCTTTGAAACTAGCCTTTTAATGGATTTCTTCTTAGAGGACGCACTAGAACTTGATGTTGATGCCCTGTGTGATCAAAAAAGTGTGTTTGTGTGTAGCGTACTAGAACATATCGAGCCAGCTGGCATTCACTCAGGCGATAGTACCTGTTTTCTCCCCTCTAGCCTTAGCCCGGATCTGTTAGAGGAAGTGTATTACCAAACCCAAAAAATTGCGCTAGGATTACAAGTTTTAGGCCTACTTAATATCCAATTTGCCTATAAAGATCACCAACTTTTTGTATTAGAAATTAACCCCCGCTGTTCGCGCACGATCCCCTTTGTCTCTAAGGCTTTGGGGTTAGATATTGCAGGGCTAGCTGCAGATGTGCTTATAGGGCAGAGTTTAGAG
The DNA here is from genome assembly GCF_902196125.1 of Helicobacter suis. Taxonomy (GTDB): domain Bacteria; phylum Campylobacterota; class Campylobacteria; order Campylobacterales; family Helicobacteraceae; genus Helicobacter; species Helicobacter suis_B. The sequence continues at coordinate 25,450 of NZ_CABIKG010000005.1, forward strand.
CAAATTGCTAAGGATTTTGCACTTGTGGCTAAAGAGGAGGGGTTGTTTGTGGCTAGGCCTTTGCATTATGTCTTTGTAAAGGAAAGCGTTTTTCCATTTAATAAGCTTTATGGGGCAGATTTAGTACTAGGCCCTGAGATGAAAAGCACGGGTGAGGTAGCAGGGGTGGGGTATACTCTAGCTGAGGCCTTTTATAAATCCCAGCTAGCTAGCCATAATCCTATCAAACATAAGGGCAGTATTTTTATCTCTCTTAAAGATCGCGACAAACAAAAAGCCATGCCCTTGATGCGCGCTTTAAAGGGTTTGGGTTTTAAACTTTATGCTACCACCGGCACACATAAAGCCTTGCAAGAAGGGGGACTGCAAAGTACTCAGGTGCTTAAAATCTCTGAGGGGCGCCCTAATATCTGTGATTTTATGCTCAACCACCAGATAGATATGGCCATTAATACAAGTGATGTTTTAAACGAAGATTCTAAGATTATCCGTATGCAAGTACTCAAAAACAAGATTTCTTATTTCACCACTTTAAAGGCCGTAGAAAAAGTGCTTTTGAGTTTATTAGAATATTCCAAGTTTAAAGACAACCCCCCCTTGAGTTTGCAGGAGTTACAAAACACGGGGGATTGAATTTAAACCTCCCGCTTAAGAGGGGTGAGTGCTAATTAAGAAACAGATCGTTTCCCAGCTGGAGCGTGATCTTTGTGTTTGTGATCTTCATGGGGTAAATCATAGACCGGACAGGTTTCTACACCAATGCTAGTGCGGGTGAATTTTTCCACATTTTCTTGGGCTTTTTTAGGATCGTTGACCCAAGTTTTATAGAATTCAAAGGGACATTCCATAACACCCTTATCGCCATCGCCACTGGCAAAGACACCGCTATAGCCTCGGTGCAACATTTTAAAGAGATGGTTGGTGCTTTGATCGTATTTTCTAGAATTGCGGATGGCGCTGATAGAGAGTTGTGCGTATTGGACTCCATTTTCCTCCTCGCCACACTCGCCCAAAGTATGCCCATCAAAACCAATAATGCTAGAATGCCCAAAGTAGGTGTAGACACCATCAAAACCTGCCGCATTGGCCACCGCGACATAAGACTGGTTTGCCCATGCCATAGCTTTTACCATGAGAATTTGTTGTTCTTTGGCTGGATACATGTAGCCTTGACAGCGGACAATAAGCTCAGCGCCCCTCATCGCACAATCGCGCCAAATTTCAGGATAGTTCCCATCATCACAGATGATCAAAGAAACTTTCATTCCTTTGGGTCCATCTACTACATAGGTTTTATCCCCTGGATACCACGCTTCAATGGGGCACCAAGGCAGAATTTTGCGGTATTTTTGCACAATCTCACCCTTATCATTGATCAAAACCAGCGTGTTGTAGGGGTTTTTATGGGATTGTTCGTGTTTTTCACCGGTTAAAGAGAACACGCCCCAAACTTTGTTAGCTTTGCAAGCCATAGAAAAAATTTGTGTTTCCTCGCCTGGAATCACAGCTGCGGTGTCAAACATTTCCTGTCTATCATACATGATGCCATGTGTGCTATATTCAGGGAAAATAACCAAATCAAGACCGGGTAGACCTTGTTTCATCCCTTGAATCATTTTTGCGATGTTATGGCAATTTTCTAGCACCTCTGCTTTAGTGTGCAGTCTAGGCATTTTGTAATTTACAACTCCTACACCCACAGTATCAGGGTTACTACAGATATCTCCATGTCTCATGCAATCTCCTTAAGAAGTTTTTTAGGGTTAAACCCTAGAGAGATTTTATAACAAATAGTTAAGCAATTAAACAACAAGAAAAAAAGATAACTCTTTACTCCCTAGATAAACCTATCCTAAAACTTCCATTTTGGTTTTTAAAGTGGATAGTATAAACTCCCGCATTTTCAAGCACATGCCCTTTTGTTACAATCTCTATTAAGCCGTTAATAAGCTTTTCTTGTATATGCGTTCCCTCAAAATCCTTAAAGTCATCAAGGTGTTTTTCTACAATCTTAGATAAACCATAGGGCTTAAGTGGTTTACCCTTAACATCTTTCAAGTCTTTTAAGTCTGTTGCACTTGCCCCCCACACCAAATCTATATCGCCTAAATCCTCTCTATAAAATGCCCCGGCTACTTGTCCCTCTTTAGTCTCTGGTAGTTTAGCAATTGCGCCTTGTGGATCATGGTAAAACTACTCAAAGTTTGTACCAAAGGCTTTATTGTGGGGGATAGCTTGATTTTTAAGGGTTGGATTAAATCATCTAGTTTATCTAATACTTCTGGGTGGTATTTAGCAATTTTAGCCAATCCATAACCATCACTTTTAGCACTCCCTGCTTTCCCCCACACCAAATCTATATCGCCTAAATCTTTTCTATAAGTAGGGGTTAGAGAAGTTAGAGAAGCAAGTAAAACTAGAGAGAGTTACCCCCCCCCCCCCCCCCCCGCACATAATTAGCGAGCATGGTGATCCTTTGGTGAAAAAATAAGAAGGGATTTTAGTGAGATTAAAATAAATGCTAACTTAAAATCTTAGGCATGTGTACGCCTACGCTTTTTAAGCCAACTTTGTTTAGACTCTAAATTTGCAAAAAGTTTTAACCATTTTAAAAAGGATAACCATGCCAACAAAGCAACCGCATGATCCTAAGCGGCGCTCTTTACTTATCAAAGGGGCGCTAGGTCTTTCTTTACTCTCCTCAGGAATGCTTGAGAGTAAGGCTCACAAAAATAAACAGCACAGTACAACTAACAAGCGCTTTTTAGGGAAATTACAGGTTTCTGCTATCGGGCTTGGGGTGCAAAATATGCCACGCAAATACGACACCTCTGTTCCCTACCGCCCGGAAATGATTAATATTATCCGACAGGCTTATGAGGCAGGGGTTACTTTTTTTGATACAGCGGAAGCTTATGGCCCTTTGGAATCTGAAAAAATTTTAGGCGAGGCTGTGGCTCCTTTTAGAAAAAAGATCGTGATTGCGACCAAATTTGGTTTTAACATAGACCCACAAACGGGTAAGCGATCCCCGGGGGTTAATAGCAAACCGGAGCATATTAAACAGGCCGTGCATTACATGCTTAAACGCCTACGCACCGATTATATTGATCTGCTCTACCAGCACCGCGTGGACCCGCAAGTGCCTATTGAAGATGTAGCGGGTGTAATTGCAGATTTAATGAAACAGGGGAAGGTTTTACATTGGGGGTTATCAGAAATGGGACTACAAACCCTAAGACGCGCGCATGCGGCTTTGCCTGTGAGTGCAGTATGTGAGCAATTAGGAATTGGCTTTGTTGCGTGGAGTCCTTTGGGAGTGCAGTTTTTAACTGGTTGGATTGATTCTAAAACCCGCTTTGCCTCTGGGGATTTTCGCGCCACAGAAACGCGCTTTAATCCGGAAAATATAGCCCATAATTTAAAACTTGTTACCTTGCTCAAAACTTGGGCTCAAAGAAAAAATGCTACACCCGCTCAAATTGCCCTTAGTTGGCTTTTGGCTAAAAAATCCTATATTGTGCCTATCCCCGGCACTACAAATAAGAATCATATGCTGCAAAACACCGCCTCTTTAGGAGTGAAACTGAGCGCCTCAGAAATGCAAGAGATCACACAAGCCCTCAATAATATAAAAATTCAGGGTAAGCGGCTACCAGACTTTGTACAAGCCCTCTCGGGTGTAGAAGCTGCACCTAAACATTAGGAATTTTTATGATCATTCTTTTTACCACCGAACAATACCACCCCCTACAAACTGGATTAGCTAGCGCAGATTATGGGTTGACTTTAGCACTTGCTAGATCAGGGCATTTAGTGTATGTGATTACAACGGGCATGTATGGGGAAACAAAAATTAGCAGAGAAGGAAATTTAAGTTCTATCTCTAGTGGTGATTTATCTAAAGAAATAGTAGAAATTGCACCAAATTTATTTGTGCTAGAGTTTAAGATTTATCATAAAGGAGGAGAATGGGAGGGTGAGATTGAGCAGTATCAAAAATTTGTACAAAACTTTAAGTGTGATTTACTCATCAATTCAGCTATTTTGACATGGAATACAGATTTTATTTATGACTACCTTCCTAAGTGCCATGCTAAAAAGAAAATATTAAGAAGCCATGGGGAGTATAGTCTTATGCATGGGTGGGCATTAGGGAATAAAGAGAGGATTAAAGATAGTTTTAGGCGTTTTTATTTTAACTCTAAGCGCTACAAGCAAAAGTACTACATTGCTTGGCTACGGCACAAATTAAAGAAAACTCTTAAATATTACGATTGTGTTTACTTTCTGCACAAAAATAGCCATGCCTACACTTATCTTAAACCTTATTGTTCTGTAGATATTCTGCCAAATGGTGTATTTGAAAAAGATATTTGCCCGCCTAAAACCATTACAAGCGCCCTAACAGAACAACAGAACAACAGAACAACAGAACAACAGAACAACAGAACAACAGAACAACAGAACAACAGAACAACAGAACAACAGAACAACAGAACAACTAGCAGACCTTCTTTTAAAACCCTATGTGCTTAATGTCTCTAATTACTACAAAGAAAAAGGACAGGATTTTGTACTTAGAGCCTACTATTTAAGTCAAGTTAGTATCCCCCTCATTTTTTGTGGAAACCTAGATACAGATAATACTTTAGAAAGTCTTAAGAATATCAAAGAGCAATTAGATTGCCAACATGGGTTTAAGCAAGTGTATTTTTTTTATGGAATTGATAGGAGTCAAGTATTAAATTTATTTAATAAGGCTACCTTGTTTTTACATGGCAGCCATGCAGAGGTTTTTCCTATGGTGATTTTAGAAAGCATGCAATTTGGTATGCCTTTTGTCTGTACCGATGTGGGTAATGTTAAAGAATTGCGTGCAGAGCTTGTTGTTAATACCCCAGAACAAATGGCAGATAAGATCAATGCGCTTTTAGATAATCCAGATTATTACAACAAGATAACACAAGAATTACACGGCGTGATCCAAGAATATAGCTATGAGAAGATTGTTAAGAAGTTAGAAAGAATAGGGGAATAACCCCTCTTAGCGTTTCAAGCTATTAACCGTCTGGAGCATGTTATCTGCGGTTTGGATAGTCTTTGAGTTGGCTTCATAAGCCCTTTGGGCTGTGATTAGATCGGTCATCTCCTCTACTAGGCGTACATTACTTAACTCTAAAAAACCCTGCCGTAATTGCCCATAGCCATCGCTATTAGCATTACCTACAATAGCTGGTCCGCTAGCTGAAGTTACTGCTAAAAGATTATCCCCTAAAGCATGCAAACCAGCCGGGTTAATAAAATTAGCTAAAGTGATTTGGCCTATCACATTAGAAGTACTTGCATTGCCCTGTGTAACACTAACTGTGCCATCTACCCCGATACTAATCTGGGTAGTGTCTTGGGGGAAGGTGATTTGTGGAATGAGTAAATACCCCTCTGTTGTAACCATATTCCCTTGATCATCAATTTTAAAATTACCTGCACGGGTATAAGCAGTAGAGCCATCAGGCATTTGAATCTGAAAAAAGCCCTTACCGGTAATGGCGATGTCTAAGTTATTTTCTGTCTCTTTAGGGCTACCCTGAGAAAACATCTTAGTTACACTAGCAGCGCGCACCCCTAAGCCTACTTCAATACCATTTGGCGATCTAGTGGTATCAGAAGTAGAGGTACCGGCATACTGCAGAGCTTGGTAAAACAGATCGTTAAAATCTGCCCGTTGCCGTTTAAAACCCACCGTATTAACATTGGCAATGTTGTTAGAAGTGGTGTCAATATGGGTTTGTTGTCCTAACATGCCTGTTGTCGCACTGTAAAGAGATCGCAACATCGCTAACCTTTTAATGAAAATGTTAGCATTATACCCTATCTCTTTAAATTTGCCTTTAGAATTGATAACTCAAATACGCCGTAACCGAGCGCCCGGGAGCAGATTGTAACCCTGCTGGACTAGAGCCAATACCGGTAAAGAAATATTTCATGTTAAAGATATTATTCACCTGTAAACTCCCCATAATTTTATGTCTCCCACTTTCCCAAAATATCTGGCTTATTTCAATATTCCACACCCAATACCAAGGCAAGAGCCCTTCATGTTGGGTCATACACCACTGCGCACATTGATAGCCGCTATTATTTACACTTTCAAAATTATTCCCTCCGCTATAATACTGCGTTCCATAATAACCCCCTGCTGCGCTATTGCTAATCCCACTGTAAGCACGGCTATAAAAATAGCTAGAGAGCCCAAAGGTGGTTTTAGCATAGGTGTAGCGCGCATCAAAAATAAACTGGTAGGGGCTTACAAAGGGGAAATGTTTATTATAACTTGTGCCGGGGAGTACATCGCCGTTTAAATCTGTTAAAGGACTATGGCTTGTAACGCGGGTATCAATGTAGTTAAAGGCCGCATGGAATTGTAATCCTTTAATTGGTCTATAATACATCTCTAGCTCTACGCCTTGAGAATAACCATCAACCGGGCGTACATTGCCCTTCATCGGGCCACTGGTGTAAACAGAATACTGACCCGTTGCAAAATCGCGTGCCCAAATGCGAAAGTAGTCCGCATTAAAACTAAAACTCTCTTTATAAGTGTAGCGCGCGCCGGCCTCTACCTCATCAAAGTGTTGGGTGAAATACTCCGCCCCACCATAACTTAAAACATCTAATTGGGGGGGGACATAGCTGCGCTGGAAGTTAAAATAAGTAAGCACGGTGTGATCGCCTTGTACCGGAATGAAGCCAATATTAGCTGAGGGCATCCAGTTATTCATGTGCTTGATCTTTTTTAAATCATTTTCAGGGATAGAAACCCAATTAGAGGCGTTTTCATTGTTATATTGTACTAAAGCATAGCGCAAACCGGGTACGACAAAAAAGCGCCCATTGCTCGTTTCAATGCGATCGCTTAAATAGATCGCGGTGTAGTTATTGCGCCAATCATTCCAGTTATGATACAATCCGTGTTTGATATGGGGTTGCCAACCACTCATTACATTTGCCCCCGCACATAAAAAACCTTTCCCCTCACCGCTAGTTTGTGTGGCGCATTCATTGGTGTTCATATACTGTCGTTGCAGAAAGGTAGTTGTCATGAAGCGCAAACCCATAATAAAAGTTTGTTTAATCTTGCCACTCTTAACCACTAAATTAACTTTGGGTTCAAAGGCATTATTAATAGATCGCACGGGGTTTTCCACCTCTGCCCAGCCATTATAATTAGTCGCATAATAGGGCATGGCTAAGTTATAGCCAGCAAGACCTTGAGCCGCACAGCTTGCCGCATTAAAACACTCAACCATATTAGCGCTGTTATAACTAGAACTCACTTGAAAGTCTCTTGTCATGAACTGCCCGTAATAGGTAAAACTAAAAGTCCCACCTATCTTATCTAAATCGCCAAAGTGGTTTTCATACACAATCCCAAAGCGCTGCGATCGCCCACCTTTGGCGTTAAAGGGGCGTTGATTCATAAAACGATTTTGTTGGTAGTTTTGGCTACTTAGGCTTCCGGGCTGGGCGATGTTAAACTTATAGTATTGGTAGTAGGCTTTAATCCCATTCTTCTCATTAATATCATAGACTCCATCAAGCCAGTAGTTTTGGATATTAGTTGGGCTATTATCTCTAAAGCCTTGCCCATTAACCCAGTTAGCCTGTGCCTGCACACCAAAGTGTTTATTAATCATGCCCCCACTTCTTACATAGGTGTTATAAAGCATATTATTACTTAAAGACTTTAGAAAAGAGGAATCGCCTGTATTTGAAGGTGGGCTAGCAAAACCGGCATTTCTAGCCTTAGCCCAATAGGTAACTCTCTCTGCTACTTGGCTTTCCCAGTGCTTAGGAATGGGTTTAGTGATGATATTAACAATCCCCCCATAAGTATTAGGCCCATACTGCACACTTCCCCCGCCTTTAATCACATCAATGCGATCTACAGCCTGAAAAGTAACCGGGAAAATATCTAATTCAATATGAGAGTAGGGGGCCATGTAAACGGGGATACCATTAACTAACATTAGCGTCGCATCGCTATGCCCTGAGCCACCCGCGCCAAAGCCTCTAATTTGAATGGAGGGCATCGCGCCTACGCCTGTTGTGTTTCTAACCTGCATTCCCGGGACATTTTGTAAAACCTCTTCAATGCTTTGGTTAGCAGTTTGTGTGAGCTGTTTATTAGAGATCACCGTGCGGCTACCGGTGTATTTTTTAACCTCCTCATCTTGCCAACTCTTAGGGGCTGTAATCCCGCTATAGCCTAGATTGACATGGCCGGAGTAATCTGTTTGATCTTTTTGACCCGATGTAGAGACTTTACCTAAAGTGTAGGTTTTATCCTTAGCCACTAGAGCTGCTTGGGTAACCAAACTAGCCATTAAAGCCCAGTATAATTTTTTATGCAACTAAAACTCCTTGTTCTGAAAATTTTAGAAGGCAGGAAAGATCATTGAAACTTAAGGCGATGGATTTAGTAATAAAAATCCGTTTTTTTTAATAAAACATGGGGATATTACAACAATATAATTAAAATTTTCTGAAACAAAACGCGCTGTATCAATCTAGGGCGTATTTTGATCTAGCAGATAATCCCCACTTTTTACACACACAATTTTAGTATTGTGGATACTGGGCAGTACATTTTTACTACGGCTAAGCTCTTCAATTTCATACTGGCTACATGTACCTTGATTAGGGCGTACCACTTTTTCTTTCCAAGCTAAATATTCTGGTAAATTAGCAATATGGCTATCTAAATATTGCCCCTCATATACTTCTACAAACTCCATAAATTGCGGGCTTAAATGCAACCCATTCTCATTAATAACCGTGCTGCGCTCTGCCCTATTTTCATCTAAAGTTTGTATATACTCTGTGGGGGTATCACTCCCTACTTGGGGCGGGCGTTTATAGGTTTTGGTGGTTCTAATAGTGGTGGTTAAGTAAGTGCTTGTCCATTCTTGCACACTATTAGGCTCAATATACAAACATTGGCGGGTTCTAGCGCGATAGCATAATTTTTCTGAGTAATTGGCTTTGCTAAGTGTAAAGGTGTGCGTGGTTTTAATGGGGGCAAATTCTTGAATCTGATCGGGTAGTTGTGTGTAGGCTAAAATGATTTTACCGCTTTTACCATGCGTGTTATCAAAATTACAAGGGCTAATGTCTAAATACTGCCCGCTAGCTCTATCTAAACGGCGCATTAAAGTAGGGCGGATAGCTTGTAATTTATCATCTTCATAAGTCCAATAACCACATGCCACTTCTTGGGTATCCTCGTTAGTAAAATCTAAATTTGTTGGGGTATTTTGCGTTTCTAATTGAGAGGATTGTTTGGGGGTAGGAGCATTAGAGAGGGTGGCTGTTATTTGATCTTGAATCGGGCTAGTAGTGGGCATAGGAAGTAAGATACTATCATCAGGATAAATATCACTTGGTTGGCTAGAAGTATCAGAAGGATACAAGGCTAAATCTTGGCTATTGCTAAGATTAGAGGTATTGCGTTGTAAGTCTTGTGGCATAGCAGGGGGGATATTTTGATTAGAAGAAGTTCTAGTAGAGCGGCTAGAAGTTTTACTGGTGCGTTTGGTTGTACTTGCGCGTGTTGTACGCGTTGTACGCGGAGTGGTACCGGTGCGGCTAGAGCGTGCGCGCGTACTAGAAGCTTTTGATACGCTAGAAGTTCTTGTACGCCTGCTTGTAGGCGTACTTGTAGTACTTAGAGTAGATAAAGTACTAGGTTTGGAAAAACGCGTATTAGATTCTGTGGTTTGGGTTTGTGGGCTTTGTTGGTTGCGTGTTATTTTTGTAGGGTCTGTGCTAAATCTTGTTACTGGGTGGGTAGATGAGGTAAAATGGGTTGTTTTAGGCTTAGAGTGTGAATTATTTAAATCACCCATACCCAAAATATTTGACACTTTTTGCGTACCTAGTTCTTTAAAATAAACATGCGTACCCTTGCTAATTTTAGAGGGTAAAATGCTGCCTAGTTGTTCAGAGGCTTGTACTTGTGAGAGGGGATAAATCTGAGATTTGGAATATTTTTTAAGGGGCAATTTTTTAAGTTGGGTGGCTTTTAAAGTAAGTGTATTGCCTGCAATGTTATAAGTCCCCTCTACTATTAAATGTTTTTGGGGGGTGTTTTTGTAAAGAACCATACCGCTAAAATGCCCTGATTTTTGCTTTCTTAAAAAAATATCTGTGGTGGTTTCAATAGCCAAAGCCTGTAACCAAGAAGCCATAACTACACATGCTAAAATCCAGATCATTTAAAACTCCTAACCGGTATTGCGTAGCCCTTGGGCAATGCCTATTAAAGTACTTTCTATAGCTAGCTTTAATTTAGCCTGTTTTAAGCTATCTGCTTGATCAAAGACCTTAATAAGCTCAATTTGTAAGCAATTTAGAGCATTGATATAAGGTTTTCTAAATAAAATACCTTGTTGTATCAGCGGGTCTTTTTCTAAAAGTTTTGTTTCTAAGCGTACCGCTAATACTAAGCGCAAGGTTATTTGATACTCTTTCTCAATGCATTCCCAAATCTTGGTAGCATTTTGAGTGTGGAGGGCAAAGCAGTGGTATTGTTTAGCAATGTCTAGATCAACCTTTAAAAGCACCTGAGCGATGTTATCTAACACAACCTTAAAAAACCCTCCCTCTTGGTAATGATCGCGTAAGTGTTCTAAGGGCACACTTTGCAAAGCACTGCCCACCCCATACCAAGCGGGTAAAATACTGCGGTTTTGAGTCCAAGCAAAGACCCAAGGGATTGCCCGTAAATCCTCAATACGGTTACTTTGCTTGCGCTTGGCTGGGCGAGAGCCAAGATTAAGTTCTTGGATAAAGGCAATGGGTGTAGCGCATTTAAAGTAGTCTAAAAAGCCGGGCATGGTGTATAGCTGGCGGTAGGTTTGATAAGAAAGAGTAGAGAGGGTTTGCATGGTTTGTGTGGCTAAACTTTTAGGTGGAGAAATGCCATGTGTATCGTAGATAGATTTTTTCAACAAAGCGCCCATGATGTTAGAGAGGTTTTTATGTGCGCTAGTGGCATTAAGATACCTAGAACTAATCACTTCGCCTTGTTCGGTGATTTTTAAGCTATCTTGCACGCTATAAAGAGGCGCGCTTAAAAGGGCGTCTTCTAAACTCCCACCCCCACGACTCACACTCCCCCCGCGTCCATGGAATAAAATAAACTGGATACCTAATTCTTTGCCTAAAGCCATAAGCTCACTAATGGCGATGTAAAGGTTATAATTACTGGCAAATATCCCCCCATCTTTACTAGAATCTGAATAGCCAATCATGATTTCTTGTTTGTTATCCATGCTTTCTAAATAGGCTTTATAGTGAGGATTAGCATATAAGGTTTGTAAAATTTGTGGGGCTTGGTTTAGATCGTTAATGGTTTCAAAAAGCGGCGTGATGTAAATTTGGTGGGGGTGGTTTAACCTAGCCTGTTTAGCCAGCCATAACACGCAAAGTAAATCGCTAGCCTGAGTGGTCATTGAGACAATAATAGAGGCAAAGGTAGGCTTAGCAATTTTAATCTTTGCCCATATAATTGTTAAAAAAGCCTCTAAGAGGCGTTTACACTCCTCACTCACTTTAGGCAAAAGCGTACAAAGAGCCAGAGGTTCTAAACTAAGGGCGTGATCTAAAATCTCTAATTTTTGATCTTCTTCTAGTTGGTAAAAACCAGAGCACAAACCAAGCAAGCTAAAAACCTCACTCACAGCATAAAGAAAAACCTCTCTATGTTCTCTAAAATCTAGGCGCAATAAGTGAAAGCCACCTAAGAGTACCAAATGTTTGAAATGCAATAAAGAGCGCTGTAAACTTGGTTTGAGATTTTTAAGTAGTAGCGTAATATCTGCAAGTAATTCTTGAGCGTCTTGGTAAGCAAAATCTATAGGTAGGGGGGAATTTAAAGCAATGAGGCGATTTTTAAGCTTTAACTCCATTAAAACGAGCTTAGCTCTAAAGGGCTCTTTAATGTGTAATCTAGCACTTGTCAAATCTAGTTTAGAAGAATGTGCCTCTAAATCTGCCTTTAAATCCTCTGAAATGGAGCAAAGATCAGCAGAAATAGAAAGCTCACGGCGTAACTTTTTAATCTGTTTTAAATACAGATTGATGATTAAATCATGCTGGATTAAGATCACTTGGCGCACTAGATCATTGCTCACCGTAGGATTGCCATCGCGATCGCCCCCTATCCAACTACCTAATTGAATTGGGGCATGTTCTAAGGGTTGTTCTAACTTCTCTTGGATTTCTTGAAACAACTCTAAACAACTGGGCAAAAGCGAGTTTTCCAAAATATAAAGTAAGTTATCTAACTCAAAGAGTACTTCTAGTTTTTCTTGGCGTACAAGGTGGCTATTCCATAAAAGACGCAAACGATAAGCTAGGCGCTCTTTAGCATGTCTAGTTATTTGAGGACTACAAGGGTTATCAAAGAGGATAGAGAGGTCTTGATACATTTCATAAATGGCCTCTAAAAAGGTACGGCGCATAGACTGGGTGGGGTGGGCGGTAAAAACGGGGTAAAAAGTAATTTGGCTAAACTTCTCTTGCAGGGTTTTTTCAATAAATCCTTCTTGTTTAAGAGAATTATAGGCCTGTGTAATCCCTAATAAAGAGGGTTGTTTATTCTGGTAGCGCTCCTCAATTATGTTAGCTAAAATGTTGTAAAGAGAAAAGGCCTTAATCACATCTAAAATCTGTTCAGAGGCAATACTAGCCTGTAGTTGTTTGATCAACATTTCTTGAGGGGCGGAGCTACTAAATAACTCTTTAAGTGCTAAAAAGTGATTGATACTAGCCGGGCTAAATTCTTGTAAAATTTCTAATAATAAGTCTTGGAGAAAGTTTAGCTCTAACTGGGTGTTTTGTTGCACAACTCCTCCTATAAAACAAAGCTTAAGTTGTTTTTTCCTACAATACGGGGCTATTATAGTGCAAAAAGGTAATTCGTGTCCACTCCTTTTAAGACTTTGCCTATCTATACAGATCAAGGTGTCAATTTAAACACGCTTTTATCTCAAAAGGTCGCTATTTTAGGCTATGGATCGCATGGCCGCGCCCACGCCCTTAATCTTAAAGATAGCGGAATAAATGTAAAAATTGGGCTATACCCTTCAAGTCCTAGCATTGCACGCGCTAAGAGTGATGGATTTGAAGTTTTAAGTGTTAGTACATGTGTACAAGAGTGCGACATACTAGTTTTACTTTTACCCGATGAAATACATGGAGATATTTATCACCAAGAAATTGCGCCCCATATTAAGCCCGGACAAACTCTCATTTTTGCACATGGGTTTAGTATTTGTTTTGGGCAAGTTAAAGTACCTATCGGGGTGGGGGTGGTGTTAGTTTCGCCTAAGGGCACGGGTAAAGCAGTACGCGAGACTTATAAACAAGGTAGCGGGGTTTTTGCTCTCATGGCCATAGAACAAGAAAATAGCGCGCAAAATGCTAAAGAACTTGCTTTGGGCTATGCTTGTGCTCTTGGGTGTGGGCGTGTGGGGATTTTACAAACCACCTTTAAAGATGAAACCCATGGCGATCTCTTTGGCGAACAGGCGGTATTATGTGGCGGGCTGGTGGTTTTATTAAAAAAGGCATTTGAAACCTTAGTAGAAGCGGGTTATCCAATGGAGGTTGCTTATTTTGAGTGTATCCATGAAATTAAAGTGATTGCGGATTTGATTTATACTAAGGGTGTGGCTGGCATGCAAGAGCATATTTCTAATACGGCTGAATATGGCGGGCTTGTGAGTGGGGATAAAATTATAGGTACTGGTGTTAAAGCGCGCATGCAAGAGGTGTTAAAGAGTATTCAAAATGGCGCGTTTACACGGCAATTTTTAGAGGAAAAAGAAAGGGGTTATGCGCAAATAAAAGCCCATAAGAAAACTTTTAAAACCCACCCCTTAGAGCAAATCGGGGCGCATTTGCGCGGGTATTTATTTAAGAATTAAGGGAACTTGTGGTTATTACAATTACATCGGGCAAAGGGGGAGTGGGTAAGAGCACCACTACGGCTAATTTAGCCATTGGGCTAGCCATGCAAGAAAAGAAAGTTTTAGCAATTGATTTTGATATTGGGCTACGCAATTTAGACATGATTTTAGGCTTAGAAAACCGCATTGTTTATGATGTTGTAGATGTGATGGAGGGCAACTGCAAGTTAGCCCAAGCCTTGATTAATGATAAAAAGAACAAAAACCTTTATTTCCTACCCGCCTCACAGAGCAAGGATAAAAATATTTTAGACAAATCTAAAGTACAGGCTTTAATTAATGAGGTTAGACCCCAATTTGACTTTATCTTATTAGATTCTCCTGCTGGGATTGAAAGCGGGTTTGAACATGCCATGCTCTTTGCCGATCGCGCTATTATCGTGGTAACACCAGAGGTTAGTAGTGTTAGAGATAGCGATCGCGTGATTGGAATTATTGATGCTAAGAGTCAAAAGGTTAAAGAAGGGCAAGAAATGATCAAAGATATTTTAATTAACCGTATCAAGCCTGAGTTAGTAGAAAAGCAAGAAATGCTTTCTAATGAAGATGTGTTGAAAATTCTAGCCTTGCCCCTCATTGGTTTAGTACCCGAAGATGATAAGATCATTTCAGCGACTAATACAGGAGAGCCCATTATTTATAGCTCAAGCCCTAGCGCTTTAGCTTTTAAGCGAATCACACAGCGCCTTTTGGGTCAAGAAGTCGCCTTTCCTGAGTTTAAAGCCAAAAAAGGTCTAGTTGGGGCTATTAAGGGGTGGTTTGCATGAACTTACTTACCAGATGGTCTAAAGGGTCTAATAGCGCTGGTGTGGCTAAGGATCGCTTAAGACTTGTTTTAGCCTGTGATCGTAGCATGCGCTTGCCCTATATTGAGGAAATGAAAAAAGAAATTTTAGCTGTGGTGCAAAAATACACCCAAACAAGTAAGATTGATGTACGGGCTAATTCTAACCATGACATTGATACTTTAGAAGTTGAAATTGTGCTAGAAAAGAATAAGGCTCAAACTTGCCCGTATTAAGCCATCTTAACTACACCTTACTTAATGCCCTGCCCACAGTCTTAGGGCATCTTAAAAATCCACCACAAAATTTATACTATACGGGTCGCTTAGAACTTCTCAATGCTCCTTTTAAAGTTGCGCTAGTGGGTACGCGCAAACCCAGTGTCTACACCCAACAACTCACGGCTAAATTAGCAAAGGGCATTGTACAAATAGGGGGAGTGGTGGTTAGTGGTGGGGCTTTAGGGGTAGATATTATTGCTCAAAAAAATGCACTGCCCCATACAATCATGATCTCCCCTTGTAGTTTAGATTTAATCTATCCTCCAAGTAATCATTTAACTATTATGGATATTGCCAAAGAAGGCTTACTAATAAGCGAGTACAAAGAGAAATTTCAACCTTATCGTTTTTCATTTTTAGAACGAAACCGTTTAGTGGTGGCCTTAAGCGATTTAGTGATTATTCCAGAAGCAAGCCATAATAGCGGCTCTATGGCAAGCGCTCATTTAACCCTAGCCCAAAAAAAACCTCTCTTTGTATTGCCCCAGCGGCTTTATGAGAGTGAGGGAACTCTCTTTCTTTTAGCACAAAATAATGCCCGAGCAATTTATGATATAGATGCCTTTTTAGATCAATTAGCCCAAAAATTTAACACAAATCTCCCCAAAGAAAAAGCACAAAACGCTTTTTTAAAATTCTGCCAGAGTGCGCCTAGTTTTGAGGAAGCGTACGCTAAATTTGGGGATTTTCTCTTAGAACAAGAACTGTTAGGGGTGATTAAACGAGAAAACGGGCGGGTTGTGCTGTTATGATTTTGGCATGTGATATTGGGCTTAAACGAATCGGTCTTGCCATTTATACACAAAAAATTATTCTGCCCCTTGATCCTATTAAGCGCATTAACCGTAAACAAGCTAGTTTAGAACTACTCCATTTTTTAGAAACTAAAAAGGCCACCAAACTCATCGTCGGGTTGCCCCATGCCTGCTACACCACGCGCCAACGCATCTTACATTTTATAAATTTACTTAACTTTGCACCTATTGTTTATGTAGAAGAAGATAATAGTAGTATAGAGGCGCTTAAGAATCTTTGGCATTTATCCAGTAAAAAGCGCCAAAAAGCCCGTAAAGACGGCACACTAGATAGTTTAGCTGCCTGTGAGATTTTAAGGCGCTATCTAGCTCAAGAAATGTTAGTATAAAGCGCGACGACATCATCATCTTCTTCTATTCTATCTAAAAGCTTTCTACTCTCTGCTAGCGCTTCTTCACTTAAATCAATAGGGGTATTGGGAATGCGTTGTAAAGAGGCTTTTAAAATGGGGATTTTTAAAGCATCAAATCCTTCATGGAGTTCTTTAAAACTTGTATAATCACCTATGGCCACTAATACATCTTCAATAATTTCTAAAGACTCTAAACCATAATCAATTAAAGCCAACTCCACATCTTCGCTTGAAAACCCTAAAGAATTTAGATCAGAAAGGGCGCATTCAAAGACACTTTTTTTAGAAAACATAAACTCCAAAGAACCATTGCTTAGAATACTGGCCCCGGGTGTTTTATTAAAATAGCTTTTAAGATTAGCAATGGTGCGGGTGGGGTTATCTGTCATGCACTCAATAAAGAGCAAAACACCATAATTAGCCCGCCCCTCATAGCTAATTTCTATCAAATTCCCCTCATTACTGCTTGCCCGCTTGATTGCTGCCTCAATATTATCCTTTGGCATATTTTGGGCTTTGGCATTTAAAATAGCTGTGCGTAATTTAGCATTGCTAGCTGGATCGCCCCCGCCCTCTTTAGCTGCTAGAGTAATAGCCTTAGCTAGTTTAGGAAAAATTTTACTCATTTTATCCCAGCGTTTTTCCTTAGCCGCTCTTCTGTATTCAAAAGCTCTTCCCATTAAACCTCCCTTTGTAAAATTTCTGCAATCTCTTTAGCGTGATAACTAATGATTATATCTGCCCCCGCTCGTTTAAAAGCTATCATGGTTTCAAATAAAAGCGCTGGATAATCCATAAGATTTTGTGCCTGTGCAAGTTTAAACATAGCATATTCCCCGCTTACATTATAAAGCGCCAAAGGTAAAAGCGTGCGTTCACGGACATCGCGCAAAATGTCTAAATACGCTAAGGCCGGCTTGATCATTAAAATATCTGCCCCCTGCACTTCATCTTCTAAGCTTTCTAAAATGGCTTCTCTGCGGTTGGCATAATCCATTTGATAACTCTTACGATCCCCAAAACTAGGGGCTGAGTTAGCCGCATCTCTAAAAGGACCATAATAGCTACTAGCAAATTTAGTTGAATAACTCATGATTGGAATATGATGAAAATTAACCTTATCTAAAGCCTTGCGTAAACTAGCTACCATGCCATCAAGCATAGCGCTAGGGGCAATCATATCCACCCCGCTTTCTACTAAGATCAAAGCCTGCTTTTCTAAAATTTCTAAGCTGGCATCGTTGTCTAAAACCCCCTCTTTTAAAATCCCACAATGCCCGTGATCAGTATATTCACAAAAACACAAATCAGCGATCACACATAAATTAGGAAAATGCTTTTTGATGGCTTTTGTTGCCTGAGCTACAGGGTGATTAGAATCAAGAGCTGCTGAGCCTATGGCGTCTTTATGCTTAGGGATACCAAAGAGTAAAACCGCTTGAATGCCTAAATTTTGCAAAAGCGCACATTCCTCTAGCAAAGCCTTTAAACCCATTTGATAGACCCCGGGCATGGAGGCAATGGGGGTTTTGTCTTCTAAACCTTGCGCAATAAAAAGAGGGGCGATAAAATCTTGTATACAAAGCTTGGTTTGGCGCACAAGCGTACGCATGGTTTGTGTGGTTCTAAGGCGTCTAAAGCGTTTAAACATGATCTCTCCTTTTAAAGCAGTTTTCACAAAAGTGCATTTTAATAGCTTCTCTAAGCCCCTCTAGGGATAAAAACCCCACAAAATCCGCCCCAATTTTTAAGGCTTCCTCTCCTGCTACACTTAAAAGCTCGCTCTCCTCTGGAATGTCTATCCCCCAAAAGCAAGCAGAGAGAAGAGGGGGGGCGCTTAAAAGTAAACTAATGTGTTTAGCCCCTGCCTCTTTTAACATTTCAATCACAACTAAACTTGTCGTACCGCGTACTAAAGAGTCATCTATCAGAATGAGGCTTTTATTTTTAACGCTATTTGGTACAAGCATGAATTTTTGTTTTGCTTTAAGTAGGCGCTCTTCTTGGGTGGGTTCTATAAAAGAGCGGCCTACATAGGGATTAAGGCTAAGAAGGGGGGCAAAGGGTAAATTAAGGCTTTTAGCGTAAAAAAGGGCTGCTAGCGTGCCACTATTAGGGATTGGCACCACTAAATCTGCTTTAAGGGGGTGTTCTTTGGCTAGAATTTTACCCAGATCCTCACGCAAGGTGTAGACGCTTTGGTTAAAAAGCTGGCTAGCAGGGTGGCTAAAATAAATCGCCTCAAACACGCAGGGGCTAGGGTTGTTTGTGGGCTGTTTAAAAGTTTGCATGCCCTCTTTTGAAAAAATTAACATTTCCCCCGCTTCTACTTCTCTAATCTTTGTTGCCCTTAGAGCCTGCAGAGCACAAGTTTCACTAGCTAGCATAAACCCTTTATTTAGAAAGCCTACACTTAAGGGTCTAAAACCCTTTATATCTCGCATAGCAATTAAAATCTCTGCACTCAAGAGTAAAAAACTATAGCCCCCTTGTAGCTGAGGTAAAATCTCTTGAATCTTATTTACTAAACTTTTAGCTTGGCTTTTTTCTAAGAGATTGAGAATAAAAGAGGCGGGGGAATTTGAGTTAGATAAGCGCCCACAAAAGGCAAGGGCTAAAGAGTGGTTGCTTTGAAAATCTTGATATGTACCTAAATTTTGACCGATGGCATGCTTACTTTCTAAAGTTGTGGTTTCTAAACTGGGAGGATTAATAAGATTTTTACCATTTGAGAGGGTAAAACGCATGCCTTGTTGGCCACGGTGTTGTAAAGCCAATAAAGCTTGTTGGAGTGGGGGCTTAGAGGCGTGATAAAAACCAATCATGAAGTTTTAAGAGATTTTTGGGGGTCTGGAAATTTAAGAAAGGAGGGGGTTAATTCTTGTAAAACACAACCATGGATTGTAAAAAAATTTTTGCCTTCATGGTGGGTATAACTTAGATGAAATCCCAAAGTGTCCAAAGCGCTTTTAATGATATACATACCAAGCCCAAACCCGTGCGCATCGCTGGGTTTTTCATGCTGGAAATAAGGTTTAAAGTAATGAATCAAATCTTCTTTAAGCGCTTGGCCTTGATTAGAAAGCCGTATATCCTTACCCACTACCTCAAGGCGTACTTGTCGGTTAGGACTGTATTTAAGCCCATTATCTAAAAGATTTTTAATCACTAAACTAAAGAGTTCAAAATCGGTTTCAAAAACACAATTGGGTACATCAGCCTGAATACAAGTACTCCCATGTTCAAGCAAGAGCATATTTTTAGCATGCTCAAGCAAGTGATCCATTAAAAAAACCTCTTTAGTGATTTTGTAGTTCTTAGAGGATAATTGTTCAATGCGTGCAAATTGTTCAATCAAAGCATTGAGTCGTTTAAAAGTGGCTAAAAGGCGTTCTTTTTGGAGGGTATCATCTACCATTTCTGCTACAATCATGCCCTTTGTAATGGGGGTACGCAATTCATGCATAATGGCACGCAAGAATAAAATGCGCGATTCATTCATGCCCTTGATTTTCTTAATAGCATTATCAAAGGCTAAAGCTAAATCGCCGATCTCATCTTGTTGATCGATTTTACATTCAATGTTCATCTCGCCTTTAGAAAATAAATGTACTTTTTTGCGTAATTCATTAATAGGCATGAAACCCTGTAACATAAACATGAAAATTAAAATGATTAAAAGCGCCCCACATAAAATAGCAAAGTAGTAATTACGATAAGAAGTTTTATGTATCTCTTTATATAGCACGGTATTACCCTGACTTTTAAGAGAGATAAATATTTTATTGCCTACTTTAATGATTTGGGCTAGAGGGTTTTCATTATCCTCAACTTTATCTTTCTGGTTAGCTAAGATTTCATGGAGCTCTTGCGGGGTGATTTCTTGAAAACCTAGTTCATGCAAATACACCTCAGCAGAGTAGCGGTTACTCCGATCGGCTAGTACTTGGTTAATCGTGGTGATGAATTGCTGGTGGCGAATCTGGGCTTGGAAATCCTCATGATCGATTTGGGAGCGGATAAAATAATAAGAAAAGGCCGCAAAACTAGCAATTGAGACAACAAATAAAAAGACGATCTTACTAAAGATTGAAGATGGCAATTTAAAACTCTAGTTTGTAGCCGACTCCTCGCACCGAAATGATGTGCTTTGGTTTTTTAGGATCTTTTTCAATTTTAGATCGCAAACGCCCAATGATCACATCAATGCTCTTATTAGAACTTTCTGGGTTGATTGACTCAGATTCAATAGCAATCGATTCGCGAGAAAACACATGGCCTTTTTTACTGATCAAAAGGGTAAGGATTTCATACTCCGCACGGGTGAGCTCTAACTTTTTATTGTGCATAAACACTTCGCGCGCATCTGAATCGATGCGAAAGAGCGAACTTCTTTGTTGCAAACTACCCTCTTGAAGTGGCTTTTTATGGTAGCGGCGTAAGAGAGACTGGATACGAATAAGGAGTTCTTTAGGATCGTAGGGTTTGGGGATATAATCATCTGCGCCACACTCAAAAGCTTGTACCTTATCGTCTAAATCGTTTCTGGCTGAGGAAATAATAATGGGAATGTCTTTTTGTTTAGAGATTTTTTTGCACACCTCTAAGCCATCTAAATTAGGCAAAGTCAAGTCTAAAAGCAATAAATCATACTGGTGGGTGATGGCTGCACTAATACCGGTATAGGGTTCATCGCAATTAACAACCTCAATGCCATGGCGATTTAAGAACTCACTTAAAATTTCGGCTAATTCTGCATCATCTTCTATCATGAGTATCCTGATCATTTTTACCTCACAAGAATTAATCAACAAGCTTTTTAATTCTAACACAAATTAAATTAAAAATAAAATTATCAATCCTCATAGGCCTTCAGCCTCTCTTCAATCATATAAAGCTGGTATTGTAAATAGTTAATCACCAAGTCTAATTTCATGGATATATTTTTTGTTTGCGGGGATTTGAGCCCCTCAAACAATAATAGGGTTTTTTGTTCTAAATCAATTAAAAATTGTTTCTCCTCTTGTAAGAGTTTAGGCGTAGGGGGTTTGGAAGGCGCAGCTTTAAGGGCGGGTTTTGTTTCATTGCGTACTTGATTAATTTCATTAAGGGTTTGGGAGATAATATTTTTTAATTCCATCGGATTAGCCATTCCTCTATGGTTTGTAATTCTGTTTGAGTTGTCGCCTGAATAAAGAGAGTTTGCATATTTTGGGTTTGGAAATGTTGCAAGGGCGCATATTGGCTTAAAGAAAGGGGGGTGGGCTTTTTCTTGGAAGGAGTGGTGGCTACTTTAGAGTGGGGTTTTAAAGCACTCAAGCGCTTATACATCTGTAAAGCCTGTTGGTTATGTGGATCATTTCTAAGAATACTTTTACAAACCTCTAAAGCCTCCGGGATTAAACCTTGCAACTCATACACACCCACTAGCGCAATTGCCCGTTCCACGCATAACACCTTTTTTGTTTATCCAACCTATTATATAATGGGCGCTTTTAATAATTGCTTTCAAAAACCCAATGTTTTTAAAACAAGCAGAATTAAGGGCATAGAATTATGGAAACACATGCGCTGTATGTGATTGTAGCGGGGTTGGGGTTGAGTGTGGTTAGTGGTTTGTTATTAAAGAAAATAGAAATGCCCGTAATCATTGGTTATATCCTAACTGGATTAGTGATTGCTGCGTTATTTCGCATTGCAGATTTTGAATCGCTTTCAGATATTGCAGATTTTGGGATTGTCTTTTTGATGTTCATGATTGGCCTAGAATTTAACCTTGACAAACTTAAGAGCATGAAACAAGAAGTTTTGTTATTTGGAGGGTTGCAGGTGGTGCTTACTTCCATTGTTCTTGTGGTCTTTGGCTATTATGTGATGGGATCGTCCTGGGGATTTTCTTTAGTAGTGGCAATGGGTTTTTCTTTATCCTCCACGGCTATTGTACTAAAATCTTTTGAAGAGAGTAAGCAACTAAATACGCCTGTGGGTAAAATTGTGGTGGGGATTTTAATCTTCCAAGACATCGCAGCAATCCCGATTTTACTCATTTTAATGCTCATGGGAGGGGGGGGTGATCATTTATTAAAACTTATCATTAAAACCGTTGTATCCTCAGCCATTATTTTAGCCCTTTTACTCTTACCGGGCAGATTAACAGCCACCAAGATTTTAAATCTAGCAGCAGAGAGTCGCCTACCTGAGCTTTTTATGGGTACAATTTTACTCATCATTCTAGGCGCAGCAAGCCTAAGCCACTTTTTTGGTTTTTCTATGTCTTTAGGGGCTTTTGTGGCCGGTATTGCTATTTCTAAATCGCGCTACCGTATCCGTGTACAAGAAGAATTTGAATCTTTGAAAAATATTTTCTTAGGTCTCTTTTTTGTTACAGTGGGCATGCAAATCCATTTAGACTTTTTATTTGAAAATATCTTTGCTGTGATTCTTTTAATCAGTCTAGCCATGTGCTTAAAAATTTTAGTCCTTTTTTTAATCTTGCGTGTTTTTAGAGATGCGCAAAGTGCGATCAAAACAGCGCTTTCACTTGCCCAAATTGGGGAGTTTGCTTTAGTCGTGTTTTTAAGTGCGAGTAAACTCAATTTGTTAACCTTACAAAAACATCAAGGCGTTTTAGCTTTCTTGCGCGATCATGATATTATCCGTGTGGGTGCAGGTGATATCCAGCAATTTTTGGTTTTAATGATCATCTTTTCTATGCTCATCACTCCCTTTATTCTTAAATACCTAGACTCTTTAGTGGATTTTTTCACCCACAAATTCCACAGCCAAAGCGAACTTAAGAAAGATGTCAAATAAATGGCAGCTGTGTATATTGGGATTGTAGGGCTTGGTTGTGTGGGGTTGAGTGTTGTTAAAATTCTAAACAAACACCAAGACTTGCTAGCTAGGCGGTGTGGGCATTCTTTAGTGATTAAAAGGGGGGTTGTTAAAGACTTATCTAAAACACGGGAGATCAATTTTCCCCTTAGTACTTGTTTGGAGGATATTTTAGAAGATCCGGATATTCAAATTGTACTAGAACTTACAGGCGTAGTAGAATTAGCCTACCAAATAGCTAAGCAAGCTTTAAAACGCCATAAAGGTTTTATCACGGCTAATAAGGCGATGTTGGCTAAATACCCCCATCTTTTGCATGCTAATATTGGTTTTGAGGCAAGTGTGGGGGGGGGAATTCCTATTATTAGGGCATTAAAAGAGGGTTTAGTGGCCAATGAAATCACGGCCATACAAGGAATTTTTAATGGTACAAGTAATTTTATTTTAAGCCAAATGGCTTTGGGGAAGAATTTTCAAGAGGCGCTTAAAAAAGCCCAGAGTTTAGGGTATGCAGAAGCTAATGCCCATTTAGATGTAAGCGGGCAAGATAGCGCGCATAAGCTTTTAATCCTAGCTTTCTTAGCCTTTAATAGCCTAATTGATCTAAACACTATCCATGTAGAAGGGATTGAACAGATCCAACCCTCTGATTTGCATTATGCCAAACAATTAGGTTATCACATTAAACTAGTGGCCTATGCCCACAAATACAAAGAGGGCATCACATTGGGAGTAGAACCCATGTTATTACCTAAGCGGAGTTTATTAGCGCAAATAGAGGGAGTGATGAATGGGATGAGTCTTGTTGGGGATTGTGTGGGGGAGACTTTTTATTGTGGGCCTGGAGCGGGGGGAATGGCAAGTGCAAGTGCGGTTATTAGCGATCTAGTAGAGATGTCTAAAAATTTAAAACAAAAGAGTAAGCCTTTAAAATTGCCCATCACCCCCTATCCAATCTGTGCGCACCCTAAGAGGTCTCGCTATATCCGCTTAGAATTTATTAAAAATGCCCCTAATCTAGTAGATATTTTAGAGGCTAAATTAGTCATTCAAGATCAAAACACACACATTTATACAACCCCCCCCATTGATGATCAAAGCTTAGAGCAGTGTTTAAAACCCTTAAAAACTTCTAAAGATATACGCCAAATACAAGTACTGTGTCTTTATGAGTTTTACTAAGGGGAGATTAGCCGAACAATTTGCATGCCAGTATTTAATCACTAGGGGATATTGTATTTTAGCGCAAAACTTTACTTGTCGCTTTGGTGAAATTGATATTATTGCCCTTTATGATCAAGTGTTACACTTCATAGAAGTTAAGAGTCGTAAAAATACAGACCCTGTTTATGCAATCACCCCCTCCAAGCTTGAAAAAATTAAAAAGAGCATTGGTATTTATCTACAACAAAGCCAAGTAGATTATGATTTTTGCATTGATGCAATCATACTTAAAGGCACTCCCCCCCACTGCCAGATTGAATGGATTAAAAATATTACCCTTTAATGAAGATAAGACCCTAAAGGTAGGCTTTATATTCTATGTTATACAATGCTGGGCTAAATTTAAAAAACAAAAGGAGTAAGAAAATGGCAGAATATGTTGAACTGACCAGTGAAAATTTTGATGCAGAAACCGGTAATGGTGCGGTGATGGTGGATTTTTGGGCTCCATGGTGTGGGCCTTGTAAAATGCTTGCCCCTATCATTGATGAATTAGCCGCTGAATATGCCGGTAAGGCTAAAATTTGTAAGGTCAATACAGATGAACAAGAAGAGCTATCCTCTCGCTATGGTATCCGCAGTATCCCCACTTTGCTTTACATGAAAGATGGCAAGGTAATGAATCAGACTGTGGGCGCGCTCTCCAAACAATCTTTAAAGGATAACATTGACAAACTCCTCTAACAACTCATCTCTACTAGACCTTGCCATTATTGGAGGAGGCCCTGCGGGCTTAAGTGCGGGGTTGTACGCAACAAGGGGGGGTGTAAAAGAGGTGGTTTTATTTGAAAAAGGAGCCCCGGGAGGGCAGATCACCTTTAGTAGCGAGATTGAAAATTACCCGGGCGTGCGCGAGGTAGTAAGTGGCTTAGATTTCATGCAACCATGGCAAGAACAATGCTTTCGCTTTGGGCTAAAGCAGGAAATGACTCTTGTTACTCAGGTTAGTTTTCAAGAGGATCATTTTGTGATCTATACAGATGAGGGTAAGAGTGTTGAAGCTAAAAGCGTGATTTTAGCCACCGGCGGGCGGCCTAAAAGAGCAGGGATTAAAGGCGAGTTAGAGTTTTGGGGCAATGGGGTGAGTACCTGTGCTACATGCGATGGATTCTTTTATAAAAATAAAGAAGTGGCTGTTTTAGGAGGCGGGGATACGGCTTTAGAAGAGGCGCTTTATCTAGCTAAAATGTGTAGTAAAGTCCATTTGATTCATCGCCGCGATCAATTCCGCGCCGCACCTATTACCCTTGAGCGCGCTAAAAATGAACCTAAGATTGAGTTTTTAACCCCCGCCGTGATTGAAGAGATTAAAGGGAATGCTTCTGGAGTGAATGCGGTTGTTTTAAAAAACACCCAGACAGGCGCTATAGAAGAACTAGCCGTACCCGGTATCTTTATCTTTGTAGGCTATGAGATCAATAATGAAGTGTTAAAACAAGAAAATGGGAGCATGCTATGTGCTTGCGATTCTTATGGCGCTGTTATGGTGGATTTATCCATGAAAACTAGTATTAAAGGTCTCTTTGCAGCAGGTGATGTGCGCACTAGCGCGGCTAAACAAGTGGTGTGTGCAGCAGGCGATGGAGCTACGGCTGCTCTTTCTGCAATTGCTTATTTGGATTCTCATAGCTGATGTTACAAGTTGGTATTTTTGGAGCTAGTGGTAAGGTGGGTAGTTTGCTAGTCAGAGAGGTACAAAAACACCCCCATTTAAATCTCTCTAGCGTCTTTGTGCGCCAAAATCTAAGTTTAAATCTAGCCCAAATTCTCCCGCAAGATACTTTTGTAACCAATGATATTGAGCAGTTTGTTAGCCATTGTGAGATCGTGGTTGATTTTTCCTCTGCTAAGGCTTTAGATCAATTAATCCAAGTCTTACTTAAACGCCCCCTCCCCTTAGTTTCCGGTACTACTGGTTTAAAAGAATGGCAAGCTTTGCTAGATTTAAGCCAAAAAGTCCCTGTTTTGCATGCCTCTAACATGTCTTTAGGGATGGCTGTATTGAATAAAATTGTAGGTTTAGTGGCTAAAGACTTAGTCCATGCGGATATTGAAATTAGCGAAATCCACCACCGCTACAAAAAAGACGCACCCAGTGGAAGCGCGCTTACTTTAGGACAAACCTGTGCGCAGGCTAGAGGAATAGATTTTAAACAAGCATGCCAACAAAACAGAGAAGGGCTACGCAAAGAGGGTGAAATTGGCTTTTCTAGTTTGCGCGGGGGCGATTTGGTGGGTAGCCATGTTGTGGGTTTTTATTTAGACGGCGAATACTTAGAATTTAACCACACCGCTACTGATCGTACTATCTTTGCAAAGGGTGCTTTAGAGGCGGCTAAGTGGCTAGTCTTACAAAAACCCGGACTTTATCATATCCAAGATTTATACCGCTCTTAAATTAGTTGTAGACACAATTTTTACCACTAGCGCTATAGGTAGACTAAAGAGTTTGCTAAGGGTTAAAACATAGTAAAAATTTTTAGAAAAAAACGCAAAATAACCTCTAATCTTATAATTCTATGCCAACCTACTATAACCTAGTAGAGCAATACAGAACGCGGGGACACACAAGAGGATTTAGTGTTGAGCTAGAAAATCCCAATCTATCTAATCTACTTGAGGCTTTCAAAAAACATATCAAGGGGGATAAAACAAACCTATCTATTACCTTATTTTAGTCATTATGATTTCTTAGCCTCTTAAAGGAAAAGTCAGCCCTAGCAAGCTTTGATAATTCTAATCAATGCTTTTAAGTGCAGGGAGTGTATCAAAAGCACTAGCTCACCAGATTTTTTTGGATAAATATCTCTACTTGCTCTTGTAAATGTTTTAGATCTTTAGAATTATCTAGTACAAAGGGAGCTAAGGATTTTTTAAACTCTATATCTAATTGGGCACTTAAGCGCTTTTCTATCTGCTCTAAATCTAAATGACTATCTCGCTTTTGTAGTCGTTTTATTTGTAAGGCTCTGGGTGCATAAACAAGCACGATCTGAGAAATCCCATAATTTTTAACCCCCTCAATTTCATAATAAAGCGGAATATCTAAAAAATAAGGTTTTTTGTGTTTTTCTAATTCTTGCGCGTTTTTAAGCATTTGCTCACGGATTTTAGGGTGCAAAAAGGCCTCTAATTTGGCGCGGGCTTCTTGGTTACTAAAGATAAGCGGGGCGAGCTCTTGACGGCTAATACTTTGCTTATCTACAAACATCTTTGCAATTTCTTGGTTATGCGCTTCAAAGAGTCCATGCGCAATTTTATCTGCATCTAGCACACTAAAGCCATGCAAACTTAAAAGATTGCCTGCTGTGCTCTTGCCTGTGGCTATCCCTCCGGTGAGTACAAAGGCATGTTTCAATTCTTTAAAAGCCCTTTATAGGTTGGATAAAACCAGTTAGGCTGGGCAAAGGCGGCTTGGTGTAGCGTGGCATTATAGTGCCTGAGATCTTTAAGCATGTCTATTTTTTGTAAGATCATATCTGCTTCTGGGTGGAAATGTTTGGAGGCAAAGAGAAAGTAAGCAGGTGTTAAAGAATAGGGGTTAAAAAAGGGCATGATCACTGTAAAAAAAGGCGCTAATGCTTCTAAAGTGCTTTTAAAATCTGGCTGTTTTAAGAGTGGGTGGTAAGAGGCACAGATTAAAATCCCTTGCATGCTTAGCATGCGTTGCAAGCCATCTATTTGGTGGGCATTAAGAGGACTTAAGGCGATGATCAGATCGTACTTTTTAACCTCTAAATCTAAAATCTGGCTGAAGTGTTTAAAATGGGGGTGATCGCGACTTTCTTGGAAATGTGTAAAAAAGGGCGCGAGGGCTTCTAAAATTCTATACTCCTCTTGTACAAAATCCACCTGCAAATCATGCTTAAAAAGTTCAAAGGCAATTTCTAAATCAAACCCCCCCACTACAAGTACATTTTTCCCCTCAACAAGCACACAAGCCCCCACATGGGCAAGTAACTCGCTTTGCATGAAAGAATCTTTTTGTATAAATAACGCCTCTTGTGATCCACTAACCTGCCCTACTAGCCCTAGCTCTTTATTTTCAAGTACCTGTAAAACACAAGCCTTACCCCTAACTTCTTCTAAAAGAGAACCTTCTAAATAGTTTTGCATTTAAAATTCCTTGCGCGGATCTTGAGCCCCATACATGATGTGGCTTTTAGAATCAATGACAATAGCATTTACATCTCCCATCACCGGTTTAACCACAACCTTATAACCCATCTTCTTTAAATTATCCTCTACATCTTTTACCATTCCAAAGGGTTCAGTTCGGATTTCATCAGGTAGCCACTGCATATGAAAACGCGCAGCCCCCACAGCCTGCGAGATATTCATGCCATGATCAATGACATTACTAATCACCTGTAGTACTGTAGTGATGATACGCGCCCCGCCCGGACTGCCCACTACCATAAAGACTTTATTATTTTTAAGCACAATAGTTGGCGACATAGAACTAAGAGGGCGCTTATTAGGCTCTATGGCATTGGCATCTCCGCCTATAACCCCGTAGAGATTTGGCGTACCTGCCTTGATAGAAAAATCATCCATTTCATCGTTGAGTAAAAAGCCTGCTTTATTAATGGCTGCTGCACTCCCATAAGAGGCATTAATCGTGTAGGTAACACTCACCGCATTTCCCCATTTATCAGCTACTGAATAGTGGGTGGTGTTTTGCCCTTCATGGAGTTGGCCTAAACCCGGGTGGACTTGTGTACTAGGTGTGGCCTTATTAGGTTTGATATTTTCATAGATTTTTTTAGCATAGGCTTTACTGGTGAGCTTTTCAAGCGGGATATTCATAAAGTCTGGATCGCCCATGTAAACTGATCGATCCGCATAAGCTTGGCGCTCAGCCTCAGCCATGATATGAATTGTCTGACTCGAACCAAAGCCTAAATCATGGATATTGGCATTTTCCATTGTGTTTAAAATTTCAATTAGATGTGTGCCCCCCGAACTAGGCGGTCCCATAGAGATGATTTTATAACCCCTATAAGTACCCACTACCGGTTTGCGCCATATCACTTTATAGCTAGCTAAATCTTTCTTAGTGATGATCCCCCCATTTTTGCGCATATCCTCTACAATGAGATCGGCTATTTTCCCGCGATAAAAGGCAGAGGGACCTTGATCTTTAATAAGGGTGAGGGTTTTAGCTAAATCTTTTTGTATCAGTAAATCCCCAGCCTTATAAGACACCATTCCTTTTTTTAAAAAGTATTTACGGCTACTAGCATACTTAGAGAGACGCGGCTTTGCCTCTAAAATCGTCTGCCCTTGTCTTTCTGTAAGCCTAAAACCATTTTGGGCTAGCTCTATTGC
Source organism: Helicobacter suis (assembly GCF_902196125.1). GTDB lineage: Bacteria > Campylobacterota > Campylobacteria > Campylobacterales > Helicobacteraceae > Helicobacter > Helicobacter suis_B. The sequence continues at coordinate 55,109 of NZ_CABIKG010000005.1, forward strand.
TGGTTCTATCAAAGTTGCTAGTTTACGCGTGCCATATTTCTCAAGCATCGCACTTAAACCTGCCACAGTACCCGGTACCCCTGCGGATAAATAGCCATCTGTGCTTAGATTAGGAATCACTTTTCCGTTTTTATCTAAATACATGTTTTTACTAGCCTTCATAGGCGCTTTTTCGCGAAAATCTAGGCTGATATTTTCCCCATTAGCCAAATGAATTAGCGCAAACCCACCCCCGCCGATATTGCCTGCTGCTGGGTGTACTACTGCTAAAGCATAACCAATAGCCACCGCCGCATCAATGGCATTACCGCCCTCATCTAAGACTTTTTGCCCAATTTTATCTGCTAAAGGATGGCTAGTTAGCGCTAAAGCCCTACCTTTAATAGGGGGCAAAGCAGCTGCAAAAGTAAGCTGCACACCTAGCATCACCGCTAAAAATAAATAACCCACCTGATCTCCTTAAATTTTAAAAAATACGCTGATTTTAGCATAACTTGTTTGAGAAACCCGTTTAGGCTATAATGTTGCATTAATCCTAAAGGTGTGCCCTTGACTCTTGCGCTTAAATACCGCCCTAAGCATTTTAAGGATTTAATCGGACAAGAAAGTGTTTCTCACACTTTAAGCCTAGCTCTTGATCACGCGCGCTTAGCCCATGCTTATTTATTTAGCGGTTTGCGCGGGAGTGGTAAAACCAGTACAGCACGCATTTTTGCGCGGGCTTTGCAATGTGAAAAGGGACCTAGTAGCATGCCTTGTGATAGCTGTTTAAATTGCTTAGATGCTCTTAAAGATCGCCATTTAGATATTATAGAAATAGATGGCGCGTCTAACCGGCGCATTGAAGATGTACGCAATATTATTGAACAAACCAAGTATAAGCCTAGTTTGGGTCGTTTTAAGATTTTTATGATTGATGAAGCCCATATGCTTACTAAAGAGGCATTTAATGCGCTATTAAAAACCTTAGAAGAACCCCCCGCCCATGTCAAATTTATTTTAGCCACCACCGATCCGCATAAATTACCCGCCACTATTTTAAGCCGTACCCAACATTTTCATTTCAAAAAAATTGCCCCTAAAGCCATTGTACAACGCCTTAAATCTATTTTAGATCAAGAGGGGATCTCTTATGAGCCAGATGCTTTAGAGATTTTGGCTAGAAGTGGGGGGGGGAGTTTACGAGACACTTTAACATTAAGCGATCAGGCCATTAGTTATACCAACCAGCATATTAGTACGCAGGGTGTAAGCCAAATGCTTGGCATGGTAGATACACAGATTTTAGAGGATTTTTTTAAGGCTATAGTGGAGTGTAAAGAAGATATTGTAAAAGACATGTTAAAAGCGTTAGAAGAGTATGAAATTTCTATGGTCTTAGAAGAAATGGGGGTTTTTTTAAAAGAGGCGGTTTTGCAGGGTCGTTTTTCTTTAAAATTATCCGGCCTCTTTATTGAGATTTTAGCTAAGGCTAGAGAGCTTTTATACTGGGGAGCAGATGGCGGATTTGTACTAGCACTTAGCGCCCTTAAAATGCAATCTAGTATGCAAGAGATCAACATATCTTTAACAACACCACCCCCCCAACCTAGCCCACAAGAATTATTTGTACAACTCACTAAACAACTCTACCAAGATAACCAAGAACTAGGTAAAGTCTTTGAGCAATTTATTACATTCCACTCTTTTTCTGGGGGCGTTTTAAGGTGGCATTCTAGCGCAGATGAGCCGGCTAAAAAGATTTTTAAGCAACATTACCATAGTTTGATCGAACCATGTATACAAAAATTCTATGGTAAAGAAGTTAAAATAGAAGCTATTAAAGTGCAAGCTAAGCCAGAAGCAGAGATTAGCCATGCATTTATGCAAGATCACCAAGACCTCATGAAAGCCATGCAGGAGAATTTGGGCACTACAGATTGTGAGGTTGAAGATAGTTAATGTTAGACATGCAGGCTAATTTAGATCAAATCAATCAGGTTGTACTAGCTTTAGGGGAGTACACCCAATCTCTTCCCTGTATTTTTTTATTACAAGGCGATCTAGCCAGTGGCAAGACGACTTTAATCCAGCATTATTGCAAAGCCTTAAACGCCCCTCTAGCCACTTCGCCTACTTTTACTCTTTTACATGTCTATCAATCCCCCACTCTTTGTATCTACCATTATGATTTTTACCTTAAAAAAGTAGAGGAATTATTCACTCTAGGCATTTTAGAAAATTTAGAATTACCCGGAGTGCATTTTATTGAGTGGGGAGGGGAGGCTCTATATTCTTTATTGCACTCTTTTGGATTTGATCCTTTTATTTTGAGTTTAAAGCGTACACAACACACATGCCATTATAAGTTAAGACATGGATAAATTAAGAGCGGAAAATCTAAGCAAACAAATTAAGAAAACAAAGATCGTCTTTGATGTTTCTTTAGAAGTAGAAAGCGGGCAGGTGGTGGGTTTATTAGGCCCCAATGGTGCGGGTAAAACCACAACCTTTTATATGATTTGTGGTTTGTTACAGCCAAGCGGAGGCAAGGTGTATTTAAACGATCAAGACCTTTCAAATTACCCTTTGCATCAGCGATCTAACATGGGCATAGGCTATTTGCCCCAAGAGTCTAGTATTTTTAAAGATTTAAGCGTACAAGATAATTTAATGCTAGCAGCCCAAACCACCTTTAAAACCTCTAAAGAGGCTTCTTCTAAGATTGAGGAAATGTTAGAGGCCTTTAATATTCAAGGGATTAAAGATCGAAGGGGCATGTCTTTAAGCGGAGGGGAGCGGCGGCGGGTAGAAATTGCTAGGGCGTTGATTAAAAACCCCAAATTTATTTTACTAGATGAGCCTTTTGCGGGGGTTGATCCCATTGCTGTACTAGATATTCAAAAGATCATTGAGCATTTAGTGGAGAGAAAAATAGGGGTACTCATCACCGATCACAATGTACGCGAAACTTTAAGCGTGTGCCACCGCGCGTATGTGATTAAAAGCGGTACTTTGCTAGCTAGTGGCAATAGCGCCCAGATTTATGAAAATGCCTTAGTGCGTAAATATTATTTAGGCGAGCATTTTAAGGCTTAAGATGGGCTCTTTACGCGCCAGACCTTCGCCTAAAAATAAACTTTCTGCAACTCTTAAAAGCTGGTTACCCATTTTACAAAGCGATCCCTTAGAGCTTGAGCAAACTTTGCAAACCTGTGCTAAGGATAATCCCTTTGTACATGTGCAAAGCGGTTTACAGGAGGATTTTAGCGCGTTTAAATCTAAAGCGCGCCGCTCTTATTCTTTAAAAAATGCTTTGGGCACTAAAATAGAGATGTTAAGCACCTACTCTAAAACCCTGTATGAAAGCTTGCATGAACAAATTCTCCCCCCTCTCTTCCCAACACCTCTATCAGTACAAATTGCTAATGACATTATAGATAATCTAAATAGCGAGGGGTATTTTGAGGGCAATAGCACATTACAAGCCACCCATTTAGGGGTGAGTACCCAAACCTATGAAAGTGTGCGCCAACGATTTGCTTATTTAGACCCCCCGGGTATTGGCGCGTGCAATGTACAGGAGAGTTTTTTATTCCAGCTAGATCACCACGATGAACTAGACGCCTCTATTTATGATCTTTGTGTCAAAATTATCCACAACCTAGAAGATCATAAAAATTTTAGCCACTTATCCCATTATACAAAGGCTATGCAAATCATCACTTCTTTTAAAAACCCTCCCGCCCTAGATTTTAAAGAAAATCTACCCCCAGTTATTCCGGATATTTTAGTGCTTGAACAAGAGGGGGGCATTTATGTACAACTTAATGATAGTTATTATCCAAAGGTGCTGATAGAGGAAAAACATATCCGGGAAAACCATGCCTATTTGCGTGAAAAACTTAAAGAAGCTAGGGATTTAGTAGATGCTTTGCAAATGCGCCGGCAAACTATCCAAAAAATTGGCTTAATGTTAGTGGAGTATCAATACGATTTTTTTAAAGGGAAGGCCATTAAACCTATGCGTTTGGTAGATATTGCTAATGAATTTGGCTATTCAGCTAGCACGATCTCTAGGGCAATTTCTAATAAGTATCTAGCATGCTCGCGGGGAGTTTTCCCGATTAAAAGCTTTTTTACCACCGCCTTAGAGGGGGATATTTCTAATGCCTCTATTAAAGAATTTCTTTTAGAACTGATTAAAAATGAAGATCACCAACAACCCATGAGCGATTTACAAATCTTAAAACTAGTAGAACAAAAATTTAGGCTAAAAATGGTTCGCCGCACCATTACAAAGTACCGCAAACTTTTAAACATCGCTAGCTCTTCAGAACGCAAAAAGCTTTATCGTTTATCTCTTTAACTTTAGTAGCAATCTAGCTTTAGCGGTGAATAGGGAGTATTAAGTTGTGCTTTTAAAAATTAATGTCTTTAGTTTAGGTACTTTGTTGCTTTTTGCGCATCTGTTCAATATGGGCAACTTGGGCAAAGACAATTGCCACCGCTTCAAACAACACCTTAGGAATCACCTCATCTACATCTACCTCTTTATAAAGTTCACGGGCTAATTGGGGATTTTCTATAATTTCTACCCCATGTTCTCTAGCAATGCCTTTAATACGGATAGCTAAGTGATCAATGCCCTTAGCCACCACCACCGGAGCCGGATCTTTTTCCTCAAAGCGCAGGGCAATAGCATAGTGGGTAGGATTAGTTACCACAACATTAGCACTAGGAATAGCTGCCATCATCTTACTCATGGAGTTTTTAAGCATGAGCTGTTTGATCTTAGCCTTCATTTCAGGGTTACCCTCTTGTTGTCTGTATTCATCTTTGATCTCTTGCTTACTCATCTTTAAGGACTGGATATATTGCCTGCGTTTGAGTAAAAAATCTAATAAAGAGGTGATTAAAAATAAAAATAACAAACTAGCGATGAGTTCTAAAGCCTTTCCCCTAAACCACAGCGCTTGATCTTTAAAGTTAAACCGCGCCACTCCGCCTAACTCATCTATAAATGAATACACCAGCACAAAACCTAAAACAAAGGCAATACAAACCTTAGCCGTGATGAGTAGCCCCTCTAAAAGCCGTTTGAAACTAAAGAGATTTTTAAAGCCATGAATGGGATTAATTTTCATCAATTTAGGCGCAACGGCCTTAGGGCTAAATAAAAAGCCAAATTGCAACACATTAGATAAAAACGCCACTAAAGCTAGCAAACAAAGAATGGGTAATAAAATCCATAAAATATCTTTGAGTAATTGCAGCGCAAGAACATGCAAATTATGGGGCGTGAAATCTAGGGCTATATAACGCAAAGACTGCCTAAACATGCTTTCAAAGCCATCTAACCAAAATTTAAAAAGAGCAAAAACCCCCCCAAAGCCAGCTAATAATCCTAAAAACCCTAAAACCTCAATACTTTTAGCAACATTGCCCTCCTCGCGGGCTTTTTCTATCTTTTTAGCTGAAGGGAGTTCGGTTTTTTCCTCATCTGTCATGGCTATCCTTTACATGCGCTAGGGCGTTTTGGTAATCTGTATAAGTGTTGCAGTTACTAAACTCTAAACTCTCTTCTACCTCTAGGGCTAAACCCTGTGTGAGGATTTGGTACATGGGCGTATTAATCTGTAAGTGTTGTAAAACCTCTAACATGCTAGGTTGCCAACACCCGATTAAATAAAATGTCCGTGCACTTTTAGCATAGATCACACTTGCTTTATTAGCATTATTACAGAGTTTTAAAATAGTTTCTTCTTTAACAAGGGGCATATCTACTGGGAGAATAAAAATACTTTGCTTAAGCATTTTAAGAGCGCTATAAACCCCAAGTAAAGGGCTGAAAAGATCGATTCTTTCATCTAAAATATAATTGGCTTGGAGTGCGTAGGGTTTTTTAGCGCTGATATAAACTTGATTAAAAAGATGCGCCATTTTGGCATGTTGGTAGGCTAAAAGACTAGGATAAGTGCCAAAGGGAAGCAAAGCCTTATCTTGTTGTTTTCCTTGAACTTGCATGCGCGCGCTTTTGCCTCCGGTTAAAATCACACAAGCAATCTCTATTTTTTCCATTAATCTATTATCCCTATTTTTTGTGCATATTTTTTAAATTCGCTAAAACGCGTATCTAAATCCTCTTTGCGCCGGATAGAAAGATCAATAAAAGCCTTTTCTTGCTCCATACCCACAAAAGATCGCCCCAAAAGATTAGCCGCAATGCCTGTACTGCTCGATCCACTAAAAGGATCGCCAATGAGACTTTCCTTGTTGCTAGCCATTAAAAGCAGGCGCAAAAGCAGATTTAAGGGTTTTTGGGTTGGGTGCTTGCCACATTTCTTTTCAAAAGATGCAATGGAGGGCAAAGTCCACACATCGCGCATTTGTTTACCTTGATTTAACGCTTTCATGCGCTCATAGTTAAAGATATGAGCATGTTTAGGGCTTTTTCTAGCCCATAAAATCTGCTCACTAGCATGCACTAGAGTACGGCAAGAAAAATTAGGTGGGGGATTGCTTTTATGCCAAGTGATTGTATTTAAGAGTTTAAAACCTAGAGTTTGCAAGGCTAGTCCTAAAGAAAAGAGATTATGCTGGGTAGCGCTAATTAAAATAGAGCCACTGGGTTTAAGCGCGTGCTTGGCTAGATTAAGCCATTCTAAATTAAACGCATGGATTTGATCAATTCCCTCTAGTTGATCCCAACTGCCTTTATTCACACTCACAATTTGACCGCTTTCAATGGTAAGGCCATTATTAGAGAGAAAATAGGGCGGATCGGCAAAGATCAAATCAAAGCACTCTTGCATATGTACTAAAATTTCTTTGCAATCGTTATGGTAGAGAGTGAATTTAAAATCCTTACTTACAAAAATGGGTTTAGGCATGGCTTAATTCACCTATTAAGTTATCTAACTGATTTAAATTATAAATACAAACACTCCTATAGGCTTCCTCAAGTTTATTTTTAGCATTAAGCCACCCTTGAACAGAAACAAACTTTTTGATGTCTCTTTATACTCACTTGTGTTTTAAAATTTAGCCCCGCTTGTTTGGAGGCTGTTCTAAATGTGCCTCCATTAATAAGCCACTGCGGTTTTTACGCGCCTATCTAATCCTACTTCAACACCTAAAATAAAATCCTCTAATTTGTGGATACGCCCCGAACTTAAAATATCTAAAAGTCCACTTTCTTTTAAAAAGGCACAAACCCCCGTAGCACTATCTAAATAACTTTGTAGTGGTACTTCCTGGGGTTTAAAACGATCTCTAAAAGGTCTCTAATGGCTAAAAGTAATGGCAAGATTTGGAAGGCTTGGGGGTGTTGATCAAATAGTGGGGCGATTTTTTTCAGTAGGTCTTGCGGGCTTACCCCTAGCAAAGAGTTTAAATGTTTACAAGCAAGACAAAAGCCATCCCTGTGCGCTACACATTTACCCCAATCCACAAAGAAATCTAGCGTGCGGTTGGTTTTTCTTAGAGTTTTTATAAAATCATCAAAGGGTAAATTATTTTCCATATTTTTAGCCTAACATGTTAGATTGGTACCCTCTTAAATGGTTTCAGGGCAAATTGGGAGTGGTTTTGCTATTTTATCAAAAAATTGGAGGTGCTTTATGTTAGTAGATACCTTTGCGCGCCAAATAGATTATCTGCGGGTATCTGTTACAAAGCAGTGTAATTTTAGATGCCAATATTGTATGCCCACCACGCCTATGGATTTTTTTGATCGAGAAGAATTATTGCCACTAGATAAGATGTTAGAATTTCTCAAAGTAGCCATTGATGAGGGCATTAGAAAAATCCGCATTACCGGGGGCGAGCCTTTAATCCGCAAGGATTTAGCCCCCTTTATTGCAAAAATCCATGCCTATAACCCGCAAGTCTCTTTAGGGCTTACTACAAATGGTTTTTTACTCAAAGCACAAGCCCACCACCTTAAAGAGGCCGGTTTAGAGCGCGTGAATATTTCCTTAGATTCTCTTAAAGCTCAAAGGGTGGCTAAAATCTCTCAAAAAGATGGGTTAAAGGCTGTTTTAGAGGGCATTGATGCGGCCTTAAAAGTGGGCTTAGGCTTAAAATTTAACATGGTTGTTTTGCAGGGGATTAATGATGATGAAATTATAGAGCTTTTAGAATTTGCTAGATCCAAAAACGCCCAGATTCGCTACATTGAGTTTATGGAAAACACCCATGCCAACCGCCAACTTAAAGGTTTGAATGAAACCCAAATTTTACAAGCCATTTGTACAAAATACCCCTCTATTACACTCAAAGAAGAAGGCTTAAGCCCCTCTAAGATTTATGCTTTAGAAGATGGCTATTGTTTTGGAATCATCGCCCCGCATAATGATAATTTTTGCAAACACTGTAATAAAATCCGCTTGAGTGCTGATGGGATAATTTTCCCTTGTTTGTATTATCAAGATAGTGTCCAAGCTAAAGAGGCGATCATGCAGGCTAATCCAGAGCAAATGCGCCAAGTATTAAAGCAATCTGTATATAACAAGCCTGAGAAAAATTTATGGCAAAGAGGGTTACAAAACCAAGTTTCAGAACGCGCCTTTTATAAAACCGGGGGCTAACTAAAACACAAGGAAGACAATGGATTTATTACAACTTGCTTTTAATCAGGCAGATTTAAGCCCTACACAACTTGTTAAACTCTATGACTATGATCTATATTCTCTAGCAGAAGTAGCCCATACTATCCGCACACAACTACACCAAGATCAGGTTTATTTTAACACCAACCGCCACATCAACCCTAGCAATATTTGTAAAGATAGCTGTAAATTTTGCGCCTTTTCAGCTAGCCGTAAAAATCCTAACCCTTATGAGATGAGCCATGAGCAGATTTTAGAACAAATTGATCAGTCTTATAAACGGGGCATTAAAGAAGTACATGTAGTGAGTGCGCACAACCCACATTACACTTATGAGTGGTATTTTGATCTGTTTAGAGAAATTAAAGCCCGTTTTGTAGGGCTACATTTAAAAGCCATGACCGCAGCTGAGGTGCATTTTTTAAGTACTAAGTTTAATAAGCCCTATGAGCAAGTTTTAGAAAACATGGCAGAGGCAGGGGTGGATTCTATGCCCGGGGGCGGGGCAGAAATCTTTGATGAGACAGTTAGAAAGCACATTTGTAGCGGTAAGGTGAGTTCTAAGCGTTGGATTGAAATCCACCGTTATTGGCATTCTTTGGGCAAAATGAGCAATGCAACCATGCTTTTTGGGCATGTAGAAGATAGAATACACCGCCTAGATCACATGCACCGGCTTAAAATGGCACAAAGCGATCTAGCAAAAGTAAAAGCAAAAGAGGGGGGGTTTAATGCTTTTATCCCATTGCTTTATCAGCGGGATAATAATTTTTTAAAGGTAGAGAAGAGTCCTAGCGCGGTAGAGATTTTAAAAACTATTGCTATTGCGCGCATTGTTTTATTTAATATCCCCCATATCAAAGCTTATTGGGCAACTTTGGGGCTTAATTTAGCCCTTGTAGCCCAAGAATTTGGGGCTGATGATTTAGACGGGACCATTGAGGTAGAGATGATTCAATCAGCCGGAGGGGCTAAAAGTAAAAGAGGGATTAATAAAGAGGATTTGATTTATCAAATCCAAGATGCGCGTTTTAAACCCGTTGAGAGAGACAGCCTATACAATCCTATCCAAACCTGTTGACATACTCCCCATAGCTAAAGCTAGGGAATTCTGGGATCATCAAGGCTTGGTAGCTAGGCGCGGTCTATCAACCTCTACTCCAAGAGTTGATGCCCCAACTCTGTGGTGGACATTATAACACAAAAACGCCTTATGGCGCAATTGTGTAAATATTTTTTTATTTTTGTTTACTCAAGGTTATTTTTTGGTATAATGCGCTCACTACAAGCAAAAATAATACTTAAGGGTTTACATCAAAAAGTTTTTCACGGTTATTTTGGTTTGTATTGGCCAGTTTTTCCTGCCATTAGACGCAGAGGAGAGAATTGACAGTATAGAATATAGAGATCTCTCCTACATGTCTGACATGCTGGCAAGTGAAATTGTTAAAATTAAAGAAAATGATCCCCTAGATCTGAAAAAAGTTGATGATGCTGTTTTGGCTCTATATAATCAAGGCTATTTTGAAGATGTTTATGCCACCTTTGATAAAGGGCATTTGGTTTTCCATTTTAAAGAAAAGCCACGCATTGCTGGGATTGAAATTAAGGGTTATGGTACAGAAAAAGAAAAAGACACCCTTTATACCCAAATGGGGATTAAAAAGGGCGATACCTACGATGAAACAAAACTAGAGAATGCTAAATATATCCTAAGAACGGCTTTAGAACAACAAGGTTATTATGGAAGCGTAGTAGAAGTGCGCACAGAGAGTCTATCCGGCGGGGGGGCGTATCGCATTATCTTTGATGTTAATCGTGGGAGCAATATTTACATCACTAAGTCTTCTTATGAGGGGCGTAAACAACTCAAATCCCGCGTTGTAGAATCTTTAAGCGCCAACAAACAACGCGATTTTATGGGTTGGATGTGGGGGTTAAATGCGGGTAAATTACACTTAAATGACTTGGAGTATGATTCTATGCGTATCCAAGATGTGTATTTGCGCAATGGCTTTTTAGATGTCAATGTCTCCGCTCCCTTTTTAAACACCAATTTTAGTACCCATAAAGCCAAGCTTTATTATAAGGTTAAAGAGGGTATCCAATACCGCGTCTCTGGGGTTGAGATTCAAATTAGTAAACCTGTAGTGCCCATTGCTAAACTATTAAAGTCTGTTAAAGTCCGTAAAAATGGGATTTTTAACATTGAACACATGCGCGCTGATGCCCAGACTCTTAAACGCGAGGTTGCCGATCAGGGCTATGCTTTTGCGGTGGTTAAACCCGATTTAGATAAAGATGAAAAACATGGCACTGTTAAAATCATTTATCACATTGAAACGGGGGATTTAGTCTATATCAATGATATTATCATCTCAGGTAACCAACGCACGAGTGACCGGGTGATTCGCCGTGAAGTGTGGTTAAATCCTAAAGAACGATATAGCCTTTCTAAGGTGGCTAGTTCTGAAAACTCCCTACGCCGTTTGGGTTATTTCTCTAAGGTTAAGATTGAAGAGCGGCGTATTAATAGCCAGTTGATGGATTTGTTAGTTAATGTAGAAGAAGGGCGCACCGGACAACTCCAATTTGGGCTAGGGTATGGGAGTTATGGGGGGCTCATGCTTAATGGGAGTGTGAGTGAGAGAAATCTATTTGGTACGGGCCAAAGCATGAGTTTATATGCCAATATTTCTACTGGTGGGGGGTATAGGCACTATGGGATTCGCGGGAGTGGGCGCATGTTCTCTGGGAATTTAACCTTAAGAAACCCGCGGGTTTTTGATAGCCGTTATAGTTCCTCTATTAGTCTTTTTGCCGAGTATCTCATTAGTTATAACTATATCCAACAAGGGGGGGGATTTAGTTTGAGTGTGGGGCGCATGCTTACAAATACCTTTAGCATGAATGTGGGTTATAACTTTAGTTTAAATAAAATTTTAGGCTTTAGTAGCCCCTTGTATGAAATGTTTTATAGCAGTAATAAGACCATTATCACATACCCAGATGGCCAGCCAATTATCGGGATAAATGGCCAACCTTTACGCGGGCTTTGGGATCGTGATTACAGTACGCCTACTACAAGCTCTTTTACGCTAAGTACTAACTTTGATAATACAGATGATTATTATTTCCCTAAAAATGGCTTTACCTTTTCTAACTACACCAGTATGGCCGGTTTGCCCTCAAGTGAGCCACTTAATTCTTGGAATGGTTTAGGCGGAAATGTGCGCAACACTAAAATTTATGGTAAATTTGCCGCTTATAAACATTTACAAAAATACCTCTTAATTGACTTGATTGCCCGTTTTAAAACACAGGGGGGTTATATTTTCCGCTACAATAAAGAGGATTATTTGCCCCTTAACTCAGTCTTTTATCTAGGGGGCGTAACCACTATTAGAGGCTTTAGAAATAGTTCTATTACACCTAAGACCGCATATGGCATGTGGGTGGGAGGTGATGGGCTTTATACCGGCTCTGTAGAGTTAAGCTATGGGTTACTCAAGTCGGCCAAAATGCGTTTAGCTTGGTTTTTTGACTGGGGCTTTTTGACCTTTAAAACCGCTGCCCGTACGGGGGGCTTTTGGCAAAACCAGCCCTCTACTGATGTGCAGTTTAAAGATTATGGAGTCGTAGGGGCTGGATTTGAACATGCCACTTGGCGGGCTTCTACCGGGATTCAAGTTGAATGGATTTCACCCATGGGTCCATTAGTGCTAATCTTTCCTATTGCTTTCTTTAATGAATTTAGCGATAAAAAAGGTTTATGGTTTAACCCCAATCTGGGCGATTTAACCCAGCGCTTTGAATTTTCTATGGGAACGCGTTTTTAGGAGAATATGATGCAACGATTGAGCCGTACAGAATTATTAGATTTTTTAGCAAATAAGCCTCTAAAAGAATTAGGCAAAATGGCCCTAGCCAAAAAGCAAGAATTACACCCAGAAAACACCACAACTTTTATTGTAGATCGCAATATCAATTACACCAATATTTGTTTTGTGGATTGTAAATTTTGTGCGTTTAAAAGAGATTTGAAAGACTTAGAGGCTTACATTTTAGATTTTGCTACCATTGATCAAAAGATTGAGGAGCTTTTAGCCATTGGAGGTACACAAATTTTATTTCAAGGGGGGGTACACCCTAAATTAAAAATAGACTATTATGAAAATCTAGTCTCTCATATTGCACAAAAATTCCCCACCATTACCATTCATGGTTTTTCAGCTGTAGAGATTGACTACATCGCTAAGGTCTCTAAACTTTCTTTGCAAGAAGTGCTTATGCGATTAAAACAGGCCGGGCTTAGCTCTATTCCGGGGGCTGGGGCTGAGATATTAAGCAACCGGGTTAGAGCAGTAATCGCGCCTAAAAAGTTAAGCGCTAATCGCTGGATTGAAGTACATAAAGAGGCGCATAAATTAGGGATTAAAAGTACGGCGACTATGATGTTTGGCACGGTGGATACAGATGAGGATATTGCAGAACATTTAGAAAGAGTACGCAATTTACAAGATGAAACGGGGGGCTTTAGGGCTTTTATTTTATGGAGTTTTCAGCCGGATTTTACCCCTTTACAAAAAGAAATGCCCCAAATTAAAAAGGCTAGTTCTAATCGCTATTTGCGGCTTTTAGCCTGTAGCCGTTTGTTTTTAGACAATGTGAAAAATATCCAAAGTTCTTGGGTTACTCAAGGGGCTTTTATCGGGCAATTAGCCCTTCTCTTTGGTGCTAATGATTTAGGGAGTGTGATGATGGAGGAAAATGTGGTCAAAGCAGCGGGTACAAGTTTTTGTCTGAATGAAAGGCAGATGGTTGATCTCATTGGAGATATTGGGAGTAAGGCTGCTAAACGCAATACCGCTTATGAAATTTTAAAGTACTACCATGTCTAAAGGGCTTAAAAAAATCAAGAGCGTACGCTATGTTGTTTTACTAGTCTTATTTGTGGTGATTCTCATGATAATTGGCATATGGAAGGAAAAAAACATGCAAGAGAAAAGCAATCAAACACAAGCACAGGTGATCAAAAGAGATCAAGTTGGCAAGGGGCTTACCTATTTTGAGGTTAAGGGCATTAAAATCCCTGTTATCTATGAGGATAACCATTTATTGCCTATGGGAACGATTAGATTGATGTTTATGGGCGGGGGCAATATCATGGATAAGGATAAATTCGGGCTCTCTAAACTTAGCGCTAATTTGTTAAATGAGGGTACAAAAGAATTAGGCAGTGTGGCCTTTGCTGAAAAACTTGAACAACTTGCTATCACTTTAAGCGCAGATATCCGCCTAGAGTCTTTGCACATTGATTTGGGTTTTTTAAAAGAATATCAAGATAAGGCCATTACTTATTTGCATGATTTATTACTCTCGCCAAATCTTACCCCCGGTGCTTTAGAAAAGGTACAACAACGCATGGTAGCCGCTGCTCTTAATAGAGAGAGTAATTTTGACTATGTAGCCCAGTTAGGATTAAATAAAATTCTATTTGCTAATACGCCTCTGGCTAATCCAGCCATTGGTACACCCAAAAGCATTAAATCCATCTCTTTAGAAGATGTTAAAAAACGCCTAGAAGATGATTTAGATATTGAGCGGCTTATTATTGTGATGGGTGGGGATTTAGATGTGAATAAGACCTTAGAATCTTTAAAACCTATTTTAGAAATTTTGCCTTCTAATAAACCCTTCTTCACCCCTTATTTTAGCGCCGCTAAAGAACCGCAAACTAAAGTAGTTTACAAAGATAGCCAACAGGCTTATATTTACTTTGGTTCTCCTTTTGTCATGAAAAATTTAGCCCAAGAGTTGCCTTTGGCTAGGGTTATGGGTTTTGTGCTAGGTTCTAGTGGGTTTGGATCGCGTCTAATGGATACAATCCGTGTTAAAGAAGGGCTAGCATATAGCGCTTATATGCGAATCCAGCTCTCTCGCATCATTAATTGCACCACAGGGTATTTACAAACCAAGTTAGAACACCAAGATAAGAGTATCGCCCTTGTTAGAAAGGTGATTAAAGAGTTTGTAGAAAATGGCATCACTCAAGAAGAATTAGACGGGGCTAAGAAATTTTTACTAGGTTCTGAACCCTTAGCCAATGAAACGATTGGAAAAAGGCTCACTAATAAGTTTCATGATTTCTATTTAGGTCTTCCTTTGGATTATGAAAAAATCATGCTAGATCGCATCAAGCATTTGAGCTTGCAAGAAATTAATGATTACATCAAATCCCATACAGAGATTAACGATCTAAGTTTTAGTATCGTAACTATGGACCCTAAAAATCCTAAGTATCAAAAACTTGTGGGTAAAAAGGGGGCTTAGCTGAGATATCTAAAATAGGCCGCACAGGCCCCCTCAGAGCTCACCATGCACGCGCCCACTGGGTGATCCGGGGTGCAAATCTTATTAAAGAGTTTACAATCTATGGGTTTGGCTTGGCCTCTTAGTATTTGCCCGCATAAACAATGTTTGTGATCTTGATTAGAAGTAGTGGGCAATATCTCTTTAAAAACAAGTTCTGCATCAAAGCTTGCATAATTAGAATTAATCTGCATCGCTGAAAAGGCAATTTGGCCTAGCCCGCGCCACTCAAAACTAGAGCGCACCTGCATGGTCTCTTGGATTAGGCGCTGTGCTTTTAAATTACCCTGCATATCCACCACACGGCTATACTGGATTTCTAATTTGGTCTCTTGATTAAGCACCTGTTTAACTATCCATAAAATACCCTCTAGCATATCTACCGGTTCAAATCCAGCCACTACAATAGGGATATTAAAGCGTTTTAATAAGGGTTGATAAATCTTAGCCCCTGTGATCACACTTACATGGGAGGGAGCGATTAAAGCATTAATAGAGGTATTTTCTAAAACAGCTGTTACGCTGGGAGGCACAAGTACATGGTTATTATGCACAAAGAGATTTTTTAAGCCTTGCTTTTTAGCCTGCAAAAGTAAACTAGCACTCATCGGGGTTGTGGTTTCAAACCCAATAGCTACATACACAATATTTTTTTGCGGGTTTTGTTTGGCAATTTCTAAAACCTGCAAGGGAGAGTAAACAAAGCGCACATCTTGCCCTTGCGCTCTAACTTGTTGCAAGCTTGCTTGACTGCCCGGTACGCGCATCATATCTGCTAGGGTGATTAAAATAGTTTGGGGCATGTTTGCTAGGGCGATGGCTTGATCGATGCGTAGCTTTGGCATCACACATACTGGACACCCGGGGCCATGAACAAATTCTAAATTTGTCTCTTTAAGCAAGGATAAAAGCCCATAGCGCATTAAAGTATGGGTATGCCCCCCGCATACTTCCATGATTTTAAGCGGGTTTTTAAGTTTTTTAGCCTGTGCTTTGATTTGGGCAATTAAAGCTAAAATGCTATCTTTATCTCTAAAGGCATCTATAAAATTAGGCATCATCGCCCATGTTAGCTACCATTTGTGCATAAAGCTCTAGCGATTCAAGCGCATTAGCTGTATCAATTTTACTCACCACAAAACCAATATGCAAAAGCACAAAATCCCCCACCTTTACCTCTTCTTCCATAAGATCTAAACTAGCTTCTCTTTGCACACCCATAGTTTCTAAGATAGCTATATTGCCCTTAAGGGCGATGACTTTAGAAGGGATAGCCAAACACATTAGAATACATGGGTAGATTGGTAATTTTTAGCCCGTTGTTCTGCTAGAAAGTCTTTAAAGACCTCTAAACTATTTTTATCTTTACTGCTGAGTGTAAAAATAGGGGTATTGGGTTTGAGTTTGCCCATATCCTCTTGGACTTGAGAGAGTCTAAAATTAAACACTTCCATTAAATCAGCTTTACTCACCACCACCGCATCGGCGCATAAAAACATGGTGGGGTATTTAAGGACTTTATCATCACCCTCAGGTGTGGAGAGTAAAACAATATTCATGGCCGCGCCTAAATTGTAGCTAGAGGGGCAAACTAAATTGCCTACATTTTCAATAATCAAATAATTACTTGAACTAAGCGCGCCCTTTTCTTTTAAAATATCATAAGCCCCCTCTAGCATGCTTGCCTCTAAATGGCAGGCCTCGCCGGTGGTAATTTGCTGGGCTTGTACATTCTTTTTTAATAGACGATTAGCATCTCTATTAGTTTGCAAATCCCCCTCAATAACACAAAATTTAAAATCCTCAAATTCTGCCAAATTCTCTAAAAGCGTGGTTTTACCACTTCCGGGTGAACTCATAAAATTAAGTACATACAACCCATCAACTTGGTAACGCTTTTTCATCTCCAAAGCTTTTAGATCGTTTTTACTTAAAATCCTTTCAACCACCTGTACATCTTTTTTACTCAAGTTAGGGTTATTATTAAGACTTTGGGTTCTTTGTGCATTTTCTACCATGCTTAAATCCTCCTTAAAAGTTTGGGTCTCCCATGCTAGCACAAAAGGTTAAATAATGCCTTTTAAGTAGAAAGCAACAAAAGCTCAAATTAACCCTTTAGTCATCATCACTAAATTTACAATATTTCTTATCAACACTATCTAGCAATAGCTTTTGCATGGGTTTCTCTAACCACATGTACAACCACTTCCCCGGGGTACTGTAAATTAGCTTGGATTTCTTTAGCAATATCGCGGGCTAAAAGCGTGATTTTGGCATCATTAATTTTATCCGGACAAACAATTACGCGTACCTCCCGCCCCGCATCCATTGCAAAGACCTTTTCTACACCGCTTTTTTGGCTAGCGATGCGCTCTAAATCATGCATGCGGGCTAAAAAGTTTTCCGCTTCCTTACGCCTTACTCCGGGGCGCGCGGCTGAAAGCGCATCGGCTGCACACACCGCCGCACATTCAATGCTTTTAATCTCTTGGCGATCGTGGTGGGCATAGATTGCATTAATCACTACTGGGTGTTCGCCATGTCTTAAACACACCTCCGCGCCTAATTCTACATGATCGCCTCCATGTTCTTGGGTTAGCGCCTTGCCAATATCATGTAAAATGCCCGCGCGCCTAGCTAGTTTGGCATCGCCTCCTAATTGTGCGGCAATGCTATCGGCTAAAATGGCCACTTCAATAGAGTGGGTTAGCGCGTTTTGCCCATAACTGGTACGATAACGCATGCGCCCTAAAAGCGTTTTAAGTTCTTGATCCATCGAGTCTAATTGTAAATCTAAAATGATCTCTTCGGCTTGCTTTAAAATATTTTCTTCCATGTTAGCCTCCACCCGTTTATAGATAGTTTCAATACGAGCCGGTTGGATACGCCCATCTTCAATTAAAAGTTTTAAAGTTTGGGTGGCAATTTCGCGCCGGTAAAGATTAAAACAGCTTAAAGTAACGATTTTAGATTCCTCATTAGGAATAATTTCTACCCCGCTAATGCGCTTGAAAGCCTCAATATTTTTTCCATCTTTACCGATGATACGGCCGATAAAATCAGCGCTAGGCAAAGAAAGCACACTGGTTAAATTTTCCACCGCAAAATCACTTGCAAATCTGGAAGTGGCCTCCGCTAAAATAAAATTAGCCCTCTCTTTGGCCTCTTTCTTGGCTTGTTTTTCATAACGGCGTACTAAAGCCCCCTTTTGTAAAATTAACTCCTCCTCTAATAGACGCAAAACCATATTTTGGGCTTCTTCTTGGGTATAACCCGATCGTTCCATTAAAGTATCTAGGGCTTGTTGTTTGAGTGCTTTATATTCTTGGCAGATTTGATCTTGGAGTTTTTTTTCCTCCTGTAATTGTGTTTTTAAATCATCTAGGGCTATTTTGTCTTGATCTAGCTTTTTATGTTTGCTATTCCAGTGTTGCTGTTGTTGTTGTTCGTAAGATTTTAAATCATTGAGTTTTATTTGGTAAGAAGTGTTATGGGTTTGAATCTGTTCTTCATATTGCTGTTTTAATTGGTAGGCTAGTGTTTCTGATTCTACTTCCTTTGTTTTATAAAATACTTGGGCTTGATAAAGAAGCATATCTGCTTTAGCCTTAGCCTGCTTGATTAAAGATCGATGCTTGGAGGTCAGCGATCTTTTTGTGATCCAAAAAACACTAATGCCGGTGAGTAAGCAAGGTAGCAAGCTGTTTATAAAAATTCTTTCCATTTAATTTCCTTTTAAAGGTGTAATGATAAATCCCCTCATGATCGATGCAATAATCCCCCTTTATATCATGGGATTCTCCTAAAATATGGGTGGATACAAGAATCTCTTTAGCGATAAAAACATTCAAGGGTGGTTTTTTAAACCGTGCAAAGAGGCGATCAAATAACCCTTTGCCAAAACCCACCCGCTTAAAATGATTATCTGCCCCTAAAATAGGGATCAACGCTAAATCTAAGTTTGTTTTATAAAATAGGCTAAATTTGGGTTCATAAATCCCATAGGCATTTTTAATCAGAGGCAAACGGTAAGGAACTGCTAGGCAAAATTGATCTTGCATAAGGGGTGCAAAAAGCTTGATTTTTTGCCGCCTTGCCCATTTGATAAAGGGCGTTAAATTAACTTCATAGGACATGGCAGAATAAATCAGCACATTAAGCCTAGCATAGGGTTTTATTGCCTTGATTAAATGGGTGGTAATTTTATGATCCCTAATATTCCATGCGCGCTTTGCATATAAAATACCCTTACAAGCGGTGCGAAATTGCGCCTTAGTGTTTATATCTAAAGTCTTAATGTGATGCCTTTACTTAAATCTAAAAACTAAACTTTGCGGGGCTATTATTCGTATCTTTGGCTTAGAATAGGATTAATGCAAAACCTAGTTGGGGTGTTTTAATAGCCCTTTAACCATGCTTTTTATATAATGCCCCTCTTACTACAAGGAGTAAAAAAATGAAAGAACCTATGAGCGCATATGGTTATGAAAAAATATGCGCTGAGTTAAAACGGCTTAAAGAAATAGAAAGACCGGAGATTGTTAGAGAAATCGATCGCGCCAGAGAACATGGCGATTTAAAAGAAAATGCTGAATACCACGCGGCTAAGGAAAAACAAGCTTTTATTGAAGCACGAATCAATGATTTAAGCCGCATTTTAGCCAACGCTCAAGTGATTGACCCTTCAACTTTAAGCCACCAAAAGGTGAGTTTTGGGAGTACGGTTAGGATTTTGGATTTAAATAATGATAAGGAATTTAGCTACACCATTGTAGGCAGTATGGAGAGCGATCCAAGCCGGGGGCTTATTTCCTTTGGATCGCCTGTTGCTAAAAGTTTAATGGGTAAGTCTAAGGGCGATGAGGTAACGGTACTTTTGCCCTCCGGTGAAAGCGAGTTTGAAATTTTAGACATTTGCTATAAAGATATTGTCTATGGTTAAGCTTTTGCTAAAAAAGCTACACCCAAAGGCTAATTTACCGGCTTATCAAAGCGTTGGGGCTAGCGGGTTTGATTTGCACGCTTTAGAGGATTTGATAATTGCGCCTAAAAGTGTGGGGTTAGTTAAAACCGGTCTAGCTATTGGCTTAGAAGAGGGTTATGAAGTGCAAGTGCGATCGCGCAGCGGTTTAGCTCTCAAGCATCAAATTATCGTACTTAATTCTCCGGGCACGGTTGATAGCGATTACCGGGGCGAATTGCAGATTATTTTGATGAATTTATCTGATACACCTTTTCATATTCATCAAGGTGATCGCATCGCGCAGGGTGTGCTTTGTCAGGTGGTGCGTGCAGATTTTAAAGAGGTAGAGCAATTAGATCAAACAAAGCGAGGCGCTCAAGGCTTTGGGAGTAGCGGGATTTAATGGCAATCAAACAAGATTTAAAACAGATTCAAGAGGAATTTAAGAGCGATGAGAAGCTTTTAGAGGGCGCTTTTAAACTGGAGCGATTTTATAAGCAGTATAAATATGTGTTATGGGCTATTTTAGCTTTTTTACTTTTGTGGTTTGGGTATACAAAATTTTTAGACATGCAAAAGGAGAGTCGGATTAAAAAAATCACCGCTGTTTACAATGAAGTTTTACAAAACCCACAAAATGTGGCGGTATTAGCCCGTTTAAAAACCCTTGCACCCAAACTCCACGATCTTTATCTTTACGCTAAGGCTCTTAAAAATCAAGATGAAAAAACCCTAGAGAGTTTAAAACAATCCACTAGCCCTTTGATTCGATCCCTAGCTAGCTATTACTCTGCCTCTTATGCGCAGGATTTAAAAACGCTACAAAGCCTTAACTTGCCCGGTTTAAGCGATTTTATCACACTCCAAAAAGCCTATTTACTCCAAAATAAACCCAATGCAGCTAAACAAATCCAACAAATCTTAGCCACGATCCCCCCTACATCTAATCTATACCAAATTGCTACTTTAATGAGACATTACCCGGCTACTGGTAAACAACCCACTAAAGGCCATCCATGAGGACTTTACGGCTACTCATTGTGGTAGTTTTAGCCTTGCTTTGTTTGGGATGTCATGATCGCAAAAACTTCCAGCCGCCTAAATCTAAGATCAAGGGCGATATTAGCTTTAAATACCAACTTAAAGACCCCATTATTTTTACTAACCGCTATGGGGCTATCTTGAATAATGGGGGTGTGATTGATTTACAGGGTCTAACCCAGCTAAAATTAAGCAAGCACACGGATAAAGAAATCTCTTTTCTTAACCAAAGCCAAGATTATTATATCCTCGCTCAGGATTGTTGGCGTAGCCATAAACAAAATGGTAAAAAAGTCAAAAAACGCAAGAAAAACGCCACGCTTACAGATAAACAAGCTGAGGCTGAGATCGTGGGCAATCTTGAGGGGAGTGATCAAAATGTGATCTTAAATGATCATTGCCACCACATTGAATTAGTCAGTACCGCTATAAACGCTAAACCCTCTATTATTATCCCATTAGAAACCTATCCTTTAAGTGCAAGTATTAAAGGCAATAGTCTAGCTGTGGTGATGGCGGATAATTCGGCTAATATTTATGACATCACGACTAAAAAGTTAATTTTTAATGAAAAGGGTACTTCTAGTCCGGCGATTAATTCTTTAGTGGCCGCTCCGGTGTTTTTAGATACGGTGGTGGTCTTTCCGATGTTAGATGGCCGTTTGCTTGTGGTAGATGTGAGTCAAAAAGAACCAACCATTGTACGCAATATTGTGCTAAATAGTGAAAAATTCTTTAATAATGTAACTTATTTAAGAGTAGATGGAGAAAACATGTTTGCTGCTACAGGCAAGCGTTTAGTTTCTGTGATCTCAGGACAAGAATTTAATTTTGATACAGATATTGTAGATGTACTGTATAAAAACCACCACCTTTATGTACTCACTCTTGATGGGCGCATATTAGAGATGGATCAAACCCTTAATGATCAAAGCATGGGGGTTGTCAAACTGCCCTTTGCCATGTTTGCTACCATAGTTGTTACAGATAAAAGGCTCTATACTTTAGAAAAACGGGGCTATTTAGTAGAGGTGGATTTAGATCACTTTGATGATTACCGCGTTTATAGACTCAAAGGCGCTTCTAAGGATTGGGGCGGAAAACTCAATAAGATGAGTTTTTATAGTACCGATAAAATCTATTATGATCGCTACTACCTTGATTTAAGCCATGATCACCCATGATTTTATGCGATATTGGCAACACCTATTTACATTTTTATAATGGTTCTAAGGTGTGGAAAAGCAAGGTAGAGCAACTACAAACTGTTTTTACAGAGACGCTTTATTATATCAGTGTTAACACCACCCACACACAAGCCCTTTTAAAAGTTTGCCCCCATGCTCAAGATTTAGCCCCCTTGCTTATTTTAAAAAGCAAATATGAGGGTTTGGGTATAGATAGAAAGGCGGCATGTTTAGGGTTAGGAAATACAAGCGCTGTAGTCATAGATGCCGGAAGTGCCATTAGTGTAGATGTGATGAATCAGGGAGTACATTTAGGCGGTGTTTTATTACCCGGATTAAAAGCCTATCATAAAGCTTATAGCCAGATTTCTAAAGCGCTAAATTATCCAATCAATGCGCGTATCAATTTAGATACCCTGCCTCAAAGTACCCAAGAAGCTTTAAGTTATGGTGCGCTTAAATCCATATTGCTTTTACTTAAAGACCTCATTAGAGATCAAAAAGCCTATTTTACTGGGGGCGATGGGAAATTTTTAGCCACTTTTTTTACACAAGGCATTTACCATGAATTGCTAGTTTTTAAGGGCATGCAAAGTGTTATCTCTAAGATTTAAAATCTAAATGGAATTTTTCTACCTTTTTTTAAACGCCTCTTTAATGTCTCTGGGGCATTGTGTGGGCATGTGTGGAGGGATTGTACTAGCTTACTGCCAAGCTAAGTTTACACAAAACACCCCCCTAAAATCACAAATTTTAGGGCATGGACTTTATAGTCTAGGGCGTATTAGTACTTATATCCTTGTAGGGTTATTGGCTTTTGTAGGTTTTAGAGGGTTTTTAGAATTGGCTAGCCGCATTTGGCATCTTAACCGCATGCACTTACAGGCTATCGTCTTTATTGTAATGGGTGGGCTATTAATTGGCCTTGCTTTGGGCTATGTGTTTAAGCTTAAAATGGGAAAGGGCTTGATTTTAACGCGTCATTTTAAAAATCTTTTAACCACCCCGCAACTCTCTAGCTTTTATATACTAGGTCTTTTAAACGGCTTATTGCCCTGTTCTATGGTTTATTATTTTGTGCTCAACGCTTTAACCCAGCCTAATATAGAACGCGCATTTTTTGTACTCTTACTTTTAGGTTTGGCTACCTTTGCTCCCATGTTTATCTTTGGGCTAGTTTTTGGTAAATTTTTAAGCTCTGAACTGAGGGCGTTATTTCTTAAAATTGCTTTTGTAATGATGCTAGGGTTTGGGGGTTATAATATTTATATGGGTGTGCAAATGCTAACAACTACACATATGGGGCATGTATGAAAGCCTTATTTTTAGATCGCGATGGGGTGATTAATGTAGATTATGGTTATGTCTACACCCCTAATAAGTTTGAATTTATGCCCGGAATTTTTGATCTTTTAAAACATGCTAAGCAAAAGGGTTATTTACTCTTGCTAGTTACTAACCAATCAGGGATTGGGCGCGGGTATTATAGCAAGCAGGATTTTTATCATTTAAGTAACTATATGCAAACTAAATTACAAGAAACATTGGGTTTTAGTTTAGATCGCATCTATTTTTGCCCCCACGCCCCAGAAGAACAATGTTTATGCCGCAAACCAAAACTAGGCATGTTAGAACAAGCCCTTCAAGATTTTAGGCTAGATTTAAAACAAAGTATCATGCTAGGGGATAAATATAGCGATATGCAATTTTCAATCACCGGAGGCATAGGTACTAATTTATGGCTACAAGCCCCTAAAGAATTGGAACACACAGGGTTTTTTAATATAAAAACCCTAAAACAAGCACAAGATTTTTTAACCCCACTTAATAAGGATTAACATGCCCTATATTCCATACACCTTAGAAGACAGAACCATTGTTATTACGGGAGGAGCGGGTTTTATTGGGAGTAATTTAGCTATGTATTTCCAAAAGCACCACCCTAAGGCTCGTGTTATCGTGTTAGACAAATTTAGAGACCCTAGTTTAAGCAGTTTGGGACATTTTAAAAACCTCATCGGATTTAAAGGGCAGATCATCACCGCAGACATCATACAAGATTTAAGCGTATTAGAAGAAATAGATTTTAATTATCTCTTCCATTTAGCCGCTATTTCAGATACTACCTGCCTTAACCAAGAATTAGTCATGCAAACTAACCACCAAGCCTTTTTAAAACTCCTTAAAATTGCACGGAATAAAGAGGCGCGCGTGATTTATGCCTCCTCAGCTGCTGTCTATGGCAATACAGCTGCACCAAACCGCGTAGGTTTAAACGAAGTGCCTGAAAATGTTTATGGCTTTTCTAAACTGTGCATGGATAGAAGTACTTTAGAGTTTAAACATTTAATACCCGTTGTGGGTTTGCGCTATTTTAATGTCTATGGTCCGGGGGAATTTTATAAAGGTAAGACTGCTTCTATGATTTTACAACTAGGTTTACAGGCCTTGCAAAACAAAGAAGTTAAGCTTTTTGAATTTGGAGAACAACAACGCGATTTTGTCTATATTGAAGATGTGATTCAGGCTAGTATAAAAGCTATGCTAGCAGAAAAAAGCGGGGTTTATAATGTAGGTTATGGCAAGAGTCATAGCTACAATACAATTATAGAAATTTTACAACAAGAATTAGGCGATTTTAAAACCACCTATATTAAAAACCCTTATACTTTTTTCCAAAACCACACCTGTGCAGATATTCAGGCCACTCATAGAGACCTAGATTACACTCCAAATTACGATCTAGTAAGCGGCATTAAAGCCTACTTGCCCACCATTAAAAAACTGGCTAAAGCCAATGCTTAGCGCATTTTTAAACCACTCTAAAAAATCTGTACGCGTGTTGGTGGTGGGCGATATTATCGTTGATCATTATATTTGGGGGAATAGTGAGCGGCTCTCCCCTGAAGCCCCTGTTCAAGTAGTAGAGGTGATAGAAGAAACTTACCGTTTAGGCGGGGCGGCTAATGTGGTGAGTAACTTAGTGGCTTTAGGGGCGCAGGTAGATTTATGCGGGATAGCAGGCGCTGATGAAGCTAAAGATCGTTTATTTAACATCTTACAGGATTTAGGCGTTGGAGTAGATGGGATTTTAATAGATTGTACACGCCCCACTTGCTTAAAAAGCCGTGTGATGGTTGGTAAACAACAAGTTTTGCGTATAGATCGTGAAAAAAGTACGCCCATTAGTTCTAATTTGCGTACCTCTTTATTAGAAGTAGCCAATACTTTCTTACAAAATGCAGATGTACTTGTTCTTTCAGACTATTTAAAAGGCGTATTAGATCATAACCTATGCCAAGAGCTCATTGCAAGCGCTAAAAAGCAGGATAAAATGATTCTTTGCGATCCTAAGGGTAAGGATTATTCTAAATACGCCCATGCCACTTTACTAACCCCTAATAAAAAAGAAGCCCAGATGGCTACAGGGTTAGATATTACAGATGATGCTAGTTTACTTAATGCTCTAACTACTTTTAAAAACAGCCACCACATCACTACCCCGCTTATTACTCTAAGTGAGCAGGGCATGGCATTTTTAGATCAAGACAATCTAGTTAAAATCCCTACCATTGCCAAAGAAGTTTATGATGTAAGCGGGGCTGGAGATAGCGTAATTGCTGCGCTTGCTTTTTGTTTAGCTTTGGGCTTAGATTTAATGCAGGCTTGCAACTTTGCTAACGCTGCTGCTGCGGTGGTGGTGAGTAAGGTTGGGAGTGCGTGTTCTAGTTATGGTGAGGTGTTAGAATTTTTGCGGCTTCACCATCAAGGGCAAAAAATTTTAGATAAATACACGCTTCAAGCGATCTTAAGTTCTAGCACTAAACGGGTTGTTTTCACTAATGGCTGTTTTGATATATTACACAGAGGGCATGTACAGTATTTGCAAGAGGCTAAAAAACTAGGCGATGTTTTAGTTGTTGGGCTTAATAGTAATTCCTCTGTAGCCGCTTTAAAGGGCAATAAGCGCCCTATTTATCACCAAGAAGATCGCGCTTTTATTTTAGCAAGCTTAGAATGTGTGGATTTTGTGGTGATCTTTGAAGAGCAAACACCTTTAGAACTGATTAAAACCCTTAAGCCTCATATTTTGGTTAAAGGCGCAGATTACAAGGATAAAGAGATTATAGGTAGCCATTTAGTAGAACAAGTGGTTTTAATTGATTTTATAAAGGGGCGTTCTACAACAAATACTATTCAAAAGATACAAGAGCTTTTATAAGCATTGCCCTTTTAAGCCTAATAAAGCGCCCAGATATTAACACACTCCTCTTAAGCATTGAGAGATTTTAAAGCTAGCTTAGAGCTTTTCCTCTAAGAGTATAGCCCAGTTATAGTGCAAAACATTTAGCAAGCGTCTTTAACCGTTTTTCTGCAGAGATCCCACTTATCTTTAGCGGGTTGAAAATGCCACCTATTCCACTTTTGTGGTACAACACCCGCATACATCTATACCTACAGCAGGGAGTGCTAAAAAGTTAGCCAGAGATTAATGCGATTTGACCTGAGAGAATGCGTTGGTAGCTTAAACTCCGTAAAATCCCCACTATAGGGGTACAGAGTGAGAACCACTCTTCCTACGGGCAACATTAGCAAGCCCAAATATCTTTAGCATTTGGGCACTTCACCTTGTAGGCTTTTATCCCTAGTAGTAAAATTATAATTTTCTACGCCTAATACCTTGTTTGTGGAGCGCATTAAAAAGTTCTGCCAGAGATTAGGGGGTGGTGTGGGATACTGGGTTTGTGGTTTGTAAATAACCACCCACCGGAGACAAATAGCTTTACTGAAAAAAAGTTTAATTAAAGTAAATCCAATACCTTTTGGGCATGCCCTTTGGCTTTTACATAATAAAATACATGTTTGATTATCCCTTCTTGATCAATGATAAAAGTGGAGCGAATCACCCCCTCAATCCCTTTATGCATGCTTTTAATACCATAAGCCCCATAAGCCTTTAACACTTCTAAACTAGGATCGCTTAATAATTCAATGCTTAGCTTTTCTGATTGTACAAAATGACAATGGCTTTGTTCATCATCTGGACTTATCCCTAAAATCACCGCCCCCTTAGCCTCAAATTCTGCCTTGAGTCTGCTAAAATCCTGCGCTTCTGTTGTACAGCCCGGGGTATTATCTTTAGGGTAAAAATAAAGCACCACCCACTTGCCTAGAAAGTCTTTTAAACTAACACTTTCATGGCGGGTGTTATATAAAGTGAAAGAAGGGGCGGGGGTATTGGTTTGTAATCGCATATTTTTCCTTAGTATAAGATCACATGCACTTCCATAGGTCCATGCACACCAAAGACGGTTTTAAGCTCAATATCAGCTGTACGGCTAGGCCCGCCGATAAAAAGCATGTTAGTAGGCAAGCGCCCCTCTTTTTGGGCTTTTAAAACCTCTATCCCCTGATCCAAATCCTTAACAATCTGGCTTTTTTCAAGCAAAATAATGCATTTAAGCGTGATCAAAGAAATTAAACGGGGGCTAGAGGGCGAGGATACCACCCCCACCATTCCTAAATTAGCAATCCCACAGCTAGCTTTTAAAATAGCTGTATCTATACTAAAAATTTCCTCTCTAAACTCCTCTACTGGCCTATTGTAAGGAATTTTTTCATAGAGATTTTCAGAATCAATTTGTTCTAAAGTACAAGGCAAATCCATTGCGTATAAAACCTTTTGGCTTGCAAAATCTTTTAAAGCCTCCTTTATGGCGGTGGCTAAATTCTCCGGGGTAGAATCTGTAAGTTTAGCGCGATTAAGCTCTTGGAAGTATTTATACTCCTCTAATAAATCATCTTTGGCGTCTAAAAGGATATTTTCAAAGGGCATGTCTGTGTGCGCGATGCTATGTCTTTTTAATGCGCTTTCTATGCGCTCAAACACCACCTGTTTGCTACTCATAAATCACCCCCTCTAAAGCTTTAACTTGGGCATGTAAATTTGCATGTACAATGGGCATTTCGCGGTGTTTAAGCCAGTTTTTAAGCACGGGTGTATAATGGCCAAACCACTTTCCAAGCGGGGCAAACCACCCAGCCATTTTTAAAGACAAACGCCACAAATCCCCGCTACAAGCCATTTTAGCAAAGAATTTCATGCCCAATTCTTCAAGTTTGCTGTGTTTAGTGTTTTGATAACCCTGTACCACACCCCGCCCCTCATGGCTTTTTTCAGCCCGCAAATCTCTAATCAGCTCAGGCAAGGGGATTTTCACCGGGCACACCTCCCCACAGCGCCCGCATAAACTACAAAGATTAGCGATATGGCTATAGGTGTCTAAACCAAAAAGTTGGGGGGTGATGACTACACCAATGGGTCCGGGGTAGGTGGCTAAATACGCATGCCCGCCGATTTTATCATAGACCGGGCAGTGATTTAGACATGTCCCACAACGGATACAACTTAGCGCTTTATAGTATTTTTCATCGGCTAGGATATTAGAGCGGTTGTGATCAAGTAAAATAATATGCGCTTCTCTTGGGCCATCTAATTCGCCCTCTTGTCTAGGGCCACTGATGATATTTTGATAGCAGGTTACAGGTACACCCACCGCACTAGGACAAAGTAAGTTATTTAAAGTTACCGCATCCTCAAAGTTCTCTACCATTTTTTCAATCCCACAAATGGCCACATGGATATCACAGGCTGTGGTACACATGCGCCCATTGCCCTCATTTTCTACCAGCCAAATCGCCCCCTCATTAGCGATTGCAAAATTTACGCCAGAAATCCCCATTTTAAAGCCCTCAAATTCCTCGCGCATGTGCTCTCTGGCAATCCCATTAAGCTTTTCTGGTTCGCTCTCTAAAGGCGCGCCTAATTTCTCTTGAAAAATTTGCCCCACTTGGTAGCGGTTTTTATGAATAGCCGGAGCTACGATGTGTACCGGACGCTCATCAATAAGTTGGATAATCAGCTCGCCTAAATCGGTTTCTTTAGAGACAATGCCCTTTTCATGCATATACTGATTAAGCTCGATCTCCTCGCTAGCCATAGATTTGCCCTTTAAAATCTTGCTAACCCCTTTTTGCTTAGCAAGGTTATAAATAATCTCATTGGCATCCTTAGCCGTGCTAGCATAGTGTACAATAAAGCCGTTTTGAGTGGCCTTTTGCTCAAAGGTTTGTACATAGTGATCTAGCTTAGCTAGTACTTTAAGCTTAGCATTTTGCCCGATTTGGCGCAGGTGTTCCCATTGTGGATAACGATTAGCTAGTAAATTCTTGCGGTTGTGGATAAGAGTATCCATAGCCGATCGTAAATTGGTGCGTAGCTGTGTATCGGCTAGATTTTCAGAAATGATTTTTTCATAGGCTTGATCAGTATGTGCTTCTGTCATGTTAAATCTCCAATCCCCACTCTTTGGGCTAAAAAGTCATAAAAGTGCATGGTTTTTGTGCGAGCTTGCATTTTAGCCATCGCCCCGCTAATATTAAGCAAACAACCCGCATCAGCTGAAAGAATATAATCTACTTGGCGGCTTTCAATGTCTTTAATTTTCTCCTGCACCATCGCATAAGAAATCTCCGGCTCTTTTATAGCAAAAGTCCCCCCAAACCCACAACATTCCTCTTCGCGTTCTAGCTCTACTAATTCCACATTTTCTAATTGAGAGATGATTTTTTTAGCGCTCCCAATCACTTTAGAAACCCGCAGGGCATGGCAATTTGAGTGCCAAGTAACTTTAATAGGCGCGCCCACATCTTTATAGTGAATGTCTAGTTTTTTATCTAAAAATTCTGAGAGTTCAAAGACCCTAGAGGAGAAGTTTTTAACCGCCTCATAATCCTTATGCCCTTCAAAGAGTTCAAGATAATCATGGGCCATCATACCCACACACGATCCACTAGGCACAATTACCGGATAATCCTCTTTAAATAACCCCACATTGTGTAACACAATCTCGCGGCTTTGATCGTAGTAGCCTGAGTTATAGCTAGGTTGCCCACAACAAGTTTGATCTTTTTTAAAGATCACCTCCACCCCCTCTTTTTGCAAAAGTTTAATGCAATTAATCGCCGTTTTACTAAAAACAGCCCCCCCTAAACAGGTTGCAAAAAAATACGCTTTCATTAAGTTTCCTTTGGCTTTCTATAAAAAACACTAGCTAATCATTATAACTTAACTAAGGCAATGGATGGGTAAAAAATTGCGCTAATATCTCGCCCTCTTTAGGCACGGGAAAGAAAATATCTAAATTAGGCGCGATAAAAACTCTACTCCCCTCTCTGATGATAATAATAGGCTTGAGATTGCTTTTATCTTTAAGAATCTGGGCTACAATTTGGTTTAATCCCATGCCTGTTTGGCGCGTCATTTGCATTAAAAGATAATCGCCAAAGAAATTATTTTTACCCGTTTTATTAGCAATGGCTGAGGTAAGCGCAATAAGTAGGCCATTAGAAATAGTAGAAACCAAAAGAGGCATGCCATAGCGCTGGAAATTATGCGTGATCATTTCACCTACTAGTCCGCTATAACCCTTGACATCTGCGCCTTTGGCATTGGTGAGCATGATATTAACCCCTTGTGGGGTAAGAATACGAGTCCACACAATATCAAGGCGGTACTCGCCTATTTTATTGTTGTTGTTATAATAGCCTATAACTTTAGAACCTTTGGGGATTAAAATAGCCCTGCCCATGTTAGCAAATACATCGCTTTCTACCTGCGCGATGACTTTACCGCCTAACTGGGAGCTAATAGGCGTGATCAAAAAGGCGGGGATCATTTTATCAGCGGTGATCGTGCGCAAAAGCCTATTTTCATGGCTAGCCATATCTTTAGCTTTGAGATTTTCAAAATGATCAACTCCATAATCTAGTACTGAAATTGGCTTTTGCTCTTTAGACTCATCTTGAGAAATATCAAAGCCTTTAATACGAGAGGCTAATATATCTTGCGTGCTATCTATTTCTTGTGGGGGTGGGGGGGGTATTTGAGGCGGGGGTTTTTCTAATGCCTGTTTAAGCTGTGCTTTAAGCGCTGTGATTTGCTTAGCATTTTCCTCTAGCGTTTGCTCTAGGCGTTTATAATCCTCTAAATCTCTAGGGTCTTCTTTTTGTTGTTTAGGCACAAATAAATAATCAGAAAGCGGATAGTTAGACTCTTCTACTTCTAAAACTTCCTCCGGTTCTTTATCTTTTTTATGCCACCAAAGAGAAGAGGCCATGATCACCACGCCCATACTAAACCCAACAATTAATTTTTTAAAAAGAGCATTCATGGGCGAGTACGGCGGATACAGGCATGGAGTTTGCCCTCTCTAAGAGTCCATTTATTAGCAATATCCTCAGCAATGAGATAATCCCCTACAATGCGGGTATTAATGGGGTTGTCATACCCATCTACAACTTTATAGGCTACAGGAAATTTAACTTGGGAGGCTTTGCGATCAAATTTGAAGTAAGTAAAATGCGCGTCGTTAAAAATATCTAGGGGTTTGATTAGTTTAGCCCTATCAATTCTACATAGCCACAAACAAAACCAAGCCCTTTTTCTACTCCCTAAAACTTTATAATTCCTCTTAATTTGGGTTTTATCAATCCACATGGCATTACTCACATCTCCAATTTTAAAATAACGCGTAGAATCGGGTGTGTTTTTTTTACTCTCTAAAACTTTACTCTCTAAAACTTCTTTTTTTTCAAACTTAACTAGGGGTTGATCTGGGCTAGATTGGAAAAAATGTTTGTTGGAAATATAGACATTTAAAACAGGGTGTTTAGGGCTTGTAAAGGTGGTTGAAAAGATATAAAAGGTATAAATCTTACCACTCTTACCCACCACATTTAAATTAGAATCAATGCCAATTTGTAGGGGTTTAATAAGTAAGACATTGCTATTTTGGTGGCGCTCATGGCCTAGCATTTTAGTACTAAAGCCTACACTATCGCCCAAAATCACCTCTTCAATGGGTTCATTAAAAACTAAGGTGGTGATCATCGCATAACGCAGGCGCAATTTAGGGGTTTGGCCTAAGCGATAATCAATAAATAAGGTGTTGTCTAAATCATCTCGCTCTCTTTTAAAAAAACTACCTTGAATGGCATGCAAATCTTGCATGGAGTAAATGGGGGGTTCTTCCTCCTCCTCTTCTAATGGCTTAGGGGTAGAATTAGCCACTAATAAACACCCTAAGAAAAACAAAAACCAAATCCTTAAATACATCTAACACCAACTTCTTTAAAATCCATTATAACAAACTTTCTATGCTAAAGACTTGTGATATTTTTAAGATATTTGGGTAGAATCTAGGCATGCAAGTGTACAAACTTAGCTTTTTATTGTTATCTCTCTTGTGGGTTTTACATGCAGAGAAGATTGAAGATGTGGCCAATATCGTAGGGGTGCGTGATAACCAGTTGGTGGGCTATGGGCTTGTGATTGGGTTAAATGGCACGGGGGATAAATCTGGCTCTAAATTTACCATGCAATCTATTGCTAACATGTTAGAAAGCGTCAATGTTAAGGTCTCTCCTGATGATATTAAATCTAAAAATGTAGCCGCCGTGATGATTACCGCTAGCTTGCCCTCCTTTGCTAGACAGGGGGATAAGATTGATATACAAATTTCTTCTATTGGCGATGCAAAGTCTATTGATCACGGGGTTTTAGTGATGACACCACTAAGTGCTATTGATGGCAATATTTATGCTATTGCACAGGGTAGTGTAAGTTTGGGTAATTCCTCTAATTTGCTCTCAGGCACTATTGTTAATGGTGCGACAATTGAGCGCGAGGTGGCCTATGATTTGACACGCCAAAATAACATGACCTTAAGCCTTAAAGAGCCTAATTTTAAAAATGCGGTAAAAATCCAAGAAACTCTTAATAGAGTCTTTAAAGAGCCCGTAGCTTTGGCTATCGATCCTAAAACTATCAAGTTAAAAAAACCTGCTAAGCTTACAATGGTGGAGTTTTTAGCCTTGATTCAAGAAGTTAATATTGATTACACCCAGCAAAATAAAATTATCATTGATGAAAAATCTGGCACGGTGGTAGCGGGGGTGGATATTGTGGTACACCCTGTGGTGGTTACAAGCGGAGATGTTAGCATTAAAATTACAAAAGAACCTCTTGAACCCAAAAAAGGTAAGGCTAAAAAAGATATTGAAAAACTTGATGCCACAACTTCCTTTGATACTAAAGAGAATATTTTAAGCGCACCTAAGGCCACAGTAGCCAGTGTGGTTAAGGCTTTGCAAAAAATCGGG
The DNA here is from genome assembly GCF_902196125.1 of Helicobacter suis. Taxonomy (GTDB): domain Bacteria; phylum Campylobacterota; class Campylobacteria; order Campylobacterales; family Helicobacteraceae; genus Helicobacter; species Helicobacter suis_B. Next base: position 88,486 of record NZ_CABIKG010000005.1, read on the forward strand.
GTGAATGCTAAGGGCATTGTTTCAATCTTAGAGGCGATGAAAAAAAGCGGGGCGATTAGCGCTCAAATGGAGGTCATATGATTAAAAATAACCTAGATATTTACAACCAATATTTAGCCAACAAGCTAGATGCTAAGAAGTTAAAAAGCAAAAAAAATAACGATCAGCAACTCAAAGTACAAACTGATGCCTTTGAATCCTTGCTTTTAAAGTTTATGCTAGATACCGCGCTTAAATTAGATAATCCGCTTTATCCTAAGCAACCCGGAAGCGAGATTTATCAATCCATGTATAAAGAATCGCTTTCTAACCAGCTTAGCGGGCATTTTGGCTATAGCGAATTACTCTTTAATTTCCTCAAAGATCAAGAGGCACAGAGAAAAGGGTGAGTAAAAAAAACACTTTGCAATTTGAATCAGGGGAGGGGTTAGATCAAAAAATCCTAGATGGCATTGAAATGCAGGATCGCCAAGAGCTTTTGCGCCTGCTTAATGAGTTTATTTTGCAAAGTTACAAGGTTGAAAAAGAATTTAAAGATTACAAAGCGCTTTATGAATGGGTGATTGAAATTTTACCCCAAGCCATTTGGGTACTTAATGAGAATAAAAGCTTTTTTTATAAGAATAGCAAGGCTATAGAAAGCCAAGAGGTGTTTGAAAAAGCAAGATTAGTAGGGTTTAATAGCGAGATCGAGCATGGGGGCAAAAACTACCTTTTTCAGAATAATAAAATACAGGGCAAGGAGATCATCACCGCTACAGACATCACCAAACAAAAGCGCCAAGAGCGGCTTATTTCTATGGGCAAGATTTCAGCCCACTTAGCCCATGAAATTAGAAACCCTGTAGGCTCTATTTCTTTACTCACCTCTGTTTTACTCAAAAAAGTAGAGGAAAAAACTAAGCCTATTGTTTTTGAGTTGCAACGATCGCTGTGGCGGGTTGAGCGTATTATCAAGGCAACTTTGCTTTTTTCTAAAGGTGTGCAGGCTAATAAAATCCCCCAAAGTCTCTCTTTATTAGAAGATGAAATTAAAGAAGCGCTTAACCAGTATAGCTATACCAAAGACATTACTCTTAAAACCCAAATCGCGCCTCTTATTGTCTCTTATGATCTAAGTTTACTCAGCATTGCCCTACAAAATTTCCTTTATAACGCTATAGATGCCATTGAAGAGGGTAGCGCCGAAGAAGGGCATGTAGAAGTGGTGGCGTTTGAAGAGGGGGAGTGGGCTATTTTTCATATTAAAGATGATGGTAAGGAAGTTGTGGATAAAGAATTGCTCTTTGAACCCTTTGAAACCACCAAATTAAAGGGCAATGGGCTAGGTTTAGCGCTCTCTTTACAGGTAGTAGAAGCACATGGAGGGCAAATCACGCTTTTAGACACGCCTACAAAAACCTTTGAAATCCGCATTCTCAAGGACGCGTAAAGGTATGTGTTAATCATTTTAAGCTAGAATTTCCCAGCTGGCTAAGATCAGTGGAATTAAAAAATAAGGGAATAGATGAAAGCAAAAACAGTTGATTTACTCAAACAACTTCAGGCCGATAGCATTGTTTTATTCATGAAACTCCACAACTTCCATTGGAATGTAAAGGGCTCTGATTTTTTCCCCGTACATAAATTCACCCAAGAAGTGTATGAGGGATTTGCCGGTATGTTTGATGATTTAGCCGAAAGGATAGCTCAACTAGGCCATGTACCTGTAATTACTCTATCAGAAGCCCTAGAGCTAGCCCATGTCAAGGAGGAAAGCAAACACCATTTCCATTCTAAGGAAGTGTTTAAAGCTATCTTGCAAGATTATGAACATTTGGAGGCGCATTTTAAAGAACTCTCTGAGGTAGCAGGCCATGCAAAGGATAGCGTAACTACAGCTTATGCTGATGAACAGCTGGCTAAATTACAAAAATCTATCTGGATGCTCAAGGCAAGTTTGGATTAATGGATAATTTAGAAGTCTTTGAGGGCGATCCATTAGAAAAATGGGCGGAGGTGATCGTGCATGCGAGTTTTAAGCGCTCTTTTGAGGAATTAGACAAACTTTTAGAGATACGCGCGCTGTGCGAACTTTTGCTAGAGGATGAGGGGCTTTTAGAAAAATTTGACGCCCTTTGTAAACAAAACCGCCTTGATCCCACCCTACAAGATCGCATACACGCCCGCAAGGTGGATTTGGCTATTGATTCTATGGCGCGCATTTTAAGCGGGCATGAGTAGGCTTTTGCTCGTGTTGTGTTGTGCTTCCTTGCTCTTTTGCAAATCTCTTAACCAGCGCATCACTCTTAAAAAAGATCAAACTTTTAGCGGGACTTTGCAGCTACAAAAATTTAAAAAACCTTTATCTGTGCGTTGGACACTCTACAAAGATAAGGGGTTAGTGGTGCATTTGCATTTTAACCAATTCCCCTACCAGTTTATTTTGTATAAAGATTTCCAGCGCAATAGCTTTAGAAAAGAGATTTTTAAAGAGGAGCAAATAAGCACAGATAAAACACCGCTTTTTTTTCTCATCACCTTTAAAAATTTTGATAGCAAAGAGGAAAGCGCTACTTTGTATTTGCGCGCCTCTGAAAAGCTCCAATGGTTGCAAAATTAATTCCGGCTATTCAGGCCAGAATACAAAGCTTTTTAGAGGAGGTTAAAAGCCCACAGGTTTTAAAGATGGTACAAAATCTAGGGCAGGGCAAGATGTTAAGAAGCCAACTTATTTTAGCGATCTGTTCTAATCACCCAAAGATTGTAGACTTTTGTGCCATTATAGAGATGATTCAAAGCGCCTCTTTACTCCATGATGATGTAATCGATCACGCTAAAACTAGGCGGGGTAACCCCTCGCTTAATACCACTTTTGGAAACACCAATGCGATCATGTTAGGCGATGTGTTTTACTCTAAAGCCTATTATGAGCTGGCTAGCTTTAATAAAGAAATTGTATGGCTTGTAGCCCAAAGTGTGGTGGAACTCTCACGCGGAGAGATCAAAGATGTACAGGGCTGTTTGGCTTTTAATCCGGATAAAACACTTTATTTAGACACTATACAAGATAAAAGCGCTTCTTTAATTGCGGCTAGTAGTTGTGGGGCTGCGCTTTTGCAGGGTTTAGAGCCTTCTAAATATAGAGATTTTGGGCGGCATTTTGGAATGGCTTTTCAAATGGTAGATGATTTGCTAGACATCACCCAGCCTGAGGAGGTTTTAGGCAAACCTGCTTTGAGTGATTTTAAAGAGGGTAAAAGTACTCTGCCCTATATTCTTTTACACCAAAAATTAAGTAAAGCCGATCAAAAAAAATTAGCCTCTTATTTTAAAATAGAGAGTGAAGAGGCACAAGAGTGGTGTTTAGAGAAGTTTAAAGAATTTGGCATTGCTCAAGAGGTTTTAAAAGAGGCAAGGGGTTATGTTGACTTAGCGCTAGAGGCCATTGATGGCGAGGGTAATGGGGCTTTAGAGCGCATGGCTAATGCTATTTTAGAAAGAACATTTTAGGGGGTTTATTGTGGATAGTGGGTATTTGGTTGTGAGTTTTACCCATCAAAATCTCCCCGTTGAGTTGCGCGAGCAGCTTGCTTTTTCAGAAAAAAGTCTTTTAGAATTTCTAAGCGCGCTTAAACAGCATAGCTCTATGCAAGAGATCATGGCCCTTGCAACCTGTAATCGCATGGAATTTTATATTTTTGGGGCTTTAGAGAGTGTACCTGTGATCTTAGAATCTCTAGGGCGTGCTAAAAATATGCCCCTTAGCTTGTTACAAGAAAAAAGCGTTGTACATACCCATAATCAGGCAATCCACCATGCCTTTTCTGTGGTGAGTAGTTTAGAGAGCATGGTGGTGGGTGAAACCCAAATTACCGGACAATTTAAGAGTGCGTATAAAGCATGTTTAGAGGCTAAGCTTTGTGGTAAGCATTTAAGTAGGCTAGCTCACTTTGCTTTTAAATGCGCGGCTAGCGTGCGCAACACCACCGCTATTTCGGCCCAAGTGGTCTCTATTGCCTCTATGGCTGTAAAACAGGCCTTAGAAGTCTTAGAGAGTGAAAAACTGCCTAAAAAAGCCTTAGTTGTGGGTGTGGGAGAGATGGGACAGCTGGTGTGTAAACATCTACTTTCTAAGGGTTTTGAAGTGGCGCTATGTAATCGCAGTGTGGAAAATGCCCGCACTTTTGCCCAGATACTTGGAGCAGAAAATTTAGAAGTACACGGGCTAGAAAATCTGAGCATACTTTTAAATGCCTGCCCTTTTGTTTTTAGTGCCACAAGGTCTAAAACCCCCTTGATCACGCCTAATATGCTAGAATCTACAGCATTTCGGCGCTTTTGGTTTGATTTAGCCGTGCCCAGAGACATAGAAGATCCAAAAGATGCACAGATTTGGCTTTATAGTATTGATGATTTAAAAGGCGTGATAGCTAAACACCTAGAGGAGCGCGAACAAGATAGAAGAAAAGCTTACGCGGTTGTGGGTACTTACACGATGAAGTTTTTAGAGTGGCTACAAACCTTAGAGCTCGATCCACTTATTAAAGGGCTTAGAGAACTGGCTAAAGAAGCCGCTTTAAAAGAGCTTAACAAGGCGCTTAAAAAGGGTTATATCCCCCAAGAACAAGGCGAGAGTGTGGCCAAGATTTTACACAACGCCTTTAACACCTTTTTACACCACCCCACCGCCGTTTTAAAGAAAAACGCCCACAAAGAGGAGGGAGATATGCTGAGCGAATGCCTTAAAAACCTCTTTAATTTAGGAGGCGAAAACATGTTTTTAAACGCTTATCACTGCGAATATAGCAAAGGACTTTAATGCGCTACTCTACTCTTTTTGCCCCCTCCCTTAAAGAACCCCCCAAAGATGCGCTTTTAAAAAGCCACCAGTTTTTAATCCAAGCAGGCTTTGTTAAACAAGTAGGCAGTGGTATTTATAGCTTTTTACCCTTAGGCCAAAAGGTGCTTTCTAAGATTAAAAACATCATTAAAGAGGAGATGGATAAGCACGGCGCACAGGAGTGCATGTTTAATTTTATCACGCCTGCAAGTTTATGGGAACAGAGTCAAAGGTTACATAAATACGGGCAGGAGTTATTAATTTTTAAGGATCGCAAAGCTTACCCCTTTGTACTAGGCCCTACCCATGAAGAAGTAGCAGTGGAGGTAGTAAAGGGCTATGTGCAAAGTTATAAACAACTGCCCTTACATCTTTATCAGATTCACACCAAATTTAGAGATGAGATTCGCCCCCGTTTTGGTCTTATGCGCGCGCGTGAATTTATCATGAAAGATGGCTATAGTTTTCATGTAAATGAGCAGGATTTAGAGCGCGAATTTAACGCGATGGAAAAAGTTTATAGTAGAATTTTTACACGGCTAGGTTTAGATTTTAGAGCTGTGCAGGCTGATAGCGGGGCTATTGGGGGTAATAAAAGTAAAGAGTTTGTGGTACTAGCAGAGTGTGGGGAGGATAGCATTATTGCTTGTACAAATTGCTCGTATGCGGCCAATATTGAAATTGCTAGGCGTGCTAGACGCTCTGAACCAAATAATATCCCCAAAGCCTCTTTTGCTAAATTTTCTACCCCAAATACCCCCACTATAGAAGCTCTAAGCGCCTTTTTTAAAGTAGATCCCTTTTTTACAATTAAAGCCATTGCTAAGCAAATTTTATTTGAGGATAGTAGTACCCAAATTGTCTTTTTCTTTCTAAGAGGAGATGATTTTTTAGAAGAGACTAAAGCTTTAAATGCTATTAATCGCCTTTGTACTTCGCGGGCTTTAAGTTTAGAGGAACTTAGCGCTGAGACTTTAGAACAAGTAGGCATGTTCCCCGGCTACATGGGACCTTATGGGCTTAAACATATCTTACCAGATGCTTTAGTGATCTTTGATTGTGATTTAGAGGAAGCTAATAGCTTAATTTGTGGGGCTAATGAGAAAGAAATGCACTTTGTGGGCGTGGATTTAGCCACCTTTAAAGACTTGATCTACCAAGACATCGCCGCTGTCAGAGTACAGGATTTATGCCCGGAATGTCAGGGAAACTTGGAGCAACATAAAAGTATAGAAGTGGGGCATATTTTCCAACTAGGAAATATCTATGCTAAAAATTTAGGGGCTAGCTTTTTAAATGCAAAAGGGGAAGCGAGCTTTTTTGAAATGGGTTGTTATGGGATTGGGGTGAGCCGTTTACTCCCTGCAATTTTAGAACAAAAGAGCGATTCAAAGGGTTGTGTGTGGAGTTTAGAGAGCGCGCCTTTTGAGGTGGTGGTGGTGATAGCCAATAATAAAGATACAGAATTAGTAGCCCTAGCTGAAACACTCTATTTAGAATTATTAGAGGCGGGGATAGATGTACTTTTAGACGATCGCAACCTGCGCTTTGGGGCTAAAATGATAGATTTTGAGCGTATCGGCAGCTCTTACGCCCTTATTGTAGGTAAAGAAGCCAAATCAGGTAACTTTGAACTCATCAAACGAGAGGGGCTTAGCAAACAAATAGTACAGCGCATACAACTTGTAGATATTTTAAAGGCGCGCTAAATGCCCCTTATCTTCATTGTGGGTTTGTTTTATATTGTAATAGAGTTTTTGTTGGTGCTTAGTGTTATCCAGCATTTAGGCTTATTTATCTTTTTGCTAGAGGTGGCTATTAGCGGGTTTATAGGGGGGGTCTTACTTTTTAAAAACCCCTTTGAGGATTTAAAAAACATCAGGAATATCTCTTTTGCTGAGGACTTTGTTTTACGCAGTTTTGGCGGGCTTTTATTGCTTTTGCCCGGGGTGCTTTGTGATATTTTTGGAATCATTTTAATTTTAATAGCCTCCATACGCCCCCAAAGAAAAAACCACGAGGAGGGGGTTATTGATGTGGAAGTACTGGATAAAGAGAAATGAAACCTCTTATTATTGGGAGTCGTGGGAGTGCTTTAGCTTTATGGCAGGCGCGCTATGTCCAAACTCAGCTAGAAAGTTTGGGGCTTTCAAGTGTTATTGAGGTGGTTAAGACAAGGGGGGATAAAATTTTAGATGTGCCTTTGGCCAAAATTGGAGGCAAGGGGCTTTTTACTAAAGAACTTGAAGAGTTGCTACTTAGCAAAGATATAGACTTAGCGGTACATTCGCTTAAAGATGTACCTGTAGAGTTTGTACAACCTTTGGATTTGGCTTGTATCAGTGCGCGCGCTGATGCTAGAGATTGCTTTTTAAGTTTTGAGTACCCAAATTTTAAGGATTTGCCACAGGGGGCTAAAGTGGGTACGACCTCCTTAAGGCGCTCTATGCAACTTAAAAAAAAGCGCTCCGATTTAGATACCTTGAGTTTGCGAGGAAATGTACAGACTCGTTTAAAACGGCTAGAGGCAGGGGAGTTTGATGCAATTATACTAGCCTGTGCGGGGGTGGAGCGTTTACAAATTAAAGTACCTTATCAAGTTCCCTTTGAGCTTGAGGAGATGATTCCTTGTATGGGGCAGGGGGCTTTGGGGGTACAAATGCGCACAGATCACCCCTTGTTTAATACAATAGCTAGCCTTAATGATTCTACTAGCGCGTTTCTTTGTAGTGTGGAGCGCTTATTTGTTAAAAAACTAGGGGGTGGGTGTCAAGTCCCCATTGGAGTACACGCCTCTTTAAAAGGAGAGATAATAGAAATATGCGCAGTTGTGGGGCTAGTTGATGGGAGTTTAGTTATTAAAGAAAAGATTCAAGGATTAGCAAAACAGGCTAATACACTTGTTCAGACCCTACTAGATCAATTTTTAGCTCAAGGGGCTGAAGAAATTCTAGCCCAAGTACTTTAGTTGTACCATGTTGCTTTTTACTTTGACAGAGATTCTTAGTTTACCAAAGCCTCTAACTTCTTAATAATTTTCTCATAGCTATATTCTTGGATCACGCCATGCAATTCTTGTGTTATCTTGTTGTAATAGTCTGGATTATCTAAAAGCGCATTGATCTTATCTGCCATTTGTTCTATAGTGTTAGCAACAAGTTCTGCACATAAATCTTTAACATTACCCACATCGGTACAAATAAAGGGGATACCAAATTGCATTGTTTCTAAAATGACCATAGGAAAGCATTCATAAAGAGCTTGGCTGCCATGTAAAAACAAAGTGGCTTTTTTAAAGACTTCTAACACTTGTTCTCTTTTGATTGCTTGAAAAAAATACACTTCTTTAAATCCGTGTGTTAAATCAAGCTGTTTTTTAAGTTCTTTTAACTCTTCTAAAAAATTTTCTGTACTCAAAGAACCGATAAAGATTAGAGGAATTTTAGCCTGACTTAAATAGTAGGCTCTAAGTACAAAATCCTGTCCTTTTTCTTTGTAGTAGTTAGAGACATTAAGCACATAGGGTTTTAAAAGAAGGTCGGCTAGTTGTTCTGTTGTTCTGTTGTTCTGTTGTTCTGTTGTTCTGTTAGGGCGCTTGTAATGGTTTTAGGCGGGCAAATATCCTTTTCAAATACACCATTTGGCAGAATATCTACAGAACAATAAGGTTTAAGATAAGTGTAGGCATGGCTATTTTTGTGCAGAAAGTAAACACAATCGTAATATTTAAGAGTTTTCTTTAATTTGTGCCGTAGCCAAGCAATGTAGTACTTTTGCTTGTAGCGCTTAGAGTTAAAATAAAAACGCCTAATAATATCTTTAATCCTCTCTTTATTTCCTAATGTCCACCCATGCATAAGACTATACTCCCCATGGCTTCTTAAGATTTTCTTTTTAGCATGGCACTTAGGAAGGTAGTCATAAATAAAATCTGTATTCCATGTCAAAATAGCTGAATTGATGAGTAAATCACACTTAAAATTTTGTACAAATTTTTGATACTCTGAAATTTCACCCTCCCATTCTCCTCCTTTATGATAAATCTTAAACTCTAGCACAAATAAATTTGGTGCAATTTCTACTATCTCTTTAGATAAATTCCCACTAGAGATAGAACTTAAATTTCCTTCTCTGCTAATTTTTGTTTCCCCATACATGCCCGTTGTAATCACATACACTAAATGCCCCGCTCTAGCAAGTGCTAAAGTCAACCCATAATCTGCGCTAGCTAATCCAGTTTGTAGGGGGTGGTATTGTTCGGTGGTAAAAAGAATGATCATAAAAATTCCTTGTTTTTAGACGATTATAGCCACTACAATCTGAAAGGATACCCGTGCTAGATTCCCTAGATATTTATATTATCTCTCTAAAAAATAGCAAAAGGTACGCCACTTGCCAAGCTGTTATAGACAATCCACCGCCAAACAATCACCCTATTAAGTTTAATTTCCACATGCTTGATGCTATTGACAAACACAGCCACTATTTTAAAAAAGATTTGGGTTATACCGGGCTTATTGAAAATGTTTATAACCCTAAGTGGTTGAAGGGAAATGCATGGTTTGAAAGCTACGATGGTAGAGAGATGCTACCTGAGGAACTAGGTTGTTATGCCAGCCAATATATGCTTTGGATCAAATGTATAGAGTCTAATAAACCTATCTGTATTTTAGAAGATGATTTTGGATTACAATCCAATTTTTATGAGAGTTTGATAGACTGTCTTTCAAGTCCGTTTGATTTAGTACGGCTTTGGGCGGGGTTTAGCTATGGAGCAGATGGTTTTACCTCTATCGTTAGTACCCAACATGGGGAGCAAGTGTGCTTAACAAATCCGGAAAAAGAAATTATTTTCTTAAAGCATTTCTACTTTTCTGTGCTAGACACTTATGGCAACATGGCCTACTACATCACCCCTAAAGCGGCAAAAATCCTAGTGAGTCTTAGTCTTCACTGGTGCGAACCAGTCGATCAATTCTTTAATAAAATGCATGCCCACAAACTCCCTTGCATGCTTTATATCCCTTTTAGCGTGCTTCCTGACACCCATAACACACAATCTACAATCTACTCCCAAGAAAATGCTACTTTACTCAAAAACGATCCTATCTATAAGAAAAAAACAAAAGTAAGTTACTGGAGAATTTTATTTGAAAGAATACGCAGAATATACTACTACCACTATTTTGTGAGAAAATACGCATCCTTAGTGGATTAGAGAATCAATTCTTGAGAAATTTTTTCGTAAGTGTAGTTTTTGACTCTAGCGTGCATGCCTTTAGCTATGCCGTTGTAGTAATCGGGGATATTTAATAAATGATCGATCATGTGAGCCATTTCTAAAGAATTTTTAACTACTAAGCCTGAGTCAACACTCTCCCCTATACAGATAGTTGGCACTCCAAAAGAAAGACTCTTCAAAACCATAACAAAAAAACTTTTATAAGAATACAAAGAAGCAGCGTGTAAAAATAAGGTAGCACCTTGGAGCAACTCAAAAGCGCGCTCCTCTCCTACATGGAGAAAATAAACTTCTTTATAACCATGTTGTGCATCTAGTTTAGATTTATAAGCTTGCACAGATTGCAAGTTATAACCTGAAACCTGGCCACCAGCTAGTATGAACGGAAGTCTTGTACTGCTAGCATAGAAGGCATCTAAAAGTAAAGTGTGCCATTCAACTAGAAAGTGTGCCAAAGCTAAAAGATAGGGGCCTTTTTCCCAACCTTGGTTAGGGGTAGTACCTTTTAAAATCTTAGCAGGATAGATGTCTTTTTCAAAAATACCATTTGGCAAAACACCTATATTGGAGCAATAAGGGATAAGATAGGTATCAATGCGGCTTTGTGGGTGTGGTAAGAAAAAGACCTTATCAAAATATTTCAAAGATATTTTAATTTTGTGCCTAAGTGTGGGGAGAGTGAAAATTTTGTTATAAACATCAGGCTTATAAAAGAAGTACTTCAGAGCTTTTCTAATGGAGTTGAGAATAATTTTTCTGATGTAAGCCTTGCGCCCTCTGCTTTGAAATCTAACTAAAATATATTCCTCATGGACTCTTAAAACCTTCCTCTTAGCTTTAAGGGTGTGCAGAGAGTCTAAAATTAACAAGAAAACCCATGAACAAAGCCCAGAAATCACTAGCAAATCACATTCAAAAGATTTTATAAAATTTTGATAGGCCTCACATACGCCCACATAACCCCCGCAAGAAGACTTTAACGCAATATCAAATTCTAATACAAATAGGTTAGCTTCTATTTCTATGGCCTCTTTGTCATAGACACAATGGGTTGTCCCCTTCCTCTCTATCTTAAAGCCATCTGCAGAGTGGCTAGAAGTGATCACATAAACTTGATGTCCTTGTCTGGCAAGCACAGAGGTTAAACCATAATCTAGCATGGCTGCTTCAATAGAGAGAGGATAGAATTGCTCCGCACAAAAAAGAATGATCATTGTATTCCTTTAAAAACGGCCATTCTACAATGAAAACTATTAAAAAACTAGTAGTTTCTTAGTAGTGGTGTACCCAAACCCTAAGTATATTAACTACATGTGTGTGAGTGAGTTGTGTTATAATCGGTGAAAATTTAAAGGCAACTGTGTTGAACTCCATTGATATTTACATCATCTCTTTAAAAAATAGCTCTAGGCGTACTTACTGCCAAACTATGGTAGAAAACCCTCCACAAAATTACTATCCTTTGGATTTTCGTTTCCATCTCTTTGATGCCATTGACAAACACAGTTGTTACTTCCAAAAAGATTTAGGTTATACAGGATTTATTGAAAATTCCTACTCACCTCAAAAGTTAAAATACAGCAGTTGGTTTTTAAGTGGAGAGGGTAGAGGAGAAATATTGCCTGAAGAGCTGGGTTGTTATGCTAGCCATTATTTTTTGTGGCTAAAGTGTATTACACTTAATAAGCCCATAGTGGTATTAGAAGATGATGCAGAATTGTTACCCAATTTTTACCAGAGTTTAATAGATTGTCTTAACAATCCGTTTGATTTTGTACGCCTAGTTACGCGGCTTGAAAAACCTGAAGAATCTGCAATACTTGGTACAAAAGGCACAGAAATTATGCCAAATCCAAATTCAGAAATAATTTTAAATGAGTATTTTTATCTAACACATATGGATGTCAGAACAACACTTGCCTACTACATCACCCCAAAAGCGGCTCAAGCTTTTATCAGTGCAAGCCAGTATTTTATAGAACCTGTAGATATGTTTTTACTAGAATCTCATAGGCACAAAATCCCTTGTTTTACCTATGTCCCCATGAGTGTGTGTTGGCATTCTAATCACTCAGACTCTTCAATCGTTACTCCAGAAAATGTTGCAACTATTGTTGCGCTTCAAAAAGAACTGAAAGGACTGGTAAGAAATTGTAAGGTTGCCTTATGGCCACGCATTGCTGATTTTAGAAGGTGGTGCTACTACCGCTATTTCTTGAAAAAACTGGGGGGGGGGGGGGGGGGGGAAGGA
>NZ_CABIKG010000006.1 GCF_902196125.1 Helicobacter suis
GAAGTTTACCCCCTTAGGGTTATAAATATTTTTCTCAATGGTGTTTAAAAAGGGTTTGGCCTCTTGTAATAGCCCTTGATCTTTTAACTGCGCTTTAAAGGCGTTATAGCTTAACTCACCTACATTCTTAGATTCTGGGCTTAAAGTAGTTTTAATATCATTTGTTAATACGGCTGGTATGGCCTTTTCTACAGCATCGTTATAACTCTCTTTAGTGCCCCTTTCTAAATCATCAAAGATTGCCTTTATATCACCCTTATTTAGCTGGAGATTTTCAAGTTGTTCTTTTAGATTAGCTGTAGTTTTATTTAAAATACTTTTTAGCGTGTTATGTGCCTGCACACTGCTATTAGCCGCTTCAGTTAAAAAGGCTAAAAGGTTACCGCTCTCATCGGCTCTAATAGCTCTAATAAAGGCCTCTTGTCTCTCTGTATGCTTAGGTAGAGTTAAAATATCATAAGCACTATCAAAGGCCTTAAGCGCCCCGCTATCCTCCCCAAAACTCTTAATAATTTTTTCTCTTAGTGGGCTTTTAGGGTTTTGCAATTTTACCCCGCCTCCAAATTGTTCCCCAAATTCTTTTAAAGCGGCTTCTTGTTCTGGGGTGTATACTTGATTGATAAGTCTTTGCGCGGCTCTATCGTTTCCACTCATAGCGCGCTTAAGTGTGCCCACTACCGGTAAGTAATCACTCACTCTACCTAGAGCTTTAGGTAAGTCTGCAACTTTACCTATTGCTTTGCCTAAGCCTATAAAGGCCACATCACCTACAGCGCTTAATAATCCCTCTTGTGTGGCGTGCTTAATTGTCTCATTAAAGTTTTGATCGCGATTTAGCACAAAGTTAGTAAGCGCGGCATCTGCTCCCCCGCCTATAAATGCCCCAATAGCTCCGCCTGCTATCATGCCCCAAGGTCCCCCCCGTCCTTTAGCTACACCTTTAGCCGCCCCAACTGCGCTACCTATTAAACTGCCTGCAATACTGCCTGCATTAGCGGCAATAATAGTTTTAAAGTTATCAAAAAAGCTATCGTTGATTTTATAAGCTTGCTTATCTTTGATCGCGTAAATCTCACCTTTGTTGCCAAATTCTAAACTATCAAACCCTAAACCTTTAGCAATATCTGTTGCGCCTTTTCTATATTGTTCTACCTCTTTAGGATCACTGCCAAATAATAAGCTAGCCACACTTTTACCGGGTGCTATATTGTCATAAAGCGTTATGGCCTTTTGGAGATCTTTAGTGATCGCTTGAGATTTTAGGTTTTCTTGATACTCTTTTAAATCCTCATTTTCATCTTTAAAGGCGCTGTTAAATAGAGTTTTAAAGATGTTTCTATCTCTGAATATTTGGTTTTTTTGGGCTTGGGTTAGCTCTTTAGCCTCTTTAACCTTTAAAATACTTTGGCGGGTGATCTCTGCTTGGTAGGCATTAGGGCCTTTATTAAAGCCATAATCTCCATTAAATGCCCCTTGAAGGATTAAATGGGTTTTAATCTCTTTAGGTAGTTTTGCATAAGGCACTCTATTTTCTATAGCTTCTTTGATCAAGCTATCTAACTCTAAATCTTGACTTTTGCGCTCTTTACTCTTTAGCATATCCGGGATCAATTCATTCACAAAGCTAAACTTACTAGCGCGTGTTTGCAAATCCTCTAAACTAAAGGGTTTTTTACTTGTGGGTAGCTCTGCACTGCTAACATTATTTGTCTTAGTCCCGCTCTCCTCTAATTTAAGCTTATTTTCAGCGCTAGGAGGCGCTATAAGCGCTTTGTTAGTCTCATTCTGTGCTAATAGCTTATCTCCTGCACTCTGGGGCGTTTGTATTTCAAACCCATTTGTATTTTCAAGTGCTTTTGTAGGTTTAATCTGTAGCGCCTCATCTTGTTCACTCAAGCTAGTAGGTTTAACTACAGGTGGCGCTAACTCAATATTTAAATTCTTACCTAAAGTTTTAAGATCGTTATACAGCGCGCTATTGATCTCTTGCTCATTAAAGCCTTGATCTTTATAATACTTTTCTAATTGTTCATGATTAAAGTTGCTATTGCTAGATTTAACAAAGTCTAAAATCTGCTTTGTATCTATGTTGTCTTGTTCTAATTTATCAAAGTTCAGTGTAGCCATATGTTACCCTTTAGCTACACTTTGCCAAGATTAAGTAGGATTTTCAAGGGTTAAGAATTTAACACCTCTAGGCTAGCTTTAAACCTTGCTCATAGGGCTTATGCTATGAATTTGTGCTAACCTAGAGTGGGCATAATTAAAGCTAAAATTTTAAACACTTTCAAGGGTTAGGATTTGTAGCCACCTGCAACACCCTTGCCCTTTGCTCTTTTTTGCTATATGCGCCATGTCCGCCTAGCACTGCTACGATTCTGTGATTTATAAGTATCACTTTGGCTAATAAAGGGGGGCTTGACTTCTGGGTGATTGATTGCACTAGCTAGCGCGTCAATCGTATCATCTTGCTTAAAGGGCTTATCGGGGTTAAAGCTAAAGAGTTCTTTTTTGATCTGATCTTGATTGCTACATGTGTGGCTAAAGACTAGATAGCCGGTATTATAATAGGGTCTAATTGCCTTGATCTTATCCACCTTACTTACTTGTCTACTAGGGGTATAGCAAGTGATTAAGTCGTTTAAGCCCTCTGTGTAATTCTCTTTAGCCCTTTGGTTATGTTTGGCTAACTCTACCATTAATAGGCGGTGTAACACTAGCCCGCCCCCATCTGATTCAATATAAGTTTTAGCCTCTCTAAATTTAGCCTTAGCCTGCAAGATGTAGCTTATAGTGATCTCCTCACTCCAAATACCACAATAACACTCTAATACGATATATCTAGCGCTATCTTTATAGTTTTCTACACCCACAACTACGATCGCGCGATTATCTGCACTTTGTTTTAAACTTAATGCGTTATCCACAAAGATGAAAGTATTGATTTGGCCTAATTCATGCTCAAATACATTTGTGTAGTATTGCTCATCAAAGTAACCACCACTGGTGCTAATGGGTTCTTGCTGATACTGCGCGCTAAATTCGTCGTTGCCCATTTGTAGGCGCAACTCTTCTAGTTGCTCTAAGTTATGGCGCTCTTTAAATAAAGCCTCTTTAGGCTGGCGGATATAGTTAAACTCGCCTATGCTATACATTTCTTGATTTTCATTAATAGCTTGTAACTTAATTACGCGCCACTGCTTAATATTCTCCTCTTCAAACTCTCTAGGATTAAGCAAATATCCGCATAGATCATTTAGCCCTAGCCTTTGCATTAAAATAGTGATGTTGCTGTAATTATCTTGTAACCTACTTAATACGCTTTCTTTAAAGTTGCTATGCATTGCCTTAATTGCGCTTTTGCTTCCCATTTCAGATACTTTAATTGGATCATCTATTAGGATTTGGTGGGCATGAAAGCCTGTTAAAGCGCTTTTAAGAGTGGTTACAAATAACCCCCCGCCCTCTCGCAATATAAATTCTTGGGCATTATCTTGTAAAAATTCTAAGGGTTCTGGGAATATCTGGCTAAAAAATTTTGATTTCATCAAATCGCGCACTTGATTAGCGATCTTTCTACATAGATCATCACTATAGCTAATATAAAAGTATTTTCTAGCCCTATCTTTGCCTAAACTCCATGCAATAAAACACCTTGCGATAATCTCAGTTTTGCCATAGCTAGGGGGCATGTTGATCATCAAACGGGTTATTAAGTTTTCACTACTAGGCAAAGTATTTTCAAGCACCTTAGCTAAATACTTAATATGCCAACTATCCATAAAGGGGGCTAGGTTATAGCGCTCCCACTTGAGTTTAATAAAGGTGTATAAATCTCTTTTGGCTAACTCTCTTAGGGCTAGTTCTCTTTTAATTTCCTCTTTCATGGCCGCAACATCGGGTTAAACTGGGCTGTAGTGGGGCTAGGTGGATTTAGTGGGGGTGTGATCATCTTATTCTTAATGGGTTTTTGTAAGGGCGGGGGGTTGAAGTTGGGCAATAGGTCTTGTTGGAGAGTTTTAGCTGCCTTTATATGGGCGCTACTACCTCCTGTACCAATAGTAACACCTAGAGTATAGTTTTTGGCTTGTTGGTCTAGGGTTTTGGCTTTTGTAAGCGCAACATTAGCCTTATTTTGTTCTTGTGCCATTTTTAGTTGCTGGGTCTTAAGGGCGTTATTGATTCGATCTAGGCCTTGTTGGTGTTTAAATATTTGTTGTTGGTACTCTTGGGCTTGCTTAGCCTGATTTTCTCTAAAGCCCTGCATAGCTAAGTCCATTCTTTGGTTATGGTCAAATACTTGTTGTCTAAAGTCTTGGGCTTGTTGTGCTCTTTGATCTGCTAGATTATCGCGCATTTTCTGATAAGCTTTTAAGTCCTCATTTTCTAGGATTTTCTGCGCATTTGCCCCTGCTTGGTTGATTTGCGCGCTAAAGTTAGCCATAGTATTTGCCATATTAGCATGTGCCCCTCTAAGATTATTCATGCTTTCATTAACTAAACTTAATGCGCCTCTGCCTGCGCTAATATCTGGATACATTTAGTTCTCTCCTTCTGTTGGGTTTTGTGTGGTTTCCGGTGTTTCTGTGGGCTCTGTTGTAGCAATACTATTCTTTGCTACATCTTCAAGCCTTAGGGCTGTAGCATAGCTCACTACGCATAACCCCCCACTGCCCACACTAATAGCAATATTTTCTTGATTTTCTAATTTGATCCACCCACATTTAATCGCCCCTGTAGTGGCGCCATTGCCACTTGCAATACTTAGCTTATCTCCAAAGGAGGTAATACTATTATTGCTATTGCTATCGGTATTGCTTGGATTACCCGCCCCTGCTTGTAAAAACACAAAGTAGTAAATCCCACTCTTTGGCACTTCAAAGCTAGCATTTTCTGTATAAGTTGTAGTGCTAAAGTCAAGACCTAATTTAGTTGATCTAACCTGTAATTGCTCTAACATAGTCTTAAGCGTGGCTATTTCTGCACCTATAGGGGCGCTATCTTTGTTAAATTCCTCAATCATGGATTTTTTATACTCTTTAATATCCTCTTTACTAGTAGTTGTTAGGCTATCTGTGTGGCTGGTGAGTAATTCTTTTTGGGTAGAAGTGTGTTTTAGGATTTGATCTAGCGCATCTTTAAGGATATGATCTAGGGCTTTGTAAGTAGCCTGTGCATAATCTCTTAATTTTACCGCTACAGCTAAATAACGTTGCATTTCTGCTAACTTAGCCTGCGCTTCAGTCTTATGGGTTTGAATCAAATTATCTAAGTTGCTAAGGCGCTGATCTACCTTTGTTTGAATGGTGTTTTCAAGAATGTTTAAATTGCCCTGTAATTCTTTGGCCTTTTGTTCTAGTTTGCTATCTAACTCCCCTTCTAATGAATTGAGCGCATTTTGCGCGGCCTCTAGGTGTTCTTTAATATTATTAAGCGCTTCAGCATTAGCCTTTTTTAAATCCTCTAAGTAGCCTGTCGTTTTGCTATAAAGATTATTTAATTCATCTTTAAGATGTGGGAGGGAGTTAAGCCTAACTAGTAAAGCCTGTATCTCATCGCGGTATTTAATAATCTCTTGCACAGATAGATTAGCCTGAGTGAGTACATTATTGGCTAGGGTGATCTTATCTTGCACGATTTGGAAGTTTTGCACAATTAGGGCATTGTTCTTGCCCATAATGTAGTTAAACTCATCAAAGTAGCTATTATAGTTATCTATTACATTTCTAACTTGCTCTAGGCAATATTGCATATAAGCTGCTCTTGCCTCAATTTTGGGGAGTTCTTTAAGGCTAGTATCTTGAAGTTCTCTAAAGCTAATAAAGGCACTGAGTAAACGGCTTAAGCCCTGTAAGCACAAATAGACTTGTTATTACTTTCATACTTGATATATTCCATGCAGTGTGCTATACACAACCATAGTTAACTAATACACTGAGTATAGGTTATGTCCCAATTGCTCCAATACGCTCTAAGAAGTATGCGCCTTAATCCGCTTAGCTAAAGCTAGGGGTTTTACGGCGCAAGTGGTAAAAAAATGCTTTAGTCATTCAAACCCTTCAAGGGGGTTTATCTAGCAAATAGTAATGTAATCAATCCTTAAGAAGCGCATTTAATTTTTCTAAAACCACCTCAGGGATAGCCTCTTGATCAATCTCAGTAAAAAAGCTTTGTTTAAAATCAGGAGCTAGGGCCTGCTTATTACACCAAAACTGTGAATCTAAAACCGGAACGGTAAAATCCCCAAATTGTAATTCTTTTTCATGCCTAAAACCCACACTCCAACCGTAATTTGTTGCAACATTGGCAATGGGAGCATACGCTTCAGGTGGCAAGGATTGAGCGCGCTCATCAAATAAAAGCCCGCTTACTTTAGAATCTTTATAGGAGCGTAGCCAATCTGCACAATATACAGCGGCATTTTCTATAGTTTCATCTTCAAACTCTTCACTTGCACCCACAGCCTTAGCCGTCATTTTAAGCAGTTCTAAGGGAGTTTGGAGCTGGGTAAGAATGTGCATGTGTAGCGTGTTTGTAGCAGTATTGATCAAAGAACTTGTGATTTCTCTTAAGCCCTCATCTTGCATAAAAATTTTAAGGGCATAGCCACTACGCTTTTTCTCCCCCATTTTTTCCACTAAATCCTTATTATTTATGAGTTCTTCCTCTAACATCTTATCAAAACGAAGGACTAAAGCATCTGCTTTAAGCAGAGAAACCACCTGTTTCATGTAATTGCTATAAAGCACAGCATCATGCCATGGGTAGGGCTTGTGTTGCATTAAAACCTTATGGGCATAACTTCTAGCATCTACTACTAGTTTATTTTTACCCTGTTTGAGCACATCTTCAATAAAATTCATTGTTATCCTTCTACCGATAATCCGTTAAAATCATTGTTTGCAACTAGCCGGTTTATTTCCTTAATAATAGTTAGCACGGTTTTCCTTTATAAAGCTTTTATGAGAAAATTTTGAATGGTTTTAAAGAGGCACTAAAAAGACAGAGAGGATTATAGCAACCATTAAAAAGAGGGTAGCTGGTGTGTTTACAATCTGATTTGCTTTTTGCCAACCTGCTTTAAACATGGGCTACTATCCTTTATTTTAATAAGATTTGCCACAAAGTGATCTTTAAGCTTAGGGTTAGAAGAAATTCTCCTACCCCTTGCTTATTACACTAATTTAGGTCTTACCCCACCCTCATACTTAATTTCTAATTCTTCTACCCTTTTTTCTAGTTGGGCAATTTTGACCACATGGCGATTGGGCATCACCACTAAAGGAATATCTTTGAGTTTGCCTTTGACGCGTTTGGGTCCATGGTGATCCCAAACAGTGGCGATGAGCTCTTCTGGATTTTCCTCTCCCCAAGAGCCATAGTAGTATAAATCCTTAGGCGGCTCGTCTTTAACATGTTTTTTTACAAATTCATCGTAGGGCAAGCCTCTTTTCAAACGCGCTTTTCTCTCATTCTCGCGCTTTTGTTTGGTGGCATGCTCATCTACTACAAAGGTTTCTTTATCCCACACCACCTTATAAATCTCAGAGGCCACATGTTCAGAAATCCTACCCACCTGTAAATCCTCCATGACTAACTCAGGGTCTCTCTCTAAAACATCGCCATAACCCCCGCCACAGCCCTGTGCAATCATATAAAGCTCGCCCTCTCGGGACCTGTCAAACTGCAAGCCCATATGATAAGTGGTGTAAACGCCTCCCTCAAAGGGGCGTTCATTCATCACCCTTTCCATAGATAGATCAAATTGTTCGGGGTCTTTTTTAACGATCTCAAAAATGTTAATGCCCTTGACCATAGCTAAGGGATAGGTTGCACACCCATAACCCCCAAACAATCCGCACACACTAGAAAACTTCGCCCCAGAGGTAACCGTCATAAAGCCCCATTCTGGCGTATTGCGCGCCGCAACAATCATCTCATAGCCCATGCCACCACGGAATTTGCCAAAGCCTTGGTTGTCGCGCACCACTCTCTTACTCACCAGTTGTAAAAAAGGCACTTCCTCCTCCATTACCTCCTGTTCGCCAATGTCTGCCATCGCACAAAACAAGGGAGCTACCGCGTCCTCACCATCTCTAAAGGCCTTTGCGCCCCCACCCATGCCATTTAAATCCGCACACAAATTCCCCACCTGTTCGCCATGCTGGGTTTCTCCACCCCATAAGAAGTCATTAATTTGGTTAAACCAAGGGGCGATCACATTGGCGTATTTGGTGTGCATAGAAAATTGCAACTTGGCATAGGCAATCTGCAAGGCACTAAAGGCCCTAAAGGAGGCTTGTAAATTCTGTCCATTGGGTGCATCATAAGAGCAATCCCCCCAAGTGCCCTCATCTGAGATCACCTCAATAGGAGAAAAAGCCCCTGTGCACCTTGGCAGATCAGGCCACCAGTAAGAAAGCACTGCCTGAGAGAAAAAGGCTTTAGTTGAGGCTAGGGGCGAATTAATAGCGCGATTGATAATCTCTTTGCCAGAACCTCTTAAATCCACAGTCATGTGATCGCCCTTAACTGTGATCTTGCATGCAAATTTGATCAAGATATTTTCTTTGAGCGTAGAATCTACAAATTGTTGCACAGTAACCATGCCATCTGGCATTGCCTCAATGCGACGGCGTACCTCATTTTCCACATCTTCTACCGTCATTCTAATCGCCCCTACAAAGGCATCAACGCCGTACTCATCAATCATGCGATCGACAATGTCCATCACCCGGCGCACCGCCCCCATTTTAACCTTAATATCAGCCAACATCAACTTTGGATCGCGTGTGGAGTGTTGCAAAAATGTAAGAAGGTCTCTTCTAAGTTTACCCCTCTCTACAATCTTCATGGGAATGCCACGCAAACCATCATCAAAGGGGGTTTCTGAGCCTGAGGGCATTCCACCCGGCTCACACGCACCATTCTCGCCCTCATGGATAGTTGCACCCACCCAAGCGATGATCTCGCCATTTCTAATCACTGGAGTGAGCATGGATTGATCGGTGTTGTGCACACACCCAAAACGCGCATCGTTGTGGAAAAACCCATCACCCTCGTGGATACCCACGGTGGGTTCATCCTTCCAGTATTTCATGATGTAGCGGATAGGGTGGTGTAATACGGCTGAGAAGGCTATCACGCCACGATTAGACATGTAGCACACATCTCCACTAGCCGTATAAACCGCCACAGACAAATCCGCCCACTTAGCTCCCGGAGCCGCCCCCATGCTCTCACACATTTCAAAGGCTTCATCTAGCGATCCGCCCAAACGCCTACGGATGCGATCATAAAGCAGGGGATCATTCCCCTTAGAGAGCACCTGATCCTCTAGGGGTGTGCGTTTAGCAATGGCATGATGGCGCATAATCTCTGGATCAGGTCCTAAAAATAGCGTGGTTTCATTCATAAAATCCTCTACCCACGCTTGCTCCTCAGCACTCAATTCTTTTTTATGGGAGTGTTCATGGTGGCTATGGGCGTTGGGGTGTTTGTGGGCCTGTACATGGCTTCCTTGGGTTTTTTTATTTGGCATACTCTCTCCTTATTTAGAATTTACTTCGTCTTTTAAAAGCCAAGCAGCACCTTGTGGAGTGGGCTCAACCCGCCAGTTTTTTTCAATCAAATAGGTGGTGCTTTTTGTGGTGATGATAGCTGGCCCATGGATAACATATTCTGCACTCAAAACACTTTCATCATAGATAGGGGTTTCAATGGGCTCTTTTTCATCTACGAAGTGTACTTTACGCGAGCTTTTAGCAGTGGGTACACGCCTTTTATGATCTGTATAGAGCTCTTTAAAATGCACCACATCGGTTTCAATGAAAGTTGCCACGCGCACGGTTTGTACGCGCACGCCTGCCTCTGGGGCTTCTACGCCCTTGCCATAGCGTTTAGCATAGACATCTGAGAAAGTGCGGATAGCATGCAAAACATCGCCCACATTATTAATGCGATTGATGTCTAAAACCACTGAAGTGGTTACCCTCTGGTTGCCATAGCGCATATCCATCTCCAAGCGGTGTTTTACATTAGAGATGTCATAACCCTGACGGCGCAAATCCTCCTTGCCCCGTCTTTCTAGCTCTTCAATGTACTCATTTATGCGATCGTATTCATCAAAGAGTTTACGCCCAATGGGCTCATAAAGCACAATATAGCCGCTGCGCTCATGGATATGCAAGGGTTTCATGTTGCCAGCCCCTAGAGCGGAGAATACGGAGGCAAAGGGTGGGAATAAAATTTTACTAATGCCTGCATGGTAGGCAATTCCACAGGCATGCAAGGGCCCATTACCCCCGTAAGCGACCATAGTAAATTCATCTACATTGCCCCCATTTTTGCGCAATTCCATTTCAATCCCAATGGCCATTTGTTCATCTACAGAGCGCTTAATCACCTTAGCCACTTCAATCACATCTAAATCCAGCGCATCGCATAGCTTATCCTCAATGACAAATTTAGAGCGTTTAGGATTAAGCTTAATCACCCCAGCCGCATAATTATCTGGATCTAAATAGCCTAGTAGCAAATCTGCATCTGTTACGGTAGGATTGAGTCCGCCCCTATCATAACAGGCTGGACCTGGATCAGAGCCTGCGCTTTCTGGTCCGATTTTAATAGCTTGGTGGATGCGATCATAAGTGGCAATAGAACCTCCGCCCGCACCCAGAGTATTAAGATGAATCATGGGCAAAGTTACTAACCAACGACAAATTACAGGCTGGAAGTCATAGTGTTTGACTCCACCCTTAGGCAAGATACCGATGTCAAAAGAAGTACCGCCCATGTCCATGCACACCACATTACCGATGTCTGTGGTTTCTGAAAGGTGCTGCGAGGCACTCACGCCACTTACAGGCCCAGAGTGAATAGTTTGCAAGCTATCCGTAGAATTACTTTGAGCCATTCCTCCGCTATTGTGAATTACTAGCATAGGCCTGCCATACCCGCTATCTCTTAAATTAGAGCTCAACTGGCTAAGTGCGTGGAACATGATTTCATATAAGAAAGCATCAATGATAGTGGTGTTGGCGCGTACATATTCGCCCTTGCGCCCAGAGACCTGAGAGCTTAAAATCACCGGAATAGCGCCTAACTCGTGGGCAGGATATTCCTCTAAAATGGTTTCTAACACTAACTGCTCATGGCTAGGGTTTTCAGTTGCATTAGTGAGCGCAACCACAATAGCCTGCGCGCCATTATCCACCAAATCGCGTACCTGTTTTCTCACATCTTCTTTTTGCAAAGGCACTAAAACCTCACCTACACTATCCACCCTCTCTTTAACGGAGCGCACCATGCGCCTAGGCACAAGCGGATCGGGGCGTTGGGCATTTGGCATATTGCCTTGTTCGGTAACATCTAAGCCCTCACCATAACCCTTACCACGAGAAAGATGAATCGTATCCTCAAAGCCATGGGTAACAATTGCGCCCACTCTAGGTCCCTTGCCCTCAATTAGCGCATTTGTGCCTAAAGTGGTGGCATAGCGCACTGAATCTACCTCTTTGAGTACCTGTTCTCTGCTTAATCCGGCTATTTTGCAGGCATTATCTAGGGCTGCATTAAAACCTAAAGACAAATTGTGGTGGGTGGTTAGGGATTTAGATTCAATGTACTTTCCATCCCATGCAAAAAAACAATCTGTGAATGTTCCGCCAATGTCTACTGAAATTCTCTTCATAGGCACTCCTTACTTTTTGTCAAATTTAGCGCGCAAATCTGCTTGTGCATTTTCACCAGGGCCATAGTGTATAGAAGTTTCTGGGTCTTTGCCAATCTCTTTCCAACGCCTTTTAAGATCATCAATATCCCACAACATGTCTATGGTGGGGGGGTAGTTAGGTGGGACATATTCAGTTTCAATTTGAGTCCCGCAAGTGGGGCAGTAGTATTCATAAATGCGGCAAAACTTTGGATCGGGTGAAAAGGTGTATTGGTAGCGTTTGGGGTCTAAGATGGGCGGGTGAATCTCTTGGGGGTCTCTATCATAAATAAGTGTACCTTTTTTGTAGGTGTCTCTAGCATCGCCAAAGTCATGCCCACAAATACGGCACAGCCACCTTTCGCTATTTAAATCAATCATTAAATATTCTGTCATCGGAACGCGCATGTTTACTCCTTAAGCTTGATCTTGCAAAATTAAATCACCATTATCCGTTACAAATAAACCCCACCCCTCAGGTACCCTAGCGGTGAAAAAGGGACCCTCTACAATTGCTGGACCTTCCATATGTGCCCCAGCTTTTTGCTCTAATAAGACCACTACAGGGTTATGGCACAACCCTCTTTCCTCAAGCACCTCACGGCTGTGGCTTACTTTAGCTGGGGTTGTGTGTTTAGGCAAACTTGCGCGCAAATTAGGGTGTGAGAGTTCATAGCGCACATGGTAGGCTAAAATGCGTTTTTGATCTTTATCAAGTTGGATCGTATCTTTTAAATCAGAGAGGCGGCATTCAGACCCATCAGCATTTTCTACCACCACTTTCCACTCATGCTTACACTCATCATAATCATAGCCCTCTTGAAACATATGCCTTTTAGCCTGTTCACGCATTTGTTCTTGAATAGCTTCAACCTCAGCCTTATTTAAGCCTGTAATGTCTCTTTCAAAAGTTTGGGCTACATCAGAAAAACTAATCCCATAAGCAGAAAACACGGCAGCGAGTTTTGGTACAATCACGCGTTTAATGCCCGCTTTTTTAGCAGCCAAACACGCACTCATGGGCCCCCCACCTCCAAAGGCGGCTAATACGGTATCTTCTTGCACATGTTTTTTTAAGCATGCTGCTAGTTGTTCTGCATAGGCCTCTTCTAGGGCAAATAAAGCCTTTTGTAAACCCACACCCAGCGGTTTAGCGATCTTTTCAGTAATGGTGGAGATTGCGCGCTCTTTATCTAATTTTTGTTGCCCATTTAAATAAGTGTCTGGATCAATCACACCTAAAGCTACATTGACATCAGTTATCGTCGCCTCTGTACCCCCAAAGCCAAAGCAAGCAGGTCCAGGGGCCGCTCCTACGCTATCAGGCCCTACTGTGATTGTACCTTTCTTATCAACGCGCAAAATAGAGCCCCCGCCCACACCAAAGGATTTTACATCGCTAAGCTCAAAGGAAATTTGAATCCCCTCTACAAATCCGCGTCGTTCTGTTTTAATCTTATGGTTATACACCTCGCCTACATCTGAAGTAGTGCCCCCCACATCTACCATTAAAACATGTTCAAAACCATAGGCTTTAGCTAGGGCTTTGGTACCCTCAATGCCTCCTCTGGGGCCAGAAGAATAAGTTTTGAGTGCTACAGATTTAGCCACCCGCGAAGAGGCCCCGTCATTGCGATAAATGAGTAGGGGATTTTTAACCTTGTGGGCTTTTAGGCGGTGTTCAGCGGAGTATAAAAAGCGCTCCATAGTTGGGTGCAAAAAGCTATTTAAAATAGCTGACCAAATGCGCCTAATCCGACTAGTGTCGTTGGTAAATTCCCAAGAAAATAGCACGGGCACAGACCCTAGCAAATGTCTAGGAAATTGCAATAAGAATACATGCTTGAAAGCTTTTTCTGTATCCCTATCTTTAATAGCAACCACTAAGCGCTCTGCTCCTTTGTTTGTGAGGGTATTGACCGCAGCCACTAGCTCGCTTTCAATTTTATGCGAATCGTGGATATGTTGTAAAACCACTAGACGCGTACCTACAAGACTATCAAATAAATCTTGTTGGTGGGGGGTTTTGGTAAGATTAGCAGATAGTTGTGCATCATCTGTGATTAGCCCTAATTTAGGCCCCTTTCGTTCTACTAAAGCGTTAGTACCTTGCGTAGAAGAGTAGCGGATAAGCTCAGTGCTATGCAATAACTTAGTAAAACCGCCTTCGCCATAAATTTCCTCACTTGCCTTAGTGATGCCCTTAAAAAAACATTCTGACAAATCTACCGGTGTGGTTAGAGTTTTTGTAAAGCGCACTTCTGAACCACTCACCACGCAAATATCAGTCAGCGTCCCGCCATTATCTAAATTGACCAAATACTTCAATGTAACTCCTTATATTAAGATTTTTAAAATGCGATGTCTAGCTAATACCTCCTTATGGCAAGGGTACATTTTCTACACCCTGTGCCAATTCTAAAGTGATAAATTTCCCATCTTTAATTTCAAACACCCCTAAATTAGTGATGACTTTTGAGACGCATTTAGGACCTGTTAATGGGAGGGTGCATTGCTTGACTAACTTTAAATTGCCTTTTTTATCGGTATGTTGCATGATCACAATCACTTTTTTAGCACTCGCAACTAAATCCATTGCTCCTCCCATGCCCTTAACCAATTTACCCGGCACCATCCAGCTAGCCAAATCCCCCTGAATAGAAACCTCCATGGCTCCTAAGATAGTTAAATCAATGTGCCCCCCTCTAATCATCGCAAAGCTCTCTGCTGAGCTAAAGTAGCTTGCCCCAATACTCTCTGTAATGGTCTGTTTGCCTGCATTGATCAAATCTGCATCGGCTTGCTCTCTTGTAGGAAAAGGCCCCATGCCTAGCATTCCATTTTCACTTTGCAACATCACGCTAATATCTTTAGGAATGAAGTCTGCTACTAAAGTGGGGATACCAATGCCTAAATTGATAGAATACCCATCTTTAATATCCTCCACTGCCTTTTGTGCCATCTGCTCACGGCTCCAACCTATGTTGTTGTGATCCACTTATTCTCCCTTTTTAAGCGTCAATTGTTCAATGCGCTTTTCAAAACTGCCCTTAAAAATGCGATCCACATACACCCCAGACACATGGATAAAGTTAGGATCAAGCTCTCCTATCTCAACCACTTCCTCCACTTCTACAACAGTTATTTTAGCTGCCTTAGCCATCATAGGATTAAAATTCATCGCTGTTTTATTAAAGATCAAGTTCCCATACACATCTGCTTTTTTAGCCTTAATAAAAGCAAAATCTGCCTTGAGTGCTCTTTCTAAAATATAGACACGCCCATCAAATTCCTTATGTTCCTTGCCCTCTGCAACAAGAGTCCCCACCCCCGTAGGCGTATAAAAACCCGGGATACCAGCCCCACCCGCGCGGATACGCTCGGCTAAAGTACCCTGTGGGTTAAATTCCACCTCCATTTGCTTATCTAAAAATTGCCGCTCAAAGATAGCATTTTCACCCACATAACTAGCAATCATCTTTTTAACCTGCTTGTTTTTTAGGAGTAAACCTAATCCAAAATCATCTACCCCTGCGTTATTAGAAATGCAAGTAATGTTTTTAACTCCTGTTTTACTTAAAGCTAGTATAGAATTTTCCGGAATGCCACACAGCCCAAACCCTCCAAACATGATTGTCATGCCATCTTTTACCCCAGCAATTGCCTCCTCAATACTGCTCACTACCTTATTCATGCGCTTCCCTTGATTTAAACTCGTTGTATAAGCATGGCAACCGCTTCGCCCCCACCAATGCATAGGCACGCCACCCCTAAATGCTTGTCATGTCTGTGTAATGCGTGTACTAAGGTGGTGAGTAGCCGCGCCCCGCTAGCCCCGATGGGATGTCCTAAAGCTATCGCTCCACCGTGCACATTAACCTGCTCATCTTTTAATCCCAACTCTCTTTGGGTCAAAATCCCCACTACAGCAAAGGCTTCGCTAATTTCATACAAATCAATATCGCTAGGCTTTTTATGGTTTCTTTCTAAAAGATTTTTAATGGCCGGGGCTGGCGCAACGGGGAAGAGGTGGGGATCGTGGCTAAAAGAATTGTAGTCTATGATCTTTGCTAGAGGCTTGCTAGAAGTGTCTTTTTCTAGCTCCTTGCTTGCTAATATAAGCATGCTTGCCCCATCGCTAATCTTGCTAGCATTAAAGGCGGTGATTGTCCCCTCTTTTTCAAAGGCCGGTTTGAGTTTTAAAGCTTTTTCAAAATCAGCCCTACCCGGCTCCTCATCTACGCTAACTAGCACCTCCCCTTTTTTAGTTTTAACAGAAATGGGCACCATCTCCGCCTCAAAGGCGTTATCCTCTATGGCTTTAAGGGCTTTTATATAGCTTTGTTTGGCAAAGGCATCTTGTTCTGCACGGCTTAGCTGGTGATTTTTAGCACAGCCTTCAGCAAAATTACCCATAAAGACATCTTGATAGGCATCTACTAGGCCGTCTTTAAATAAGCTATCCTCTAATTTAGTATCCCCCATTTTAAACCCGTTCCTGCTACCCATTAACAAATGCGGGGCTAAACTCATGCTTTCCATTCCCCCCACTAAAGCCGCCCGTGATCGCCCTAGAGTAATGCTATTAGCCCCTAACATCACCGATCGCAAACCCGATCCACAAGCCTCATTGACTAACATGCACGCTACAGACTTAGGCAAATTCGCATGCAAGGCTACCTGTCTAGCTGGGGCTTGTTTGAGTCCGGCACTAATGACATTGCCTACAATGCAAGTATCTACTAAATTACCATTAAACCCACTTTCTTTAAGTGCCTCTTTGGAAACCAAGCTTGCTAGAGTGGTGGCAGGTATGCTAGATAGAGTACCCCCTAGTGATCCAATGGGTGAACGCTTGGCGCCATAAATATAAACCTCTTGCATGTCTGCCTTTCTATATCAAAGTGTAATATTATAGTATAGAGAGGTAACAAATTTGGTTAATGATAAAAAGTATAGGCTATTTTCTAATAGATTTTAGCGGTATTTATTAACAGCAGCATGGCAGGCTTGCATTAGCGCCCCTCTTACCCCTCTATCCTCTAGTACACTTAAGCCCTCAATACTTGCCCCTCCGGGGGTACAAATAGCGGTGGTGATCTCTTGAGGGTTTTGTGTGCTTAGCAAAGAGGCAAAACCTTCAAAACTTTTTTGTACAAGTTTAAATGCCTGTTGATAAGAAAGCCCCTCTCTAACTCCTGAATCAATTAGTCCTTGTGCTACTAGACTTAAAAAAGCTAAAGAACTCCCATTAGTCGCCATAGAAGCATCAATGAGATGTTCTTTATCTACGCTAACAACTAAGCCAAAACATTCTAAAAGGGTTACTAGGTGTGGGGTTTGTGGGGTGTTAGCAGGTTCTAAGTACATGGTTGTTGCAGATAAACCCATAGAAGCGGCAATATTTGGCATGAAGCGTACAAATGCATTAGCAGCAAGATATTGCTTAAGTGTTGCAATGTTAACACCGGCTAAAGCGCTTAAAACAGCGTTGGCTACACCGGTATAGCTAAATTGGTTTAAAGCATAGGGTTTAAGGGTTAAAAAAACCACCATGCCATCTATACAAAGAGTGTTACAGGCTTTGAGTTTGATAAAATCCAAGCCTTCTTGTTTTAAAAAGGGCTCAATTTTAGCGGGGTTTCTACCGGCTATTATGATGTTATGTTGCGGGTTTAAAGAGGCGCGCATGCCTTTTAAGATAGCTTGAGTCATGTGGCCATAACCAATAAAGAGTAAATTATTCATGGACGGGTTGCTTTTCTTGATAAAAGTTAGAAATTTTTTCAGAGATTTGATAGCGGGGGTATTTGGTACTGTCTAAAATAACTTGGGCCATGAGTTGGTGATCAAAATTAAAAACTAAAGGCGCTAAGAAGTTAATGGTAGATTCTTTAAGAGGGGTTTTAATAACCATGATATTAGCGATTAAGATATTTTTAGCGCTATCTAAATTGAGCAGAAGTTGTAAGGCTAGGGGGATTTCAAATTCATAAGCGCGCAGGGCAAAGGGATTAACTAAAGTAAAAGTGGGCGTGGGCGCATCTGTATTGCGTAAGCGCATGAAAATTTCATCAATTTTTTCTAAGTCCATTGTATGAACATGCTCAAAACCCAAAATGGGGGATTTTACACTAAAATGCATCCCAGTCCTTGAAATAGTTTATGCGCTTGGTTTTTAAGGATTTTACTACAATCCACACCGAAAAATCAATTAGTAACCTATGGGATTTTTGGTATAATGGTAGTTTCTAAGCAGATTAAGGAATGAAATGCGTGTATTTTGGTGTTCACTGGCTTTTATGATCCTTTTTTTAGGGTGTGCTAAAAAGGCTAAAGAATCCATTTATAACCGCCCGGCGATCTTTTGGTATCAGGGTATTTTGCGTGAAATTTTATTCTTAAACTTAGAAACAGCGGATAATTACTACTCGTCTTTACAAAGCGAGCATATCAATTCGCCTTTAGTACCAGATGCCATGATTGCCTTAGGGCAAGCCCATTTGAAAAAGAAAGAGTTTGTGTTGGCTGAGTACTATTTTGATGAGTACATTAAGAGATTTGGCAACCAAAATAATATTGATTATCTGAAGTTTTTAAAGTTGCAGGCCCGCTACTATGCCTTTAAAAACCACAGTAAGGATCAAGAATTCATGTCTAATACACTTGGTATGTTAAATGACTTTGTGGATAAATACCCCAATAGCCGTTTTCTCAATCAGGTAGAATACATGCAAGTTAAGTTTATTTTAGGGCAAAATGAGCTTAACCGCGCAATTGCTAATGTGTATCGCAAGCGCCACCAAAAAGAGGGGGTTAAGCGTTACATGGAACGCGTAGATGAGGTTTTAGAAAAAGAAACACATCCCAAGAAATCTTATATGCCTTGGTATGTGGCAATATTTAATTGGTAAGGGTGAAAATGACAGAAAAGTTTCCCAGTGTTGTACCTGTAATCGTTGAAGAGGATACTTTCATGTATCCTTTCATGATTGCACCTATTTTTATCCATAGCGAAGCTAATATTAAAGCAGCTAACAAAGCAACCCAAGAAAAAAACGATCTTGTCTTTGTAAGTTGCATGAAAGCCAACCACGATGGCTTAGAGCAAAATAAATTTTATGATGTGGGGGTGATTGGCTCAATCGTGCGCAAGGTGGTTTTACCGGATAATCGCATGAAAATTTTGTTTCAAGGGATTTGTAAAGGAAAGGTGTTAGCCATTGAGTCTCAAGACCCCTTAGAGGCAATGGTAGATGTAATCACTTATAAAGAATACGATACCGATAAAATTAACGCAATGGTTGATATTTTAAAAGAAAAAGTGGCTAATCTAGCTAATATCAGCCAGTTTTTTCCACCGGATTTACTCAAGGCCATTGATGATAATAGCGATCCAAACCGCATTGTAGATTTAGTGGCCTCTGCCTTGCGGCTCAAACGCGATCAATCTTATGCCCTTTTTGCCAACGATGATACAGAGTGGCGTTTGTTAAATCTCATTGATTTAGTGATGGAGGAGATTAAAACCCAGAAATTACAAAAAGAGATTAAAAGCAAGGTGCATAGCAAAATGGAGCAGGTTAATAAGGAGTATTTTCTTAAAGAACAGCTCAAACAAATCCAAAAAGAATTGGGCATTGATAAGCAACGCGATGAGGAAATCCAAGAATACACCCAAAAGCTCAACGCTATTGAACCTTTTATCACTAAAGAAATACATAAGGAGATTAAAAAACAAATTGAACGACTCAGCCGTATCCACCAAGATAGTTCAGATGTAGGGATTTTGCAAAATTACATTGAGTGGGTGTTAGATATTCCCTTTGGACAATATAGCCAAAAAAAGCTCTCCATTAAGGAGGTAGAAAAGCAACTTAATATCGATCACTATAGCCTAGAAAAACCCAAAGAGCGCATCGTGGAATATTTTGCCACAATGGAATTATTGCGCTTAAGAAAACAGGAAAATAAAGATATTAAGGGCACAATTTTATGTTTTTATGGCCCCCCTGGTGTGGGTAAAACAAGCTTAGCTAACTCCATTGCTAAGGCTATTGGTCGCCCGCTTGTGCGCATTGCCTTAGGTGGGTTAGAAGATGTTAATGAGTTAAGAGGGCACCGGCGTACTTATTTGGGTTCTATGCCCGGGCGTATTGTACAGGGTTTGATTGAGGCTAAAAAGATGGATTGTGTGATGGTTTTAGATGAAATTGATAAGGTAGATAGAAGTATCAGAGGCGATCCAGCTAGCGCACTTTTAGAAATTTTAGATCCAGAGCAAAACACTAGCTTTAGGGATTATTACACAAATTTTAATATAGACCTCTCTAAAATCATTTTTATCGCTACGGCTAATGATATTGCCACGATCCCCGCTCCACTGCGCGATCGCTTAGAATTTATCAGTGTTTCTAGCTACACACCACAAGAAAAGGAACAAATCGCAACTAATTACCTTATCCCTCAGGAACTTAAAAAACATGCGCTTAAACCTACTGAGGTGGTGTTTAAACCAGAAGCCGTTAAACTTTTAATTGAAAAATACACCCGCGAGGCTGGGGTAAGAGGTTTGCGGCGCACGATTGCTACGATCATGCGTAAATGCGCTAAAAAGATTTTACACACCAAAGAAGAGGACGAAAAGAAAAGAGGTAGAAAAATTACGATCACGCAGGAGAATATCCCTGAATTCTTAGACAAAATTGTCTTTGAGATCGATCCAGTGGATAAAGAGGACGCGATAGGAATTGTCAATGGTTTAGCATGGACAAGTGTAGGTGGAGATGTGTTAAAGATTGAAGCGATTAAAATCAAGGGTAAGGGCAATTTAAAACTAACAGGGAGTTTAGGCGAGGTGATGAAAGAATCAGCTTACATTGCACACTCTGTGGTTAAATTGCTCTTAGATGAAGAAGTGATTAACGCTAAAAAGAAAAAAGCTAAAGAGAGTAAAATTTATAATCTCTATGATATTCACTTACATGTACCAGAGGGGGCAACTCCTAAAGATGGCCCTAGTGCGGGTATTACAATGGCTACTAGTATTGCCTCTATTTTGTGTGAAAAAAAGGTACGCTCAGATGTGGCGATGACGGGGGAATTAACCCTAAGCGGGCGCGTGTTGCCCATTGGTGGGCTTAAAGAAAAACTCATTGCTAGTTTTAAGGCTGGTATTAAAACTGCCCTAATTCCTGAGAAAAACTACAAAAGAGACCTTAAGGATATTCCACAAGAAGTCCAAGATCACATGGAAATTAAAGCAGTGCAGACGATAGAAGATGTTTTAAGCGTTGCTTTGATCAATCATTAATGCAAGTTGGTATTATCGGGCTAGGCTTAATGGGGGGGTCAATGGGGCTAGCCTTGCAAGAAGTGCGTGCACAACTGGGTATCAAGCGTATTTTAGGCTATGATAATAATGCTTTGCACGCCCAAATGGCGCTTAATCTTGGGTTAGTAGAGGAGTGTGTGGACTTAGTAAGCATAAGGGCATGCCAAGTACTCTTTTTAGCCATTCCTTTAGATGGGATTGTACAAATTTTGCAGCAATTAGAAGTGAATCAAGAAACAACCATTATTGAATTAGGCGGGGCTAAGATGCAAATTATTAAATCTATCCCGTCTAAAATCCGCTCGCAGGTTATTACCAGCCACCCCATGTGTGGAACAGAGTTTTATGGCCCAAAGGCCGCATTAAAAGGGTTATACCGCCATAAAATTGTGATCTTAGTAGATTGTGAGCAAAATGAAGCCAAACATTTAGAGCGGGCTAAGGATATTTTTAGCGCTATTGGTATGCAGATGGTAGAAATGGATGCATGCGCGCATGATAGCCATATTTCTTTTGTGAGCCACTTGCCCCATGTGATTAGCTATGCATTGGCCAATGTTGTGCTTTCTCAAAAAAGCCCACAAACTATTTTGTCTTTAGCCGCAGGCGGGTTTAAAGACATGAGTAGGCTTTCTAAAAGCTCGCCTATTATGTGGAAAAGCGTATTTGAACAAAACCAACAGCATATTTTAGAGGCGATAGAGGTTTTTATTAAAGAGATAAATCACGCTAAATCCATGCTAGAAAAGCAAGACTATGAAGCCATGCAAAAGTGGATGGCACATGCTAACAAACTGCAGGAATTTATGTAGGAACTACCATGGAAGCCCAACTAATGAAACTAGCCATTGAAACCTATAAGATCACTTTGATGATTTCTTTGCCTGTTTTGCTAGTGGGTTTGGTGGTGGGGCTACTTGTGAGCATTTTTCAAGCCACAACCCAAATTAATGAGATGACTCTTTCCTTTGTACCTAAGATTTTGGCTGTAATTGCTGTCATTATTTTTACGATGCCTTGGATGTTAAACATGCTTTTAGACTACACCTCTACTCTTTTTAAACTTATCCCTAAGATTATCTCCTAAAATTTTCTCATGGAAGTGATAGACTTTTCCCGGTATTCTAGTGTTAAGATCGGGAGTAGGGTTAAAGTGAGGGTACTTAGGCAATGTGGGGATTATGCGGGTTTATTCATGATAGGCTTAGCCAATAATCTTTTGGTCTCTTCTAAGGCTAAAAATTTGGCCATGTTAGATTCATGTTTTGATTACATTGTAGATTGTGGTTCTTATATAGAAGTGGGCGCGCGCACTAACGCGCAAAAACTCTTTGGGTATTTTAGAGATCATAATTTATACGGGCTGGAGTTTTTGGGGGCATTACCCGGTAGTGTGGGGGGGCTTGTTAAGATGAATGCGGGCATGAAAACTTATGAATTTAAAGACATTCTACTAGAGGCTAATGTTAATGGCAAATGGTTAGGGATAGAAAATTTGCATCTAACTTACCGTTCTAGCCAGATTGTAGGTGTTATTTTTAAAGTGCGCTTAAAAAAGATACCGGGTTTTCGTATAGAAGTGCTTAAAGCATGCATGATCATGCGCAAAAATCACCCTAAAAAGCCTAGTTTTGGGAGTTGTTTTAAAAACCCACCGGGGGATTTTGCCGGGCGATTATTAGAAATGGCCGGGTTAAGAGGTTTTAATTTAGGGCATGTGGGTTTTGCAAATACCCATGCTAACTTCTTAATCAATCTAGGGGGCGCTCACTTTGAGGAAGCTATAGAGCTCATCACTTTAGCTAAAGAGCGCGTTTTAAACGCCTTTAACATTGCCCTAGAAGAAGAAGTGTGTGTAGTGGGGTTTTAATTTCTAAAAAATGGGTATCTAAACCCATTTAAAAAGTCCAGCCATAAATTTTAACCTGATTTAAGTGTCTCTAATTCCTCAGGCGATAAATCTTGATAAAAACGCTCCAAATGAAAATCAACGCCTAAATATTTCGTAATTTCTTGAGAGTCTACTAGCGCATTTTCTAAACAACTGGTTGCGCCCGGGGAGGGAGTCATATTAAAAGTAATGCCCTGATGGGTTAGTACCTTCTTTTCGCCTAACTCTAATTTTTTCTTAGTGCGATCTAACACCTGAGGGCGTACTTCACCAAATCCATGCGCATAATGCAAATCGCTTAAAGAAAGAGAGGGGATAATTTTACGCGCATCGTGTAAGAATTTGCGTTTACCAATATAGGGGATTTCAAAAACCATATTTTTAAACACATAATTTCTAATGTCTCTCTCAGAGAAAAGATCAAAGACAATGCCTAAAACATCTTTATTACAATCCATTTTAAAGAGTTCCCAACTAATTCCCCCAAAGAGGCATTTATTGCGCTCTAACTTGGGCATAGCTAAAGCTGTGGGTCCGATGCGAGTTTTTCCCTTAATCACCACATCTGGATCGCCATGTAAGGCCGCAAAGGGGAGTTTAGGGTTTTGCACGGTATAAACCTTACCGCGTAATAAATCAGGCACAAAATAAAAACTCCCCGCTACAGGCAAACAACCCAAATCTAAACCATAACCCATAGACTGGGCTAGGGGTAAAGAGTAAGAACCCGCATTAACTAGCACAAATTTGGCATAGATTTCATCAGAGTCATGGGAGATAAGCGCCCAATCGCCTAAGCGTTTTTCAATTTTTTTAACCTTGAAGTTAAAAAATACTTGGTTTTGGGGCTTAATTTGCATGGCTTCTTCAACAAAATTTTGGCTTAAAAGAGCAAAATTCATCGCACACCAATCTTTTTCAAATCCACTCCCCACCACATCTTCGGGGCGATCTAAGCCATGATCTTCTACAATTATCTTAGGTTCAATTTCTTTGATTTTAGCCTTGTCAAAAAAAGTTAGCCCGGGATAAATTTCTTGGAATTCTTCATGCCGCTTAGCAATAAAGGCACATTCCTTATCGCCCACCCCAATAGCCATTTTTTGCATTTCAAAAATGACTTTATTTTGTAACCCTTTATTAAGCGCATAATGGCGCACTTTATAAGCACCTAGTTTAACCTTGCGCGCCTTTTGTGCTGTGTAATTGGTTTCAATAGAGCCATCATGGATAGTTTGTGAATTGGCTTTAGCATTAGAACTTACCTTAGCCAACGCCCCATTTCTCTCCACAATGGCAATTCTTTTAAGATCGGTGTATTGACTTAACACAAAAAAGGCTGCACACCCAGAAACACCACCCCCCACAATCACCACATCAAACTCATTATTCATCGCTTTCCCTTTTACGCAGAATGGCGGATTTTAGCATGTTTTATACCCAAACAATTTAACCATTACAGACTTTGGGGCGTATCGGGTAAATTAATAGCATAGTTATATAAATCTGACATGCCCTGTATGCGATCAATGAGTAAATTTGAATGAGTCAATAACCCTTGGTGTTCTTTGCCTAAATTAAGGGTTGTGATCACGGCTTTACCGATATTATAGATGTGTTTTTTAGATAGCCTAGAAACAGAGATAGCCCACACATTATGCGCAACAATAGCTCTTCTATGGCGCACACCTAAATAAAGCATAATATGCCCCTTAAGCCAAAGAATGGTGGCAAAGGGGGTGGCATGTTTGATAATGTAGGCTTCTTTACTCCTTGCTTTCATATGGCTTAAATCCACCATGTTATTTGCATAACGCACCTGAGCAAGGGAATTTCTAGGCAGTAAAATCCCAAAGTTTGCAAAACTATCTCTAGTAAAGGCTGAACAATCGCGGTTTTGATTGGCTCCCCCCCAGCCATATTTTTGGCCTAGCATGGTATCAATTACAGCCGCCATCACTCTAGTATTAAGAGGTCTGGGGAAAGTTGTGAATTTTTTAGAGTCCATGTAAGTGGGGATAAGTTTAACAAATCCGTTTGTATCTTTAGCATAGGTATAAACTTGCTTAAAAGTATGGGGTACTTGGATAAAAATTTCGCCCATGTGTGCATAGCTTACAAAATGCCTATTAGAATTACGCAAGGGGATTTTATCTTGGGTAG
Organism: Helicobacter suis; assembly: GCF_902196125.1. GTDB lineage: Bacteria > Campylobacterota > Campylobacteria > Campylobacterales > Helicobacteraceae > Helicobacter > Helicobacter suis_B. The sequence goes on from NZ_CABIKG010000006.1 coordinate 25,102, forward strand.
GGGTGAGATAGTCTTTAAAGCTTAAAAATTTTTGAATATCAGCAGGGGTGATGCGGGCTAAATTTTCTACTTTAACCCACCCATAAACAAAACTGCTTTGGATATGCGCATAAGTTTTAGTGGTGTTGTAATGGGTGATAAGCACCGGTGTACCCGCAAAGATCATAGAATTTTGCCAGCGATCAAAGGGATAATCATCTTTACTGCGGTAATAAGCCATATCTGTAGGCACAGCGCGTACAGAGCTATCTCTAACTACAATGGCTTTAATTGCAACACTAGGATAATGAGTAGTATCCATGCTCTTAAAAAGATCTTGCAAAGTTTTTAGATCATAAGGATCTCCTCCCTCCTTATAGCCTATTGTATTTAAAGTATCTAGCATCCAAAAAACTTCTTTTTGATCTTGCATGATAGCCATATCCACCCAAGGGGCATACCATTGTTTGAGATAAAGAGCTTTAAGCTTTTTTTTAGATGGAGAGGGTAGGCTGTGTTTGGGTAAATAATAGGTCGCCTTTTGGGGGAGTCTAAGCAGATCAAGTAGGGGCTTTTCTTTGGCTAACACGCCTACACATAGCGCTAAAACAAGAAGGATTATTCTAAACATAAGTTGAAAGCAAGGTTTGTACGCCTAGATCAATCATTTTATAGACCTCTTCTAAGTCTTTCTCTTGGGTAAAAGTATAAGGGTCTGGAATATCCACACCACCTAGCCCAAAATCCCCTAGTTTGTAGACATGTAAATGGGAGATGTGAAGATCGTTTAGAGATTTAATATTACTAGTATCCATAGCAATAATCCAATCATAAGAATTAGCTAAACTCTGAGTGATGGGCTTGCTTTTAAAATGGGCGATGTTTATTCCGTGTTTTTGAGCAAGTTTGATAATGGGCGGGTGGGGCGGCTGACCTTGATGAAAAGAGGATATACCCGCAGCATCTACTTTTAAATTCAAACCCTTAGCCTTGATGATGTGTGTAGCAATGCCCAGAGCCAACATGGAGCGGCAAATATTGCCCAAGCACAAAAACAAAAGACTCTGGGGCGGGGTTGTCATTTAGATACGCAAATAACTTCTAAGCAAACGGCCATACTGAGGACTGCGCAATTTCTTAATCGCGCTACTTTCAATTTGGCGTACCCGCTCTCTGGTTACATTGAGTTCTTTACCAATTTCCTCTAAGGTGCGATCGCTCTCATCTTCTAACAGGCCAAAACGCATGCGAATCACTGATTTTTCGCGCTCATTGAGCTGATCAAGTACGCCATCAATTTGGGCTTTTAAATCTTCGCGCATGATATGCTCCATAGAGCCAACCACATTTTTATCCTCCACAAAATCTCCAAACTTGCCATCATCATCATTACCCACTGGCGATTCTAAACTAATGGGCTCTTTAGTGATCTTAATCACATTTCTAACCTTATCCAAAGGTAAACCCACCTCCTTAGCCACTAAATCCAAATCTGGCTCTTTGCCATTTTCTTGCATGTATTTGCGCATGACTTTATTAATGCGGTTGATAGTATCAATCATGTGGATAGGAATGCGGATTGTGCGGGCTTGATCGGCAATTGCGCGGCTAATAGCCTGTTTGATCCACCAAGTGGCATAAGTGGAAAACTTGTAATTTTTCTCATGCTCAAACTTATCTACAGCTTTCATTAGGCCAATATTGCCCTCTTGGATTAAATCTAAAAAAGGTAGCCCGCGTGAAGTGTAGCGCTTAGCAATGCTCACCACTAGGCGCAAGTTAGAGCGCGCCATTTTATTTTTGGCCCTATCTGAAATCAACTTGCCCCGTTTGATCTGACTTAAAATTTCTTTTAATTTACTAGGTTCTAAATTAAACCCGTCTTTGCTAGCCTCTTTGGTTTGGAAGAGCTTTTTAATCTCCATATAAACGCCAATCATGGTTGCCTCTGGCATCATCGCAATGATTTCTTCGCGGCTCATCGTGGTGATATTTTTAAGGATATTTTTATGGTTTTCAATCAAACTTTCATTGAATAAAGAGAGTTTATACTCTAGGCGTTTGAGCTCTTTTTCAAAACCATCATCGCTTTTAAGCGAGGTTTCCATAGCCTTAACCAATTCATTAATAAGCTTGCTAGTGGGCCCTAAATCGTAGAGCTTTTCTTTAAGAACGCGGCATTTATAAGCTAGAGTTAAAGCATGTAAAAGCGGATCTTCTTGTTCTTCTACCGGCGTGTTTAAAAGTTTAAGCCATTCCTTTTTGGCCTTGTTTAAAGCTTTAAAACTTTCAAGCACTTCTTCTACCCGCTTTTTATCCTTATCAGAAGAGTTTCTTTTAACCTCTGGTATGTCTTCCTCTTCACTATCCTCTATTTCAACATCTTCATCTTTTTTAGCCATGCTCCCTTCGTTATCAAAATTTCTAAACAGCTCTTTTACGCGCCTTTCGCGGTTGATTAAAGCCTCTTTGTAGTTGTAGATAAAATCAATCAAATAGGGCACAGAGCAAATAGCATCTAAAATAATGTTCTCACCCAGTTTAATTTGCTTGCTTAAATACACCTCTTCCTCTTTGCTTAGAAGTGGGATTTCGCCCATTTCGCGCAAATACATGCGCACAGGGCTATCGCTTCTTGACCATTCTGGTAGTTCTTTTTCTTTGATAAAATCTAAGTTTTCCTCTATATCATATTCTAAGACTTTAGATTTCTTGCGCAAATTTTTATGCTCAAGAGAAGATAAAGAGGTGTGGGCGTACTCAGAGGAGTGGACAAGGGTTTTATTATATTTAGCCACCAACTCTTTAATTTTCTTTAACTGAGATGTAGTGGGGATTTTTTGGATAACATCAATAATGCGTTCATAAGAGACGGTAGGGTGGGGTTCTTGGAAAAGTTTTTCTAATTTTTCTTGCGGGAAATTTTGCTTATTAGAAACGCTATTTTTAGTTGCTTTGTTAGGGTTTTTGTTTTCCATTTTGGGTATCCTTGAATTGTGTCTGCCAAGTTCCTAGTAGGAACCAACTTTGCCTAGAAAGAAAGGCTTATTTTATTAAAATCTAACTTATAAAAGAATTAAAAATATAAAAGAGTGGTGTGCTATAATGGGAACATTTATTAAGTGAGGTGTGTATGTTTGGAATGGGATTTTTTGAGTTGGTGGTGATCGTGGTGGTGGCCATTATCTTTTTAGGGCCTGAAAAATTCCCTCAAGCCATGCTAGATATGGCTAGATTTTTTAGAGCGGTTAAAAAAGCCCTCAATGAGGCTAAAGAAACCCTAGATAAAGAAATCCACATTGAAGAACTCAAGCAAGAATCATTAGAGTATAAAAAGCGCTTTGAGCAGAGCGCTAAACCTCTTATCAATCTCAAGCAAGAGCTAGAAGAAGTAAAAGAACTCAAAGAAGTTCAGGATTTTAAAAGCACCCTTACAAGCATTGCCACACAAAACCCATTAGACTCTTTATCTCAAGAAGTAGAGGTAGATGAAAAACCTAAAGTTAGCTTAGAAAAACTCCCCACAAACGATTCGCATGCTTGAAGATCTCAAACCCCATTTAGAAGATCTGCGTAAGCGTTTATTGATCTCAATTATTGTACTCATTATAGCCTTTGGCTTATGTTTTCATTTTTGGCAAGTTATTTTTGAATGGATCAAAACTTCTTATCAAGGTAAATTAATCCAAATCTCACCCATTGAGGGCATTATGGTAGCTATTAAGGTAAGCTTTTTTGCGGCTTTAACAGTATCTATGCCTGTTATCTTTTGGCAAATGTGGCTTTTTATAGCTCCCGGGCTTTATAAGAATGAAAAAAAGATGGTACTACCCTTTGTATTCTTTGGGAGTGTGATGTTTGTTGCTGGGGCGTGTTTTTCTTATTATGTGGTTTTTCCCTTTATTATCCATTATCTAGCAAACTTTGGAAGCGCCATGTTTGAGGCCAATATTTCAGCTTCTAGTTATGTGAGTTTTTTTATGCAACTGATTTTAGGCTTTGGTGTTGCGTTTGAGTTGCCTGTATTGGTTTTTTTTCTAGCCAAAATAGGTTTGATCACTGATGAAAGCCTTAAGGGGTTTTTTAAATACGCCATTGTGCTTATCTTTACCATAGCCGCTATTATCACGCCCCCAGATGTGATGAGTCAAATTTTAATGGCTCTACCTCTTATGGGCCTTTATGGTCTTTCTATTTTAATTGCCAAATGGGTTAATCCTGCCTCTAAAGAAGAAGAAAATGAGCATTCCTAGAGAATTTCTACGCACTAGCTACACCTACCACCTGCCCCAGCACCTAATTGCCTCACACCCAATTAAACCTAAAGAGCAGGCAAAGCTAATGATCTATGAGCGCGCAAAAAATCGCCTCACCCACACCACCTTTGCTAATATCTTTGAATTTTTCCCCCAAGATGCGTTGGTTGTTTTAAATGATACTAAAGTGATTAAAGCTAGATTATTTGGGCGCAAAAAGAGCGGTAGTTTAGTTGAAATTTTAATCCACCACCCTAAAGGTGATCTTTGTTTAGTACAAATCCGGGGCAAGGTGCATACGGGCTTGATTTTACCATTAGATCATGGATATTTTTGCCAAGTGGTAGAAATGCTAGCAAATGGCATGCGTTTGGTGCGCTTTTTTAAGCAATTCGGGCATTTTTTAGAGTGGGCAGAAATTTTAAAAATGCTAGAAATCTTAGGCCACATGCCCATTCCTCCCTATCTTAAACGCACAGATGAAATTAAAGACTTACAAGACTATCAAAGTGTTTTTGCTAAAAATTTAGGGGCTATTGCCGCACCTACGGCGTCTTTACATTTTTCAGAAAACACTAAGGCCTATTTACTCGCCCACTTTAAGTACGCCTTTTTAACTTTGCATGTAGGTGCGGGCACTTTTTTAGGGGTGGCATGTGAGGATATTAGAGAACATGGCATGCATTCTGAATTTGTAGACATTCCTTTAAGCACGCAGCAAGCTCTAGATAATGCCTCTTATATTTTGTGTATTGGTACAACTGCCTTAAGAGCAGTAGAACACTACAAAAGGGGCTTTAAAACGCCTCATTGTGATCTATTCTTGCACGCGGGTAATCCAGTTAAACATGTACAGGCTTTATTAACTAATTTTCATTTGCCTCAATCTAGCTTAATCATGCTAGTAGCCTCTATGTTAGGGCTAGATCAATGTTTAGAACTCTACAAACAGGCGATCAAACACAACTACCGCTTTTATTCCTATGGCGATGGAATGTTAATTTTATGAAACCCACACTAAAACGCTTTGCCACTTTGCTTTTAGAGTGGAATGGCATACACAATCTAAGTGGTGCTAAAAGTTTAGAGGATATAAAAGCACATATTAATGATAGCATTCAGGTTTTAGATTTTATTAAACCTTTTAATACATGCTTAGATATTGGTAGCGGTGCGGGTTTCCCAGCTTTGCCCTTAAGTGTATATTGCCCCCATGCGCGCTTTATTCTAGTAGAGCCCAATATCAAAAAAAGCGCCTTTTTACACCATGTTAAAAGCACGCTTGCCCTAGATAATTTACAAATCAAACGCACCCGGATTCAAACACTCAACCCTTTAGAAATGGAAAAAATGGATTTAATCACCTCTAGGGCTTTTATGCACACTCAAGATTTACTAGCCTTAGCCACGCCTTTTTTAAAACCCGGTGGGTATTTTTTATTTTATAAGGGTAGCCAACTAGCTAATGAGATCACCTATAACCCGCATGAATGTTTTGTATATGGCAAACGGGTTTATTTTTACCATAAAGGAGAGTTATGTTGAAATTCTTACTACTGCTTGCTATTATAGGCGGAATTTTTTGGTTGTTGCGATCTAAAAAACCCAAAGAAAATAACTCCCAGCAAGTTGAAAGCCTCTTAGAGTGCGCGCATTGTAAAACCTATGTTTCTAGCCGTGAGGCTTTTTTTAGCAATGGGCGCGTGTATTGTAGCCAAAGTTGTTTACAAAGAGAATCTTGATGTTAGTTTTTGGACACCCCAAAATCCCATGCCCGCAGTTTGTGCTAGTAGAACAAGTAGAACAAATCGCTAAGATTAGCGCTAGAGACTGCATTTATTTTAAAGCCTCTGGTTTGTATGCCTTTGATTTGGCAGATCATTGCACCAGAGAGCAGGTAAAATATGCGGTGGGTGTAGAAAATCTTAAAGAATTTGTATGGATGATAAATTTCAAACCAAGCTATCTAGTGGTTTATGAGAAACCGGAAAACTACCAAAATTTAGCAGATGATTATTTATTAGATGCGCGGATTTTATGGGTGATTGATCACGAGCAGCAGGTACTTGAGGCGCTTAAAATGAAAATAGATGGGGTGATTTTTAGCCAAATTTTATTATTTAACCCCGTAGTTAGCTAAGATATGCTAGAGTGAGCGCTTTTGGAGAGGTGTCCGAGTGGTTGAAGGAGCACGCCTGGAACGCGTGTAAGGTGCAAGCCTTCAAGGGTTCAAATCCCTTTCTCTCCGCCATTTTATCTACCCTTCCCTTTTCTTGCTTACTTAGTTGATAAGATTAAAACATAATAAATAATATTATCTTTGGTAACAATAATGTTAATGCTCATTAGTCAAAAAAGGTTAGAATGCGCCCCGTTGGTGGTTTACGCCGTCCAATAAATATTTTAATACAGAGGAGTTTAGGATGAAACTAACACCCAAAGAGCTGGACAAGTTAATGCTCCACTATGCGGGCGAATTGGCCAAAAAACGCAAAGAAAAAGGCATTAAATTAAACTACACAGAAGCAGTAGCCTTAATTAGTGCCCATGTAATGGAGGAAGCCCGCGCAGGTAAAAAAAGCGTGGCAGATTTGATGCAAGAGGGTAGGAATTTGCTTAAAGCAGATGATGTTATGCCCGGTGTTGCCCATATGATTCATGAAGTGGGCATTGAAGCAAATTTTCCCGATGGAACTAAACTTGTTACCATCCACACTCCCGTAGAAGCTGGAAGCGATAAACACCACCCCGGGGAAGTGATCTTGAAAAATGAAGACATCACTTTAAATGCGGGTAAAGAAGCTATCGAACTCAAAGTGAAAAACACAGGCGATCGCCCTGTACAAGTGGGTTCACATTTCCATTTCTTTGAAGTCAATAAACTCTTAGACTTCGATCGCGAAAAAGCCTATGGCAAAAGACTTGACATCGCCTCTGGTACAGCTGTGCGCTTTGAACCTGGCGAAGAAAAAACCGTGCATTTAATTGATGTGGGTGGCAATAAACGCATCTATGGCTTTAATGCTCTAGTAGATAGACAAGCCGATCACGATGGCAAAAAACTAGCCCTTAAACGCGCAAAAGAAAAACATTTCGGCACCATTAACTGCGGTTGCGACCATAATAAATAAGGAAAGGACAAGCGATGAAAAAAATCTCCAGAAAAGAATATGTTTCTATGTATGGCCCCACTACAGGCGATAAAGTCAGACTAGGCGATACAGATCTGATTTTAGAAGTAGAGCATGATTGCACCACTTATGGCGAAGAAATCAAATTTGGGGGCGGGAAAACTATCCGCGATGGAATGGGCCAAACAAATAGCCCCAGCAGCCATGAATTAGACTTGGTGATCACTAATGCGCTAATTGTAGACTATACCGGGATTTACAAAGCCGACATTGGCATTAAAGATGGCAAAATCCATGGCATTGGTAAAGCCGGCAATAAAGACATTCAAGATGGCGTTTGCAACCGCCTTTGTGTAGGTCCTGCTACAGAAGCGCTAGCTGGTGAAGGTTTGATTGTTACAGCTGGCGGGATTGATACCCACATTCACTTTATTTCTCCACAACAAATCCCCACCGCTTTTGCTAGTGGCATTACAACCATGCTTGGAGGCGGAACAGGCCCAGCTGATGGTACTAATGCTACAACTATTACTCCGGGCCATTGGAATTTAAAAGAAATGCTCCGCGCTTCTGAAGAATATGCCATGAATTTGGGCTACATGGGTAAAGGTAATGTTTCTTACGAACCCTCTTTAATTGAACAACTTGAAGCCGGCGCTATTGGCTTTAAAATCCATGAAGACTGGGGCAGCACACCCTCAGCTATCCACCATGCCCTTAAAATTGCAGATGAGTATGATGTACAAGTGGCTATCCACACCGATACTCTTAATGAAGCTGGCTGTGTAGAAGACACCTTAGAAGCCATTGCAGGGCGCACTATCCACACTTTCCACACAGAAGGCGCAGGCGGTGGGCACGCTCCAGATGTGATTAAAATGGCTGGTGAATTTAATGTTCTCCCTGCTTCTACTAACCCCACTATTCCTTTTACCAAAAACACCGAAGCCGAACACATGGATATGTTGATGGTTTGCCACCACTTGGATAAAAACATTAAAGAAGATGTGGAATTTGCTGATTCTAGGATTCGCCCCCAAACCATCGCTGCAGAAGATAAACTCCATGACATGGGTATTTTCTCTATCACTAGCTCTGACTCCCAAGCTATGGGGCGTGTAGGCGAAGTGATCACCCGCACTTGGCAAACTGCAGATAAAAACAAAAAAGAATTTGGCCGCTTGAAGGAAGAAAAAGGCGATAATGACAACTTCCGCATCAAACGCTACATCTCCAAATACACCATTAACCCCGCTATCGCGCATGGGATTTCTGAGTATGTAGGCTCTGTAGAAGTGGGCAAATTTGCAGATTTGGTTCTTTGGAGTCCGGCTTTCTTTGGCATTAAACCTAACATGATCATTAAAGGGGGCATGATCGCACTCTCTCAAATGGGCGATGCTAACGCTTCTATCCCCACTCCCCAACCTGTTTACTACCGCGAAATGTTTGGCCACCACGGCAAAGCTAAATTTGATACTAACATCACTTTTGTATCTAAAGTGGCTTATGAAAATGGCATCAAACATGAACTTGGCTTACAAAGAAAAGTATTGCCTGTGAAAAATTGCCGCAACATCACCAAAAAAGACCTCAAATTCAACGATGTAACCGCTCACATTGAGGTCAATCCTGAAACCTACAAAGTCAAAGTAGACGGGCAGGAAGTTACTTCTAAAGCTGCTGATAAAATTAGCTTGGCTCAACTCTACAACTTGTTCTAGTTTCTTGGTTCTTTAGTCTTTATAGGAGGGGGCTTTATGGCTCCTATGTTTAAATAGGGCTTAAAAGCCCCGTATTTTGTGCTAACTTAAAAGGGGTGGGGGTTTACTTTCTTAGTTTATAATGGGAGTTACAGAGGATTCTTCTATTTTAAACAGCAGAATCTCTAGTTTGTTCAAAGGATAGGAATGCTAGGACTTGTGTTATTGTATGTTGCGATCGTTTTGATCAGCAATGGTGTGTGTGGGCTTACTGGTGTGGATCCCAAAAGTAAAGCCGTCATGAACTACTTTGTAGGTGGGATCTCTATTGTTTGTAATATAGTGGCTATCGTTTACTCCACTTTCCACTCCGCTCCACTTGTAGCAGGACCAGAAGATATACAACAAGTATCACAGCACTTAATTAACTTCTATGGTCCTGCTACTGGCTTGTTATTCGGTGTTACCTACTTGTATGCAGCCATTAATAACACCTTTAATTTGGATTGGCGTCCTTATGGGTGGTACTGCTTATTTGTAACCATCAATACAATTCCTGCCGCCATTCTATCCCACTATTCAGATGCGCTTGAAGCTCACCGCTTTCTAGGCATTACTGAGGGCGATTGGTGGGCCTTTATCTGGTTGGCTTGGGGTGTGCTCTGGTTAACTGGCTGGATTGAGGAAGTGGCTAAAATTAAGTTAGGTAATTTTGTCCCTTGGCTTGCTATCATTGAGGGGATTATAACCGCTTGGCTTCCTGCTTGGTTACTCTTTATTGAACACTGGGTGTAAGAAGGCTAAAGCTTGCTAGTAGAAACCATTTTAGGCAATATCCACGAAAAGGATTGTTTAAAGGAATTAGACCTTGTGGATCTAGAGTGGTTTGATAGCCAAAAACGCATGGGACGCTTTATCTCAAGGGGAGGGGTGGAAGTGGTGATGAAACTTAGCAACCCCTCTAAAATGGGTTTGCGTGATGGGGATATTTTATTTGAAGATGCCCATAAAATCATTGCTATTAATATTCTTCCCACAGAGGTACTTTGCGCCTATGCTTCTAATACAGATGAAGTGGCTAGAATTTGTTATGAAGTGGGCAACCGCCACGCTTCTCTTTATTATGGCGATCAACCTTTGAGTTTTAAAACTCCATTTGAAAAGCCCATGCAGGTATTATTTGAAAAATTGGGCGTTAGACATGGCGTTTTAAAAAGTAAATTAGACGCTTCTAAACGCATTTCTATAAGCACTCCCCATGCTGATCTTCTAGATATTAAACCTATGAAGTTTATAGATAGTGCAGATTTGCAGATTGTGATTAAAAAATAGGACAGCCATGCACGCAGATTTTTTATTACTCCAGATTAATGATGCCATGTTTCCCATTGGCAGTTACACCCACTCTTTCGGGCTAGAAACCTATATCCAACAAAAAGAAGTTAAGGATAAACAAAGCGCGCTTGCCTATTTACAGGCTAATCTCTCCACCCAGTTTTTATACACCGAACTTTTAAGCCTCAAGCTGGTTTATATGCATGCTAAAGAGGGCGAGCAGAATATAAAACCTCATTTAGGGCATATTTTAGACATTGAAGAGCGCGTGTGTTTGGCCACACCGCCACTAGAATTGCGCCAAGCTAATCAAAAGCTAGGTAGCCGCTTTTTAAAAACTCTTTTGGTTTTAGATTTACCCTTTAGCCCCTTTTTTAAAGCCTATGCACAAGCTAGTACAACCCCCACGCATGCTAGCAGTTATGGGGTTTTTTGCGCTTCTATGGGGTTTGATTTAGAAGTTAGCTTAAAGCACTATCTCTACGCCCAGAGCTCTAACATGGTGATTAACTGCGTTAAAACCATTCCCTTAGCCCAAAATGATGGCCAACGCATTTTACTTGCCTTGCAAGAGACTTTTAAAAATATCTTAAATACATTACAATCTTTAGATATTTCACATCTATGCGCGGCTAGTGTTCTTAATGACATTAGAGCCATGCAGCATGAAGACTTATACTCCAGACTTTATATGTCTTAATCTTTATCTTTTAAAGGAATCACATGGTTAAAATTGGTGTTTGTGGGCCTGTGGGCAGTGGAAAAACGGCTTTAATTGAGGCACTCACCCGCGCAATGAGTACAGATTATAGTATCGGGGTGGTTACTAATGATATTTACACCAAAGAGGACGCTGAATTTTTATGCAAAAATTCAGTGATGCCAAGAGAGCGCATCATCGGGGTAGAAACCGGAGGTTGCCCACATACTGCCATTAGAGAAGATGCCTCCATGAATTTAGAAGCAGTAGAGGAACTGCATAAGAAATTTCCAGATATCCAACTCATGTTTATTGAAAGCGGGGGGGATAATCTTTCTACCACCTTTAACCCAGAGCTAGCCGACTTTACAATTTTTGTTATTGATGTGGCTGAGGGGGATAAAATCCCTAGAAAAGGAGGACCGGGCATTACGCGATCTGATCTGCTCATCATTAATAAAATTGATCTAGCACCCTATGTGGGGGCAGATTTGGGTGTGATGGATCGCGACTCTAAAAAAATGCGCGGTGAGAAACCTTTTTTATTCACCAATATCCGTAATAAAGAAGGGCTTGATCGCGTCATAGGCTGGATTAAAAAATACGCGCTTTTAGAAGATTAAAATGGAGCAAGTAAGCAGTTACCCACAAGAATCAAAGCTCTATTTAAAAACTAAGATAGGGCAAAATGGCCGTTGTATCATTGAGGATAATTATTTCACCCCCCCCTTTAAACTCATGCCTCCCTTTTATGAGGGAAATCGCGCAGAGATTATACTTATTGCGGTGAGTCCGGGAATGCTAAAGGGTGATGCGCATGATATTAAAATAGAAGTAGGCCCACATTGCCAGCTAAAGCTCTCTAGCCAAAGTTTTGAGAAAATCCAAGATACAGAAGATGGCTATGCTAGCCGTAACACACAAATCCAAGTTAAGCCCCACGCCTTTTTAGACTTCTCCCCCCTGCCTCTTATTCCTTTTAAAAACGCGCATTTTCAAAACCACAGCTCTATTATTTTACACCCTGACTCACAACTGCTTTATAGCGAAATTATCACCGCCGGACGCATCGCCCATGGCGAAACTTTTGCCTTCAAGCGCCTACATTCTACGCTAAATATCTCCTATCAAGAAAATAGCACTACAAGGCCCCTCTTTTTAGATAATACTTTACTAGAACCTATGCATATGGATTTAAAAAATCCCTGTATGTTTGGAGACTTTACCCATTATCTTAATGCCATTCTTTTTATCAAAAACCTATCCTTAGAAAATATCAAAACACTTATTGAGCAATCTAAACTTAATGCGGGGGTGAGTACACTACCTGCAAGGTTAGCAAAGGGTTATAGCAGCCTATGTATCAAAGCCCTAGCCTGTGGCTCAGAACCCTTATTAAACTTGCGCAAGGCAATATCCCAACTGTTTTTAGTGAATCAAACTGAGGGGTTATTTTGTGGGTAAGCAAAATTGCGCGCTCCATTCTGGAAATGTGTTACAAAATTTACTAGTATCTAATCGTTTATCCTGATCAGCGACATTATAAATACCGCTTTTATCACTCTGTGTTGCTAAAAAGGCGGCAAATACAGCGGCATCAACATGCAGGGAGGGGGCAAATTCTACGGGCGCTTTATAGCCAGAATCTGCGCCATAAAGCCAACCATTGCGCAAGATAATTGCCGTGTTAAACTTACCATTAAGCACTTGTTGTTCAAGGCTATCAACAGCCTGAGCCGTTTGGCCATAAATAGGATCATTAAAATCAAGCAATGGGGATTCTTCTGTGTGGGGTTGGTTGCTTGGAGCATAGACAAAGGCAATACTTTGGGCTAGGAATTTTTTAACACTAGCCTTTTGTGCTGCACGCACAAGATTATGCGTACCCTCATTACGGATACGCGCGTTGCGCACCAAAGCCTCTGGCATTTTATCAGCAGGCAAGCCATCTGGCAAGTCGGTAAGCTGGTGGATAACAATTTCAGGCTGTATTGCCATAATAGCCTGCTCTAGTGTGTCTGTATCAAATACATCTACAACAACGGGTTTAACACCAATGGCTATTAGTTTATCAACTTTTGTAGTAAAACGGGTCGTACCAAATACGGGATAACCAGCCCCCACTAACATTTTTGCTAGCGGATAACCAATAACACCGCTTGCACCCGCTAAAAAAATAGTTTTATCTGATAACTCTTTTTTCCCAAGCATGGCAAACCTTTAGTTTTTGACTCCTCGCGCTCTTAAGCTTGCAGGATTGATTAGAATTAATAAAGCTTGAAGCTGAGCTCTACTAGCTTAAGAGTAAAGCCCTTACCCTAAGGATTATAGACTTTTTTAGCATGTGCTTTAATCCGCTTAGCTCTTGTAGGCTTAAGCGTAGTTTTTGACATACTCCCCGCGCTCTAGCTTACTGGATTGAGAGGATCATCAAGGCTTGGTAGCTAGGCGGTCTACCAGCCTCTACTCCAAGAGTTGAGCCCTTACTCTGTCCGCAATTATAGCACAAAACCTCATGTCGCCCTTTATCCCCACAGCCAAAGCTAGGGGCTTTACGGCGCAATGGGTAATTTTATTTAATCTTAACCCTTGAGTTTTTCTAAATACTCCCCAGTTTGGGTATTAACTTTAATTACCTCCCCCTCTAGTACATGGAAAGGCACTTGCACCACAGCGCCAGTTTCCAGAGTTGCGGGTTTCTTACTTGCACTAGAGGTATCCCCTCTAAAATTAGGCGGGGTTTGTGTGATCTTTAGTGCCACCACTTGGGCTACTTCCACTGAAATAGCCTTTTCATTATGAAAGAGTACATCTACTTGTGAGCCTTCTAACATCCATTTAGGCGCCTCGCCTACTTGATCGCTACTTAATGCAATTTGCTCGTAACTCTCTGTATCCATAAACTGGTAAGCCGACCCGTCAAAATAGAGAAATTGCATGGGTTTTTGCAATAAATTAGGCTCCTCGCACTTATCCCCCGCGTGAAAAGTCTTTTCTATCACCTTGCCATCTAAAAAAGACTTGATTTTAGCCCGTACAAAGGCTGCTCCCTTGCCCGGTTTGACATGTTGGTACTCTACAATGCGATAAGGTACGCCTTGTATTTCAATTTTTAGATTTTTTTTAAGTTCGCCCATTCCAATAGCCATGCATTCTCCTTAAATTTTATGTGCGCTACCCAAAATCTGCATGCGCTCCACAATTACAGCTTTTACCGCTTCAATCCCGGGATTAAAATACTTGCGCAAGTCAAACTCGCTAGGATTCTCCTGTGCCATTTTGCGCACCTGAGCGATAAAGGCTAGGCGCAAATCTGTATCAATATTAACTTTATTCACCCCGCCTTTAATCGCTTCCTCAAGAAAAGCAAAGGGCACGCCCTTACTCCCTTTTAAATCCCCACCAGTAGCTAAAAAAGCCTGCCTTACGCCTTCAGGAATGGAGCTAGCCCCGTGTAGTACCAGTGGAATATTGGTGCGCTTTTTGACCTCTACTAATCGTTTAAAATCCAATTTAGGCTCGCCTTTAAATTTAAACGCCCCATGGCTAGTGCCAATGGCTGGGGCTAAATAATCCACATGGCTTTTTTGGACAAATTCTTCGGCTTCATTAGGATTAACTAATACCGCCTCTTTTTCATCTACAGAAATATTATCCTCTATACCCATTAAGCGGCCTAACTCTGCTTCTACACTTACGCCATGGGCGTGGGCGTATTCTACAACTTGCGTGGTGAGTTCTAAATTTTCTTTAAAAGGGTGGTGGGAGGCATCAATCATAACAGAGGTAAAACCCGCATCTACAGCTTTTTTACAACTCTCAAAACTGGTTCCATGATCTAAATGCAAAGCTACAGGGATCTGCGGGTAGCGTTTGGCCATTGTGTGTACTAGACTTAAAACCATGTCTATGCCTAAATATTTAATCGCCCCCTCGCTAGCCTGCACGATTAAGGGCGATTGGGCGCTATCAGCCGCCTCAAAGATAGCCCGCAACATCTCTACATTGACAAAATTAAACGCCCCCACTCCATAGCCCTCTTTATGGGCTTTATTAAGAATCTCACTTCCCTTTACTAGCATTTAAGCCTCTCAATCTTGGACAATATTAATCCGTACATTTTTACGCAATTTTTCCAATTCCCCCTTGACATATTCTTGGAATTGGTGTTCTTTAAGAATACCAATAATGGTTTGTCTGGCTTGTTCAAAAGTAGGCATTTTGGGTTCGTTTTTACTCATCAGATAGATAACATGGTAGCCAAATTCTGTTTTTACAGGGGTTTTAGTGTAGCTACCGGGTTTAAGAGCAAAAACAGCGTTAGAAAACTCAGGCGCCATTTGGTTTTTTTGGAATTTACCTAAATCCCCCCCATTTTTGGAATTTTTGGTATTTGGATCAATGGATTCGCGGTTAGCAATTTCAATAAACTCTTTTTCTATACGGGTTTTAGGGGTTTTATTAAGCTCAGAGATCACCCGTTTAGCATCGGCTTCTGTTTTGACAAGAATATGTCTTGCTTGGGCTTCTTGTTGGACAAATTGCGCCTTATTGGCTTGGTAATATTTTCTTAGTTGATCTTCTGGAATATCCTCTTTACCAATTGACTCTGCTTGGCGTTTAGCCCAAATTTCTACAAGTAGCTGTTTTTTATAGCCAGCCATTCTTTTAGCAAACTCTGCTGTATCGTCTAATTTCTCTTTTTTAGCTTCTCTTTCAATCAATAGATTATTAATTGCTTGCTCAAGTAAGGCTTTTTTTTGTTCAGGTTTAAGTTTATTAAAGTCAAAATTGGGGTTGCGCTGTTTGATCACATCAAAATCATTCTCTGTAATGCTCACCACATCGGGTTTATCAGACCTACTATGTCTACCATGTCTGCCTTTCTTTTTGCTTGTTTGTGTGTCTGGGAAAGTTACTGTGGCTAAAGTCTTAGCCCCAACAATTCCCACACTAAGAATACCCGTTAATACAAAACCCATAAAGCTTTTTTTAACCATAAAGTTCTCCAAAGTATTGTAAAATGAGACCTCGCATGTGCAAGGTATGAAGAGGGCATTCTAGCATGCTAAACTTAATAAAAGCCATGTAGCACTTTAAGAAAGAGGAAGTATGAACACACCACTGCAAACTGTTAAACAAAGCTGGAAAGATTTTTTAAGCTGGAAAATGTTAGCTCTTAATTTAGGCCCTGTTGTAGTTGGCCTGCTCTTTTGGGGTATTTTACTCTTTTACTTTGGGGGAAACTTAGTACGCATCTTAGAGGGTTTTTTGCCCACTAGTTGGTATCAATACGCCCACACCAGCGGTTTATTACCCGCCTTATTTCTGCTTGCTTTTAAACTCTTTGCCTATGTTTTACTTGTGCTCTTGGTATTAGTTTTAAGCTTAGTGGGCAATCTTTTTATCTCTCTTTTTTATACCCCCTTTGTGATTGCCTCTTTACACAAGCGCTATTACAGCGATTTAGCCTTAGAAAATTTTGGAGATTTGAGCCGCAATATCCAGCATTTTTTAAAACAGCTAGCTTATTTGTGTTTGTTTTTGGTGGTGTGCATTCCGCTTTATTTCATTCCCTTTATCGGGGTGTTTGTCTCTCTTATCCCACATTATTTCTTTTTCAAAAACACCCTTTGCTTTGATGTGGGCAGCTCTATTTATAACGAACAAACCTACCAAAAAATCCTTGTAGACTACAAAGTGATTAACCATAAAATCGCCATTGCAGCCTATCTTTTTTCTCTTATCCCTATTTTTAATTTCTTTGCTACTTTACTCCAAACCATCATTCTAGCCCGCCACTTTTTAGAAATTAAAGCACAAGCTTAGCTAAAAAACTTGGCTAGCCCCCAACCTAAAGCCACGCATAAAAAACCCAAAAGGTTACTCCCTAAAACATACACAAGGGCTTCCAAAAGCGCCTGTTTTTGCAATAATTTAAGCGTGTCTAGCCCAAAGGAAGAGAAAGTTGTAAAACCCCCTAAAACACCGGTGATTAAAAGCGCGCTCATTTTATCACCTAGTAAAGATTTAGCGGCCAAATGCCCCAAAAGGCCAATTACAAAACAACCGATAAGATTGACGCTAAAGGTGCCAAGAGGAAAACTTTCCCAGATTAAAAAACGCGTAGGCATCATTTTACCCACAAAGTAGCGCAAAGAAGCCCCAATAGCCCCGCCTAAAGCGACCCAAAAAACCAGCATTTAAACTCCTTGTTTTTTTTAATCTTAATACAAAATCAGAGGGTTTTAGCCAATGTAATACATTCTTGTAAGCAGGGTTTGGGGCTTTTAAGAGCGTGGATATTTGGCCCAAAAGTTTTAAAAGTACTCTCACCTAGCGCAATGGCAGTATAAGAATTATCCCAGCTAAAACAATGAGAAAAGATTTTATAAGCACTAGGCGCGCTAAAAATTAATACAGAATGGGGTTTTGGTTTATTTGTGAGTTTAAGGGGTTTATTTTCATAAACAATTAAAGAGGGCAAATGATCAAAGAGAGAAGAGGCCACTTCTTTAGCGCGTATAAAAAGGGTGTTTTTAGGGAGGGTGATTTCTTGAGCCAAATCTTTAGCATGGCCACCTTGACCCACAAATGCCACACAAAAGCCTAAATCTTTAGCAACTTGAGCGCTTTTCTCTGCTAAGACAAAAACAGGGAGGGTTTTTAAAAAATTAAGTGCTTTTGTTTCTAAGGAATGGGTAAGAGCTAGGGGGGCGTGTTTGGAGGTAAAAAGCAAAGCTTGCATACTTTCAATTAAAAGAGGCGGGCTAAGAGCAGAGCTTAAAAAACCCTCTTTGTAGACAAGGGGCAAGTAGATAATTTGGCTACAGATGAGATTTAAAACGGTCTTATCGCCCAAGTAGGGGGTAGCCCCCACCACTACAATAGGGCGCATTAGCCCCTTACTACCTCCAAGCCAAAAGCCTTAAAATCCTCAAAATTAGCCTTGAGAAAGTAAATATTTTCCACCCCTGCACTATGCAATAAGCTTGCATACCTTGCAGCGGTGTTTCCATGCCAGCATTGCAACAGGATTTTTTGATCTTTACAAGAGAGGGCAAAATCTTTAATGGCCTCTAAATCCTCCAGATTTTTAGCTTCTTTTAGATGCGCCTCTTGGTAGGATTTTGCATCGCGAATATCTAAAATGCAATAATCCTTAGGGTTAAAATCCTGCAAATCTATACAGTGGCTAGCTTCTTTTATCATCATTAATCCTTTAATTGACATACTCCCCATAGCTAAAACTAGGGGATTCTGGGATCATCAAGGCTTGCCCGCTAGACGGGTCTTACAGCCTCTACTCCAAGAGTTGATGCCCCAACTCTGTCCGCGATTATAGCACAACCTTAACATATCGCCTTATATCCCCATAGCTAAAGCTAGAGGCTTTACGGCGCAGTGGGTAAAGTGGTGTGCATTGTAGCATATACAGAAGGGTTTATTCTACCTGCTAAAGTGGGATTTTTGCTAAAAATAATTAATAATTAAAAGTTTTAGCACCCCTATAGATGAGAGCCAAAGTGTGCTAAAAGTGGTAAAATATTTTCCCATATTAAAATAAAGGTTGATCATGCAAGAGAACTACGCTAAATTTTATGAAGAAGCCCAACAATTCTTAGGGGATCGAATCTATAAAGACTATCTGCGCCGCTTGGTTTATGGCACAGATGCTTCATGTTATCACTATATCCCCCAGATAGTGATTAAAGCCCTTAATGAAACAGAGATTATTAAAATTTATGCTTTGGCCCACAAATATAAAACCCCCCTCACTTTTAGAGCGGCGGGTAGCTCTCTTTCAGGGCAAAGTTGCTCTGAGGGGGTGTTGGTAATGGCTAGTTTGGGCTGGCAAGAAATTAAGCCAAATGGGGAAAGTATTCGTTTGGGCTGTGGAGTAATTGGTGAACAGGCTAACCATGCGCTCAAACAAAGCCAGCAAAAAATTGGACCCGATCCAGCCACGATTGCAACGGCGATGATAGGGGGGATTTTAGCCAATAATGCTAGCGGTATGTGTTGTGGGGTGAAACAAAATAGTTATCAAACCCTAAAATCTATCCGTGTGATCTTAAGTGATGGCACGCTTTTAGACACTTCTGATAACGCTAGTGTAGAGGGTTTTAGAAAAAGCCATGCCAAACTCTTAGAGGGACTTTTACATTTGCGCCAAGAAATTTTAGACGATGCAGAATTACACGCTTTGATTCATAAAAAATACCAAATCAAAAACACCACCGGTTATGGCCTTAACTCTCTGATTGATTTTGAAGACCCCATTGATATTTTAAGCCATTTATTCATCGGATCGGAGGGGACTTTAGGTTTTATTGCCTCTTGTGAACTTGTTTGTGTGCCGGATTTACCCTATAAAACCTGTTTATTACTCTTTTATGAAACTTTAGGCCTAGCCATAGATGGGGTACGCATTTTAGCACAAAATGCAGATAAGATTAGTTCGGCTGAGGTGATGGATTTTGCGTGTTTGGCCTCTGTACAAGGGCATGAGGGCATGCCAGAAGTGCTCCAAGAGATCAAACCCGGTTATGCTTGTATTTTGGTGCAGTTAGAGCACAAAGACCCTAAAATTTTAAACAAAAACACCAAAGCCGTTCTCAAGGCGCTAGCTAGCGCCCCTACAATTTTACCCATAGCCCAAAGTTCTGATCAAAGTGAATATAGCAAATGGTGGAAAATCCGTAAAAGTATGTTTCCTATTGTAGCGGGTAGACGGCGCGTAGGGGCAAGCGTGATCACTGAAGATCTATGTTTTACAATGGATAATATCAAAGAAGGGATTGCCTCTTTAGAGCAACTTTTAGAAAAGCATGGTTTTAAAGATAATGGGGTGATTTTTGGGCATGCGCTAAGTGGCAATGTACACTTTGTGATCACCCCGCTTTTATCAGAAGAATCTGAGAGAAAACATTTTGAGGGTTTAGTACAAGACATGGCACACATGGTGGCCTCTTTACAAGGTTCAATTAAAGCCGAACATGGCACAGGGCGCATGGTTGCTCCCTTTGTAGAGCTTGAATGGGGCAAAAAGGCTTATAAGATTTGCCAACAAATCAAAGCACTATTTGATCCAGAAAAATTACTCAATCCAGATGTGATCCTTTCAGACGATCCACAAATCCATACCAAAAATTTAAAATTAAGTACTCCCATTGCTCCAGAATTAGAACCCTGTATGGAATGTGGATTTTGTGAGCGCATTTGTCCTAGCCGTTATCTCTCACTCACCCCAAGACAGCGCATTGTATTACAAAGAGAAATTGTGCATTTACAAGAGCGGGTTAAAAACGGGCATGTATCCGATCAAGCCATGTTAAAAGAACTCTTAGAAGGCTATGATTTTTTAAGCGATGAAACTTGTGCGGCTTGCCATATGTGCTCTACACTCTGCCCACTAGGTATTGATAGCGCCACTATCGCACTTAAAAGCCGCCAAAGAGTTAAAGCCCCTAGTTTAGCTAAGGTTATTTTAGAACATATGGATACGACTGTAAACGCGCTTAAAGTGGGGCTTAGCACGGCTAAAATGGGCCAAGTTGTTTTAGGTTCTATTAACTTACAAAACCTAGCTTTAAAAGCCCATGCCAAACTAGGCACGCCAGCGGTATCTAAATTCATGCCACAAAAAAACACCTATAAACTACATGACAAACCGGCTAAAAAAAATGTGCTTTATTTTTCTACTTGTATTAATCGTGCCTTTGCGCCCTCTGCGTTCATGCCCGATCAGCGCAGTTTACAAGAAGTCTTTGAATCGCTATGTACTAAAGCGGGTTATGGTGTGATTTATCCTCAAGAGTTGCCTAAATTTTGCTGTGGTAAGGCCTTTATCAACTATCAGGATTTAAGCATACAAAACCAAGCCAAAAACGCCCACTTATTACACACTCTCTCTAAAAGTGGAGAAGTCCCTATTGTACTTGATCATAGCGCATGTAGTGCCTATCTTATTGAAAGTTTTAAGGATCAAGGTCTTTTGATTTATGACATGCCCATTTTTATTAAAGAGGTTTTACTCCCCTCTTTAAAAATACAGCCCTTAGAGGAAAATGTGGCGCTTTATACCATGTGTTCTGCTAAGAGACTAGGCTATTCAGAGCAAATGCGATCTTTAGCCCAAAGTTGTACACGCGGGGAAGTGGTTGAGCATATTGATACCGGTTGCTGTGGCTTTGCGGGGGATAAAGGGTTTTTAACACCTGAGCTTAATGAACATGCTCTTTTAGATTTTGCGCGTTTTTATGAGGATAAGGATTTAAAGCGCGGGTTTTGTAGTTCAAGTACCTGTGAAGTGGGCTTAAGCCAACATGCTAAAATTCCCTTCCAACACATCGCGTACTTGGTAGATTCTTGTGCGCAATCCTGAGCATTTGGCCATCATTATGGATGGCAATGGGAGGTGGGCTAAACAACAGGGAAAGCCTCGCACCTATGGCCATAAAAAAGGCGTTGGGGTTTTGCGCAATATCACGATCTGGTGTGCACAAAACCAGATTCGCTACCTCACCCTGTATGCCTTTTCTACAGAAAATTGGAGTCGCCCCCAAACTGAGGTGGATTTTTTAATGGGTATTCTTAAAAAGTATCTTAAAGAGGAACGCGCCACTTATTTAGAAAATAATATCCGTTTTAAGGTCATTGGCGATTTAAAGAAATTTAGCCCCTCTTTACAAAAGACAATTTTAAATTTGGAGCAAGAAACAATGCATAATGATGCGTTGACTCAAGTTTTAGCGCTTAATTATGGTAGCCGTGATGAGATTGCCCGGGCATGCATTACTCTAATTAAAAAAGGAGCAAAGGGGGATATGCAACATCTAATCGCGCAACATTTAGACACAGCCGGGTTACCCGATGTGGATTTATTAGTGCGCACCGGTGGGGAGATGCGCCTTTCTAATTTTTTATTGTGGCAATCTAGTTATGCGGAGCTTTTTTTTAGTTCTGTGCTATGGCCTGATTTTACGCCTGCGCATTTACAAGAAATCATTGCCCTATTTAACCAGCGGCAACGCAAATTTGGTAGGGTGTGAGAAAGGATTGGCATGTTAGTGGTGGTGTGGGATTTTGATGGGGTGATCTTTGATAGCATGCATTTAAAGTGTGAGGGCTTTAAAACGCTATTTAAACGGCATGCAAAAACAAGTCAAGAGGCTTTAAAAGCCTTTGAGGATTATCACTATACAAGTGGCGGGATAGGCCGGGCTGAAAAGATTACCTATTTTTATAACCATATTCTCAAACAACCCCTAAAAGCCACCCAAATAGAAGCCCTTGTAGATGAATTTGGACAAATCATTACAAAAGACCTTTTTTCAAGAGAACATCTAAATCAAGATGTGCTAAATTTTATCAAAGCCCATTATCAAAACTGCACTTTTCATATCGCTTCTGCGGCCTTGCATAGCGAGTTACAGGTCTTGTGTGAGTTTTTAGGTCTCTTACCCTATTTTAGAAGCATTGAGGGTAGCCCTCCCTCTAAGGCTAAAGTTTTGGCTAATTTGAAGATCGCATATGCTTACACAAGTCAAGAAATGCTTTTAATTGGGGATAGCAAAAGCGATTATGAAAGCGCACGGGTCAATAACATAGGCTTTTTGGGCTATAATAGCGCGCTTTTACAAGATATGCTCCCACAGGCCTATATCACACGCTTTCAGGGGCTAGATTTAAAAACCCTAGCTAAAAAGGCTGGCTTAAATCAATTTTAACATCACACCTCTCAATGGTACTTAAACGGTGGGCAATAACAAGTAAAGTTTTATCGCGTGTAATGGTGTAGATTTCATCCATAATCTTAGCTTCTGTAGAAGTGTCTAGGGCTGAAGTGGCTTCATCTAAAACCAAAACTTCAGGATTATCATAAAGCGCGCGGGCAATACCGATGCGCTGTTTTTGCCCCCCGCTTAGATTAATCCCCCCCTCACCTACGCGACTCTCTATCCCATTATGTGTACATAAAAAATCATAAATGCATGCCCGCTTGCACACCTCAATCACTCTTTTTTCATCTAATGGGCTACCACAGGCTACATTGTCTGCTACAGTGCCATCAAAGAGATAGATATTCTGTGGGATATAGCCTATTTTTTGCCGCCAACTGCGGATATTTTGAGAATCAAGAGGTTTTCCATCAATTAAAATTGTGCCTTTATTAGGGTAAAGAACCCCTATGATAATGTCTACAAGAGTGGATTTACCACAGCCACTAGGCCCAATAAAGGCAACTTTCTGCCCTTTCTTGATAGTGAGGTTAATATTTTGCAAAATGGGGTGGCTTCTTCTATAGGAAAAATAGATATTTTGCAAAATAATATTTTGAGAAAAACGCAAGGGTAAATCCCCCTCTTCTTGAATGGGGCGTTTGAGTTCTCTATAAATATTGGTGATAGCATGCTGGTTATAAAGAATGGTGTTAAAACAGCCTAAAATTCTGCTAATAGAGGGGAGCATGCGATAAAGCGCTAGGGCGTACATGGAAATAATGGGTAAAACCATTTTAGCATCGCCGTATTTGTGTAGCACATAAACCACAGAAAGAATAAGCAGACTAAAACCTACAGTCTCTAAAAATTTAGTAGGGATAGCTTGCAAAGTCTGTGTGGTGGTTTGGATTTTAGCGCGGCTTAAACTGCTTTGGTTAAAGTCGCTATGGGCTTGTGGAAGCTTATCCTTGATCTTTGTAATTTTAAAATTTTGAAAAAATTTATGGAGTACTTGATCAGTGCCAATGTTAGAAGTGGTGATTTCCTGCCCTTTTCTTTGGATAATCTTGGCAACATACTTACTAATAAAAATCACCTGTAAGATTAAAATCACACTTAAAACAAGAGTCATTTTCCAATTAGTATACACGAGCATACTGTAAAGAAAAAGAATGGTTGTGATCTCTGTAAAAATACCAATCAAAGCGCCAAAGCTCTCTAAAACTTGATAACTCTTGCTATTAATGGTGTTTCTAGTTTGGTTAGCATCCATCGTGATGTGTTCTAAATAGGAGATTTTTAAATAACGCATGAAAAGTTGTTGGGCTAGATCGTGGCCTTTGTGGGAGCTAAAACGGGTATAAAGGTAGGTAAAAAGCAAAGAGTAGCCCATACGGAAAAGATAAAGCCCTACTAGCATAAAAGCAAAGAGATAAGCAAAATGTAAAGGACTTGAAAAGTGTAGCGCCTCATAGATAGCATGGCCATAGCGATTAGAAAGAATGAGATCAGGGGAGCTAGCAAGGGTGATAAAGGGCATGATCATGCTAATAGAGAAAGTTTCTATTGTACTTAAAAGAATGGAGCCTAAGGTGAGCCAAATTAATGTCTTTTTGTCTCTTTTGTTAGTGAGGGCAAACATTTGAGAAATGGTGCGTAAAAAAACCTTGATAGTGCCGGGGTGCTTTCTTTTCAAAGATTGTCCTTAAGAGAGATAGTAAAGATTATACTTAATCCTTGATTATTTAGATAGATTAGTCTATAATCCGCTTTTCGGTTTTGCCGAAAATCCAATCATATTTGAAGGAGTTTTTGATGTTAGTAACCAAGTTAGCCCCCGATTTTAAGGCCAGTGCGATTTTACCTAATAACCAAGTAGATGAGCATTTTGAGCTTTCCAGAAACTTAGGCCAAAATGGTGCCGTACTTTTCTTTTGGCCTAAAGATTTTACCTTTGTTTGCCCCTCTGAGATCATCGCCTTTGATCACCGCGCAAAAGAATTTCACAAACGCGGTTTTAATGTTATTGGGATTTCTACAGATACAGAAGTGGTACACTACGCTTGGAAAAACACCCCTGTAGAAAAGGGTGGGATCGGACAGATTTCTTTCCCTATGGTAGCTGATGTTACTAAAGACATTGCTAGGAGCTATGATGTTTTGTTTAATAATGCTATCGCACTGAGGGGATCTTTTCTGATTGATAAACACCAAAGAATACGCCATGCTGTGATTAATGATTTCCCACTAGGCCGTAATGTAGATGAAATGCTACGCATGGTAGATGCCTTGATTTTCTTTGAAGAACATGGCGAAGTTTGTCCTGCAGGCTGGCAAAAGGGCGATGCTGGCATGAAAGCCACCCATGAAGGCGTGGCTGAATATCTCAAAGAACACGCTAATAAACTCTAATTAGTGATTAAAGGCTTTGTGGGGTAGATTCCCCTTAGCCTTGCGATCTTTTGTACTACCCTTGATTTTTGTTAGTAAAAGTCCCCCTTTATCTACCAAAACTTAAGTAAAACATACTGGTAAAAATTTTGGAGGTATTTATGCAAAACTTTATCCAAGAGGAAATTTTAACCCATATCCAAGTGGCCCAAGAAACTTTAAAAACCCTAGTTTTAGAGATAGAAAAAGTTGCACTCTCTTTAATAGAAGCGCTCAAGCAAGGGCATCAAATTTTAATTTGTGGCAATGGCGGGAGTGCAGCAGATGCGCAACATTTTGCAGCCGAGCTCACCGGACGCTATAAAAAAGAGCGCGCGGGACTAGCTGCCATTGCTTTAAGCACAGATACTTCCGCACTCACAGCCATTGCCAACGATTATGGTTATCATTTTGTCTTTGCGCGCCAAGTGGAGGCTTTGGGCAAAAAAGGGGATTATCTGGTGGGTATTTCTACGAGTGGTAATTCTGAAAATGTGCTTTTAGCACTTAAAAAGGCCAAAGAGTTAGGGCTTGCTACCTTAGGCATTAGCGGGCATCAGGGAGGTAAGATGCGCGCTTTGTGTGATTTTAATCTCATTGTGCCTAGCACAGATACCCCTAGAATCCAAGAGATGCATATCTTAATGATTCATCTGCTTTGTAATCAAATAGAAAAGGCGTTTTGTGAATAGAGTTGTTTTAGATAGCCGCTTTTTTCTAATGTGGCTAGTGCCTATTGTGGCTAGCTTTTTTTCTGTAGAGGTGCAGGACTGGGGGGGGGGGGGGTTACATGTAATAAAAGTTTGCTTTTATAGCTTTGTTGTTTTTTATCCCTTATATTTTCTAATTAGTCTTATCCCCTATCCACGCGTTGAAACCTCTCTTAAAAATACCCTGCTTATTTTAAGCTTGATTTTTGCTTTTGTGGATTTTTTTGCCTCTTGGTACTTTCACATGGGTTTTACCCCTTCTTTAGTGAGTACGCTTTTAAACACTAATCTTAGAGAAAGCCATGAGTTTTTGATGAGCTATATCTTGCCTAATTTGGGAGTGCTTGCTACTTATATCCTTTTTTGTGTGGCGTTTCTCTTTTTGGTGCGTTTTAAAATCCATGTACAAACTAAGCTTAACTTAAAAATTCTTCTTGCCCTATTTGTGGCTTTTTGGGTACATAATTTAGGGGCGTATATACCAAGAGAACATCATCACGGCGCTCTAATCAATCCTAATATCCCCACACGAATCATGCCTATTATCAAAGAATTTTACGCAATAGGTGTGAGTCTGAAAGAATACAAGCAAACCAAATATAAAAATCTTAAGCAAAGCTATCCTAAAGATTATCTGAGTGTGGATTTAAACAGTGTTTCTAATGTGGTACTCATTGTAGGCGAGAGCGCCTCTAAAAATTTTATGGGAGTTTATGGCTATCCTGTGGCTAATACCCCCTTTTTAAGCGATTTATCTACAAAGGGGCATTTATTTATCTTTAAAGATGTGATCTCAGCCTTTGCAAACACTTACGCCGTTTTTAAAACCCTTCTAAATTATGCTGATGTAGAAAATAGTAGCAACCCTGAGCAACAAAAGAATTTAGGTTCAATCTTTAAATTAGCTGGTTATAAAACTTTTTGGTTTGACTCTCAAGACGATCTTGAAAAAAATCGCGCCTTTGATTTTTGGTCTACCCCTTTTATGAAACGCTACTATAGTAATGGTTTTTTTAAAGCTGATGGCGCTACTCTAGATGCATGGCTTATCTCTGCCTTTAATAAGCAAAAAAGCCAACTATCCTCTAAAAATTTTATTCTTTTCCATCTCATTGGTAGCCACGCTGGTTATAAATATCGCTTCCCTAAATCTTATGCTAAATTTATGCCTACAGACATTCCCTACCAAAATTTGCATGTACAAAACAATAAAGATAGGCAAGTCGTGGCAGATTATGTTAACTCGCTTTACTATACTGATCATATCTTGGGTGAGATTTTCAAACTTTTCAAAGATAAAGACGCCCTGATTATCTATCTCTCCGATCACGCCCAAGATATTTTTCAAAGTGGCAACACTTATGGGCATAAATGCTCTGCTTATGGCGTAGAAATCCCTTTTATGATCTATGTTAGCGAAGTCTTTAAGCAAAAACACCCAGAAAAGCTAAAACTAATTGCTAAAGCAATAAACAAGCCCTTCATGAGCGATGATCTAATCCACTCGCTTTTGCCCTTAGTGGGTATCCACACTAAGGATAATTTAGAGAGTAAAAACCTTTTTAGCCCTGCTTTTGATACCAACAGAAAAAGAGTCTATTGTGATCATCAGGTATATGAGAAAAAACCTAGCGCAAACTTGGAAAGCAAGCCATAAACTAGCAAGCCTTAAAGATAAGTAAACCTAATATCTCTATAGCTATACTAAGCGTTCTTTTAGAAAATTTTTAAGATTTTTTGGTTAGAATGGTTGCTTTTTGGTAAATTGTTAATCGGGCTTATAGCTCAGGTGGTTAGAGCGCACCCCTGATAAGGGTGAGGTCAGAGGTTCAAGTCCTCTTAAGCCCACCATTGGGGGATTAGCTCAGTTGGGAGAGCGCCTGCTTTGCACGCAGGAGGCCAGCGGTTCGAACCCGCTATCCTCCACCAAATCTACTTTTAAGTTTTTAGATCAATTCTTACGCGTTATCTTAATAATTAATAAACTCTTTGGGTTTTGGGGGTTGATTAGCGTTTTGTAGTTGTTCAAGCGCGTATTGGTTTCCAAATTCTACAGCTTTTTTTAAAATTTCTACATCAATGGCTGATCCAGCTGCTGGGTTAGCTCCATTGCCTAGCATGTATAAAGCTGCACCGATGTAGTGTTTGCGTACATGTTCTTTTGTAAATTTGCGTGCTTCTAGTCTAGCTAAATGCCATCCTGTTTTGTAATTCCCGCCCCCATTGACAAACAAAACTTCTTGGATTAATTTAAGGGCTATATCTCGGTTGACAAAAACACATTTACCCTCTGCATAGGCGCTAGCTAGCCCCACTTTAGCCACTATAACGGCTAAATTGTTATCACTGCGCGCCCGATTAATGACAAATTCAAAATAGGTAACCGCTCTACACGCATCTTTTTTAACCCCCCAACCGCCTAAATACATCTTACCTACAAAAGCTGTACCTAATAAATCCCCATTTTTTTGCGCTTGGCTATAAAGTCTATAGGCTTCATAATCACTCCCCTTACTTTCTAATCTCAAACCTCTTTCAATCAAAGTACTAACCCCTCCCTCTGCTAATAAAAAGCACGCACACACACCAAAAAGCCAAAAATTAAATTTAAAAAAACCCACAAAACTCCCTTAATTTTATCCCAACGCTAAACCGGATTGAATCAATCTGTGGGAGTAAAGTTTTTTATGAGAGAAAATTAGCCTAATGAGCTGCGGGGGGGGGGGGGGGGGAATTAAACACAATTTTAAAAACACCAATAAAGCCATTTAAAACTAAACCTTTTAAACATTAAATCAAAATGTGATTGATTTTAACACAAGTTTTTCAATAATCAAAGGGGGCGTAAACGCTGGTTTTCTAAAAGGAAAATCCGCGAACAACCGCGCGCGATCTTTTCATCATGGGTGGCTAATACCAAAACCCCCTGTTGTGCTTGGATATAGTTATGCATGGCTTGCATGACAGCTAAAGCGGTGGAGGTGTCTAAATTGCCGGTGGGCTCGTCTGCAAAGATGATCTTAGGTTGTTTGGTTAAAACTCTAGCAATAGATAGCCGTTGTTGTTGCCCGCCGCTAAGCTCTCCAATTTGTTGCTTTAGGGTATGGGCAATGCCTAGCGTTTCTAATAATTCCATTTCAATGGGTTTTTTAGACAAAATAGAGGCAACTTGTAAATTTTCTAAAGCATTAAACCCTCTAAAAAGGTAGTGGGCTTGGAAAATAATGCCTAATAAATGGCGTCTTAATTCTAATAACGCCTTTAAAGGTAGGGCATAAATATCGCTATGTTCTAAGAGTCGTACTTTGCCATGCAAGGGTTTTAGCATAGTAGATAGGTGGTTAAGTAAACTAGACTTGCCACTCCCACTCACACCCAAAAGCGCAATAGACTCCCCTGCTTTTGCCTCTAAGTGCAAATCTTGGTATAACCATGTATCAAATTTGTGGCCAATTTCTACAGCCTCTAACATAGCCTTCCTTTTTAAAAATTTTGATCGCCTAGCAAAGTGAGGGAGAGAATATAGGCTGGGGATTTATTCACACTATGGATAATGGTTTTAGAAAAACGCCGTGCGTAGTATTTAAGTAACATTCTTTGTAAGAAAGGCTCAATACTAGGCACAAACCAAGCATTATTACTCACTACAATCAAATGAGGGGGGCTATTCATATAAGCCCTTTGAGAAGTCCCCTCATAACAAACTAAGGGTCTAAAGGCAAAGCCATTTAAATTAAAATCTGTAAAATTAGGGGCACTGCCTAAGTTAAAAACCTCACTCCCAAAGAAAAAGCGATCCAAATAATTAGCGATAAATTGGGGAAAGGGCATGCTTTCTCCAAAGGGGGCTAAGATCACTTTGTGGGCATAGTTATAGGTGTTGTCATGGAAAATATAGGTGGAATTATAAATTGTGTGGTTTTCTTTATAGAGGGCACCGGTGATAATTGTAATTTGTCGTCCTAAATGGATTAAAATAGGGAGTAAGCTACTTTGATTAAGCGCGATAGGAAAGGCTGTTTCGGGTAAGATCACCATTTTTTGGTGTTCTTTAATGGCTTGTTGGATTTGTTCTAAATTATTATTAATGTGGCTTTCAAAGATGGGGTGTTGCCATTTGTTTTCTTGATCAACATGGGTTCTAATAGGCTTAATACCCTTAATAGGCGCGGAGGTATGAGGATATTCTAAGCAGAATAATAAAATCAAACTAGCTAAAAATTTCATGTAAAGGGGTTTAACTAGGGGATTTTTATAGAGATAAAGAGTTAGAGCGATTAAAATCATGAGAAAGTGTACTTTATCCACTTTAAAAAGAGAATAGGCAAAAAAGGCATCTGGAACTAGCCAATCAAATCCAAAAGGGTGGATATAACTAGTAAGCCATAGCGTAATAACGCGGTAAAGTAAAGATTGTAGATAAAGTACAAGGTAGAAAACCCCGGCATAACAAAGGGCGATTAGAATAATGATAAGGGGCATGAAAAAGGGGTAGTCATTGTAGCGAAAACTCAAAGCACACCAATAAAACAACCCTAAACCCACACAAAACCCAAAAAAAACGCGCTGTCTGGCTTTAACTAGTAAACATGCTAGCATGCTTAAGGGGGCTAAAAAAGTTTCTAATCCTAGTAAAAATTTAGGGTGGGGGGCGATCAAACAACCTAAATAAGGCGGAGATAAAAATAAAAGAGCCAAAACTAAGGGCTGGCTAAGCTCTTTAAAAAAATAGCGTTTGACATTCAAAGATAGCAAATAATCCTCTTGTTCTTTTGCTGATTTAAGCTTTGCATTGTAAAATACTTAGACTTAAAAACATAGCCACTTGAATTTTATAAAGAATAGGTGTTGATGGGTTATTATATCGACATTGCTTTGGCGGTGCTTATTGTAGTAGTTGGGCTCCGCGGGTTTTATAATGGCTTTATTGATGAAGTCTCTGGCTTATTAGGGATTGTTTTAGGGGTTTATTTAGCATCTAGGTGGGCAGAAAGGGTAGGCTCTTTGTTTTCCTCGCATGTATATGCTTTTAATGACCCCTCTATGTCTAGCTTGGTGGGTTTTGTGTTGGTGCTTGCCTGTGTGTGGATTGCTTTTTTAGTAATAGGAGTGATTGTGAGTAAGGCTATTATCCTGAGTAATTTAGGCATTATAGATCGCATTTTAGGGTTTTTATTTGGCTGTACTAAGATATTTTTAATCCTAGCCTTTTTACTCTACACCATTTCGCGCCTCTCTTTCATGAAAAGCTTAGATGTTTATTTACACGCCCATAGCCAAATTTATCCCTATATGCATGCCATTGCCTCTCATGTACTCCAGCTTAAAGAAGTACAAGAGATTGGTGAAATGATTGAGCAAAAGGCTAAAAGAGCCAAAAAAGAAAATTTACTTGAGAGTTTAGACCCTACAAAGGTTAAAAACAATTTAGAAACTACACAAGAGGGTGCAAACCCGCAAAAATCCCATTGATAGAAACCACCATGTTTGATAATGCCTACATTAAACAACGCATACAAAAAGTAGATTTATTGCGTGCTGTGTCTAAAAACCCCTATGATAACCAAGTAGAGCGCACTTTAGATAATGCCACATTTTTAAAGCGCTTTGAAACTTTGCAAAATCAAGCAGAGTCTAAAGACCTTTCTGGTATTTGTGCTTTAGTGGGGCGTTTGCGTTTTATCCGCTTAATGGGTAAGGCCTGCTTTATCAAGATTGAAGATCAAAGCGCGTTATTACAGGTTTATCTCTCACAAAATGATCTAGGTAAAGAGGCTTTTGATTTATTTAAAAAGTGTGTAGAAGTGGGTGATATTCTTAATGTTGTGGGCTATCCTTTTGTAACTAAAACGGGGGAATTAAGTTTACATGCCACTTCTTATAAAATTCTTACTAAATCCATTGTACCTTTGCCTGAAAAATTCCATGGCCTTAGTGATATTGAACTACGCTACCGCCAACGCTATTTAGACTTAATTGTTAATCCTGCAGTTAAAGAGGTTTTTAAAACCCGTAGCATGGTTGTGGCCACTATCCGCCGCTTTTTTGAAGAAAAAGGGTTTTTAGAAGTAGAAACGCCCATGATGCACCCTATTGCCGGGGGGGCTAATGCGCGCCCCTTTATCACCTATCATAATTCTTTGGAGGTAGAGCGTTATTTAAGAATTGCCCCTGAATTGTATTTAAAACGCTTGGTAGTGGGCGGATTTGAAGCGGTTTTTGAAATCAACCGTAATTTTAGAAACGAGGGCATGGATCACTCCCATAACCCGGAATTTACCATGCTAGAGTTTTATTGGGCTTATAAAACTTATGAGGATTTAATCACCCTCACACAAGAACTTTTTCATAAATTATTGCAGGCTTTAAACTTGCCCTTAAAAATCCCCTATCAAGATCAAGAGATTGATTTTAGTGTGTTTAGAGTGCTTAGTTTTAAACAGGCTTTAATAGAGATAGGGGGATTAGAAGCGACTCTTTTAGAAGATAGCTCTAAACTTTTAGCATTTTTAGAAGAACAAGGGGCGCATTTAGAGGGGTTGATCACACATGGCAAACTTTTAGCGCAGGCTTTTGATTTATGCGTTGAGTCTAAACTAATTAATCCTACCTTTATTACAGAATACCCGATTGAAATTAGCCCTCTAGCGCGCCGTAATGATATTAATCCAGCCATTGCCGATCGTTTTGAGCTTTTCATTGCGGGTAAAGAAATTGCCAATGGTTTTAGCGAACTTAATGATCCGCTAGATCAATACCAGCGTTTTGAAGAACAGGTAAAGGCTAAAGAAAGTGGAGATGAAGAGGCGCAGTTAATGGATACAGATTATGTTTGGGCACTTGGATTAGGCATGCCCCCTACAGCAGGTGAGGGCATTGGTATTGATCGTCTAGTGATGTTATTAACCAATTCTAAAACGATTAAAGATGTGATCTTATTTCCGGCTATGAAACCTGAAAAGGATGGACATGCCTAAAACATTTTATTTAGAACAAAGCGATCCAGAAATCTTTGATTTGTTGCAAGCAGAATTGACGCGTCAAAGTGCGCATTTAGAGATGATTGCTAGTGAAAATTACACCTTTGAGAGTGTGATGGAGGCTATGGGGAGTGTGCTAACTAATAAATACGCTGAGGGGTATCCTTTTAAGCGCTACTATGGAGGCTGTGAAGTCGTTGATGCCATTGAGACTTTAGCGATAAATCGGGCTAAGAAGCTCTTTAATTGTGCCTTTGCTAATGTGCAAGCCCATTCAGGTAGCCAAGCTAACATGGCAATTTATCACGCCCTATTAAAACCCTATGATAAAATTTTAAGCATGGAACTAAATAGCGGGGGGCATTTAAGCCATGCCTCTAAAGTCAATATCACCGGACAGCATTTTCAAGGTTTTCATTATGGGGTGAATACAGAAGGGTGGATTGATTATGAGGAGGTTTTGCGCATTGCTAAAATTGTGCGCCCTAAACTCATTGTATGCGGGTATTCTGCCTACCCTAGGGAGATTGATTTTAAACGCTTTAGAGAAATCGCTGATGAGGTGGGTGCGCTTTTAATGGGCGATATAGCCCACATTGCCGGGCTAGTGGTGGCTTCTGAACACCCTAACCCGTTTCCTTATTGCCATGTAGTCAGTAGCACCACACATAAAACGCTTAGAGGCCCTAGGGGTGGACTTATTTTAAGCAATGATGAGCAAATTGCAACTAAAATTGATCGCGCGCTTTTCCCGGGTTTACAAGGGGGGCCTTTAATGCATGTGATTGCAGCTAAGGCGGTGGGCTTTTTAGAAAATCTTAAACCAGAGTGGAAAACTTATGCAATTCAGATTAAGCGCAATTTAGCGGTGCTTGTTAAGGTGTTTTTAGAAAGAGGTTTTAATCTAGTTAGTGGGGGGAGTGATAATCATTTATTGGTGATGCGCTTTGATCAATTTAGCGGCAAAGAAGCACAAGAGGCTTTAGGCAAAGCAGGGATTATTGTGAATAAAAATACAGTACCAGCAGAGAAAAGAAGCCCATTTGTTACAAGTGGGATTCGTCTAGGATCAGCAGCGCTAAGCAGTAGAGGCATGAAAGAGGCAGAATTTAGTTTTATTGGTGGACAAATTGCAGATGTGCTAGAAAATATAGAGGATACAAAGAAGTTAAAAGCAATTTATGAGCAAATAGTGGCGTTTACGCAAAACTACCCTCTTTACCATGCTCGCATTTTTTAAAGGATTAAATGATGACAGAAATGCAATTAAAACTTATCAAACTCCAAACAGGGTTTTATTATGTTTTAAAGTCCGGTTTAGGGGCTAAGATAGAATACATGGGGCGTTGTTATTATGATAAGTTTGAAAAAGTAGATGCCCCCTTAACTTCTATGTTGATTCAAAAACATTGGAGAAAAGAGATCACCCTTGCCCATGCCTTGATTTTACAAGGCGATAAGATTGAAAATATCGTCTTTGATTACAATGGCTATAATCCGGAGCGTTTTTATCATAAAGCCCAGCTACTTTTAAGAGAAGAGGGTTTTATCAATTTTACCGCCTATGAAAGCAAAACTCCCGGGCATTTGCACCTCTATGTGCATAAGGGGCATACGGCTTTAAGTGAGGGGTGTCGTTTGGCGCGTACCCTTTCTATGAAACTTGCACAAGGCTTGCCCAATGAGTGGCGGGTATTTCCTAATAACGAACTCCCCCCTTCGTTTAATATTTTGGTTTTACCCTATGAAGTATTTGCTAAAGAGCGGGGGGCTAGCTGGGCTAAGCACTTATAAGTTTGAGATTTTATAAAGGAACAATGATGGACAATAATGAACTTAATAAAGAGCTAAATAAACGACTCAACGATCTAGTAGAAGAAGAAAAGGGCTCTGGGCTTAAGAAAATCTTATTGATTGTAGCCATTGCTTTAATCGTGCTAGTGGTGGTTTTGGTGGTGTTTTATAAAAGTACGCGTGAGCCGGCTAAAAGCGCGCTATTGCCTCCGGATAAGGGCATGCAAAAAGTGGGCAATACCCATGAGGCCGATCATAATGCTAATAATTTTGAAAGCCTCAATTTAGAACCTACGGCTAAAAAACCTGAGGAAGATAAGTTTGATCAAATTGTAAAAGATATCCAAGCCAAGCAAAAACCTAGTCCACAAGATGAGAGTAAGCTTGCAACTTTACCCGCAAGCCCGCTTGATAAACCCGCCTCTGAGCCAACACCCCCTCCAACCCCGCCATTGCAAAAACCTACACCCATGCCAGTCCCGCCTACAGGTGTGAATAACTCCCACCAGCAAAACCATGCTAAAGAGAATAACACGCATGCAAAAACTCAAATCCAAAAAACAGGGCATGAGAAAAGCCATGCTACAAATCACCACCAAGTTGTAAAAAAAGAACACCCAAAAACAGCGCATAACCAAGCCACTACCCATAAAGAAACACCCCACAAGCACCATGTAGCAGAAAAAACAGCCACAGCAACCCACCACACATCTACAACCCAAGCCCCCCATCAAGCCCCCCATAAAGAGCAAGCAAAGACAACACCGCCACCACACTTAGATAAACCTACATTGCCTAAAGGTTTTTACTTGCAAGTGGGGGTATTTAGTAAAACACCTAACCCTAAATTTTTAGAAGCCATTAAAAAATATCCCCATCAAGTACAAGATGTCAATGGGCAAAAACGCTACCTCATCGGCCCTTATAGCACTAAAGAGCAAGCAGACGCAGAGATTGCTAAGATCACAGATAACCTAGCTAAACCCGTGCATGTGCAGATCAAATAAAATATCAGCTTAAATACAGCTTGAATGGGGCAAAATGGGGCTTTTTATTTTTAAAGGATCAACATGAAAGCAATACACTCAAATCACGCCCCTAAGGCCATTGGGCCCTATTCACAGGCAATAGAAACTAAAGATTTAGTCTTTGTCTCTGGACAACTAGGGTTAAATGCCAATGGAGAATTTGCAGGCAATGATATAGAAGCACAAACTAAGCAAGCTATGGAAAATATTAAAGCTATTCTTAAAGCGGCTAATCTAGAAATGCGATCTATTGTAAAAACCACAATTCTACTGAAAAATTTAGAGGATTTTGTAGCTGTGAATAGTGTTTATGGGAGTTATTTTCAAGAACCCTATCCTGCCCGCGCTACTTACCAAGTTGCCAAACTACCTAAAGACGGTTTGGTTGAAATTGAAGCTATTGCCCAAAAATAGGAGAGTGCATGCAAAAAGATGCCGTTGTGATTGGCGGAGGCATCGTTGGTTTAAGTTGTGCCTATTCTTTGCATAAATTAGGCCGTAAAGTGAGTGTGATTGATAAAGGTGATGGGAGTAATGGAACTTCCTTTGGCAATGCCGGACTCATTTCGGCTTTTAAAAAGGCCCCCCTTTCTAACCCGGGTGTGGTGTTAGACACAATCAAGCTCATGCTAAAAAAACAAGCCCCTTTAAATATCCATTGGGGGATCAACCCTTTGTTATACCGCTGGTTGTGTAAGTTTATTAGGAGTGCTAATCCTAAATCTGCTAAACGCACTATGGCTCTTTTTGAGCGCTATGGCTGGATGAGTGTTGATATTTACCATGAAATGCTCAATGATGGCATGGATTTTTGGTATAAAGAAGATGGTCTACTCATGATCTACACCCTACAAGAAAACTTTGATAAAAAAGTTAAGCTATGCCAAGATCACTACGATAGCCAAACCTACGCTATTTTTAACCCAAGAGAGACTTTAGAATACATGCCCGTTGCTAAAGAAGAAAGCATTTGTGGGAGCGTATTACTTAAAGAAAATGCCCATATTGATGCTAGAGAGGTTATGGAGAGTCTACATAACTACCTTAAAAACGCGGGTGTGGAATTTTACTACAATGAGGAAGTACTAGACTTTGAGTTTAGCGGCTCTAAGATCAGTGGTATTATCACGCATTTAAATCGGATAGAGGCCGATACTATCGTTTTAGCCACTGGCGCAAATCCCCAACTAATTAAAAAAACCCAAAATGACTTTTTAATGATGGGGGCTAAGGGCTATAGCATTACCTTTAAAATGGAAGAAAGCCTTAAACCCAAAACTTCCTCATTATTTGCTGACATTTTCTTAGCCATGACACCTAGAAGAAACACAGTGCGTATCACTTCTAAATTAGAACTCAACACAACAGATCCGCATATCACCGCCTCTCAAATTGCCAACATGAAAAAGAATTTCACCACCTTTACAAAACCCTTTGAGATGATTGAACCGGTAGAGTGGAGCGGATTTAGGCCTCTAACACCTAATGATATTCCTTATTTAGGCTTTGATAAAACCTATAAA
This sequence comes from Helicobacter suis, assembly GCF_902196125.1. Taxonomy (GTDB): domain Bacteria; phylum Campylobacterota; class Campylobacteria; order Campylobacterales; family Helicobacteraceae; genus Helicobacter; species Helicobacter suis_B. The sequence continues at coordinate 62,397 of NZ_CABIKG010000006.1, forward strand.
AATCTAATCCATGCTACCGGGCTAGGCTGGCTTGGAATGACTTTTGGACCGGCTATTGGCCGTGTTATTGCCAACTTAAGCGTGGATGGAAGCAATGAAAAAAATGCAGATACCATGCTCTTTTCTGCTTTTTTTAGAGAGTAGTTTGCACTTGTTAAAGGAGAGCCATGGGCTATCTAAACGCCCTCTTGAATACTATCAAAGAGTGGGTATGGGGACCACCCCTACTCGTTTTATTAGTGGGTACGGGTCTATTTTATACCCTTGTATTAAGGGGTTTACAATTTTCTAAAACCTACCACGCCCTTAAAGTTCTTTGCACTAGGGATAAACATTCTGGCGGTGATATTACCCAGTTTTCTGCTCTCATGCTCTCTATTGGCGCCACTGTAGGTATTGGGAGCATTATTGGGGTATCTGTTGCAATTATCTCCGGAGGACCTGGGAGCATTTTTTGGATGTGGGTAACAGGCATTGTAGGCATGGCGACTAAATATGCTGAAGGCGTGCTTTCTTTAAAGTATAGAGAAGTGGGTAAATATGGCTACAAAGGCGGCCCTATGTATTATATTAAAAATGGCTTGAACATGCCCAAGCTTGCCTTTGTTTTTGCCCTCTTTACTTTAATTGCCTCTTTTGGAATTGGGAGCATGACTCAGGCTAATGCTGTTTCCTCAATCTTGCTCCACCGCGCTTTAATCCCTACTTGGTTATCTGGTTTAATTGTAGCTGGTATTACCGGGTTTATTTTAATGGGAGGAATTAAATCTATTAGCAAGTTTAGCGATTATTTTGCTCCCTTTATGGTGCTTTTATATGTACTCACCACCTTTTATATTGTCATCACTCACTTAAGCGATGCCTTTGAGGCTATTAAACTCATTTGTGCCCATGCCTTCCACCCTAAAGAAGCCATTAGCGGAACAGCTGGGGGTGTGGCTTTATTAAGCATGATTGAAATTGGGGTGAGTAAAGGGCTTTTTTCTAATGAGGCAGGTATGGGTAGTGCAGCCATTGTAGCGGCTGCTTCTAAAAGCGCACATCCGGTTAAACAAGCCTTAATTACCATGCTTCAGCCTCTTATTATCACTATGATGGTTTGTACTTCTACGGCTTTATTAGTGTTAATGGCTCCGGTGTATAAAGAATTTCACGATGCAAGCTTACTCACCTATGAAAGTGTGCGTTATTTTTATCCACAGGCGGGTTGGGTTGTCTTTGCTTCTATTATCTTTTTTGCTTATTCTACTATTGTGGGCTGGGCTTACTATGGAGAGCGCAGTATAGAATTTACCTTTGGTGGCTCTTGTATTTTTTACTACCGCATTTTGTACTTAGTAGGAATCTTTGTAGGTTCTGTAACCAAACTTGAATTTGTCTGGAATTTCTCAGATATTGCCAATGCCTTAATGGCCATTCCTAATTTAATTGCCCTACTCTTGCTTTATAAAGTTGTGGTAGCAGAAACTAAATCGTATTTTAATACAGAACAAAAAACACTCCATGTCCATAAATCCGCCCCTCTCTCGCGCTAGCTATATTGAAATTGACACCAAAGCCCTAGCCCATAATTTTAAAGTAATATCAAAGGTAGCAGAGGGCATGGCGATCATGGCAGTTGTTAAGGCTAATGCTTATGGTGTGGGTGCACTGGAGGCTAGCCGCGTATTTATAGAGCAGGGGGCTACTTATTTAGGGGTAGCCACTTATGAAGAAGCTTTAGAAGTGCGTTTACATTTTGCCTCTATCCCTATTTTAATCTTAGGTTTTACGCCTACTCACATGGCAGAAGGACTAATTAAAAACCACATCACCCAAACCCTTTTTTCCTATGAACAGGCTTGTTATTTTTCACAAGTGGCACTATCTTTAAAACAAAAACTCAAGGTGCATATCAAAGTAGATACCGGTATGAGTCGTTTAGGTTTTTTCCCCACAGAACAAAGCGCAAATATTATTGCTAAAATCGCCCAATTAAAGGGGTTAGAAGTAGAAGGGATATTTACCCACCATAGCAATGCTGATTCGCTTTATAAGGGTTATGCCACTGTGCAAGCAGAGAGGTTTATGCAGTTTTTAGATTTATTAGATCAGCTAGGGCTTTCTTTTAAATACCGCCACATGGCAAACAGCGCGGCTACTATTTCTATGCCTAATTATGGTTTAGATATGGCCAGAGTCGGGCTAGCCCTTTATGGGCTACACCCCTCTATTTATACCCAAGATGCCCTTTTAAAAAAAGGCTTTGAGCTTAAAAATGTCCTCACTCTTAAAGCCCAAATTGTGAGCTTAAAAGAAATCCCTGCGGGTAGATTAGTAGGCTATGGGGAGGATTTTTATTGTTTAGAGCCCACTAGGGTAGGGGTTTTACCACTAGGTTATGGCGATGGTTTTTCTAAAGTTTTAGGCAATAAGGCTTGGGGATTATTGCATGGAAAGAAAATTCCCATTATTGGCGGGGTGTGTATGGATCAGTGTTTTGTTGATCTAGGCGCTATTAAAGCAAAAGAGGGCGATACTGTTATATTGCTAGGTGATTCTAAAAGTGGTGCGATGGGGGCAGGGGATATAGCCAAAATTTTAGGCATTATCAATTATGAGGCCATCACCATGCTAACTAAGCGTTTGCCAAGAGTTTATTATTAAGGTTTGTTGTATCTAAATATTTAGCAACATTATTTTGGGATTTGAAATACGCCCATTGGGGATAATGCGGGGTCATTAGTGGCAATTTTTAAGTAAGCGGGTATTGTACAAATTCCTCCCTGCTTATATTCTTAGATAAAGCTTTTTTCTCTCTGAGTGTTCTGCATGGCTTAGTTTCTTAGCTTTGGCTTTTTTATAATCTTGCTATCTTTAATTTGTAGGGGAGTAGTTTAGGGTTCTATCATAATTAAGTTCTTGACTTTTATTGACTCTTAAGGGGGGGGGGGGGTAACATAACTGCTACTTAGAGTTTGATCTAAGTTGTATTCTGTTGAGAAAGAGTACGATGCTACTGGCATCATTTTTTTTAAAAGGAGATTTTATGGCGTTTAACCCTAATAATTATGTCGTTGAAGAGAGATTTATCCCTATTTTTCTACTCTTAGACACTTCAACTTCTATGGGTACAGGTATGAAGGGAGGACAAACCCGCATTGAATGCCTCAACACTTGTGTGCAGACGATGATTGATTTACTCAAAGAGGAGGCGAAGCGGGAGAATGTTTCTAAATTAGCAGTGATCACTTTTGGAGCTGGTGGAGTGAAATTACACACCCGCCTTAGCAAGATTGAAAGCGTCCAATTTAGCCCCCTTGGCACGGGCGGTAGAACTCCGCTAGGCGCGGCTTTAAAACTTACAAGAGACTACATACAGGATAAAGACACTTTCCCGGATAAGTTTTATACCCCCTATGTTGTCATGGTTTCTGATGGCGAGCCTAAGGACAATTGGAAAGACCCCTTGTATGATTTTATCAACAATAAAAAAAATCGCAGTTCTAAGAGTGTGCGCTATAGCGTGTTTATCGGTGATAAAGGTAAAGAACCCCAAGCTATCCACGATTTTAGCGGATCGCCTAATCAGGTGTATTATGCCAATGATGTTCAAAGCCTTATTAATTGTTTTAAAGCCATCACAGCAAGCGTTACACAAGGGCGTAAGATAACCATCAAAGACGATCGCAGCGGGGGTAGTACGAATAATCAGGGCGGTCTTAGTGGACTAGATGATCCTAATAATTTCAAAATTTAAATAAGGAGTGTTCATGCCAGTAATAGCAATTACCCCCGAGGAACTTCAAGTTTTTATCGGAGCAATTCAGAGTTTCATTCAGGCTCAACATGAAGCAAGCGCAAGCCTACAAGGGGCTTTTAACGCCCTAGGCGAAACTTGGAAGGATAGTAAAAAAGATCAATTTGAAAGCAGTTTTCAAGAACTTTTAGGTATTTTGGGGAGTTTTAAGGAAGAGGCAGAGGAGCAAATTAGGTATTTGCAACATGTCATTAGTATTTTAGAGCCTTACGGGAACCTTTAATGCATATTCAGATCAATGATCTTGGTGCTTTAAGTAGGAGTGCTGGGGCAATTTATGATACCGCTAACCAAAGTGCTGAAGCGCTAAATTCTATACTTAGTTTTATCAACCTTGCTATGCTAGATGCCACGCAAGAGCAAATACACACTAGTGGATTATTAGAGCAAGCGCGAGAAGAGGAGCAAAGACGGGTACAAATTGTACAAGAGTGTAAATCTGCTTTAATAGCAGCAAACAATGCCCTTGCTACATGTAATCCAGAAGAGGATGATGTGGCAAGCTTAGAGGATGATGTCGCCTCTTGTGAGGCAAATTTACGCGTAGCTGAGGATAGTTTAGAGCGTGCTAGCCATAATTGTACCAATATGCAAAGAAGGTTAGAGTTAGTCATGCAAGCTGTGCAAATCCTTAGCCAACTACACACTGAGTTAAGTTACATAGGACATGCTTGTCAGAATAAAATTGCCATCTTTGCCCAAATGGCGTGTGCCACTTTAGCCAAAGTACAAGAAATTGTATGCGCTTATGAAAACGCCTCTTTAAGGGGTGTAGAAGTTCCTGCTAGCCGTTTGAATCTTTCTATGGATTATGCATCGCTTAATAAATGTGGCCTAAATCTCAACCACTACAACTCTGTAGAGAAGAAATTTTTACAAGAGTCGCGTATTACGGTGGTGCGGGGCAAAATTGTGGCGCAAAGAAGCCATGTTTTTGACCCTAATTTTAAAGATGGGGCGGGGCATACCAATGTAGAACGCATGCAAAGGGGAAACGCCCCCATTGCTAAAGATAGGAAGGTTTTAGAGTTGCACCATTTGCACCAAGAAGACGATGGAATCATCATTGAGCTTACCAGTAGCGAACATAGGGGTTGTTACAAGGATTTACACGATGATAAAAAATCTAGCGAGATTGACCGTAAGGCATGGAGTCAATGGCGCAGGGAATATTACAAAGAGAGAGCAAAGGATGAGGCGTGAAACTCCCTAAAGAATTTGAAGAATACTTAGAAAAATATGGGCATTTTGATCTTGAGGGGTTAGAGATTTTTGGCAAGCTTGAAAATGGGGACATAGAAAACCTCCCCTCTTATGAGGCGGCCACAAAACTTTACAAACAAGACTACCCCCTACTAGATGATGAAATTGTGATTTATTTTGATGATTATTTAAATTGTATTGTAACTCTTAATGAAAAGAATGAAGTTTTTAGGGTGGAGTTTGAGGATCGGGTTAAAATTGCAGATTCTTTTCAAGAATGGTTTAAGCAATGTTTAGAAGATTTTGGGGTTAGCGATGCAAGAGTATAGCGATTTAGTGGGGAGTTTTGGGGCAGAACAAAGGGCTTTATTAGAGAATATGAATGATGCACTCGGGCAACGCATCAATGAGGATTTTTTAGACCCCATTGCAACGCAATTAAACCAACTTGCTGACGCTCAAGAAATGGCTTTAGAGGCGTGTAAAAAAGCCCAAGCCCTACTAGAGATTGCCAGAGCTATTGCCTATGCCGACTGATATTGATTATACCCATTACAACCAACTTTTACAACAATTAGATAAGCATTTACAAGCCTATAGAAAGGCTAAAGATCAAAGCTATCAAAAAAAAGAGCAAGAAAAGCACTATGAAGCTTGTATTAAAGAATTAGGGGATTTAGTAGAGCAGATTCGCAGCAAACAGCCCAAATTTGAAACTAAAATTGCCCTACAAAAATCCCCAAAATTCCCAAGCCATGTGATCACCTCACGCCTAGTGATTGAAGAAAATGAACTACACGCTAACTTTGAAAAAAAAGACCCCCATTATTTGCATTTACAAGAAATCCCTCTAAAACAAGCCCTTTACACTACAAACCCAGCCTTGTTTTCCTATGTTAAACATTTTCTATTGCGTGTGTTGCAACTAAGCCCGCTTAATAAGCTTGAACTTACGCTGATTGATCCTAAAACTCTAGGGATCACCTTTAATTTCTTGCGCCCCATTTTAGACAACGACTTTATTTACAAACAACGCATTTTAACCTATACAAATGAGATTGAGGAGGCTTTGCGCTTACTGGCAGATTACATGGAAAATCTCTTACAAAGGCAACTTTGTGGGGTGGCAAGTTGGCGCGATTATAACGCAAAACATCCAAAACAACTCCCCTTGCGTGTTTTAGTCATCCATGGGCTAAACCTCCAATTTTTTAACGACAACAGCTTTTTGTATTTGAGTCGTTTGGTGCGCTTTGGAAGTTTAGCTGGGATCAATATTTTTATTTGGCTTGAAGAACTTAAAGATAAAGAGTCTTCTAAAGTGCCTGAAAAGTGGATAGATTTTACAACCCTTTTAAAAGAATGTGCCCAAACTATTGGAAATTTTGATCTAAACCCTACAGATTTAAAACTAAAATTTGCTTTGGAACCAGACCCTGATTCTAAGCAATTAAATGTTTTCTTAGAGGAAATTAACCACGCCTACAAAAACACAAGCACTATTAAAGCTGTTTTAGAAGAGTTGTTAAACCAAGAGGAGTTTTTAAAGAAAAGTGCAGCTGAGGGGGTGAGTGTGCCCCTAGCATGGGATTGTAAGGAAAATGAAATCCGCTTTGAAGTAGGTTTTGCTGGGAGTGAGCCACACACTCTTATAGGCGGGCGTAGTGGGAGTGGTAAGAGCAATTTATTAAATGTCCTCATCGCTACGCTGTGTTTTTATTACCCACCCGAGGAGCTATCCTTGTATTTGTTAGACTACAAAGACGGGGTGGAATTTAATCTTTATACCAATCCTCCCTTGCCCCAAGCTTGCTTGATTGCTGTGAATAGTAGTGTGTCTTATGGGGTTAATGTCTTACAACACATCTTAGAGGAAAAAGAAAGACGCGCTAAACTCTTTAAAGAGGTGGACGCAACAGATTACATCACCTACCGACAAGCAGGTAAAACTTTGCCACGCATTATTCTTGTGATTGATGAATTCCAAACCCTTTTTAATGGCAAGGAAAAAGACATGGTGGAAGCTTATTTAGGGGATATTATCCGGAAAGGACGCAGTTTTGGTATCCATCTAGTTTTAAGCACCCAAACCCTAAGCGGTGTGAAAATGGATAGTAAGGGGCAATTGCTGGGTCAAATAGGTAACCGCTTGGTTTTAGCAATGAGCGCGGAGGATTCTAAAATCTTTTTAGGCGACAGACATAAATTGCCATTTAAAGGCAAGCCCTATGGTTTCTTTAACTTCTTTGCCGGTCAAGCAGAGAGCATAGAGGGTAAAATTCCCTTAGCTAAAAGAGAAAGTATTAAAAAAATATTGCAAGACTTGGGGCAAAAATACCCCAAAACAAAAACAAAAATCTTTGATGGTTACATTTTGCCTAGCATAAAAGAGAGTCGCTTAGGGGGCGAGGGCTTGCGTCTTGTTTTGGGCAAAATAGAAAACTTTAAGAGAGATGATTTTGTGGTGGAATTTAGACCACAAAAGGGGCAAAACTTGCTTTTATGTGGCAATAATTTCAAGAAGCAACAAGCATTGATTACTTGCTTAAAAGAAAATGCTAAGGCTTGTGGCTATACATGCATAGAAAATCAAGTCCCCTCTCTAACGGGTTTAGAAAAAACATTGGTGATTTTAGACAATTTTCAAAAACTAAAAAAATGGCATCCCCCACAAAGTTACTCAACCGACAAAGACACATCAAGTAGCTTTAAAGACCTTGAAAACCTTGTAGAGCGAGGGTGTAAAAGCAATATCCACATAATTTTAATAGGGAATCTCAAAACAGCCGATCCCACATTTAAAAATTTTTTTGATACATATTTTTATTTGCGTGTGGGCTTTAATTTGCGATCCAGTGCAGCAGCAAGTTTGTTCCAGATTGATATTCCAACAACGCAAGCAATTCAAGGGGCTAATGCAGTCTTTATGAGCACAGAAGAGGGGCAACTTGTGTCTTTCACTTTTTTTAAGGAATTGGCGTGATCACTCTTATCATAGACACTTCAGGGTCTATGCTAGAGCTGGGTAAAAAAGCGGGGGTTTTGCATTTAGCTCGCACTTTAAAACAAGCTTGTAAATCTTTGGGGGTGGATTTTAAGGTACTACCCTTAAAAGAAGCTAGGGGGGCTTTTAAGGCGGGGATTTTGCTTAGCGATGGTCTGTTTAAAGAGGAGATTAGCGTGTGCACAGCAGTTGGGGTAGGGGTAGATGCAAATCGTACACAGCTAAAAAAAATCAGCCAAGCTTATTTTGAGCCTGAGGAAATCTTAAACGCTTTGGTATTTGTTTTAGGTGGGGCTTGTGCGTAAGTGGGGCTTTAGAGCTTTTGGCGCATCTATTAAGGGTCCAAGAAAGGCGCACAACCAAGATGCTTACACTATCAAGCGCTATAAAGGACAATTAGTAGCTGTGGTGTGTGATGGACTTGGGAGCAAGCTACATTCTCAAAAGGGTAGTTTTACGCTGTGTGAAAGTGTGTTAGAGGTATTAAAAGTCTTTGATTGTGAGCGCCATAATTTAAAATTTTTTGCCCCTCTTTTAGCCACACTTTGGGCATGCCGCTTACACCCCTTAAAACTAGAGGATTGTTTAAGCACCCTGCAGATTGCTATCCTTACAGAGTCTAAAATTTATTTAGGCAAGGTAGGAGATGGTGAGATCGTGATTTGTGGAGCAAGGGAGGAGATTTTAAGAGAAGTAAAGGAGGGACCCGCACACAAAACTATGCCCTTTAATCAAGATACCCCCATTTCTTGGCACACCTACAACACTAAGGACATACAGGGTATTCTCATTTATACAGACGGGGTGGGCGAGATTTTGCAAGAATCTAAAGAACTTGACTTTGCAAGGGATTTTTTAAAGGCTTGCAAACGCGATAAAAGCCCTCAAGAAATCTTTGTTCAATCCTTAAAAAATGTAAATTTGAAATCTAGCGATGATAAGACTTTGATCGCCCTTTTTAAGGAGTGAAATGCAAGTACAAGATATTTTTGGGAATTTACACAATTTAGAGAAAGAAGCTCTAGCAGCAGGCGGACAAGGGCGGGTGTATAAAACTTTAGAGGGGGATGGGGTGGTAAAAATTGCTATCAATAATGGAGAAGAAATTACCGATGAAAACGCCATAGAAGAATTTTTACAAAAAGTAGATGCCTTGATTTATAAGCCTATCCCTAGAGATATTACTCTGATCCTTCCCCAAGCCACGCTCAAGGATAAAGCGGGTTATGTGATGCCTTTTTTAGAGGGGCTAGAGCCCTTACAAGTTTTATTTAAAGGTCCTAGTGCACTCAAAAAAGATAAGAGTCTGAAAATCCCCCCTTTTTGGGCTAAGTTGTGTAAAGATAATGAGGATTTACAACGCCTCTTTGCCCACTATATCCGCACAAATGGGGCGCGTTTTAGATTAAAACTTTTGGCAAAGTTAGCCAGTGTACTATTTAGATTACACGCTAGGGGGTTGATCTATTGCGATCTTTCCTGTGCTAATGTCTTTTTTGGGAATAAAGATTTAGAAAACCCTCCTATTTGCCTCATTGATGCAGACAATGTCTGTTACATGGGTGAATCTATTTGTATTGGCACCCCTGATTATCAAGCCCCCGAGTTGTTTGAAGGGCAAAGAAATAGCATTGAGAGTGATATTTATTCTTTTGGGATTGTGGCTTATTGGTTGCTCACCACCTTGCACCCATTTAAAGATGGAGCTATGGACGACATGGAGGGAGAACCCCACACCCGCCCTTTTATTGAGAGTCAAAAAGACAAACGCAACGCTGCTAACATCTATTTTTCTTTAGACAATATTTTAGATGATAAGACCAAAGAGCTTTTTTACGTGTTGTTTGAAGCGAGCAAGGATTTAAGCAAAAGATCAAGTTTAATCCTCTTTGCTAGGGCTTTAGAGGGCGATGCTCTTATCTGTTTAGAGTGTTTAACATGTGGCATGCACTACAAGGATAGCCTAGAGCTTTGCCCCTATTGTGATGCACCTAAACCTAAAAGGTTGTGTGCTGAAAGTTATTTTTTAGATGGCTTATATGCGCGCTTTAGCGCAACGATCAAAGAAAAGGATTTTTGCCTCTCTTTGCCTACATTGTTATTTAAGGGCATGGTTTTAGACTTCCAAGCCCCCTTTCTTTATGTGCGCCCTACAGCCTTAGAATTTGAGCACTACGAGGGGATTTTTATCAATAAGAAAAAGTTAGACGATCCTAAAAAATATCTAGAATCTACAGATTTGCAACAAGGTTTAGAAATCCAATGTAAAAATTTTAGTGTGCGTCTATGGATTGAGGAGGGTAAATGTTAGAACTTAAAAATATCCAAACAGCTACATGTTTAGAAGATATAGAGGTATTGGATTGTAACATTAAAGAGCATTTAGACCCCCCTAAAAATAGCCAATACCACCCTATTTTGGGATTTTTAGAATTAAAAGAGGGTGAGGCGAATTTACATGCCCAAGATAAGTGGATTAAGGTTAAATTCCGCCATGAAGGACAAGAAAGAGAGATAAGAAGTCTTGCCGAGCGTCGCTCCGTGAGCTTAGCGCGTATTAAAAACATCTATAAGCCCAAAAACCCCAAAGAACCCCAAATCTTGATTTTAGATGTGATCTTTTTTAGCTCACCACTCAAATATGGGGATAGAGAGATCGCTATTAACGATTCTTTTAATGCAAAACTTAAAATGTACAAACCCAGCAAAGAACCGCTCAAAAAGATTTGCACTTTAGAGATCAATAAAGAATCCTATTTTATCATCAGTTCCCCAAAGATTCTTGAGGATATTAAGAGACCTTCAAAAAAGCCTAAAGACTCAGAAAAAGAGAAGGAAAAAGAGGAAACTTCTTATCTTTTATATGCCAATGATCTTGTTTTAGGCATTAAAGAGGAAGAAAAGGCATGGGCGCAAGATGTAGAACGCGTAGAGGAAGTGCGAGACGATCGCTTAATCTTAGTACAAGGGACTTTAGAATTTAAAGACCGCACTATACAGGTGATTTACAAACAACTTTTAGCCAATCAAGATACCGGCAATTATTTAAGGGTATGGGAAGATTATTTGGTTGCTGCTTGTCATGATGTTTTAGAAAAAGTACGCTCTTTTCACTACCAAGAGATCAAACAAGTAGAACACACAGGAGCTGGAAAAGTAAAGATTACCCTAGAGAACACGCAACACTTAAAAGAGGGAGATTTGTTGTGCTTGTGTGAGAAAATCCCTAAAGAGTTGGAGGAACTTCAAAAGATAAACTTAGAGGATAAACAAGCGGTTTTAGAGTTTATGACAAAGGAGGATAAAAGATCACAAGATCAAAACACTACAGGCAACAAAAACGCACAATTAGAGATCAAATATATAGAGCCTGGAAAAGTTGAGGTGCAAACAAATCAAGGATTAGAACAACTTAGGGGGCGGTTTTTATCTGTGGATTATCAAGGTGATAAATCCCAATTTAACCGCCAATATAAAGCCTTAAAAAAAGCCCAAGAGGGTAAAAGTGCTAACCCCAATCTTTTTTTAGTTTTAGACATTGAGAGTAAAAATGAAACAAGTCAAGGGGATTTAAAAAACCTTTTAGAGTCCATGCATGCCCAACCTATTTTAGCTCTAAGCCAAAAAGTCAAAGACAAAATCTTTAAAAACCCCCCAACAAAAACCCAAGAAAAAGCCATTAAAATCGCGCTTAATACTCCAGACATCGCTATTATTCAAGGACCTCCTGGTACGGGCAAAACCACAGTGATCAATGCCATTTGTGAGCGGCTTTATGAGCAAGCATCTACACAGGATTTAAAAGGATTGGTTTTAGTGTGTGCGCATGGACATGATGCTACAGAAAATGTCCAGGGGCGTATCAATATAGGGGGCTTACCCACCCAGAAATTTGGGGAGAAACAAGGCGAAGATGATGGGGGTGATCATGCCCTACAAGAATTTTTAGAAAAGATTGCTAACAACGCTAAATCTCAAATCCAAGACTTTAGCCAAAAAGAATTGATCTATAAACTAGAAAAGGCTTTAAATCAGTACAAGCAAGCCCCCTTGACCGCTTTAGCTTTCTTAGAGTGGGTGGGGCAGGAGTACCGCTTTGTGCTTGATGATGCAAAAGATGCAAAATTACAAGATAAATGGGAGGGTTTAAAAACACAATTTAGCCCTAAACCCTATGATATTTGCCAACTAGCCCCCATTTATGCTATACGCACTTTGCAAGAAAGTTTTAATGATGATGGTTTGGTGCGCCACCAAGAGTTTTTGCTCAGCCCCTTTAAAGAGGCATTAAACAAGGAAGAAAAAGAACTTTTACAAGCCACACAACCGGATTTTAAAAAACTCCAAGCATTGCGCCAACGCTTGCTTGAGCAATGCGCCCCCAAGCCGCATTTTTCTAGGGCAAAGTGCAATGAAGATGTGATAGATTTTGCTAACACCCTTTTGGATAAACTTAAAAATTTCACCACTACTGATAAAATCAGCCAAATCCTTTTAGAGTATGTCCAAAACCTTAAACCTGATATAAATATGCGCTCTTTCCTCGCCGATTATGGTTTTGTCTTTGCCAGTACCACCGGACAAGTGGAGAAAGCCCTTAATGCAAAAGCCAAACGAGCTTTTAACGATAAAGAGGATCGGCGTTACTTTGATACGGTGATTATAGATGAGGCAGCTAGGATTCTCCCTTTAGATTTGCTCTTAGTGATGGTGCGCGCTAGAAAACGCATCATCTTAGTAGGCGATCACCGCCAGTTACCCCCCATCATTGAGGATAAAATCTTAGACAAAATTAAAGGTGGAAAAGATGAGGAGGTAAGAGCAGAGATAGAAGATCAAATTAAAAATAGCATTTTTGGCAAATTAAAGGAGAGGGCAAAAGAGTTAGAAGCTATTGATGGCAAAGAGCGCCAAGTTACTTTAGATCAGCAATATAGAACCCACCCAAGTTTAGCGCAGTTGGTAAGTGCAGTGTTTTATGAGCCCTATAAAGAGGGCTATAAATCCCCCCTAGATGCCATCCATTTTAAACACCCCCTTATAGAGGGTAAACCTTGCGCTTGGGTAGATGTGTCTGGACGGGAAGAAAAAGTGGGGACATCATGGATGTGTAAAACAGAGGCAAAGCGCATTTTAGAGCTATATAAGGAGTTTTACCAACAAGCCCCCGATCTAAGTTATGGGATCATCACCTTTTATAAGGAACAAAAGAAAGTTTTGTGCGAAGAGTTTAAAAAGTTAGAAAATTTAAACACTTTAGAGAGTTGTGGGAAGTTGCGTATAGGTACAATTGATGCTTTTCAGGGCATGGAATTTGACATTGTAATTCTCTCTATGGTGCGCTCTTACTTTAGCGAGTTTCTTAAGGACCCACACCGCCTTTGTGTGGCGATGAGCCGCCAAAAAAAGGCGTTGGTTGTGGTGGGGGATTTTAAATTCTTTGACAAACCCCAAACCAAAGAGCAAGCCCCCGGAATCTATGCTTTTATAGAATTGTGCAAACAGGAGGGCAAGATTTATGAAAATTCTAAGTAGCCCAGCAGATTTAAAAGACAACAATTTAAAAGACATTTTAATGCCCTGCTATCTTTATCCCGTGTGGTTAAGGGTGCAGAGCAACAGCTTTGCTTTAAACCTTATAGAGCGTACTGCCTTGAGATTAAAAGAGGCTAAAGTCTCTAATGATAAATTGGCAAAAATGCTAGGTTTAGTGGGCAATGGGCTTGATTTAAGCGAAATATTGCCCAAAATCTTAGAAAAGATCACCCAAAATAACCCGGGTTTGCAAGAGACAAAAGAGATAGAGGAGACTAAACTTGTCTATTTTTTACAAGATTCTTTGAGTGGAAAGGTTTTAGAGAAAGTCTTTGCTACAGAGCCACAAACAATTTTACCTACAATTTTACCTAGCTACATAGATAAACAAGTCTTTTTTAAATCAGGACAAAAGGAAGTAAGGGCTTATTATATTAAATGCAAACCTCAAGAAAAACCACTAGACAAACCTCAAGAAAAACCACGCAATCCAACACCCCAACAGCTTAAAATAGCCCTTAAGCGTCATAATGAATACCACCCACAAGAACGCTTAAATGGCGAACCTAAGGAGGTTTCAAATGGGGAATTTATTTATTTGCATTGCAAGCTTAGTGTGCTTAATAATGGAGAATTTAACATGAGTGATGGGTTTGGGGGGTCTTCTTATGTGCTGTATAAAAGTTTTGAAGAGAATGCCCCTGATAATTTACAAGAAGAGCTACGCAACCAATCTAAAACAGAGATCAAAGCCCATCAACAAATCCAAGAAACCCCTTTTGTAAAGCCCACAAAATACGACAGTACGATTAAAAGTATTGAAAGTAAATTTAAAAACAATCCAAAAACAGTCTGTGCGGATTTATTTAGTCTGTGTGAGAACATATTAAAAGATTTTGCAAAAGTACAAGGAGATATCCGCATAGAAATAGTGGAGCAAAACGCCCAAAAAATGGGGTTTGAGTTGGGAGATGAGGTGCTTTCTTGGCTTGGCAAAGAGGAGTTAAATATCCAATTACATTTAAAATATTTATTGCAAGAACAGGATCAAAAACTTGTTAAGATAGCTAGCAAATACCCTTACTTTATCCATAGCCTTAGGGAACTAAATTTATACAGGAATCTAACAAGCCATGGGGGTAAAGCAGGGCAAGATGATCGCCTTAAAACCTTAGATCCTGCCAAAATCATGGAGTGGAGAGATCAAGTTTATACCCTAGTGGAAGTATTTTTAGACAACCTTAGAAAAGAAGATATACCAGAGACCCATGAGACAGAATATCACCAACAAAACGCCGCCATTGAAGCACGCAACCAATTTAGCCGGCTGTGGGATCGTTTAGAAAAGGAGGCTAAAAATGAACTTATAAATGTGTATTTTTACCTAAGTGTAGACATGCAAAGTTATCAAGGTATAGCACATAAAGAAGTCGTGGGTAACCTTTATATGCTTTTTGAAAGGGTTTTTAGCAAACTAAATGGAGAAAATAGCCCCACAAAATGCTCTAAAGCCACACTCACCGCTAAATTACCTACCGGATGCAAGGCTTTAAAAGAGGTGAGGCAAGATTATTTAACAAAGGCTTTTTCGGGCCGTTTAGCAAGTTTGGGGGCGTATTTTTTAGTATTTTTAAGCTATGCAAAACCCACAGAAGAGCAAATATGGCTTATCAACAATCTTGTAGATTATAGAGGGCATGGCAATGAGATTAATCCCGCCCTAGCCCGTCTAAGCCCTGAGGATTTAACAGATTTGGCACAAGAAGCTTTAGACTATCTTAAAAATTTAATTGGAGAAATGGCATGACAGAAGCAGAGATTAAACAAAAAATAGCAGAAGCTAACGAAAAGATAGAAGAAGCTAGGCAAGAGCTACTTGCCCAAAGAAATGCCCTAGAGGAAGAAAAAAAGGTTTTTTCAAAGAAAGAACAAAAACTACATGAAGAAACCCAAAAGTTCCAAGACTTTAAAGAGTTTTTACAAGAGAGCGAAAGATACAAGGCAGAACGCAAAACAAGTATCGAACTAGAACTCAGGCAGTATTCTAGCGAGCGCAAAGAGGAAATTGAGCAGGAATTGCAAAAAGAATTAGAACAACAAAGTATAAAGGGTATGCAGGATTTTAAAACGCAGTGCAATCAAATCTTACAAAACTTTAATGAGAACACCAATAAAGCCATGCAGGAATTAAAGGCTAAAGGAGATGCGCTTGCTGAGCAACAAACCCAAATCCTTACAAAAGAATCAGAACTCAATCTTAGAGAACAACAAGTACAGGCTAAGGAACAAGCCCTAGACAACTTTGAAACTAAAATGAAAGATGAGGCAAGAGAAGAGGTAAGAGAAGAGATTGAATTATATCAAAGACAAATTGAGGAACAAAAGAAGTGTAATGAGCGTTTGCACGATGAAGTAAGCGAAATTTACACACTCAAAGATGAGTTGCGCCAATGCAAACAAGAGGAACGCTACAAACAACTAGAGAGTTTAGAAAAAGAAAATAAAAGATTAGAGCAGGATTTAAAAAAGCAACAAGAGGAACATAACGATCTTAAATTAGCTTATGAAAACCTCACAAAGGAAGAAAACGACACTCTTAGATATCTCCAAGCAGAAAATAAGACGCTTAGAGATAGAGCCGGGGATCTTGAGAGTACAGAGGGTGAACTGAGGCATTTAAAGGAGGACAAAGAGAGACTAAAGCGAGAAGTGGATATTTTAAACCAAGAAATTTTGGCAAGAGATGAAAAAATCCAGAACTTGCTCTCTCAGTATAAAAGCACGGCTAAGCAAACAGAGGGGCGCATTAACAGCGTACTAGATCAAATTCAAAGACACACCCACCCAAATCTCAACCACGAACGGCTAGAACTTACCAATGAAATAGAGTACCTAACCCATATCCAAACCGGGATTGCAAATTTAGGCATTATTTATTCTACCCGCCTCCTTTATGCTTTCCACACCGCCTTAAAATCTGCCACCTACTCTCCTCTTAGTGTACTCTTGGGAGTCTCTGGTACGGGTAAATCTGAATTACCTAAACTCTACGCTCATTTTGGAGGCTTTAACTTCTTAGCCCAGCCCGTTCAGCCTACTTGGGACAGCCCAGAATCAATGATGGGGTATTTCAACATGGTGGAGGATAAATTTGACTCCACAGAAATTTTGCGCTTTTTTGTGCAGACCACTTATAGTAGCCGTTTTGTAACAAACAATGCGGAGGATAAAGATTTTGGTCTTCAAGAGGGAATGAACTTAATTTTGCTTGATGAGATGAATTTGGCGCATATTGAGCAATATTTTGCGGAGTTTTTAAGCAAGTTAGAGCAAAAGCGCACAGGCACAGGTGTAGTTAATATTGGAATCAAGCTGGGTACTGGTATTTTTTGGGAACGCCCTTTAGGGGATAATTTATTATGGGTGGGAACAATGAATGAAGATGAAAGTACAAAAGCACTCTCAGATAAAGTTTTAGATCGAGCTTTTTGTTTAAACTTCCCAAGACCAAAAAAACTACAAGGGCTAAAACTCCAACAAGAAAATCAGAAAAACCCCTACACTTTTAAATATCTCCCTAAAGAAATTTGGGAAAAATGGCAAAAAGAACGCTTTTTAGGGGATTTGGAGCGCTATAACAAGCTTGCAAGCCAGATCAATAAAGAGTTAACAAAGACCGGGCGAGCAATTGGGCATCGGGTGTGGCAGGGTATAGAATTTTACATGCGCTCCCATCCTCTAGTTTTGCACTACCAAAACGAGGATAAGAAACGCGATTTAGCTTTAAAATTTGCCTTTGAAGAACAAGTGGTGCAAAAGATTGTACCTAAATTGCGTGGGTTAGAGATGGAGGATACGGGAAAAACCACTTTGACTGCTATTAAGGATTTATTAGAACAAGAAGGGCTAGGTTTGGGAGCAGATTTTGAAAACGCTATCAAGAATGATTATCGCCAATTTATTTGGAATAGCGCAGACTATCTAAGTAATGCAGAATGGGAAACTTTATTGCCTAAAAATGTTAATTAAGGAATTGTATTTACCAGAAAATATAGAGCGTTTAAAAATCCTTAGTTGGTTACGCCAAAATAGCGGGTTTGACTTGGGTACGGGTAAATTTAAAACCCCCGATCTCTTTAGTTTTTTAGAAAATTTATTAGACTTTTCTTACACGCAAACCCTCTACAAAGATGATTTTTATTATCTTTTGTGTTATGTCAAAAAACCCCTAGAGGTTTTACTCACTAACCCCCACACCAACACCAAGCGCACCCACATTAAAAAACCTATTTCTCTAGCAAAAGAATTTGATGTGCGCTGTGCACTATGGCTTGCCAAACAACCCGGCTACACTATAAAAGATAGGTTGAAAGATAATAAAATCCTAGCGGTGCAAGGATACCAAGAGGTGGACACTACAGAAAATAAGCTTTTGAAACGCTTTGTCAAACAGGTTTTATACACCGCCTTGTTGCGCCAAGACTTAAAAGAGTTTGCCCCTCTCTTTGCTAAAATGCGCCATTGGCTAAGAAGTCAAGAGGCAAGCCAAATCCAAGAAGACCAGCACATTACACCTAATAACATTCTATTACACCACCCCCACTACAGCAAAATTTTTAAGGCACACCAACAACTCAACCGTCCACTAGAACTCCCAAAGCTCTCTTTAAAGAATCTTTTAAACCTAGAAATGCTGATGATCTTGCATTTTTGGAGTGATGTTAAAATCTTACCCTGTGTCTTAGAGATAGAAAACTTTAATCTAGCTGATTGTCTTTTAGATTGGAGCTTGCCCACTGCTAACCTCTACTCTTTTGAGAATATTAGAAAAACAGCGCTACAGATTTTAAAAGAACTGAGTATTTTAGACTCCAAAAAAACTGCCTTTTATCTAAGAAAACCCATAAAATCTATTTGTATAGACCTTTTTCAAGATAGCCCACCTGCGCTCTTAGACGGTGTGTTTAAAACCCTACCCCCACTCACTAAACAAAAACTCAATGGTGTATGGATCAACGCTAACAATGCTAGGATTTTGAATTTAGGCGGGTGTTTTACCCTGCCCAGAGCTTTAAAGGATTACAAAGATCAAAGCCTAGAGGCTTTCAAGGCATTTTTACAGGATTTTAAAGAGCGCTTTAAATTTGCCAGTTTAAATTATTTGATTCCAGATCATGTGGATCTTCTAGATTTTAGACCCCTAAAAGCAGCTATTGCTGCACATTTTTACGCCTCTAGGGGTTTGCCTAAAAGCGTGGTTAGTGCTTTTAAATATTTAAAAATATCCAAACCGGGCGATACCCTCTTTATTATCATTAAAGAGTCCTCAGACTTTTGGGTTACGCCCTTGTTAGTAGAGACTACCCCTGAGGGCTTAAGATTTGTGCGCTACCCCACGCATTTAGTAGATATTAACAATCAAACAGATAAAGAAGCATTAGAAGAAGCATTAAAGAAGTCTTACCGTAAATACACCAAAATTTTTAAAGATAAGATTTTGTATATCCCCCCTCCAGAACCTAAAGAACTTTTAGAAAATATGCAAGCTGTGCTTACACTAATAGAGGCGGGCAAATCCCTCTATAGAGATCACTTGCCTAATCTCTCTATTGAGTTTTTTGATGGGAAGTATTTTAAAAACTTCACACTAGTAGATGAATCTAGCGAATTGGAAGGAAGTCTTATTAACATTAAAGAACTCTTCATACTAGAGGCACACACAGACACACATATTTTTAACTTAAATATCGCTGACAAATCAAGTCCCTACCAACTCCGCCTAATAACTAAACCTCAAGATCAAGGCATTAAGTGTAAAGTGGAACTAGAATACCGCTATGAAGATGAAAACCCCTATCATATCCGCTTTATCCCTATAAAAAATCCTGACCTTAGCATTACCGCTAACATTAAAGAAAAATGCTTTAACAAAGAAGTGTATCCCAAGTTCCCTCAAATACAACAGCTAGAAGAGCACTTTGTTAGAAAAATCGCCAATCTTCTTAATTATGTGTTAGTACATGTGCCACAAGAGGCGAAGAAGGGAGTAGATAGAAAAACAGGTGATTACTATATAGACTTAGAATGCCCTTCACATAATCCCTCTGTAGTCCGCCTTTGGTATGGTTATACACAAAATGGGCAAATAGAATATTTTTCTCAATGTAATGCAAAAATGTTAGAGCCAAACACCACTCTAATGGCTCAGGTTAAAATCACACCAAACAATAACACCGTAGTCGCAGGCTACACCACTAAAGAGGGACAACGCATCCGCTTCATAGAAACTTTGGAAGATTACTTTAAAAAATTAGGAAATAGTTTTTCATCTATTTTTAAAAACAAACGCCCCTTAGATCAGGTTTCTAAAGAGTTGCAAGAAGCAATCCATGCATGCTTAAATAAACCTCAATCAAATGTACCCATAAAAGAATGGATAAAATGCGTTGCTCCCCTAGGGCATTTACTAAACTCTAAACAACAAGCTTCACTCACCCCTTACTTTAAAGAGGTTTTTAGCATTGAGAACCGCGATATTGCTACTTTTAAATTCTTAGGCTACTACCTAGCTAGCACACAATCACAGGAGATTTTAGAATATACATTGAGTTTACAACTACCACACTTGCAAACATTTGTGATACAAATAGCCCTATGGCATGTGGAGGATTTTTACAAACTCCTAAAACAAGAAACTTGTCAGAAACTTTTAGAGAGTACTTTAAAAAACATGCAGAAGAGCTTTGAAAAACTAAAGGGTGGGGATGATAAAAACCTAAATCATTTAAGCAATTCTCTAATTACTCTTCTAGGTCTTTTACGCACTATAAGATTAAATGGTTATAATTTGCTCATGCTCCAAGACAAATTGACAGGGGATTTTGTCAATCTTATCGATGACATTGCCCACTATTGTCTAAATAATGGGCTAGAAATTAGGTGTGAGTACAAATTAAATTTAAACAATTTGGGGATTAATATTCCATCAGAAGAAAGTATACAAATTTGCTACATCGCGCATTTATTTTTAAACAATGATGAAAAGGTTGCCAAACTCAGTATTGGTTAAAAAAGACCTTATACGCTCCAAGACGCTAAATCTTTACGACTGAAAACTTCATCAAAAAATCCAAAAAAGGTATGAAGGAGTATAGATATGAAGAGTGATTACATTAAAAAGGAAATTTCTTATATTTCCTCAAGCGTGCTCAGTAGTAGCGTAGATAACTATGTAAATCCTCTTCCATGCAGATTTACAAAATAAAAATTATTTTGATTAATAGCGGTGATTCTACCCCATTACCCACGCGCCATAAAGCCCCTAGCTTTAGCTAAGCAGATTAAAGCCCCATGCTAAAGATTTTGTGCTATAACCGCCAGAGTAAGGGTTTCACTTTTGGAGGAGAAACTGGTAGACTACTTGGCATGCAGGTTTTAATAATCCCGTCAATCCCCTAGCTTTCTATGGGGAGTATGTCAATGCCATGCTTTCCACATCTTATTAGTAAGCAGGTAAGCAAGCTCTTTGATGTGTTTTCTCAGGCGATCGAGTAATACCACTGTAATGGGGCATTCAAGGCATTTTCTCTCTCAAGGTAAAACATGCTCTATTTTGTGCTTTCTTTAGTGGAGATTTCTAAGTAGTTTAAGGGGTGCTATGGTTTAGAGGTAGGTAGCAAAGGCTGAAATCATTTTAGCGATGATCTATATTCAAGAGAGTCCGCCTATTGCAGTGGCTTTCAAAATAACCAGATGATCGAGCTGGGCTTTATCGCTACTAGTATGGGCACGGACATCACTCTAACCATTGAGAGACTCAATAATCTTAAGACTATCTTAGAAGTAGGCGGGACTGGGAGTAGTAAACTCTGCCCCAAAATTGGTATTTTGGGTGCGCTTACACAGCTTAGGAGTGGATATGTGGGCTAAGAGCAGGGCATTTATGTTAAATTTGGCCTAGCTAGCACAGAGCTTTTAGAGATTATGCGATGGTCTCACTGCACAATTACGCATGACACACTTTCATAAAAGCTAGACCTTTTTTTCAAGTAGATTTTTTTAAGTGGGATTTAAACTCTGCTAAAATCTTGATTCTATTAACCAAAAGCCACAGAGTTTAGATTTTACTTTTAGAGTGGCTCCAGATGTAGGATTCGAACCTACGACCAAGCGGTTAACAGCCGCCTACTCTACCGCTGAGCTAATCTGGAACAAAAACTTAACTATAGCACTTTTTAAAAATCTTGTCAAGCTTAAAGCCCTCAAGCCTCACTTTGCTTGCAAAAGACATTTCCAGCGCCATTCTATGTATTTTTTTAACCATAGGCTTAATTTGCCCTCAAGATTAATGCCACCAACACTACCAATGCCATAGCCCATACCAATGGAACAAATACTCCCCTTTGGTTTAAAAATAAAGGGTTGTTTAGGCCGCTGTTTAGCAATTACATGGATAAATTGTTCTCCTAAATACGCCCCCATTTGGCTAGCTAGTTGGGCTGTTGGAGCATAGGGTCTATTGGTTTTGTCTTTAAAAAGGGCACAATCACCCAGTACAAAAATCCCTCGATCCTCTAATCCTAAAGGTTGTAAAAAGCTATTGACCTCCACCCTGCTACGCACACTTTTAAAAAGAGAAGAATTTTCTATCACTAAATTTCCCCGCACCCCACAAGTCCAAATAATAAAATCTGCTTTAATTTCTCTTTTTATATGGTTTTGCTCCACAACCACGCAATCATGCCGGCACTCTAAAATCCTAGCCCCCACTTCTAACTCTACGCCTAAATGCTGCAAATAAGCCACTCCCTTTTGTACTAACTTAGCTTTAAACATGGGTAAAATACCGGGCAAAGCCTCTATACAGGTGAGTTTGAAGGGTTGAGAAGCGCATAAATTAGGGAGTGTGTGGCTTAGCGCGCCTAAAAGTTCTATGCCGCTAAATCCCCCCCCACACACCACCAAAGAAAAAGGGCGCGCTTGATCACAAGTTTTAATCGCTTGGAGTAGAGCTTGGTGTGTGGCCTGTGCGCCTATTAAATTAACTAGGCTATGGGCGTGTGATTCTACGCCCGGTATTTTAAAACTATCGCTATGAAAACCTAGCCCTACAATTAGTTTATCATAGGTATAACTAGCGCGCTCTCCTAGCACTTTTCCCTCTTGGATTTGCAAAACACAATCTTGGATAAACTCCACCTCAGGGGGAAGAATGGCGCTAAGCTCTAAAGTGTATTGCCCCTTAATCCCTGCTAGCACCTCATGCAAAAGCACGCTAAAGTAATGCACAGGGCTTTGAGAAATAAGTGTAAAATGACAAGTTTTTAAAAGCCTCTTGGGCAAAGCCTTAATAAATGCTAGCGATGCATACCCCGCCCCTAAAATAAGTACCTTTACCATTTAAGATTCACAACAGGTTTAATAAAATTTTTGGGCTTATCTTTCATCCATGCTAGAGCTTGGGCGATAGCCTCAAATTTGCCCTCTAATTTATGCGTGATAATGGGCTTAACATCTAATTTTTGTGTTTGTAAAAGCCGTGCGAGTTTTTCCATGCGATAGCGCCCCCCGGGAGTTAAACTGCCCTTAATGGTTTTATGCCCCATGCCTACATTCCAGTTTAAACGAGAGAGGCGTAAATAATCCCCGCTCCCAAAATAATTAACATTAGAAATAATACCCCCGCCCACCACACATGCGCATGCATCGCTTAAAATATCCACCCCTCCTCCTGCGATTAACACCTTATCTGCCCCTACGCCCTTTGTAATTTCTAAAATTTGCTCTTGTAAAGGGGCTTTTGTAAAGTCAATAAAATGGGTTGCGCCGTAATGTTTATGCGCCACTTCATAGCGAAAAGGTACACAATCTATTGCATAAATTTCACTCGCTCCCATTAAATTTGCCCCTGCTAGTGCCATTAACCCTACTGGACCCAGCCCAATTACCGCTACTCTATCCCCGGGCATAATCTTTGCCTCTTCAGCGCAATGAAACCCTGTAGTTACCATATCACTTAACATCACCGCATCAATAGCCTCTACCCCTTCTGGTAAATGCCCTAAGTTTGCATCGGCATCGTTGATATGAATCTTTTCAGCAAACACACCGTCTTTAAAATTAGAAAATTTCCACCCTGAAAGCGGGGCGTTTTCATGTTGGGGATAACCCCTTTGAGCCCCTAAAGAACCCCAGTTGGGTGTGATTGCTGGAATGATCACCTTATCACCCTCTTTAAAATCTCTAACTAAATGCCCCACCTCTAGCACTTCGCCCACACCTTCATGCCCTAAAAACATGTTATGGCGCTCCCCAATGCCGCCTTCATAACAGGTGTGTAAATCTGAAGTACAGGGCGCAACTGCAATCGGGCGCACCAGCGCATCTAGGGGGCCACATTCTAATTTTTTGCGCTCTGGCATCACCGTTTCTAAGTATTCTTTTTCAATAATATCTACTTTTCCAATACTTAGCATAGCAAAACCCTTAATCATAAAAACCTCCCGCTTTTAAACTAAACAAAATTATAACGACCCATTGTAAACACGGCTAACCCTATTTGTATGCTTAAAAACGCACACATTTTAACGCTTTTTCTAAAGTATCATACTCCCCAACTACGCATAGTTCCTCCCCATTTTTTAAAGAAAGCTCTTTAGCATAAAACCACCACTTGCATAGCAAAACCCCGCTTTTATCCTCTAAAATAAAACTAATGTGTTTTTGATCTTGGCCTAAATAGCGCCAGCTTTTTAGTCTCGCGCAGACTTCAAAAAGAGGTACAGGATTGCCCACCCCATAAGGCTCGCCTTCTTGATAAAGGGCAAGAAATTCAGAATCTTGGAAAATGGCTAACTGGGGTACTTTAAAGAGCATCTAAACCTCCTAGATATTCTAAAGCCCTGTTAAAATCTGCATTGTTATTAAAAACCATTCCGCAAGCCTGTTTATGCCCCCCGCCTAAAACCTCTATCCCCATTTCTTTAAAACGCGTGAAAAGTACGATCAAATCCCCCTCTTTAGCCCGTAAAGATACCTCTACACTTTCTCCTTGATAGCGCCAACATAGCGCAATACAAACCCCCTTGTTTTCTAAAAGCTGGTTGGCTAAAACCCCTAAAACCCCGCGTGGGACTTCCCCACCCGCATAAATTAGCTTATTTTTTTGCGTGGTTTCTAGGCTTTTTTTAAGCGATTGGACGCAGATTTTACGCTTTTCATTGGTTAGTACTAGAAGTGCAGCATAAGCAGGGTTAGCCTGTTGTGTGGCTAGAAGATCGACTACTAAATTACAATGACAAAACCCAGAAATTCCATCAAAGCGCCCTACAGCGTTGATTAAAGGAATTATATCCCAAGCCAGAGTAGAAAGTCTATAAGGGTTTTTATACTTCTGGGCATTGTAGATTGCCTGTAAAGAGGCGGGCATGTGGGTTTTAAGGGTTTTATCCATGCGCTTTAAAAGTTGGCGGTTATAAGGCGCGCTTACATCCATCATATCGCCTATAGTAGAAATCCCTGCTAAAACCTGCATGTACTGGAGGTGATCTAGGCGCATTTTGATTTTATATTGTTTGGCATAAGCAAGCATGAATAAATACCCCACACAAGCCCCGCTAATGCCCTTAAAGGGGTGGTTATCACTTAAAAGAGGGTGGATAAAGGCATCACATTTAGGGATATGATCTTCTAAAAAGTGGTGGTGATCGCTTAAAATAAGTTTGGTGTTTCTAGCGTGTAAAAAATCACAGACAGAGTCAGGGATTGTTGCGCCATTATCAATGGTGATAAAAAGGCTGTTATTAAGATCAAGAGAAGCCCCCCCGCTTTGTAGCCCCTCTTTGTAATGTGTACGCACTAAACGGTGTTTGTTTTCATATTCCTCTAAAAGCTCTACACTCATGCCATAACAATCGGTATTTCTCTGCGGAATAATGTAGTTAATGCGTGGGTAGTGCAAAACCTCTTTAAAGAAGTAGAGTACTAAAGCCGTCCCGCTCATTCCATCACAATCATAATCCCCCCCGATAATGATTTGTTTTTGCGCATTGAGCGCATCGCGCAATAATTCTATAGCTTGCCACCCCTGCCCCATTTCTAAAACACTATCTAAGCTAAATTGGTGTTTGCCATCCTCTTGGCTAATGGTTTGAATATAAGTACGAAATGCCTCCAACATCAAACACCCGGCTTGTTGCCCCAAAGTAAAATATGTAAGCGTTGGCTTAAAAGATAACCATGTTGTAAACACAGGGGGGCGAGGTTTTTTAACCCTTCTAAAATTTCTTGTGCCTGCACGCCTAAGGGCATCAGATAAATAGGGGGCGATTTTTTAAAACATAGGGGTTTTAAGAGCGCTTTAATTTGGGCAATACAAACTTCAAAAGGGGGTTTTACTACAAATTTAAACACGATCTCTTTAGCGTGATCTAAAATATTTTGTAAAGGTTTAGAGTAATCTTTAAAAGTTTGTACAAAGCCAAGTTTAGGGCTTAGCGTAAAATGCAAAGCATGTAAAGGCGCTTTAAACTCAAAAAGTACACTCCCATTACTCTCTACCCAAATGGTGTACCCTTTTGTGTGTAAAACTTGTAATGTTTCTAATAAAATGGGGTTATTAAAGTGTAGACTAGGTTCGCCACCGGTAAGTACGATATGGGGCAATGTAAAAGTTTGCATGAGAGGTTCTAAACGCGCTAAAAGTTCTTGGCTACTTTTAAGATAACTCCACTGCGCATTAGGATAGACCGCATAAGCGCTATCACAGCCCACTACTTCTTTTGAATCAATAACACTCTTTATTCCAAACCCCACACATTTAAAATTACAGCCCCCCAAACGGATAAAGATACTAGGTTGGCCTACACAAGAACCCTCGCCTTGTAAACTATAAAAGGTTTCTACTAGCGGGAGGGACATATTTGCTCCAAAGGAAGAGGACTTGAAAAGGGCTTTTTAGACGCTGGATTTGCTATATTTTTATAATAATCTTTAAGCTGACTAAGTAAATGCGGGTTAGCCATTTGCTCTAAAATCCCTTCGGAAAATTCTACACTCTCTAGGGAAATAAAGCGCATTAAATGGGGGTTTTTTAAATCCTCTTGAAAGCTCTGGGCATAGCCATAATCAGTTTCATGGACTCGCACAGAGCAAATACACACGGATTCCTCATTGTGTAATTCTGTGGCCTGTAAAAGCGCGTCTAAAAAGAAGTGAAACATTAAGGCGTAATTTTCCGCACTAGGATTAAAGCTAAGCTTAACATAGCGCTTACTCATTTGCTTAATTGATTCTTGAAAGTCTAAAGGCTCTTGATTCCAAAAGTGGTGGGCGTGATCAAAGGCATCAATAAAGCTAGCGATCTCATTTTTAAAAATCCCAAAATCTAAAGCCATGCCCGCCCTATCAAGTTTATGCGCCTGTACAAAAACTTCTACTTGGTAATTGTGCCCATGAATGCTGGTTGCACAGCGCCTAGAGGTACAATTCCTCACAATATGGCTAGCACAAAAAGAGAAGAGTCTACGGATTTGCATTAGCGCTTGTAACAGGGTTGATAAAGGGGGAGTTTTTGGTAGTAGCGGTAGTGCTCAGAGCGGGTAAAATCAATGCGCCAAATTGTATCTTGGATAAGATCTTCATAAAGTCTATTATACCCGCAAGTATTGCCAGTTACACTCCCATCAATGTAAAGCACCCGTTTATTTAGGATATTATCCCACCAATCTAAAATAAAATGCGATCCCACTAACATTTTGCTATAAGTAGAAAAACCATTGATCGCATAGTAATCCGTGGGCACTTGGCTACAATAAAACTGCCCTCCATGCCAATAACAGCGATCAGGTCTAGCGCGATCAATTAGGGTATAGTGGTAAGCATAAACAGGCAAAGCAGAGATATTGCGCACCACATGGACATAGATCACATTTTTAGCCCTACTAGCCGGGTATTCTTGCATGGAAAAAACATTATAAAACCCCATTTGTTGTAAATTATAGATAATTAGGGGCAAATAAAAGGAGCTAATCATATCTTGCGGGCTATAAACCACCACTATAGGCGCGCTGACATTGAAAATATAGCCCCCCCGTACCTCTGAAAAATAGCCCATATTTAAGCGATGACAACCGCTAAAGCCAAGCAAGGGCAATAACAATAATAAAAGGCGTGAAGCGAGTTTCATAACCCCCATTTTACTATAAGTTTTAGCATGTGTGCTAGGGTTATGGATAAATACATCAAATCCAGCCTTCTAAAGTCTTTATATCTGCATAGCTAGTCATGTTAAGCGTAATAGGGGTGATAGAAACATAGTTTTGTTCAATGGCTTTAAAATCATTCAAGAGTACTTGATCGCGCTCTTCCCAGTATAAAGAATTAGGCCCTAACCAACAATATTGTCTGCCCTTTGGATCTTGCTTAGAATGGATATTGTTTTTATAAAGCCGCATTCCTTTTTGGGTGATTTTAATCCCCTTGCACTCTGTGGGCTGTATGTAGGGGATATTCACATTGAGAAATTTACGCTCTTTAAAGGGAAAACCTTGTGTGAGACAAAGGTGTAAAAGTTTACAGGCTATCTGTTTGGCTAGAGCAAAGTCATGGGTTGAAAAGTGTTTATAATCTTTGATGTATTGTGAAATAGCAATAGAGGGGATATTATGAATTGTACCCTCAATGGCTCCAGCTACAGTGCCTGAATAAAGTACATCTTCGCCCATATTAGAGCCATGGTTAATCCCTGAGATAACTAAATCAAAGGGGCGTTTGCTTAAAAAAAGGGCTAAACAAACACAATCACTAGGTGTGCCATCATCTACCCGGTAATACTGCGGCCCTACTTGTTCCATGCGCAAAGGTAACATAGTGGTGATTCCATGCCCGCAGGCAGATTTTTCATTTTTAGGGGCAACCACCATCACTTCTGCCACTTCTTCTAAGGCATCTTTTAATGCTAAAAGCCCCCTAGCTTCATACCCATCATCGTTGGTAAGTAAAACAAGAGGTTTCATGCTAAGCTCTCTAAAAGGGTTTGTAAATGCAATGCTAGCAAAGGTGGAAGAGTATTAAGGGTGATCTTTAATTCTGTTTGTAAAGTTTTAAGATAATCTTGTGCCCCTTTAAGCCCTAATAAATTGACATAATTATTTTTAAAAGTATCTAGTTGGGTGCTTTTACCCGATTCTTCAGGGCTTTTTGTGCGATCAATGATGTCATCGCGTACTTGAAAAAATAGCCCAAGTTTAAGCCCAAAATTAAAAAGAGTGGTGGGTAAATTAGCGGGTGTGTAAGCGTATTTTTTAGCAATAAGCGCGCCCATTTTAAGACTAGCGGCAATGAGTTTAGCCGTTTTTAGGGTGTGTAGTGTTTCTAGTTGTTCTCTTACAAGGGCTTTATGCTCAAAATAACAATCTATAGCCTGACCTAGAACCATACCAAAAACCCCGCCACAATGGGCTAAAGTGTTGATTAAAGAGATTTTTAGCGTACTTGGCAATTTTGCGCTAGAGAGAAGTTCAAAGGCATAAGTATTAAGCCCATCGCCTACTAAAGTTGCTACCGTTATACCATAGCTTACATGTAAGGTGGGGTGGTGGCGGCGTAAGGGTGCATTATCCATACAGGGTAAATCGTCATGGATAAGCGAATAGGTGTGTAAAACCTCTAAAGCTAGGGCGATAGGGAAGGCGTTTTTAATCATCAGATGAGAACGCATAAAAGAACTAAGCACCGCTAAAAGTAATTTTGGTCTAAAACGCTTGCCCCCATTTAAAAGCATTTCCCAAAAGGCTTGTTCAAAAGTGGGGTGAAAACTTTTTAGCTTAGGTTTTGCATGTCTTAAATACGCCTCAAAGTCTTGGCAAAGATTTTCATAAGCGCGTAATTTAGAGGCGGACATAGAATTCAAAACCCTTTCTTAAAACCAACATTTCAATCCGCCCTTGCATGTAGGCATGGCTAAAAGCTTGGCGCAAAGCGCGTAGTTTTTGGGTGAAATTAGCGCTAGAGGCGGCGATGGGTTTGCGGTTGATCCAAAGGATTTGATCGCCTAGATGTAAATTTTTAAGGGCTTGTGGTCTGTTTTTATGTAGAGCCGTGATCACAAAATGCTCATTAATTTTAACAAAACGCTCTAAAAAGCTATCCGGGAGTAAAAAGCCCCCATAGCGTTTATCTACTTGTACAGCTAGGGTTTGTAAGCGCCCCTTGCGGCGGATTTGAACGCTAATTACCCGTTTAAAGGGAAGATTACTCACTAGCCATTCAAAATGGCCGGTACTAGTGATAGGCTGGTTATTAATTTTTATGATCACATCTTTTTCTAAAAAAGGGTTATTAGTAAAAAAAGGATCCACACTCTCCACCATAACCCCCCCTTGCTCTTTTACCCGCACGCCAATATCTCCATAATAAGGGCTATTTTGGGATAAAAAGCGTTTGATATAGCCACTCTCTATAAAAGCGTTTTCTCTATTCCCCACCCCTATTCCATAAATTTGATAGCAGATATTACTCACCACAGCATTAGCTGGCATGGGAGCAGAAAATCTAGCATAGGTTAAAAAACCCCGTTGGCGCGCTAGGATACTCCCGGGTCTTGCATCATTGCCCCCTATACTAGCTAGTGGGTGTTTATAAGCTTGCTCATTAATATCTAAGAGATTGTAGGCAAATTTAGTAGGGGGGGCTTTAATGAGATAAAAACCAACAAAGGGATCGGCTTTAAGAATTTTAACCCCTTTTGGTACACTGCCATGTACAAAGGCCACTTGTTTTCCCTCCCAGAATAAAGACACACTACCCGGACGGCTAGCTAGTTTATAGTATTCTTTACAATGAGAGAAATTATAGGCATAAAGAGAACTAGCCCATAGGAATAAGAAAAAATACTTACTTAGCAAAGGGGTTTAAACCGCCTAGCATACCAAAAGTTGCGTTTTTGCGCCCCTCTTCCATATTTTTATACGCCTCATTAATCGCGCTCATCAGATAAATCTGCAAGGCCTCTTTATCCTCTAATAGGCTATCATCAATCTGAATATCTAATAATTCACCCGCTCCATTAAGTTTAACTTTTACAAGCCCTCCCCCGCTTTTGGCGCTAAATTCTGTATTTTTATTCTTCTCCTCCATGTCTTTAATCTGTTCTTGTAAACTAGAGAGAAGTCCGCCAAACTGGCTAAAATCTAACATGGATTTTCCTTAGGGATATTATTAGCCCCGAGATACACAATATGGGGCTTGTGGGTGTTAAGGCGCTCAAAAGGGATAGAAATATAGGCAATGATGATCACTAAATCCTCTATTTGAACCAAACGGCTAGCCGCTCCATTGATACAAACTTCATAATCCTTTTCCCCAACAATCACATAGGTACTAAAGCGCGCCCCATTATTGACATTGAGTACATCTACTTTCATCCAAGGGGCTAATTTAGCTAGCTCCACCAAGCGCTTGCCAATGGTAATAGACCCTTGATAGTTAAGATTAGCATCTGTAACCACGGCGCGGTGGATTTTGCTATACAAGACTTCTACCATCCCTTTCCTTAAGGTGTTGGGGTGATCTTTTTGCGAACCTTGCGTGAAGCAGGGGTGGATACAACTTGGATATTTTGGTTGCGCAAGATAACCTTAGCACTCCCTCCCTCTTTGAGTTCGCCAAATAAAATCGCATCGCTAAGCGGAACTTTAATATGGGTGTGTACTAATTTTTCCACCACCCGGGCACCCAATGGGTCTTTTAAACACAAGTTAGCTAAGTGGGTGACAGCCTGTTTTTCTAAAGACAAACTGACATTTCTAGGGGCTAAAAGCGCCTCTAATTTTTTACATTCTTTTTGCACAATGCTTTCTAAATTCTCTAAACTAAGGGGGTTAAAGGTTAAAATGGCATCTAATCTGGAGCGCAACTCTGGACTGAGTAATTCTTTAAGAGCTTTTTGGTATTTGTGGGTGCGATCTTCTAAAAAGCCCATTTGCCCTAGTGCATCACTGCCTGCATTGGAAGTTAAAATTAAAATAGCATGGCTAAAATCTCCCTTTTTGCCGCTATTATCCGTGAGGCTAGCATTATCTGTAATTTGCAAGAGTAAATCATAAATATTAAAGTGGGCCTTTTCAATTTCATCAAGTAAAAGCACACAACGGGGGTGTTTTCTAATCGCATTGATCAAAAGCCCGCCTTGCTCAAAACCCACATAACCCGAAGGCGCGCCAATGAGTTTAGAAATGCTATGCGCTTCTTTATATTCACTCATGTCAAAGCGCTCTAAATGCAAATGCATGTGCTTAGCTAGGGCTTTGGCTAATTCTGTTTTACCCACCCCACTAGGCCCTACAAATAAAAAGCTAGCCACAGGTTTTTTGGTAGCAATTAGGCCGGAGGCATGGATTTTAATAGCACTAACTAGTTTAGAAATGGCTATATCTTGGGCAAAAACTTCTTTTTTAAGCTGTTCTTCTAGGTTTTTCAAATGGTTTTTCTTCTCAAGGCTGATATGAGATTTTGGAATGTCAATTTTAAAAGAAAGCACATTTTCAATATCATTTTTAGAGATAGTGGGGGTATTACTACCCGGGGCATAAATCTTTTTAAAAGAGCCTGCCATGTCCATTAAATCAATGGCCTTATCCGGGAGAAAATTTTCATGCAAATAACGCACAGAAAGATCCACACATGCCTTTAGCGCCTCTTTGGTGTAGTGTACCTTGTGGTGTTTTTCATAATGGCCAGAGAGATCCCCTAAAATAGCGTAACAATCTTGTTTGGAGGGCTCTAAAATATCAATCTTACTAAAACGGCGGCAAAAGGCTTTGTCTTTTTCAAACACCGCTCTAAATTCATCAAAGGTAGTCGCTCCAATGCAACTTAAACTCCCATCAGCTAGCATGGGCTTTAAAATATTAGCCCCATCTAGCGATCCAGCACTAGATGCCCCAGAGCCTAAAACCGTGTGGATTTCATCAATAAAAAGAATGTTTTTAGGATTCTTCTGTAATTCTTTTAGGGTTTTTTTAAGGCGCTTTTCAAATTCCCCGCGGTATTTTGTCCCAGCCACCATGCCACTTAAATCTAGCGCATAAATACGATAATCGTATAAAAATTTAGGTACATCGCGCTCCACAATCTTAAGAGCTAACCCTTCAGCAATAGCGGTTTTTCCCACACCGGGTTCACCCACCAATAGGGGATTATTTTTTTTACGCCGACCTAAAACCTCAATTACCTTTTGGATTTCTGCATCGCGGTGAGATACCGGATCAATAGCGTGATCTGCGGCTAAGGCATTTAAATTTCTAGCAAATTTTTTAAGCGCAGAGGTTTTTTCTTTGGAAAAGGCAAGGGGGGGTTGTTCTAAAACTTTAGGGCCATCTACCCCGTAAGATTTAATAATATCGGTGGCATAGCATGGGATTTTTTCTACCATAAGCCAAAGCAAATCTTGTACATCTAAAACCTTGTAAGGCATTTCTTTAGCATAACGGCTTAGACTCTGAAAAAGCTTAGCAAGTTGTTCATCATTAGTTGGAATCTTGCCATGCCCTTCTAAAGCATTTTCATAAGTAGAAACATGCTCAACTAGATAATTTTGGGCTAATTGTTTGGCTTCTGTGATGTCAATATCTAAATGCCTTAAAAACCCCTGTATCTCTTTGTCATTAAGCATGATAAAAAGGACATGTTCGGGGGTGATGTAGCGATGGGATAACTTAGTAGCCAAAGCTAAAGCCGCATTAAGCAGACGATTAAGTCTAGTTGTAATGGGTGGCATTACTTGGCCACCAAAACAGGAATGGGCGAATTATCAATAAAACTATTCTGGTGCGATCCAAAAAGCTTATAAAACATGGAAGATTCGCTAGCCCCAATCACTAAGAGATCAAAACTAGGGGCCATTTCTAACACCACATCTACCGGATTGCCCATTTTTAAAACCGCCTCACAAGCAATTTGTTGTTGGGTAAAGAGTTGAGTAAATTCCTCAATGAGTTTACTAGATTGCTCATTGGCTACGACTTCTGTTTGGCTATAGTTCATGATTCCACTCTCCGGATAAATTAACACCTCTGGACTTACATGCACTAGCGTAAAGTGCACGCCCTTGATTCTAGAAAATAATCTAATCGCCGCATCTACACCGCTTCTACACTCCTGTGTATCGCTGATTCCAAAAAGCACTCTAAGCATGGCCAATCCTTACAGCATTTTATGCGCGTTAATTATAAAAAAGTTAAACTTAAAAGTATCGTTATTGGAGTTCGTGGTTTATAATAATGCCTACACCACTGCAAGGATTAAGCCATGTATCGTTCTATTTTTGTGAGCGCAACTAATACGGGAGTGGGAAAAACAACTCTAGCTAGGCAAATGGCTAAGCTTTATAATGAAAAGGGGATTAAAACACTTTTAGCAAAGCCTATTGAAAGCGGCGTGCAACAAGGGGATTTAGGAGATGGAGGGTTATTTTTGGAGGAAAATCTCCAAGTAGATGAAAATTTGCGCATGGAGGATATTAGTTTTTATCGCTATGTTTTACCAGCTAGCCCTTTTGTGGCCGCGCGCTTTGAGCCACACCTCCCACCCATTGATTTTAAACAGATTGAAAAGAAATTAAAAGCTTTACAAGAGCGTTGCGATCTTTTAATTGTTGAGGGAGTGGGGGGGTTATTAGTGCCCTTAGATGAAAAGGTAAAAATCATTGATTTAGCCCTTACTTTACGGTCTAAGATTTTGCTTATTAGTCCGAGTAAATTAGGCATGATCAATGATTTATTACTCAACCAGCACTATCTTAGCACCCATAAACTAGATTATCAGATTGCTATTAACATGCCTGATGCTCGCTCTTACTACCAAACCAGTAAGCCCTACATTGATTATTTAAATTCCACTCTTAAAGACCCTATTTTAATTTTTCAAGAACAAACTTCTCTTTTACTTGATAAGCTTTTAGAGTCTTGATCCTATTTATCAAAAATGTAGCTAAAGTGATTATAATAACTTTCCATTTTTGAATAAGGAGTATGCATGTTTGTTTTAAGAGATTTGCCCTACAGCAAGGATAGCATGGGAGATTTTTTAAGCCCTGTGGCCTTTGATTTCCACCATGGCAAACACCATCAAGGCTATGTCAATAACCTTAACAACCTCACTAAAGAGGGGGAATTTAAAGATAGCGATCTCTTTAGCATCATTAATAAGGCTAGCGGAGGCGTCTTTAACAACGCAGCCCAAATCTACAACCACGATTTTTACTGGGATTGCTTAAGCCCTAAAGCTACAGAAATGACAGATGAACTTAAAAGCGCGTTAGAACATGATTATGGCTCTTTAGAAGCCTTTAAAGAAGCCTTTATTAAAAGCGCGACCACTCTTTTTGGCTCTGGTTGGAACTGGGCGGTTTATAACCCTACTAATGGCAAGGTTGAAATTGTACAAACCAGCAACGCTAACACCCCAGTAACGGATAAAAAAGTCCCTTTACTGGTCGTAGATGTATGGGAACATGCCTACTACATTGATCATAAAAACGCCCGCCCGGTTTATCTGGATAAATTCTACCACCATGTTAACTGGGCTTTTGTTTCTCAGTGTTTAGAATGGGCTAAAAAAGAGGGAATGGGTTCTGTAGATTATTACATTAATCAAATTGTACATAAGAAAGCCTAGTGATGCACGATCCGCTCATCATCGGTTCTAAAACCTTTTACTCTCGCCTCATTGTGGGCAGTGGCAAGTATAAAGACTTTGCCACCACTAAAGAGGCCACTTTAGCTAGCGGGGCAGAAATGCTAACTGTGGCAGTTAGACGGGTTAATATCACCGATTCAAGTAGTGAGAATTTATTAGACACTTTCAAAGACACTAACATTAGCTTTTTACCTAATTCTGCTGGTTGCCACAGCGCTAAAGAGGCTCTTGCCCTTTTTCGCCTTGTTAAAGAAGCTACAGGCATCAGTTTTATTAAGCTTGAAATTATTGGCGATGAGAGAACGCTTTACCCTGATGTGGTTGAAACTTTAAGCGCCTGTGAAATTCTAGCCAAAGAGGGTTTTTGTGTGCTGGCTTATACCAATGATGATCCAATCATGGCTAAGAAATTAGAGATAGCCGGTGCTAGTGCGATCATGCCTTTAGCCTCGCCTATTGGAAGTGGTTTAGGGATACAAAATCGCTATAACATCGGTTTTATTAAAGAGGCCGTTAGCGTACCTGTAATTGTTGATGCGGGGGTGGGCTGTGCCTCAGATGCAAGCATTGCTATGGAACTTGGAGCTGATGGGGTATTAACTAACTCAGCTATTGCACTAGCCCAAAATCCGGTTTTAATGGCTGAGAGCATGAAATATGCTGTACTGGCTGGGCGTAAAAGTTATTTAGCGGGCCGTATCCCTAAAAAAGCCTATGCAAGCCCTAGCTCCCCTGTTTTTGGTTTAGCTAAACTTTGAAAGATACCCTTTTTAGCACCGCTCTACCTAAGCGCTTTGAATTTGATGCAGAGGTGGCCTCTATCTTTGATGACATGTTAGAGCGCTCTATCCCCTATTATGAAGAAACCCTTAAACTAGCCAGCCACTTTGTAGCCCAAGATTTAAACGGGGCTGTTTACGATCTAGGCTGTGCTACGGGTAATTTTTTAGCCACCCTTGCGCCTAAAGTGGACCCACAAACCCCCTTAGTAGGTGTGGACAACGCACAGGCCATGCTTAAAAAGGCCCAAGAAAAATGCATGCATTTTTGCATCTCTTGGCGCTGTGAGGATATTTTGCAGACAAATTTAAAGGAAGCGGGGGCAATAGCGCTACTTTATACTTTACAATTTATTAGACCCTTGCAGCGCCAGAACTTAATGAGTCGTATTTTTGAAAACCTCAAACCCGGGGGCGTGGTTGTAGTGGCTGAAAAGATGATGAGTTTAGATCGCATCTTAGATAAACAAATGATCGCGCTGTACTACCTTTATAAACAAGCGCAAGGTTATAGCCTCAATGAAATTAGCTTTAAACGCGAAGCCCTAGAAAATGTACTTGTACCCTACAGCTTGCAAGAAAACATAGCCTTGCTTGAGCAGGCTGGCTTTAAAACTGTAGAAGTTCTCTTTAAATGGGTTAATTTTGGACTCTTAATTGCGCGCAAAATCTAATTGGTTAAATCACCCACTCCAAAACCACGCCTAATCTTCGCTCTGTGTAGATCAACAACTGAAATCTAAATGCGCGGGTGCTCTTTCTGGTTTTGTGATTTGGCATTTAGTAGGGATATAAACCTTTTGATAGACTATATGGGGGGGTGCAGGCGGTGAGTAACAAAGTGGTTAGGGGAAGGGTTAGGGGGGTGGGTGTTATTTTCTAAACTCTTTTAGTAATTTTGTTTGTTTAGGCGCTTTAGCGTTTAAATATATCAATGAGTGGTTTTTATTCTCTATTGCTTTTTTTACAGCTGAAAAATCTGTAATGCCTGTTTTGATTAGCTTGATTGGCTTATCACGCTCACCATTAAGATTTATAAAAGAGTAGCTGTGTTTCTCACCTGCTAATTCTTGATCGGGGATATTCTCTCTTAGGAATATATAGCCGTTTTCATTGTGTATAAGAATGTGTGGTGTTTCTAAAATTTCTTTGATACTCTTTACTTGTGTATAGTAGTGTTTTGCTTCCTTTTGCTTTTTCAAGAAGTTTAGCACTTCTTGATATTTTAATTCTATTCTGCGGGGCTTGTGGTATGGAAAAATAAGAATATCAAGTAGTCTTTCAAACCCCTTTGTGTGGTACTTAGGCGTCCACACATCGCTATTTGTGAATAGGTGTTCTCTTAATTGTTCCTCTAAAGTTTTAGCGTATTCGGGTTTAGACGTGGTGTTTAAATCACTATTAAGCGGTTTATCTGTAGTATCTACCCGGTCGTTAGGGTGTAGATTAGTCCCATCACCCTTAGTAATCCGATTACTTGGTAGGAAATCTGAATCGGGCGACTTTTCTAACTTGTAAGCTGTAATGATCCAATGATTATCACCTTGAGCATTCCACCCTTTAGATAGCCCTATTCTGTAAGTTTGTTGGTTATATTTACCAATAATCGTATTTATCCCATGCTCGCTAATAAGCTCCCCGTTTTTCACCAAATGATCTAACCCATTGCCTAATTTCTCATAAGCATTATTCCCCTCAAATGGGCTAAAGTCATTTAGGTGTTTTTCTACAATCTTACTTAGCCCATAACCTTGTAAATTACCTTTTGATCTCTAATTTCCCCCCATACCAAATCTATATCGCCTAAATCCTCTCTATAAAACGCTCCGGCTACTTGTCCCTCTTTAGCCTCTAGTAGTTGAGCAATTGCGCCTTTTGGATCATGG
>NZ_CABIKG010000007.1 GCF_902196125.1 Helicobacter suis
CTTTTAGTGATGTCAAAGTTGCCCATATGCTTTAATACATATTGTCTAACCTTGCGCTCCTCTGCTTGGTCTCTCCACTCCCCAGCGTGTTTGCCTTTATGATGGATAAACGAATTTTTTGTTAAACGGGGAATGTGATCAGATTCTAAATTTGAGAGATCAACTGGCTTAGATCTAATTAGATTTGCTAGCTCCTCTTGTGTCATGTCTTCGGGTTGTTTCAAGTGCTCCCCTTATTAAATACTTCATCTTGGGGGAGGATACAGACAATCGCCTTAAAATGCGCTTAGCACCCACCGCGCCAACAAGGCACGATCGCTAGTTTGGCATACTCTTGCTAGGGGCTTTAGGGCGCAAGTTGTAATTAACAAGGCCTACAATGCGGCTATTTTAAGCACCTAACCTTTTGGCTAATGCCTTTTAATGGCTTGGCTAAAGCTAAGTACTTCACGGTATAAGTTACGAATTGTTAAATACTTTATTAGAAATAAAGGCTTACATGAATACCATTTGATCAATCTACACTTCACCAAGATAGTGAGGGGCGTTTGTTGGTGGTAGGGATTGGGTTTAAAACAAGAAAACCCCTTTTTCACCCCTCTTTTTAATGCCTACAACCATAAAACCCCACCCCAAACTCTAGCCTAAAAAACCCTACTCCCTACAACTATTCACTACTACCACTTTAATGAATTATTACCACGCCCCCTTGCATAGAGGGGGTTTCTTGGTTTATTATTAAAGAGATAATTAGTCTTTCACCTAAGCAATTTGAAACAATTAAAAAATCATGTATCACAAAACTAACCAACGCCTGATTCAATAGGCTAATCGTTTAAGGATTTCTTGTTTTAAAGACTGTTTGTCTAAAAGGATCACTTCTTTAAATTGGGAGCGATTAAAAGTCATTTGCCGCTTGGCTAGCTGGCAGGTATGTATATAAATCATCTCATAGAGTTCTTGATAGGATAATTCACCTCTAAGATATTGCAAGCATTCCTTAGGCCCAATAGCCTTAAAAGGTTGGTGTTTAGTGCCATATTTATTAACTAAGCCTTTAATTTCCTCTACTATACCCTGATTAAGCATAGTCTTAGTGCGTTTGGCAATATTAGCGTGTAATTTAGTTTTATCCATACAGAGCCCATAAACTTTAATTGGGTATTTGAAAGGAATTTTAGGATGGGCTTTAAAGTAGGCACTAGGGGGCATATGGGTTGTTAAATAAATTTTAAGCCCCTGTGTGATGCGATAAGTATCCTTAGCATAGGAGGCGTATTCTGAATCAATGCGTGTTAAAAAGGCATGGGGGTGATCTATCTTAGCAATTTGTCTTTGAATCTCTTGCTCTTGTTGCTTGCTTAAGCTAGGCATAGGGCTTAACCCATCTATCAGTGCTTTTAGATAAAAAGAACTCCCCCCCACTAGTAAAAGCTTTTTTTTAGTTGTGGTGGCTATAGCCCTTTGTACCTCTTGTTTAAAAACTTGGGCGTTGTTTTTTTGATCAATTTGTAAAATATCAATGCCATAGTGTTTAACACAAGCCAAATCCTCTAAGCTAGGTTTGGCTGCTGCAATGTTGATCTCTTTATACACACTCAAAGAATCTAAAGATACAATTTCAGCATCTAAAATTTGTGCCAACTCTAAAGCTAGATCACTCTTGCCACTGCCACTAGGGCCAATAATAGCTAGAAGGGTGGGTATCAAGTGGGATTATTATAGGTTTTTAAAAAGCCCTCTAAATCAAAGCGCTTCCGATACACCTCTGTAAAGACATGAATGATCAAATCGCCTAAATCAAGAATGATCCACTCCTCATTTTCAGCATCTATGGCATAAAACTTTTCACCCAAAGGTTTAAGGCTTGTTTTTAAATGATCTAAAAGGGATAGAGCATGTTTGCCCACTAGTGCGGTAGCGATGATGACATAATCTGTAATGTAATTTTGCTCGCATAGATCAAAAACTACAATATCTGTAGCTTTTTTATCCTCTAAAAGGGTAGCAATTCTAGCAATTCTAGTAGGCATGGATCTCCTTAAAGGTCTGCAATACGCGGCTTTGTAGCATATGGGGTAGATGCTGTGGGATTTGGTGTTTGTGTAATAGTTCTCTAATTTTGGTAGATGAAATAGGGCAAGTGATGTGTTCTAAGGACATGGGTATGAACTTAAAATCAGGGGGCGGGTTTAAAGTATAACCCTTGCGCTCAATAATGACAAATTCTACTAGCTCTTTTAATTCTGTATACCCCTCCCAGAGACTTAACCCTGCTACATTATCCGCACCGATTAAAAAGTAAAGTTTGTTGGGGGTGAATTTTTCATGAAAATAGCGCACACTCTCAATACTAGGCACGGGTCTTTTTTGTTTGATTTCAAAATCATGGACTTGTACTTTAGCTAAATCTTTTAAGAGTTCTTGCATCCATAGTAAGCGTTGATTAGGGGCAAAGCATGGGCTTTTTTTAAAAGGATTTTGATAAGCCACCAGCACAAAGAGGCGATCTACTTTTAAAGTTTGTAGAGTCTGGTAAATAACTTCTAGGTGGGCGATATGGGGCGGATCAAAACTCCCACCATATAAAGCAATATCCACAGGCCAACCTAAGTATTTTGCTCAAAACTAGAGGCTTTAGTGAGTTTAGAAAATTTCACGCCCTTTAATCCTCCAATTTCTAAATGTAAGTGCATGATGTCTGCGGGTTTGCCTCTTAAAATAATGGTCTCTAAGCAATTATTGGCATTTAAATGCACATGGGTAGTACACAAAATACTAATATGGCTTTCATGCTGGATATCAATCATTCTTTGGTTAAGTTCGCGTTGGTGGTGATCATAAATAATCACCAACACAGCCACCGTCAAACCGCCATTTACCTCAGATGTTTGTTCCTTAGACCAGCTATCTTCTACCAGCCGTTCGCGGATCATATCCCGCACTAACTCCGAACGAGAAGAATAACCATTTCTAATAATGCGGTTATCTAACTCGTCTAAAAGATTTTGTTGCAAAGAGACCGAAAACCTAATGATGGCATCTTCTCTATGTTCCATGTAATCCTTTCCATGTAACCCTTATTTTAAGATTAAGCCCGCATTCTAGCGCAATTAAGCAGATTTAGCAAGAGTTGGAGTGGTGCGGGCAATATAGAGCCATAAAAGCGATGAAACAAGCACCATAGCAAAACTTAAAAGTTGTCCCATGCTTAAATGCCCTGCGTAATAACCTAGTTGGGCATCTGGTTGACGGTAATATTCAGCACAAAAGCGCGCAACCGCATAAGCAAATCCATAAACCACCATGAGCATGCCATGTACCTTTGTAAAAGAGCGCGCTAAATGCACCACAATAAAAACACAAAACCCTTCTAAGAAGGCTTCAATTAGCTGGCTAGGGTAGCGTAAAGCGCCATTAACCACAATGCCTATAGATTTTCCAAAAGTATCCCCGGGAGGCACCACGCGCCCAAAAAGCTCTTGGTTTAAAAAATTACCAATACGCCCCAAAACATAAGCCAAAGGTAAACTCACCGCAATAAGGTCTAAATAGATTAAAAAGTTTTGCTTTTTAACTTTACTAAAAATCCATGAGGCAACTAAAAAACCTATTAAGCCTCCGTGATAACTCATGCCTCTAATGCCAATAAATTCCCCCTCATAAAAAGGGTTAAAAATTTGCCAAGGGGATTTAAGATAATAAAGCGTATTAGGATCGTAGATTAAAATATAACCCAGTCTTGCGCCTAAAATCACTCCCAATTCTGCATAGAGAAAATAGCTCTCAAAATTAGCCTTTGAAATAGGAAAACGATTAGGATCTGTTTTTAAAGCCCGCAAGGCCAAAGTAAGGGCTAATAATAAAGCCCCTACATAGGCTAAACCATACCAATGCACAGGGATATTAAAGAAAGTAAAAGCCACAGGGCTAAAGTGGGTGTAAATTTCATTCCAATAACTCATTAAACTCCTTAAAATGGGGCGGAATGGGGGCGCTAAAGTTGTGCTCTAAAAGCGCTAATTTATAAGCATGTAGAAAAAAATGAGGGTTGGGCGATCCTGCATAAATAACATCGCCTACAATGGGGTGGCCTATATGGCTTAGGTGTGCTCTAATTTGGTGGGTGATTCCAGTTTCAATCACAACCTTTAAAAGCGTTTGTTGCTTTGTGTAATAGATTGGATAAACATGTGTAATAGCTGGTTTGCCTTTTAAATCTACAAAGGTTTTTACAAAACCCTTATTAAAGTGAATGTGATTAGTGCGCACACTTAAAGGCTGTGTGAGTGTTTTTGGCTCTTTAAGCTCCCCCTCTATTAAAGCTAAATACTCTTTATAAACCTCTCTTTTTTTAAAAGCAAGCAAAGCTTTTGTGTAAAATGTAGCTTGTGCGAGTAAAAGAAGGCCACTAGTGGGTTTATCTAGGCGGTGTAAGAGTTTATAGGGTTTGTACTGCTTTTTTAAGGTGTAGCTATCTATATGGGTGGCTTTATTTAAAACTAATAGTTCTTTATCTTGATAAAGTACATCTGTTTTTAAACACTCTTTTAGCTGAAAATGCGTCTCTAAGGGAAATTTTTGGCGCGCTAGGGTTAGTCTCTTTCCTTGCAAGCTCACTAATCCCATGTCAATGTATTTTTTAGCCTGTTTATGAGAAATATTGA
The DNA here is from genome assembly GCF_902196125.1 of Helicobacter suis. GTDB lineage: Bacteria > Campylobacterota > Campylobacteria > Campylobacterales > Helicobacteraceae > Helicobacter > Helicobacter suis_B. The sequence continues at coordinate 4,668 of NZ_CABIKG010000007.1, forward strand.
GATTTTTAGCTAAGATTTTATAGGCCTCAAGCATGAATCTCTTCTACTAATTCTTCTAAGCTATGATTTTGTGTGTTGATATAGCTAGGTTTTAAACGCACATGGGTGGCTAGAGTGCTGGCTAGGTCTTTAGCCTCTATTTTGGTGTAGTTTTGCACATAGGCAAAAAGGGCTTCTTGGTTGAAGATATAGGGTCCGGTAATAAGCTTAGTTTTAAAAAAGGCAGGCTCAATTGGATTATGTCCCCCTAGTGGCACAAAAGATCCGCCTAAGATCACCACATCTGCTAGAGCATAAAAATCATTTAAAACCCCTAAAACATCTAAAAGTACAATGCGCTCATTCCAATTAAGCCCGCTAGATAGAGAAGTAAAACCGGTTGTATGCTCTAGTAGTGTTTTAACTTCTTTAAATCGTTCAGGGTGTCTAGGGGCGATGAGTAATTTAGAATGCATATCTTTAAGGGCTAAAAAGGCCTTTAAAATCAAAGCTTCTTCACTAGGGTGGGTACTAGCGGCTAAAAAAAGAGTACTTTGAGGTTTAGTATAGTGTTTAGAGAGGCGCGGTAAATTAAAGATTTTTAGATTGGGAAAAATAGAGATATGCAGCGCCCCTAGTGATTTAAGCCGTTTTTTATCAGTTAGACTTTGGGCATAGATATAATCAACTTGTTTAAAGAGTTGGGCATAAAACCATTTAAATTGTTGGTAGCGTTTGTAAGAATGCGAGGAAATGCGCGCATTAATCAAAAAGGTTTTAGCCCCCACTTTTCTAGCTAAGCCAAATACGCTATACCACAATTCTGCCTCCGTAACCACTAAGGCTTTTAAACCGGTTAAATCTTTTTGCCACAAGTACAACAAAGTCTCAAAAAGTAAAAAACGCACCTGCATTTTAGGGTAATTACTCGCAATTTTACATGCTAGATCGTAGCCGGTTTGGGTAGTTGTGGTGAGTAAAATAGGGGTGGTTGTGAAGTGTTGCAAAAGCCTCTCTAAAGATTTGATCTCTCCAAAAGAGCAGGCATGAAACCACAAACTAGGCTTAAAATCTAAAGCATGGCCTTTGGCTAAAAAGCGCGCTTTAAGCGAATGTTTGTATTTATCTTTTAGACTAAATAAGCCCAAAAAGGGCATAGCTAAAATATGCCCTAAGGCAAGCAAGCTAAGATACACCGTCTTAAAAACGCTAAAACCTTAAGAAATTTTAACTAATTCTTGAGTCTGTTTTGAATCCACATATAAAATCCGCCCGCAGTGAGGGCAGGTTAGAATATCGCTACTGTTTAAAATCTCTGCATAAGTACGATCATTAATCCGGATAAAACACCCACCGCAAGCTTGTTTTTTCACAGAAACCACGCAAGTATTACCCGCCCAGCGGCGAATCCTTTCATAAAAGGCGATGAGTTTGTGATCCATTTTTAAAGTCAATTCTTGTTTTTGTTGCAAGATTTGTTGTTGGCGCGCTTTGAGTTCTGCGGTATCTGTCTCTACCTTTTTTTCTAAATCCCCCACTTGTTGTTCTAGTTCTAATAAAGCGTTGCTAATCATGGCTTGTTGTTTGTTCTTTTGCTCAATTTCATTTTGTAGCCGTTCAATTTCTTTATTGGCTTGGTTGGCTCTTTCCTTAGTGATGTCTTCTTCAATCCCTAAAGAGCGCAATTCGCGTTCAGATTTAACCTGAGAAATCTTTTTTTGGATACCATCAACTTTGATATTGGTTTCATGTAACATCTGTTCGTTCTTTTGGATTTGTAAATTCAAAGCTACCTTTTCCTCTTCTAGCAAAGTTAACTCGGCTTGTTTTTTATGCTTAAGAGCAATGGTTTTATCCAGATCAGCGCATTTGGCTTTGATCAAAGGTTCTAGGGCTTGCATGTCTTTATCTAATTGAGAAATTTGGATTAATTGGGCTAAATGGGTGTTCATGTTAAACCTTAAGAATAAATGGATTTTTTGAGTTAAGTAGTTTAACACACTTTGGTTTAGTTTGTGCCAAATAGGGTTGTAGTAAGTTTTCTAACAGGGGCGCAAAATATTTTTCACTTTCATAATGCGGGGTATTTAAAAGGCTAATGCCCATGCTTAAGGCGTACATGGCATCGTGGTATTTAACATCACCTGTAATAAGGCATAAATTATTTAACGCCTCTTGGAGTTGGTACAGATAAGAACAGCCCGATCCGCATATAACCGCTACTTTTGTGATTAAATCATTTCCCTTAACAAACTCTAAATAAGATAGGTTTAATTTGGCTTGTATATGACTGGCCAATGTCTCTAAAGAAATGGGCTCAATACTGCCTATCAAAGCCATACCCTGCTCATGTAGATTGTTAAAACCTAGAATGCGCGCAAAATGGGCGTTAAGGTGGGTTTTATCAAAATTAGTGTGCATAGCCACTAGCGCACAAGATTTTTCTAAGAGTTTGGAGGCAATATTGGCAGGATAAAAGGCGGGATTAAAAGTTTTAATGGGTTTAAAAAATAAAGGGTGGTGGGTTAGAATGATCGTTTTTTCCGGTACTTCTCTAGCGATGTCTAAGGTAGCCTCTAAAGCAATGGCGATATTTTCATAGCTATTCTCAAAGCTACCCAAATTTAAACCGCTATTATCCCAAGATTCTTGTAAATCAAAGGGGGAAAGTTGGTTTAAAAAGTTGTATAAAACTTTAAGGTTTAACATAAGGCTCGTTTAGTGCGATCTTGTTCTTGTTCTTTATATAAAAGAGCGCAGGCCTTAGCTAGTTCGCGGATTTTTAAAATACATTCTTGGCGTTTAGCAACAGATAGGGCTTTTCTAGCATCTAGCACATTAAAAAAATGCGTACTTAACATCACAAAATCATAAGCCACTAAGGGTAATTTTTGCTCTAAGCAATGTTTGGCCTCTGCTTGGTTTTTTAAAAACATTTCTGTGAGAAAATCTAGGCTAGCATGGGTAAAATGGTAGTGGCTAAATTCATATTCGCTTTCTAAATGCACGGCTTTATAATAAAGGGGCTTATTATCCTTAAAAGTCCAGATAATATCTAAAATAGAATCAACCTTTTGGATATAAGTGGCTAAGCGCTCCACTCCATAGGTAATTTCAATAGGCGTTGGATAACAAGCTAACCCCCCTACTTGTTGGAAATAGGTAAACTGTGTAATTTCCATGCCATCTAGCCACACCTCCCAACCCAGTCCCCAAGCCCCTAAAGTAGGTGATTCCCAATTATCTTCAACAAAACGCACATCATGTTTACTAAAATCAATCCCTAAAGCCTGCAGGCTTTGTAAATAAATCTCTTGGATATTTTTAGGGCTTGGCTTGATGAGAACTTGAAACTGGTAATAACTGCCCAAGCGGTTAGGGTTTTGCCCATAGCGCCCATCTGTAGGCCGCCTAGAAGGTGCAACATAAGCCACACTCCAAGGGCTACTATCTAAACTTCTTAAAAGAGTGGCGGGGTGAAAGGTCCCTGCGCCTGCGGGAATATCATAAGGTTGTAATAAAATACAGCCCTGCTTGTGCCAAAAACTTTGCAGTTCTAATAAAATATCTGAAAAGGTCAGCATCAAAATCCTTTAGCGTTTGATTAGAGCCGTCATGCTCTCTAAAGGATTTTTACCCTCTAAGAGCAAATCTAATTCTTTAGCAATGGGGGCATGGATATTCTCATGGGTGGCAATTTCTACAATGGCCTTTGTTGTTTTAATCCCCTCAGCCACTTCTTGTAATTCCTCTACAATGCTAGCTAGACTCTTATACTGTGCTAAACCCAGCCCTACGCGGTAATTGCGCGAGAGTAAAGAATTAGCGGTTAAAAATAAATCCCCAGCCCCTGAGAGTCCTAAAAAAGTTTCTAGCTTGCCTCCAAAATGCACCCCAAAGCGACTCATTTCTACCAGTCCACGCGATAAAAGAGAGGCCTTAGCCCCTTGCCCTAATTCTAACCCATCACACACCCCACCGGCAATAGCAATGACATTTTTATAAGCCCCAGCAATTTCGCCTCCTCTAATATCATCTTGCACATAAGAGCGTATAAAGGCGGGGAGTTGTTGTGCAAAAGTGTGGGCTAGAGTGGGGTTATTAGAGTGAATGGCTAGAGCACATGGCAAACTTGCCATGATCTCCTTAGCAAAGCTAGGCCCAGCTAGAAAACATAGATTGTCTATAGGAATAAAATGTGTGGCTATATCGCTTACAAAACACCCCCCAATTTCTATTCCCTTAGAGGCTATTAAAACCTTAGCCGTATAAGGTAAATTTGCCTGTTCAAACCAAGCGCGCAGATGCTGTACACTAATGGCCACTACGAAAAGATCGGCTAATAAACCCTTGTGTGCTGCACACTGCAAAATTGGATCATGCCCTTTGAGTACAAGCCCTTTATTTAAAGGCATAAGTAGGGTTGTCAAATCGCGGCGCGAGACAATTTTTGTGGGGTTTTTATGCGCTAGGGCAAATGCTAAGGCCCTCCCCCAAGCCCCTCCTCCAAAAACCGTAATCTCCATCTAGTTCCTTATATAAAGAATGCATTTTAACATGTTTAAGACTCTCTTGCAGAAATCCCACTCGTCTTTAGGGGGTGGAATAAAACCATTATTCCCGCTATTTTGTGGTACAATACCCGCATACATTCGTATCTACGGCAGGAAGTGCCGAAAGTTACGCCTTTGGAGATATGATGTGTGAGACCTGTAGGGAGTCGCGTTGGAGTTTTCAACCCTGTAAAATCCCTACTATAGGGACACAGAGTGAGAACCAAACTCTCCCTACGGGCAACATCAGCCTAGGAAGCCTAAAATGTCTTTAGCATTTGGGCACTTCACGGCACAGATTTAGGGATAGAAGTTAGCGGGAGTAGATAAAAAGTTACCCCCTTAAAAAGGCGTTGTACTTGCTCTAATAAAATGCTAGCCTCTTGTTCCTCCAGCAAAATTTTAAATAAGCCATATTCTTTACGCCCGCTTACTTGTTCTTTTTCACTTGTTAAAAGCGCGGAAGCGGCGTATTTAAAACACTCAAAGAAATAAAAATCCTCATAGCCATGTTCAAAGAGGTGATCGACAATCATATCTTTAAGTTTTAAATCCGCATACATTTCTACTAAGATCACTATATTACCTTGATTTTTTTAGCCACCAGCATAAACATGGGCGGTAAAAGTAAAAGAATGAGAATACTAGAGGTAACTAGCCCGCCTAAAACCACAATGGCTAAGGGTTTTTGTACTTCAGAACCCACGCCATGGGATAAAAGCAAAGGGATTAAACCCAAACCAGCAATACAAGCCGTCATTAAAACAGGGCGTAAACGCCGCTTAGCTCCCATAAACACCACTTCCTCTATACTTTTACCTTGCTTGAGAAGTTCTTTAAAATAACCCACCATCACCACACCATTTAAAACCGCAATCCCAAAAAGCGCGATAAACCCCACACTAGCCGGTACAGAGAGATATTCATGGCTAAGAAAAAGAGCGATAAGTCCACCGGTGATTGCAAAGGGGATATTAAGCAAAATGAGTAAGGATAAAGGCACACTTTTAAAAGTAAAAAATAGAATGAAAAAAATGACTAAAATACTTAAGGGGATCACGGTAGCAAGCCGTTTATTAGCTCTTTCTTGGTTTTCAAATTGCCCCCCATAAGTGATGAAATAATTAGGGGGTAGTTGTATCTTAGTACTAATTTTTTGCTGCACCTCTTTAACAAATCCGTCTAAATCCCGCCCTATTACATTGCTACGAACCACGCTTAAGCGTTTGCTATCCTCGCGTATAATGGCTACAGGCCCATCAACTTCAGAGATGCTAGCAATAGAAGTAATGGGTACAGCAACGCCTCGAGTAGAGCTCATCTCTAAACTTTTAATAAGCGCAGTATTGGTTGCAATTTCTTCTCTTTGGCGAATAATAACAGGGGTACGCGAAATCCCTGTAGGGATAAATTCAACGATAATCCCCTCTAAAGCTGATTTGAGGAATTTAGAAAATTCATCGCTATTAATACCGACATTAGCCATAGCATGCCGATCAGGGGTGATATAAAGGTAGTTCACGCCTTTATTAAGGGTTGTGAAAACTTCGCTAGAACCTTTAATGCCTTTGATAATTTCTACAATCTGTGCGCTTAATTGGTTTAATTTGTCTATATTCTCCCCAAAAATTTTAATGGCTAAATCCCCCCTTACTCCGGTGAGCATTTCAGAAACACGCATTTCAATAGGCTGGGTGAAGGCAAAATTAATCCCCTTATAATCCTCTAAACACGCTAGGATTTTATCTAGTAATTCTTGCTTGGTTTTAACAGACCACTGACTTTTAGGGATATAAGAAATAAACATGTCGGTTTGATTAAGCCCGCCTAAATCTAATCCTAATTCATCTGAACCGGTACGCGCCACAATGGCCTTAACTTCTTTAATATTTTTACGAATCGTTTTTTCAATCCGTAGAATTAAATCCTTAGATTGATCTAAAGAAATAGAGGGGACGCTTTCAATGCTTAATACACTACTCCCCTCGTCTAAAGTAGGCATGAAAGTTTTACCGATAAAGGGAAAGAGAGAAAGGCTAGAGATAAGAAAGACTAAAGCACATACAAGCATGGTTTTAGGGTTTTTAAGGGCAAATTGTAAAGCTGGGGTATAAATCCAATAAAAAAATCGGGTGAGTAAGGTTTCTTTGTGTGGCTGAACTTTAAGCACCATAGAACTAATGATAGGTATTACAGTAATGGCTAATACTAAAGTACCTAACAGCGCAAAAACAATCCCTCTAGCTAAAGGCACAAACATTTTACCCTCAATGCCTTGTAAGGACATAATGGGCATGAAAAAAACGATGATGATTACAATCCCACTCACCACTGAGGGGGCAATTTCTTTAGAAGAACGGTAAATTGCATGTAATTTTGTAGTGTTTTTATTATGGCCTAATTTTTCAAAGGCATTTTCCACCACCACCACAGCCGAATCAATTAACATGCCAATAGCAATAATTAACCCGCCTAGACTCATTAAATTAAGAGTCATGCCATTGTATTTAATTAAAATAAAGGCAACAGACAGACTTAAAGGTAAAATAACACCTACGGCTAAAGAAGCGCGAAAATTACCTAAAAATAAAAACAAAGTGATGATGATAAGAATAATAGCCTCAATGAGGGTTTTTGTAACGGTGTTAATGGCCTTTTGAGTGAATTCAGAACGATCGTAAAATACATGGGTGTGTACCCCTGCGGGTAATAAAGGTTTAATGTCTTGCTCGAGTTTTTTACGCACCTCTTTAATAATGGCGCTAGAATTACTCCCCTTTAATGAAAGCACTAACCCCTCTGTTGTCTCATCAACCCCATTTTTGGTTACAAAACCAAGACGCGTTCTATACTGGGTGATCACTCTAGCAAAATCTTTAATGTGTAAAAACCCCGTTGCAGTTGGGATTGTAATATCCCCAATTTCCTCAGGTGTGAGGGCGATCGTTTGAATCTTCACTAAATAAGTTTCTCCATTGCGATCCACCCGCCCCGCTCCGCTATTGCTTAAATTAGCTTTCAGGGTTTTTTCTAAATCACTAATAGAAATGCCTAGTCTTGCCATGTCGTTTAAATCAGGGACCACCACAAAAGCACGGCTAAACCCGCCAATAGAATTCACATCAGCCACACCCGGAATTGTGCGCAGTAGGGGGCGAATCACAAAATCTAGTAATTGTCGTTTATCCACCCCGGGTAAATTCCCATCAATGGTAAACATGAAAATATCAGAAAGCGGGGTTACAATGGGAGCTATGCCGCCTTCTACTTCGCTGGGCAAATCAGGCATCACTAAGGCTAATTTCTCACTTACGATATTACGGGCTAAATAAATATCCATATTATCATCAAAATCAATTGTAATATCACAGATAGAGTATTTAGAGGTGCTACGAAGCGATTTTTCTCCTTTTAACCCTAAGAGTTCTAACTCTAAGGGCCGCACCACATTATTTTCCATTTCCTCAGGCGAACTACCCGGTAGTTTGAGAATAATTTTAACTTGAGTAGGCGCCATGTCTGGAAAGGCATCTACTGGAGTGGTTAAAAAACTATAAAACCCAAAGAGAAGGAGTAAAAAAGCGCAAATAATAATAATGACTCGTTGTCTTAAAGAAAACTCAATCAGTGAGGCTAACATCAATCATCTCCAAGATGATTAATAATGCCTTTTAAACTAACTAAAGATCCAATAGCCACCTTTGTATCCGGACTAATATTTTTATCACTCACTACAAAGCTAAGGCTGCGCTCTTCAATCACGGTGATAACGGTGGGCATGAAACCTTTTTTTGTGCGCACAAAGACCAAATAATCTTGGTTGTTTTTAATCACAGCACTAGAGGGGATAAACAAAGAATTTTTAGGCTTAGTGCCCTCCACATAGACATCAATCATTTCACCTACATGGAAATGGCCTTTATTGATAAATGCTATGGCTAAAATGGTATTAGAATTTTTATCTAACACCACAGAAACACTTTGAATCACCCCAATAACATTACCCGCATCATCAAAAACCCTAGACCCCTTTTTGATATAGCGCGCAAGGCTCACAGATAATTTAATGCGCGCGATTAGATCGTTATTTTTTGAAATGCGAATATAAGTGCTAAAGGGTAAAATCTTTTCGCCTAAAACTTTGGGTGCGATAGAGAGAATCCCGCTATTACGGGCAATAATGCGAAAACCATGCGATCCTAAGGGGTTTGCTGGATCGATTCCAAAGTTTTTAAAGGTGGTTTCTAACTGGTGTACCCGTAAACTCATTTCTTGACTCATTAAATGGCTGTTTTGATACTCTCTTTTAGCAATCACCCCTTGTTTATAAAGACTGCGATCTTTTGTACTCACATCTAAGGCTACCTTGAGTTTATTGCGGTTATTTTGTAACTCAAAGTATAGATTGCTTAAATCAATAGAGCTAATCTCACAAATCAAATCGCCCCTTTTAACAAACTCCCCCTCGCTTTTATAAATAGCGGTTACTGTTGCATTAAAACCTAAACTTTGAATCACCGTGTGTTTGAGGTTAAAGTTATTAAAGTCAATGTAGGCGTTAAAGGGCAATCCACGGGTTGCAAATTTTTGATCCAAAGACACCACTTTAATACCCAAGCTATCAATCTGCTTTTGGGTTAAAACAATTTCATCATAGGCTTTAAGAGAGACAAAAAGCAACAAGGCTAAAACCAAAATTCTCAATAAGCACTCCCAATGCGCGTGAGAGTCTCCCCTAAAGTTTCTTCTAATAAAGCGGTGATATTAACATATTCTATTCTAGCTTCAGCTAGGGCAATTAAAGCGTCCATGTAGGCATTTTGATAAAAAAGATATTCAAACAAACCGATCTTTTGGGCTTCATAAGCCACTCTTCCCATTTCCATAAGCTTAGCTTTATTATCAATGGCATCAATTTGGATTCGGATATATTTTTCTTTGGTTTCTAATTGGTTGAGGTAGGCATTGGCATTAATGTGGATATTGCGCTTCATGACTTCATTTTGAGCACGCGTACCATTCTCTAATGCCATGAATTTGCGTTTAAGATGGATATTTTTAGGGGTTACTGGCAAGGGAATATAAAACTCCATAGATAAGTTAGTGGCCGAGTTATAGCTTTCTGAACCCAAACCAAATTCAAAGTTTTGGAAAACATTGCGATTAGCCAAATTAGCATTGACCCGGTAGTCTTTAGCGGCTAAATCAAGGATTTCTACATAAAGCGATCGTTGTAACACCCGTTCCAAAGCATGTTCGCCCAAATGCACATATTCAAATTTTAATCCAGAAATCCTTAGCGCATGTTTTTTATCTAAAAAGATACCAAAATCAGAACCCCGTTGTACCGGATCTACAATGGCTAGCATCGTATTTAGCATGCGTTCTTGGTTGATAATGAGGGTTTCTGTGTTGATCTTAGCTAGTTTAGATTCTAAATAAGAATTCTTAAAGTTGATATAATCTTTCTTAGACATGCTCCCTGCTGCAACTTTGCTTTTAGCAGCATTAAGCTGGGAGAAAAAAATTTGCTCTCTGCGGGAGTAGACATTGTATTTTTCAATATTTAAAATGTAATTTAGATACAGCCTTTTAGCCCCAATAAAAGCTAGATTACGGCTTAACTCATAACTCTTGCGGTACTGCACATTTTTAATAGACAAACTTCTAGCTAGCAAACGACTCACCCATGGGAGTTTAGGTTTGATCATTAAAAGCGTTCTGGGTTGGGGTTCATCAATGCCTTGATAGTTTCTAACAACAGAGGTTTCATTAGAAATATAGGGAAAATCCCAAGAATTAGTGGATTTTTGTTCCTCTAAAAGGCTAATGAAAGTGGCCTTTTTTTGGATAAGCTCCATAGAGTTATGTTCTACCCGTTTGTAAAACTCTTCTAAGGAGAGGGTACGGGCATTTAAACATGCTAGTAAAAATCCTAAAATAAGAAGAGTGCGCACAGCAGACCTATAGCGCTTTGGCTTCAGCCACACCTAAAAACGCGCGATACACTAACCATAACAACCCCTTACGGTTCTGCTGGATATTCTGGTTAGTATCATTGACAAGTACGCGATCAAAAAATACCTCTAAGGGCTCTTTTAGGGCAAAGAGCGCATGGATTTTATCCTGCAGCGAGGTAAAATGTGTGGTTTCTAGCTTATGATAGGCTGTGAATAACTCTACTTCACTTGAATCTATAAAGAGCTCTGGATCGACCGGTTTTGTATCCTTATAATCTTGTGTGATGTTAGCCACCCGTTTAAACACGGCTACAAATTCTTTTGTCTGTGTTTTTTCAAAAAAGGCTATCAGAGCCCGGACTTTTGCATCAATTTGGCAGATTTCATAATCTCCTTGATTTAAAGTTTCAATACCTTGTAAGACTGCCTTATATAAATTAGGGTGGAAGTTAGGGATAGTTGATAAAACATGGATAAAGCGCTCTAACATGAAATCTCTTAAAATTTTGACATCAAAGGGTTTATAACCTAGATTTTGTAAAGCTAATAGATCGCTTTCTAAATTAAAAGGGATTTGGTATTGCAAACAGATACGCAAAACCCCATTACAGCTACGGCGCAAGGCAAAGGGGTCTTTAGAACCTGTAGGGATTTTTCCAATACTAAAAAGAGAAAGCAGACTATCTAGTTTATGGCTTAAGGATACCAAAGCGCCTAGTAAAGTTGTGGGTAGGGGCGTATTTTCAGCGGCGGGTAGGTATTGCTCTTTAATAGCTATGCAAATAGCGGGAGGGTAAGCATGGTGTTTAGCATAATAAAAGCCCATTATTCCCTGTAATTCTGGAAATTCATAAACCACTTCACTTAATAAATCAATCTTAGCTAGGCTTAAAGCCTCTAATACTTGCTCTTCTTCTACCTCTAACATGAATTTTTGCACTAAATAGCGCGCAATTTGTTGTTCTCGTTTGATTTTATCTTTCAGACTACCAAGACCTTGTATAAAGGCGATCTGATCTAGCGCATGCGCGCATTGTTTAAAATTAAAGGGCTTATTCAAATCGTTATGATAAAAAAACACCGCATCGCTCAAACGCGCCCTTAAGACCTTTTCATTACCCGCAATGATCTCTGTAAAATCTTGTGCATGGATTAGAGGCGTGTTACTCACCACAATAAAGCCGTTATTTAAAACACCTCCTTTAAAAGTTGCAAAATAGCGTTGGTGCTCTTGCATAGAAGTGGTGATGATCTCAGCAGGTAGTTTTAAAAATTTAGCATCAAATTGCCCGTATAAAGCTGTAGGGTAGGAAGTGATAGCAATAATTTCTTCTAATAAATCCGGATTAATTTGTACTTCTATTTGGTGGTGTTGTTCTAAAAGATAGATTTCTGTAAGAATTTTTTCGCGCCGCTCTTTAGGGTCTAAAAGAACTAAACCCTCTTTGAGTACTCTAAAATAACGCTCAACACTGGGGGTTTTAAAACAATCAAAGCTCTTTGCAAAGTGAAGTTTAGTCGCCTGTTTATCACTACAAGCAAAGGTTTGCATGCACGCGCTTAAATCAACCGCTTGGTTATTAAAAATCACGCAGATATTGTGGATAGGGCGGATAAAACGCGCGCGCACATCTCCCCACGCCATGCTTTTACCAAAATCTAAAGATTTAAGGAAATTAAGTAATAGCGTATCTAAAAGGGTAGCTGTTAGCTTACTAGGTGTTGTGGTGGTGGCGTATAAAACCTTTTTTACTCCCTTTGTAGCGATTTGTAAAGCTGTTGTAGGGTCTAGGTGGAGTTTTTGATAAAAATTTTGCCCAATAGCATTTAAAACATGCCCATCCATACCCACATTTAAGGGAGGTCCAAAGTGTTCTTGGGTGTGGGTTGGAGTTGCTACAGGGAAGTTTGGGGCGTGTAAAACTAGGCGTGTAGGGGTATAATAAAAGTTAGTCTGGCTTGTTAAATCATATTCTTTTAAAACAGATTGCCATTTGTCTTTTAAATGCATAAATTCTTGCAAGAGAGGCTTAGCAGGCATCTCTTCTAAGAGAATTTCAACGAGTAAGGCTTGATTCAAGTAAGCTCCTATTGTGGTTCTATAGCGCTATTTGTGTTTTATGCTGATCAAGGGTTACTTATGCTAAGATTATATCAAAATAAAATGAAAAACTCTTAATTGAGGTTAGGGAGTGTAGGGTGGGTGCTTTTTATAAAGGTGTTTTATTTGTTTCTCTTTGTTTTACTAGTGTTCTTTTAGCAAAAAAGGCTACTTTAGCTGAGTGTGTTGATCCGCGCAACTTCACCCCCGCGCAAAAACAGATTTTAGTGTATGCCTACCGCTATGGTTTAAAGGATAATTTAGGCTATGAATTGGCTGCTATTGCTTGGAAAGAATCCTGTGCGGGTATGTACCGGGTGAATTTTAATGGACCAAGTGCGGGGATCTATCACGCCTATCTCCCCTATGTACTCAAACTTTATAACGAACGCGACACCAGTTTTATGCAGGGTGTTTATGGGGATTTACTCATTAGAGATCAAAATTTTGCCTCCCGCGTGGCTTTAGACACTTTGGTTAGCTGGAAGCGCATTAACAAGGGGAATTTAAAAGACATGATTAAATCCTATTATAGAGGTTTACGCTGGCAAAAGAACGAACACATTGATCAAATAGCTAATGAATACTATGAAGATATTGTGGCTAAAATTAAAACCCTACAAAGTGTGATGCCTACCTTAGAGGAAGTAGTGGATTCTACAAAATCCACGCCTAAACCTGTACCAGCAATTCACCATGAAAATCACCATGAAAACCTAATTGGCTCAGAATCTAAAGTTCTGCCTAAAATCGCCCTTAATACAGCCCACCCTACCCATAAACCCCGCCCCAGCCACAAAAAGCAAAAAAGTAGCACGCACCCTAATACTCCACCCAAATCCTCATATAGCACCCATACAAAACAACCATCATCAGGAAAAACCCCTAAAAATAGCAAAGATGCTAATTCCATTATTCTAATGCAAGAATCCCCGGTCTTTTAAAATGCAAAAAACCCTTTTAATCATCACCGATGGAGTCGGGCATAACCCTGAGTCTGAAGGCAATGCTTTCTTCCATGCTAAAAAACCCACCTACGATTGGATGTTTGCTAATATCCCTCATAGCTTGCTTAAAACACATGGCTTAAGTGTGGGCTTACCTGAGGGGCAAATGGGTAATTCAGAAGTGGGGCATATGTGTATAGGGGCTGGGCGCGTACTGTATCAAGATTTAGTCAAGATTTCTAAGGCTTTTGCAGAAGATAAAATAGAGGAAAATTTAGCGCTAAAGAGTGTTACAGATCACACAAAAACCGTACATGTTATCGGTTTAATGAGTGATGGGGGCGTGCATGCACATATTAATCACCTTATGAGCATGGCTTTACTCTTAGAAAGACTAGATAAAAAAGTATATTTGCACCTCATCACCGATGGGCGTGATGTACTGCCACAAAGCGCGCTAGAATACTTAAACATGATTCTTTCAATTTGTAATGAGAATATTAGGATTGCCACTCTCTCAGGGCGTTTTTTTGCTATGGATCGTGATAAGCGCTACGATCGCATTTTTAAAGCTTATATGAGCATTGTCCATGCTAAAAATAAAACAGAATTTAGCCCTGAGCGCTACATCAAAGAGGCGTATTATCAAGGGATTAGCGATGAATTTATAGAACCGGTTAGTTTTAAAGAATATAGTGGCATGTTTGATGGGGACGGGGTTATTATGATTAATTTTAGAAGCGATCGCATGCGTGAGTTAACTCAAGTTTTAGGGGGGGATTTAGAAGTCTTTGAAGATTCTATAGAAGAAGCACCAGAACTTTGTATTGCTACTATGACAGCTTACAGTTCTGATTTCTCCTACCCTGTACTTTTTTCTAAACCGGATATTCAAAATACCCTAGCTCAGGTTGTATCTAGTGCTAATTTAAGCCAAGTACACATCGCTGAGACAGAAAAATACGCCCATGTGAGTTTTTTTATCAATGGAGGGGTTGAAACTCCCTTTTTAAATGAGGAACGGATTTTAATCCCTAGCCCCAAGGTTAAAACTTACGATCTAGTCCCTGAAATGAGTGCTTTTAAAGTAGCCGACGCGGTGTGTGCTAGCATGCAAGAGGGCAAGGATCTAATCATTGTTAATTTTGCTAATGGGGACATGGTGGGGCATACGGGTAATTTTGAAGCCAGTGTCTTAGCCATAGAAGCATTAGATAAAGCCTTAGCACAAGTTATACAGCTTGCTAAAAAGTTAGATTATGCCATGCTTTTAACTAGCGATCATGGTAACTGTGAGCAAATGCACACTAAAGAGGGGCAAGTGCTTACTAATCATAGCACTAATGAAGTGTATTGTTTTGTTATGGGCAAGGGTGTTACGCGTGTCAAACATGGAGGGCTTAATAATGTCGCAGCCAGTGTACTTAAATTAATGGGTCTGCCCATTCCTGACTTAATGGACGCCCCCTTATTTTAATCAAAGGACATTGTATGCCAACAGAGATTTTACAAGCCCTGCACTCCTTAGCCCCTAAAATTTATCAGGCTATTAAAAAGGGAGATACTAGCTATACAGAAGAATTTAACCCAACAGCAGATAGGCAATTAGCCATAGATATAGCGCTAGATACGCTTATTTTTCAAACTCTTATGGGTTTAAAAAGCGTGGGGGGAGTGATGAGTGAGGAAAGAGAAGAGGCGCATTATAAAGATTCTGGAGAGTTTTTAGTGGCTTTTGATCCTTTGGACGGTTCTAGTGTAGTGGGGGCTAATTTTTTAGTGGGTAGCATTTTTAGTATATATGCACGCACCCCTCTAGGCTTTAAAGACTCACAAATAGGCCAAAAAATCCAAATGGCTGCCTATATTCTTTATGGGGCTAAATTGGAGTTAGTGATCTCTACACATAAACAAGTACAGCACGAATTATACGATGAACACCAACAAATCTGGGTTAAAAAAGGTACTCTTAAACTCCAAGAGAAAGGTAAAAATATCGCGCCCGGTGGTAGTTGGCAATATTTTACGCAAGAATATAAAGCATTTTTAGATCATTTTTTCAAACAAGGGTATCGTTTGCGCTATAGTGGGAGTATGGTAGCTGATGTGCACCACCTTTTAACTAAAGAGGGGGGGATATTTTGCTACCCCTCTACTCACGATGCGCCACAAGGCAAGTTGCGTAAACTCTTTGAAGTTTACCCCTTAGCTTTTATTATAGAGAATGCAGGCGGGGAGGGAAGTAATGGAAATACAAGACTTTTAAGCACCTCTTTAGAAAGCTTGCATGCCAAAAGCCCTTGTTTTTTAGGTTCTAAAGTAGAAATGCAAGTCTTACCAACATGGCAGAATCATTTGAGACAACGCTAGAAACCTGTTTAGCAAAAGTACAGGCCTGTCAGGAAAGAAAGGGCAAAAAATCCTGTTTGCAGTGTAGCTTTGTTCTGGACTGTCCGGATCGAAAAGCGTATGTGCAAAGTGTGTATACCAGCATGAATAAGGGACAAGAGGGCAATTTTGATTTTTGATAAACTCTCTTATAAGAAATTTTCTAAAATCCACTCCATGACTTCTTACTTAGCGATGTTCCCCCCTAGTTTGCCACACTATTTTATAGAAAAATATACAAGACCTGGAGATATTGTTTAGATCTTTCTGTGGGCTGAAACAAGTGTTTTTAAAGGCTGTTACTCGTATTGGTGTGGGCAACGATTCTAGCCCTTTAGCTTTTTGTTTGAGTAAAGCTAAGTGTGATTTGCCAAAACCACGCAATGTTTTGAAAAGATTAAGAGAGTTAAACAGCGCGTATAGCCTACCTAATTAATCAAGTAGACCCCAATATTAAAATGCTTTTTCAAGTAAAACTTTACCTCAGCTGGTGTATTTAAAAGATCGCTTAAATATTTCACGCTCAAAAGTAGATAATTTCATCATGGCGCTTTTAACAGAGATCTGGGCAAGCAAGCCAAAAGTGGCTCATCTATTTACTGTAGCCATGCCCAATACCTTTAGTTTTTCACCCACAACTATCAAAAAATACATAGAGGAACACCACCTTAAAGCTCCCTGCGATGTTTTTGTGCTTAGAACAGCGTTTAGATCATCTGTTTAGCCAATCTGATAGTGTTTTTCAATCTCTTTCACAATACACTAGTGGTTATTGTTTCCAAACAGATGAATGCAGCCAAAAAATGTTACAAAAGTTTGGAAAAAATTCCATCGCCCTTATTGTAACCTCCCCGCCCTACTTAAAAAATATCTCTTATGCTAAATTTAACTGGATTAGATTATGGTTATTTAAAAAAAGCCAGAAGACATATGAATTTAGAGATAACCTAGCTTTTAAACCTTATGCCACCTATTTACACAAACTTTTTAATAGTTGGGCAGAGATTTTAAAACCCGGTGGCCGTGCTTGTGTGGTCATTGGGGATGTCCATGAACAGAAATTAGCCTTAGATGTTTGGGAGTTTTGTAAAGGTAATAGCGGTTTAAAGCTAGAGATTACCTTTGAACATAATATAAAACTTTCTTCAAAAACCACAAGAATATGGGGAAATAAAAAGGGTCGTGCTACTAAAATAGATCGTATTTTGGTGTTACAAAAGGAGTAAAAAATGCCTGTTACAGATTTTACCAATGAGCCCATCATAAATGACAGAGAAACTAAAGCCGATTTTTTTGAAAAAATTAAACAAAGGGGAAATTTTGTCGGCGTGCTCTACGAACTAGATTATGAAAAGGCAAAGATTATTCTTAATGACAGCGAAAAAAACACGGTCAAAGGGATTCCTCTTGGCTGTTTTTTAGTGGCGCTTTGTAACAATGAATTAAGAGAAAATGCATTAGAGGGAATTTTATTAAGAGTGGTGGGTGTGGCTGAAATTCCACAAAAGCAAGAAAATACAGAGACCTTGACTGATGCTTGTCTCTTCAAAAGAGAAATCGATCGTTATACCCAATATTATTTACAAAATTCAGTCAATCTTATGATAAAAACAGGGATTACGCACCTGCGATCTATTTGCGCACAAATGACATCGTGTCTAGAAGAACTGCATTTTTTAGGATGACTAGAACGGGAAAATCCAATACCATTAAAATTATAGTGAGCGCTATAGAAAAACTCAATGAATAACGAAAACAACAGATAGGCCAGATCATTTTTGATATCAATGGAGAATATACTTTTGCAAATGTGCAAGATGAAACATGTATTTTTGACAAATTTAAAGATAAAAACAAGGTTAAACGCTTTAGCTTGGCGCAAAGTACAAAAATATAAAGATGTGGAGCCTATCCAATATAATTTTTACGAAGATGAAACACTCGAGGAATCTTTTGAGCTACTTTGTGATGAAATTGCTCTTAATAAATCTTCTGATTACTTTAAGGCTTTTATGAGTGTGGACTGTTTGATCGAGACGGAGATGATCATGAGGCTAACATAAACAAAGAAAAAGAGCGATATATCAGTGTATTTTGTATAGAGCTAAGTTTCTAGCTAAGCAAAATTATAAGGTTAAGTTCACGCGTTTCACACTAGTTAACAAAACCTCAGAAGATGAGAACGATCCCAAATACCATGAAAGAGTTTCTCTTGAGGAGGCATGTAAATATTTCGAGAATGTAGACCGTACTAAATTAAATACAAAATACAGTAATGATAAAGATTGGGATGCTTTGTTAGAAGTCTTGAAAGATAAAAAGAATATTGAAATCTTGTCTGCGCGCAAAGCACAAGAACATAATAATTTTTACGAAGATCAAACACTCGAGGAATCTTTTAAGCTACTTTGTGATGGAATTGCTCTTAATAAATCTCCTGATTACTTTAAGGCCTTTATGAGTGTAGACATGTTTGATCGAGACGGAGATGATGAGGAGACTAAGGAACATAAACAGAGAAAAAGAGCGATATATCAGTGTATTTTGCATAGAGCTAGGTTTGTAGCTAAGAAAGATCATAAGGTTTCTTTCACGCGTTTCAGCGGAACAGGAAACGACGACGATCCCAAATACGATAAAGGAGTTTCTCTTGAACTGGCATGTAAATATTTTGAAGATGTAGATCGTAGCAAATTAGATACAAAATATAATAATGATAAAGATTGGGATGTTTTGTTAAAAGTCTTGAAGGCTACAAATGTGAGTGGATTTAAAGCCTTGATGGGCATGCATCATTTACATTCCACACAAGGGGATGGTGATTACAAAGAGAAAATAGATTCTGCCTTGCGTACTGGAGAGATTGTTTTGCTAGATCTATCCACAGCCTCTGGAGCAGTGCAGGAAAAATATATCAGTCGGCTCTGTAGCTATATTTTCCAACGATCTATGAATAAATTCACTAGCGAACAGATACCTGAGTTTATACAGATGTATTTTGAGGAAGCACATAATATTTTTCCAAAAGATGACAAAGACTTAAAAAATATCTATAACCGTTTAGCTAAAGAAGGGGCAAAGTTAAACATTAGGATTAGCTATTCCACCCAAGAGGTGAGTTCAATTGCACCAAGCATCTTAAAAAATACGCAAAATTGGTTCATTTCCCATTTGAATAATAAAGATGAAGTTAAAATTCTAGAAAAATATTATGATTTTAGCGACTTTTCTCAGAGCATTATTAGAAATAGTGATGTAGGGTTTGCCAGAGTCAAAACTTATTCTAATAATTTCATTATTCCTGTGCAAATTAAAAAATTTTAGGAGTTAAGATGGGATATCCTGGTGAAAGAGCCTCCAAGATCAACCACAGAGAAATCGTTGAAAGCGAAGAAGTTAGGGCCTATCTTGATCGATGCGAAAAAGTCCCTCCTCAGATAGATATTCTCAATTTTCAAGACTCCTGTATAGAATTATCACAAATTAGCGACCAGCTAGATTCTCATATTGAGCGCATAGTTGTTGTGGATGGTTCTTGTGCAGAAGTCCCCATCAACCAAGAGTTTCCTTCCTACAAACTTTGCTACTACATTATAGGAATCTGCACCTTTCCTCTTAAGAATTTAGAAACTCTTGAGAACAAACAAACCATCGATCACTTAGATATCAAAGAACTAGAAAATTATGAACGCTTTACTTTTGTCATGCCCATGCAAAATATCCGCCTTGAAGAGAAAGATTTTACCACTACTTTTAGAGAGACGCTTTATGAAATTTTTAAGGAAAACGGCCTAAATGAGGGAGAATATAGCCTTTTAGATACTCTTAAATGGCTTGTATTTCAAGAATATAGCAGTAAAAAGGATCTATCAAGATTTCTTGTTGGTATTGTGAATATCTCAATAATTTTAGCAAGCAAATAGAGCCTTATCAAAATAATCAGAATGATTTTCAATGCTGCCCTAACTGCCAAGAAAAAGTATATATCACCGATTATCTTGCACTACACACTTTAATAGATGAAGCCCGTGGGGCTACAGGGGCACAATCTTATATTATGAGTGTATGCGAGGTTGTGCTGATGCTTTCTATGTTTAGATATTTGTTTGAAAAAGAACAAGGGACCCAATGGTTGTCCAAAATCCTTTTTATTAAAGACGGACCTTTAGCCCTTTTTAGCAGGCTAGATAATTTTGCCTCTGAGACTGTGCGGCCATTTTTGCAATTTCTTTATGAGCGATCATTAAAAGAACATGCGGGCTATGTTAATTGGATTGGACTAGATAAAAGCGGTGAGTTTGTAGATCATGTAAGAGCTTTAGACTCTAAGATTCTAGCAGAGAGTGTCTTTTTGCCCGATCTAAAATACATCAGAAAGTACATCACTGGTGATAGAAAAAGTGCCTTTGGAGAAAGAACCTATTTTGGCATCAAAATGTTTATTAAGACAAACCAATCTTTTGTGCTAGATGTGGCCATTCCCTTTGGTCCAAACATCAAGTATCAAAACTACATCAAAAAGCCAAATATCAAGGATTTCTTAACCTTAAAAGATATTTTAGAAACTTTAAAATCCTTAGAATGTGCTATGTATCAAAATTCCTTTATGCCCATTGTTATGGCTAATAAAATAGTGTCTATATCCAATATTCCAAGTAAGAAAATCCTAGAAGTATTTTCAAAAGAAATACTAGAAAAATGAAATGTACAACTTAATAAACAAAAAAACCTTGAGCATTCTATAAGACTAGAGCTATGGTATTTAAATGAGGTGTATGCGACAAACATGATCAACTCCACCAACTGCGCCATATAGGCGATGTTATACCTCAGCTTTAAATAATAGATAACTCCATTAGCTCATACACCAATGCGTATAGAAAGCATGCTAGAATGCGCCACAATCATTTAGCTTTTAATTATGAAAGTCTCTAAGTTTAGTTGGGTTGTAGTGAAAGAATAGAGGTAGCATGCGGCATTATATGAGAATTATCGCGCTTTTGGCTTGTTCAAGTTTTTGTCTTGGGGTAGCAGAGTTTATTGTTTCTGGGATTTTAACGCGTCTAAGCGTGTATTATGGCGTGTCTAATAGTGAGGCAGGAAATCTAGCAACTTTTTATGCCTGTGGTGTGGTGGTGGGTGCGCCTATTGTTAGCGTACTTATTTCCTCATGGAATTATAGAAACCAGCTTGTATTTACCCTTTCTGTATTTTGTCTTTCAAATGCCGCTGTGTTTTTGAGTAATACCCTATGGGTAGCGCTTTTTGCGCGTTTTATTAGCGGCCTTATGCATGGCTTATTCTTTGTCATCGCCACGATTATTAGTATTAAAGTTGCGCCCAAATCAAAAACAAGCATGGCATTAAGCCTTATGGCAAGTGGGCTCACCATTGCCCTTGTAACAGGTGTACCTATTGGTATTCTTTTATCCAAAAACTACGGGCTTTTATCCCCCTTCCTCTTAATTGCTAGTTTAAGCTTTTTAGTGGCACTTCTTGCATTTTTTGTGATGCCAAAACTTAGCAGTAAACAGGCAAATTTTAAAAACTTAGGCATTGCCTTTAAATATATCCATATCTGTCAAGGTTTTGTAGTAACCGCACTTTCATGTGGCTCTATGTTTGTTGTCTATATTTATTTGCGTATCTTGCTAGAACAACATGATTTTAGTCCAGATGAGATTGCAAATGTTTATCTGGGCTTTGGAATAGCCGCCATTTTTGGAAATTTATTTGGGGGTAGACTTACAGACTCAAAAGGTTCTTTTTCAGCATTGCGCTTTTTATTAACCGTGCAGATGTTTTGTTTGAGTGCCATGAGTTTTACCCATAGCTTTTCAAAAAGTATATTAGTTACAAATATCATGGCTTTTGGATTCTTTGGTTGTGCTCTGATTGCGCCGCTTAAAATGCTAAGTAGCTATCTAGCGCGCACCTTTACACCAGATACAAAAAATGACACCATCGCGCTAAATGAAAGTTCTTTTAATGTAGGAATCACCTTTGCCTCTCTTGTAGGGGGGCTTGTGGCGCGCTATTTGTATGCAGAACTTAATGGTATCTTTGCTGGCCTCTTTGCACTAGGAGCGCTTATCACTCTTTTATATGGCATTAAAAAAGTTTATTTTCGCCAAAAGTAGTTATACTCATCTTCACAAAAACACCATCAGGATTAACATGTTACAAACCATTAATCTAGGCATGCGCTATGCCACTAAAAAGCTTTTTGAAAATGTCAATCTCAAGTTAGACGCGCACAAACGCTATGGACTCATTGGGGCTAATGGAGCGGGTAAGAGTACTTTTTTAAAGATTTTAGCCGGAGAAATTGAGCCAAGTAGCGGGGAGGTTGTACTAGATGCGGGACTTAAAAGTGGGGTTTTAGGCCAAGATCAGTACGCCTTTGAAAATTTTAGCCTTAAAGATGTGGTGCTTCTTGGCAATAAAACCCTCTATGAGGCTCTAAAAGAAAAGCAACATCTATACGATAGCGCAGATTTAAACGATCCTGTAATCAACGAGCGCCTCGCTGCGCTAGAGATGATCTGTGTGCAGGAGGACCCGCTATATGAGTGCGAGGTGGTGGTAGAAAAGATCTTAGAGGATTTAGGCATTCCTGCTAGCCGCCATAACGATCTGATGCAAAGTTTGCCAAGTAGTGATAAATTTAAGATTTTGCTTGCTCAGGTGCTTTTTCCTAAGCCAGATATTTTACTTTTAGATGAACCCACCAACAACCTAGATTTAAACGCCATTGCTTGGTTAGAGGAAAATTTAAAACGCCATGAGGGCACGATGGTTCTTATCAGCCACGATCGCCACTTTCTTAACGCCGTTTGCACCCATATTTTAGACTTGGATTTTAATACACTTAGAGAGTTTAGTGGCAATTATGATGATTGGTACATCGCCTCTACTTTGATTGCCAAACAAAAAGAAGCCGAGCGCAATAAAAAACTTAAAGAAAAAGAGGAATTGGAGCGCTTCATCGCGCGCTTTTCAGCCAATGCTAGCAAAGCCAGACAAGCCACTAGCCGCCAAAAGCAATTAGAAAAATTAGACATTGAGAGTATACAAGTTTCTAGTAGGCGCGATCCTAGTATCGTGTTTAAACCCAGTCGGCTCATTGGCAACGAGGCGCTAGAGTGCACACAGATTTGTAAAAAATATGCGGATTTAGTGGTACTTGAAAAGGTGAGTCTAAAAGTTGCCCCGCAGGATAAAATCGCACTCATTGGGCCCAATGGGGTAGGTAAAAGTACGCTGTGTAAAATTTTAATCGGGGATTTGGCCCCAGATAGTGGAGAAGTTACATGGGGAGCGACGGTGCAAAAGGGGTATTTTCCACAAGATGTAGGCGAAAGCATCTTTGGGGAGGAGAGTTTGTATCAGTGGCTTTTTAACTTTAATAAAAAGATAGAAAGTGCAGAGGTGCGCAACGCTTTAGGAAGAATGCTTTTTAGCGGAGCGGAGCAGGAGAAGAGTATAAGCGCGTTAAGTGGGGGCGAGAAACACCGCATGGTTTTAAGCAAACTAATGCTAGAGAGGGGAAATTTTTTAATTTTAGATGAGCCTACTAATCATTTAGACCTTGAGGCCATCATTGCGCTAGGCGAGGCGCTGTATAAATTTGAGGGGGCTGTGATTTGTGTAAGCCATGATCGCGAGCTTATTAGCGCCTATGCTAACCGCATTATTGAGCTTGTGCCTAGTAAAAAGGGCGCAAAAATAATTGATTTTAAGGGCAGTTATGAGGAGTATATCAACACTCAGAGAAATTAATCATTTTTAAACCCCACGCGTGTGGGAGTTTTTGATTTTTTACCAAAAATTAACTTCTAAGAAAACACCTTAATCAAATGGACTAAAACAAGCGCGCATAGTCCCCCACAAATCCCAGCTAATGCATCATCACCCACGACCCCCAATCCGCCTTTAACATCGCGATCAATTTTACCGATGAATGAGGGTTTATAAATATCAAAGAGTCTAAAGAAAATAAAGCTTAAGAGCACGGGTAAAAACCCCCACCCAGCAATAGCCATCGCCATCCACATGCCCACTAGTTCATCAATGACAATATATTTTTCATCATGGGTTTTAGTTTGTTCTTCATAAATGTCAATTTGTTTAATGGCGATGAGCCCTATTAAGATAGCGCATAAAAAAAGCGTGTTGGCTGAGGCATACAAAAGAGGCAAACCTAAAAAAAGAGCGACTACACTCCCAGCTGTGCCCGGACCCTTTGGGAATTTTCCCGAATAAAAGAGGGTTAAAAAACAGATGCGGTTAAAAAAAGACATCTTATTTTCCTTAGTTTTTCAATATTGTAGCGCATAGATGCAAATTAGGAACTTTTATCTGTGCGCACAAAGATTTTATGCTACAATTCTAAGTACAACTCAAACTTAAGGATAAAAATGCCAAACGCAGCCAAAACGGGGGGGGGGGGGGTGGAAGTTTAAAACCTTTGCCTTCTTTAAAAAAAAGGTAGGCATGCCAAGTCTTACTTTTCCCAATATAAAAGCCTACCCTAAGTTAAGTAGCATAAAGGAAAAAGATGCCATTTTTTAGCAGAAAAGAAAAAGATGAAAACACCCACCTGCAAACTATCGCTAAACTCACGGAGCAAAACCAATATTTAAACGCCGTTGATAGCGCTCTTAATCGTTCTATGGTTTTCATTGAATTTGACACTGAGGGCAAGGTGATTAGCGCTAATGAGAACTTTTTAAAAGCGATGGGCTATAGCTTGGAGGAAATTAAGGGTAAGCATCATTCAATGTTTTATGATCCTAAAATGGTGGCTTTACCTGATTATAAAGAAATGTGGGCACAGCTAAGATCAGGGCAATTTAAACATGAAACTTCCAAATGCATAGGTAAAGGCGGAAAAGAGGTGTTTTTAGAAGCCACCTATAACCCTGTTTTAGATGCTAATGGCAAGGTACTTAAAATTGTTAAAATCGCTACAGATGTTAGCGCTAAAGTTATAGAGTATCGCGATTTACAGGCAGTTCATAATGCATGCTTAGCTTCTATGGCTTTGATTGAATTTGATATGAATGGCAATATCATAACGGCTAATGAGAATTTTTTAAAAAGAATGGAGTATAGCCTTTCTGAACTTCAGGGCAAACACCACTCTATTTTATGCGATCCTGAATTTGTCAAATCTCAGGAATATAAAGATTTTTGGAGTCGTTTAAGATCCGGGCAATTTACACGAGGCACTTTTAAGCGCCTCACTAAATCGGGTAAAGTTGTGTATTTAGAGGCTAGCTATAACCCGGTGTTTAATAGAAATGGAGAAATTTATAAATTTATTAAGTTTGCTTGGGATGTTACAGATAGAGAGGAAAAAGCCCACATGGTTATTGAACTGATTAGAGAAAACCAGCAATTAACCGACCATGGAAGCGAAATGATTGAAAAAACAACTTCTAATATGCAAAATGTCGCTAACACCATGAAAAATAATAGCGATTTAGTCAACACCCTTAGCGCCCAGTCTGATTCAATTTCTTCAATCACACAGACGATTAAAGATGTCGCCGATCAAACAAACTTATTAGCCCTCAATGCCGCCATAGAAGCCGCGCGGGCGGGCGAACATGGGCGCGGGTTTGCGGTGGTAGCTGATGAGGTGAGAAAACTTGCCGAGCGCACGGGAAAATCAGTTACTGAAATTTCTGCCATTATTAGCCAAATCCGCGAGGTTACCTCTCAAGTAGTAACTGACATCACCGCTGGTACGCAAGAATCCCAAAAGACTGTGGATCTCTCCTATGAGACTAAGAATTTAATGGAGAAAATCAAGGCTGCTAGCGATCGGGTCGCACAAAGAATGGGGGTTTAGCTCTAGTCTTTTCCTTTATTTTTCTAAAACCAATGACCACCTTTGGCTGTTAAGGTGGTGTTCCTCTATATATTTTTTGATAGTTGTGGGTGAAAAACTAAAGGTATTGGGCTGACTACAATCTAGCTGGGGTAAGGTTTTGCTTGAAAAAGCATTTTAATATTGGGGTCTACTTGATTAATTAGGTAGGCTATATACGCTGTTTAACTCTTCTAACACTACTAGATAAAGATTTAAGATGGATATAACCGCTCCATAAATACTTACTAAACCCTGAATAGATCACATCTGTAGATAGTGTTAAAGGAATTTTTGAATTACTGTTGTTTGTTACTAAGATTATATATTTTTCTCTAAAACTCGTTTTGCTAGACTGGTTGGATCAATTTGTAAAGATTGTTCTATTAAACCTGTATTACCATGGGGGATATAAAAATCACCCAGTTCAAAGCTTGTAAGCGCAATGGGGCTATCTGCCATGAATTCTAAAAGCGCACTAGCCACACCGCCTATTAAATAGGTATCGCTAAAAACATAAATTTGTGTATAACGGGGTAAAATTTCTTTCAGCGCGCTATCTAGGGGTTTTAAAAAGCGCAGATCTAAAAGCGCAATTTTAAGCCCCTTACTCTCTAGTAATTTTAAAGTCTGATAAGCCCGCCCTACCCCATTCCCATAGCCTACAAATAAAATATCCCCCTCACTTAAAAGTAACTCACATTCCCCGTATATAAAGGGTTTAGCTTTAAAAATATCTTCTGGTAATAAAAACGATCCTCTAGGGTATCTAAAAGCACAGGGGCCACTTTGGTGATCTTTAGCAAAAGTAATAGCCTGTTTGAGGGTGGCATTATCTCGTGGGGCTAATAAAGTCATGCTAGGAATAGGGCGCAAATAGGCAAGGTCTAATAAACCTTGATGGGTTTCGCCATCTTCGCCTACAATGCCAGCCCGATCAATGGCAAATTTAACAGGCAAGGACATAATCCCCACATCATGCACTATTTGATCAAAGGCGCGTTGTAAAAAAGTAGAGTAAATGCTTACAAAGGGTTTAAAACCCTCTTTAGCTAGAGCCGCCATAGAAGTTATAGCATGTTGTTCAGCAATGGCTACATCCCAAAAACGCGTAGGGTAGGCATCTATGAGTTTGCCAAGACCCGTACCCCCCGGCATAGCCGCCGTAACGCCTACGATTTTTTCATCTTGAGCGCTTAACTCTAAAAGGGTTTGAGAATACACCTCTGTAGGGCTCATCACTTGGGATACACTCTTAAGACTTTCGCCTGTTTTTAAATCAAAGGGGCCCACCCCATGCCATTTTTCGTATTTGCCCTCAGCAATTTCATAGCCCTTACCCTTTGTGGTTTGGGCATGGATTATTAAAGGCCCCTTAGTCTCTTTAGCTAGCTTAAGTGCCTGAATAATGGCCTCTAAATCATGCCCATCAAGAGGACCCATATAATTAATGCCTAGTTCTTCAAATAAAATCCCGGGGGTGATGAGTTTAAGCGATTCTTCAAAGCGATTAGCTAAATAACTCACGCTATCTGGCATGGATTTTAAAATAGTCTTGATCTTATCGCGAAAAGACTGATAAAGGGGGCGTGCCATTAACTGAGAGAGGGCATTACTAATGGCCCCTATGGGTTTGGCAATACTCATTTCATTGTCATTGAGTATAATCACAAGCGGGTATTTGCGATCGCCTAGCTCATCTAAAGCTTCATAGGCAAGCCCTGCGCTCAAACTCCCATCTCCTACCACCACCACAGGTACAGAAGTAATCCCCTTAAGTGCATAGGCCTTAGCCACCCCCACACCTAAAGAGATCCCCGTTGAGCTATGCCCGGCAATAAAATAATCATAGGGCGATTCACTGGGGTGAACAAACCCACTTAACCCTCCAATTTGGCGCAAAGTAGCAAAGCTTTCAAAGCGCCCTGTTAAAAGTTTATGCGCGTAGGCTTGGTGGCTGGTATCAAAAATGAAGGGGTGTTTATCTTTATCAAAGACGCTATGTAACCCCACAATAAGCTCAATTGCCCCCAAAGAAGAACTTAAATGCCCGCCATTAGCACTCACCACCTCTAAAATCCGCTCTCTAATTAGCGCACAAACCCGCTTTAAATCTGCTATATCCTTTTGAAAGACTTCTAACTCTGCCATATTAGACCTTTAAATTATCCAGCACGCTTTCTTTAAGGTTTTTATAGCGCGCCATTAAATTCCCATCAATATTACCCTGAGAACTGCTAATCAGTACCCCACCTTTAGCAATGGCATCGCTAGGCTCAAGTTTGATCTTGGGTAGGTCTTTAAGGTTTTGTAAGAGAAAGGGGTAATCTAAAGTGTTAACTTTCATGCAAATATCTGTGGCGTCCATGATATTTTTGAGCAGTTCCTTAGCTAAGGCTAAGGCCACTTCTTGGCTTTTTTGTTCCACTTCTTTAACAATCACTTCTTTAGCAATTTCAACAGCAATTGCGCTTAATTCTTTCTCTAAAGTTTCTAAATGGCCTTGTGATTGCTGCATAGTTTGATCAATAGTGGTAATAGATTGTAAAAGATGTTTTTTTTCTGCATCAATGCTAGCGTTTAGATCATTTTTAGCCTTCTCCTCGCCCTCTTTAAAACCAATTTTATAGCTATCCTCTCTAGTTTGCTGGATAAGCTGTTGGTTTTCCTCTTGGGTTTTTTCAAACTGCATTTGTAATTTAGCCAGATGGCTAGAAAGTTCATCTGTTTTTTTTAACAAACACTCAATGAGATCGTTTTCTTGCTGGATAGAGCGCACAACCGGCGCATCTGATTCTTCTTCTAACTCTTGCTTATCTTCTCTCTTTTGCTTTTTTTCCTCCGGTGTTTCAGTAGCCAGATCGGCTAAGGATTTAAAGGTGTATTTTCTAATGCTATGTTTTTCAAGGTCCTCCTTAGGGATTAAATTTTCATCGCCTAAGTTATTCAACAATATCTTCCTCGCCACCCATTTGGATCACGCCTTTTTCGGCTAGAGACTGGACAATTTCAATAACTTTGCGTTGTGCCGATTCAACATCTTTAATTTTAACCGCTCCCAAATACGCCATTTCCTCAATAAATTGATCGCTAGCGCGGCTACTCATGTTGCTTAAAAACTTAGTTTTTAACTCTTCAGTAGAGGTTTTAAGGGCTAAGGTGAGATCTTTTTTATCCGCCACTTTAAGGATTTCACGGATTGCAAAGTTATCAAGACTACTAATATCCTCAAAGGTAAACATCATCTCTTTAATATCATTAGCTAATTTAGCATCAATATTTTCAATGCGCGCAAGGGTGGTTTTAGCCGCCTTTTGGCCTAAGCGGTTAAAGATTTCAGCCACCGCACGCAAGCCCCCTACTTCTACTTTATAACTAGTGAGCGCTTCTAGTTTATTTTCTAGCACAGTAGAAACCCGCTTAACCACTTGGGGCGAAATATCGCCTAAACTCGCCATTCTAATACTCACCTCCGCTTTCATGTCATCTGGGAAGAAACTCAAAGTTTCAGCGGCATTAGGCGATTCCATATGGGCTAAGATTAGCGCAATAGTTTGGGGGTGTTCGTTGATAATAAAGTCGGCTAGTTGTTGGGGTTTAATGCGCCCTAGATAAGAGAAATTTTTCTGGGTTTGTAAACTGCGGCTTAGTTTTTCTAAAATAATTTTAGCCTGCTCAGGCCCTAAGGCTTTAATTAAAAGTTCTCTAGCATATTCAATCCCGCCGGTGTTAATGTATTGGTTGGATTGTAAAATGGCAAAGAATTCTTCTAAAACCGCCGCGCCGATGGCCTTATCTGTGCCATTAAGCTGGACAATTTGCTTACTAATCTCAGTAATGGAATCCACATCTAAATGGCGTAAAATCCCCGCCGTCGCTTCCTCGCCCACCTGAATGAGCAAAATAGCGATCTTTTCAGACATGGTAAATTCGTCTAATTGTGATTTCTGTCTAGGAGTTAGCTTAGCCATTATTTTTCCTTAGTATTCGTAATAGCAACCTCATCTTTAATCAGCAATTTAAACATAGAGGCGATCTCTTCGGGTTTTTCTTTTAAAGAATGGCGTACCCGCTCTAGCATAATATCATACTTCACATCTTCCTCATCAAAGCTTGCACTCAAACCTAGTTGATCTTCTACTTTTTTACGCATTTCACCAAATTTATCTACCTCCTCATCGTCTTCTTCTTCGGTAGCAAAAAGGGATTGTACTTGTTCCTCCTCATCAGGCTGGATTTCTAGCATGCGCTGGCTAAAGGGCGTAATGATCTTTTTATAAAAGACATAGAGTACCAACCCAACGATAATATATTTAAAGAGGGAGGAAAAAGGACCTAATACCTTTTCTGTAGTGGCTACAACTCTTTCATACGCACTCATGGGTACATATTTTGTAGATTTAGCGTTAAACTCAAAATTGCTCACCGTAACCGCATCGCCTCGATTCTGGTTATAGCCAATGGCCTGTTTAACTAGCGCATTGATCTGATCCATTTCAGCAGCAGAAAGCGCTACATACTCCATGCTCTCTGTTCCATTTTTATTAACCTTTTGGTATTTGCCATCTACCACAACGGCCGCATTAAGGCGCGTGAGTACCCCAAACTCACCTTTAATTTCACTAACCATTTTACCCACTTCATAATTAGTTGTGTTGGTAGATTTTTCATATTTTTCCTGAAGTTGGTTATTAGCAATTCCTTGCACAGGCCCAATATTACTCACAACCCCGGGCACCCCCCCCACTTGCTTTTTAGGCAAGCCCTCTTTCTTTTCCTCCATTGTCTGCTCGCTACGCACGACATTATTTGGATCAAAAGTTTCTTTAGTGCTTTTTTTCTGGCTAAAATCAAATTCAGCGCTCACCTTAGCCACAACTTTATCCCGCCCGCCTACAATGGGCGCTAAGATATTGGCGATCTTACTCTCTAGCATATTTTCAAAGTTTTGTTTGTAGCGCAACTGGGCTTGGGCTAATTCGCGGGTGCTATCTAATTGATCGTTTTCTCCTAAAGGCTCGCCATTTTCATTGACTAATTTAACATTCTCTACCGTGAGTTTAGGTACAGAAGCGGCAATGAGATTTTTAATCCCAATAATTT
Source organism: Helicobacter suis (assembly GCF_902196125.1). Classification (GTDB taxonomy): domain Bacteria; phylum Campylobacterota; class Campylobacteria; order Campylobacterales; family Helicobacteraceae; genus Helicobacter; species Helicobacter suis_B. Next base: position 35,576 of record NZ_CABIKG010000007.1, read on the forward strand.
GTCTTGGTAAAAGACGCATGTTGGGTTTAATTTTAAGCATTACAGAGGCCGTAGGCGGGATTTCATGGCTTACAAAGACGCTATCTTTAGGAATAGCAATGTGTACATTGGCCTTTTCTATGGGGTTAAGGCTTTCAATTGTACGGCTAAGTTCCCCTTCAATCGCGCGGATATATTTGATATTTTGATCAAAATCTGTTGCCCCAAAGTCTTTAATATCAAAGATTTCATAACCCACCTTGCTAGTCTTTGGAATGCCCTGTGAGGCTAGAGAAATGCGCTCTTCATAGATTCGATCTCTAGGGATTAAAATAGTGTCCTCTTTAGGGATTTTATAAGGAATATGCTTTTGTTGGAGATGTTGCAGAATTAAAGCATTATCGCTATTATCCATGCCCTCAAATAAGACTCCATAGCCGCTTAAATCGCCCTTGTCATGGGTAGGGTAAATGAGTAGAAACACCAAAAAGGCTACAATAAGCGTTACAGCTGTAACAATTGTGATCTTTTGTGCTCTATTAAGTCTTGAGAAAAAGCTAATAACCTGTTGTAGTAGACTCTTAAAATCCACAAACTATCCTAAAGAGCTAAAAATTAGTGCCGTTTTAAATATCCAAGATAAAATCCCATAGAACAAGACACCCACGCTATACCCATTAAAAAGCCCCCTAATACATCAGTAGGATAATGCACGCCCAAATAAACCCTATCATACATCATGAATAAAATCCATAACAATAAAAAACTGCACACTACCCCCTTAACACTTTTGTTTAAATGCCCAAAATACACAAGCGATAATAACAAACCATAAAATAAACTAGCTGCTAGCGCATGCCCGCTAGGATAACTAAAACCATGGGCAAAGGCTAAAATGCCATTAGTAGAGGGGCGCGCTCTTTGCATCACATTTTTAAAAATCTTAAGCGCAATTTCTCCAAAAAGCACGCTACTAAAAAACCAAATCCCCAAAGCATAGCGCTTTAAAAACACCCAATAAAGCGCGATTAACAGGGCTAAAGAAATGGTGAGTTTAGACTGTGCAAACCAAGTACTAGCCTGTACGATAGATAACCAAAGATGGCTTTGTGTAGGGGAGGGGTGGGAGCGAATTAAAGAGATAAAAAACGCATCTAAATTTTGTATAAAAGCGTGCTTTTCTTTAACACAGATAGTTTCTAAGCCTAATAAAACAAACAGCACGATCCCTACAATCCACAAAGCCCAAACCACCGCGCTATTTGTTTTGCCCTTATAGGGAACTTGCATATTCTACTCCCATTACATTTCACAAGCCAGAATCATAACCAAAAAATAATAAAAGATCACCTTAGATAAGGCTTGCTAGGGTGTTTTCAATTTAACCAAAACATTGATCTTTAATAGACTTAGCCTCTTAATAAAAAGTGGTGTGTTCAGGTTTACAAAAAAGCACTAATTCTTTGCCATTGCTTAAATGATAGAGATCAATAAACCCCTGATCTAAAACAAAATCCACACTACAATCATGTAAACTAACTTCAACGCGCCGCATTTGGGGTTCTTTAGAATCAGGTTTAATGCTTAAAATCCGCCCTGTAAAAGCCATAGGGTCTAATTTGAGTTGTTGTGTAAAATTAGGGATAAGCACCTCTAATACTTTAAGAACAATGGTGATTTCATCATCTTCTTGGTGGTCCTCTACTTCACTAGCAAGGCATTTAGCTTGCACCACCACATCTTTAGCTCCAAAATGTACACGGTATTTACCCTCTCCTCTTTCATGCAAAGAGATTTTACCGCGGATACGGTTTTTCATATAAAGACTAGAAACAGGCATGATCTTCTCCTATCAAATTTCATAGAGTTTAGCAAATCAAAGGCTACCAGCGGTAACCCAAAGAGGCAGAAAAGATACGCAACTGCCCTAAGTTATTAGACTGGTAGTAACTGTTGCGATTACTCTTAAAGATAAAAGTACCCCCCCAACCAATATCAAAGCCTCTAAAATTATACTTAGCACCAAAGGCAATTGCATAGCCATTAGAATCAGGAATGCCAATAGCATCTTGAGGGCTAGGGGCTTGATCGTAAGCAAGAGCTCCCATGAGGCGTAAACTACGGCTCATGTAAGTTGCGCCAAGTCTAAAAGTATTGGTATCTCTCCAGCCTGCTCCCATATTCATCACCCCGCTAAAATCTGCTAGCCCTACCATTTTTTTAAGAGTCTCAGAACTTAAATATTGCACCGTGCCCCCCACGCCTTGATAACTCGCATTAGCAAAATCTGGCGTAACTAAAAATTTATTCCCCTGACTCCAAAAGGTGCGCTCATACACCCCCTCAATACGCAAATGGTGTTTGAAAAACTCATGGGCATAGGCTACATTGAGAATTTCAGGTAAAGAAACATTGATATTTAAACTCCCCTTAGTAAGCACATTACCTAAACTAGGCCCTAGCTGGGTTAGAGCCGTTAAATTGCCATGCATATTAAAAGTAACACTGCTGTTATACACCACCGAAAACATGCCATGATCAAAGACTTTCAAACTAGCCCCTAATTTATACCCCCCACCCCAAGAACTCCCATTACTAGATTGTACCACTTTAGAAGTGCCGTATAAATCTGAGATCGCCTCTTGTAATCCGCTATCCCGCATCACATTCTTAAGCTGATTGTAATATTGCATGCATGCTGGTCCGTTTTGATCCATGTTAGGGGTACAATTAGCAGCAGCCTGATCGCCAATTTGTGCTAATTTTTCACGCATACTAGAGGGTACTTGGCCACTAAAAACATTATTAGGCAAACCCACAATTTGATTTCCACTTAGCACAGAAGCCCCATGTAAGGGTACATAAACGGTATTATTAAAACTCCCGGTGGCATAAAGCCCGCGTGCTGCAAGGCCAATAGAAAAGCGTTGGCCAATGGTATAACTAATGCTAGGGGCTACTTGGACCATCATGATAAACACATCGCGTAAAAACTCACCCCCTGCTCCATGCCATTTCATGCCAAGACCCGAGGGAGCCGTAAAACTCCCCCCAAAGGTAAAACCATTATGGGTACGGCTCTTATAAAAGAATTTAGGCAAAACAAAATTAGTTGTACCCGTCCAACCGGGTACAACTTGATTACTAGGCAAAGAGGCCACTGTGATCACCTTTTGGTTAGTCATATTCTGCAAATCTTGGATAAGTTGTTTTACATCTTGTATACCATTATTTACCAGATGATGCAAAATTGCATTCGCCAGACTGCCAAGCCCTAAATCTTGTGCAATTTGTGCCATATTTTCCTGAGATTTATTCACTTTAAGCGTTGTTTCTGAGTAAAGCCCTTGATTACTTGTAGGGACCATGAATTTAAAGGCGGGGATATTAATCACCGTGCTAGTGATTTCAAACTCGCTACGGTTTTCCCCCCAATCGTTTTCAAAACCCATGTTAGCCGGGTTATAATAACTCGCATCTGCTCCTCTGGCTCCGGCAATATAGGCTGAATCTAAAGCGGTACCATTAAGGCTTTGCTGGGAGATCTGAAAACCATTAGCGCCTAGAAAAACTGGTAAGAGAGGGCATAAAAACCGTAAATGCAAGAAAACTCCCTAAAATCACTGAGGATGATAAGGTTGAATCACAATCGCCACGCCGGTTGTCATGTTCTGAAAGAGGATTTTTTCAGGACTGCGCTCATAATAAATCATTTGCCCATTTTCTATAAAACGCTGTAACAACACCCCATTAGGCTGGATTTGTTTACCAATGCCTTGGAAAATATCGCGCCCTAGCACAATATCATCAAAGAGATCACCATAACTCACCTCACCAAACATATCCCTAGCTGCAACCCATTTAGCGCTACAAGTACCCGAAAAACAAATGTAGTTTTTCTTAATCACGATGTTTCCAAAGTACTTGCTTAGCTTATAAAGCACTAATTCTAAATCCCCCTCTTTATTATGCCCAATGGTTCCATAATCATAAAAGCGAAACACCGGAGTATAAATATAAATGAGTTTAAACTTAGCTAACTCTTTTTTAATTTGGGCTTGTTGTTCTGCTTTGCGCTCTGCAGCGCTCTTTTTAATAAAGACTTTTTTATGGGATTTTTTAGGCTTCTTAGGTTTTTTAGGCTTATGAGGTTTATTAGGTTTAGGTTTATGGACCTTATGAGGCTTTTTAGGTTTAACTTGGTGGTGGCAAGCACTCATTAACACCCCAAAAAGTATTAGCGCTAAAAGCTTTCTTAGCACACAAACGCCTAATTACCCGCGGATATTATTAAAGACATTATACCAGATACGCCCATCAAGTTTAAGCTCCATGCTCACTTGGCATAAACCATCTTTATAGATCGTTTCTGTGATCTCGGCATTGCGAATCAACGCATTAACTTTAGTTTTAATCACAGAGTTTTGTAAGATCATGTCTTTAACCGTATCGGTAGCATTAACTCTAATCCCATACATTTTTTCGCCTAGTTGGCGGTAACCATCAACAATGGCCGCTCGTTTGGCTAAAGCCAAAGCCTGAGAAGGAGAAATAGTTGATTCAGGGGCTACACCCATGCCCACAGCGCTTAATTCAATAACATTAGTAGGGGTTAGAATGGGGCTATTTGGGATAATTGCATTTGTCCCAGCAGTGGGGGGGGTTACATTTTGAGAAGAATTATCAAAACGCGTTTCAATCTGTGGGGATTTAGGGAAAACAGGCATGGAACGGCTACGGCCGTTGTTAAAAGTAGTGGGGGGATAGATAGGGGCTTGAAGACCTGTGGCTGAGGGTGGGATAAGCTGTGTAACACCGGGTTTTCTAAACCAGCCACATCCAGACCCGATCAAAGCCAATCCAACACAAAGATATAAGGGGGTATTTTTTTTTAATAAACCCTTAATAGACTTCACACGCGCTTTTTGTATCATCACGCAACCTTTTAATGATTTAACCCCTATTCTAACACAAAAATTCTAAATGGTAGACAGACCTACACGGCGCTTAAGTAGCATGGTAAAAAGAAGTAGAAAACTAATTCCGCTTAAAATTGCAGCATACTGGTGGGCAATTTGTAAGTTATTGGCCTCTGCTTGTATAAAAATGGCAATACTAGCTACGCGGGTTTGCCCCTCAATGTCTCCGCCTACCATCATCACCACCCCAAACTCCCCGATTGTGTGGGCAAAGGTGGTGATACAGGCCATTAAAAGCGCGGGTTTAATATTGGGTAAAAGCACGCAAAAGAAAGTATAAAGTTTACCCTTTCCCAAAGTGTAGCTAGCTTCTTTAAGCGAGGGAGATAGATTTGTAAGCGCATTTTGGATAGGATTAACCATGAAAGGCAAAGAAAAAATCACACTAGCAAACACCAATCCACTAAAACTAAAAACCAACTTTAAATGCAAATATTTTTCTAAAAACGCCCCTAAAACACTGCTTGGCGCAAAAAGAATCAACAGATAAAAGCCTAAAACAGTGGGGGGTAAAACTAGGGGCATCCAAGTTAGCGTCTCTATAAAGGTTTTAAATAAACCCCTTTGATTAGCTAAATAAACCCCTAAGATAAGCCCAATAGGGAGTAAAACAAGAGTTGTAAGGGTGGCAAGCTTAAAGGTAAGAAAGAGAGTGTTTAAAAATTCACTCTGCAAGTTCTTCTACCAAATAGCCATAATTTTTTAAGATTGTTTGCCCCTCTTTACTTAAAATAAAATCCTCTAGTGCCCGTGCAAGGGGATTTTCCCCACCCTCTTTAGTGAGCACCATTGCCTGCTCAATAGGGCTATAATACTCTTTAGGCACAATAAAATAATGGCTGTTTTTATCCATTAATGAGAGCGCACTAAAACCTAGTTTAGCCGCCCCACTTTGTACATACTGGGTTGCTTGAGAAATAGAACCTGCTTGCACGATTTTAAGCTCCAAAGCATCAACTAGATTTAATTTTTGCAAGACCTCCATACTCGCGCGCCCATAAGGGGCTAAATTAGGATTAGCAATGGCTAGATGTTTAAAAGAACCTTGCAATGCCTCTAAAGAGTGGATATTTTCTTGTTTACTCCAAAGCACCAAAACTCCCCTAGCATACACTTTAACAGGGTAGGGCGTGTACTTTTCTTGTTGTAATCTTAACGGCCGCTCTTTATCTGCACTGATAAACAAATCAAAAGGCGCGCCTTGTGTAATTTGGTTAAAAAAATGCCCAGAAGAACCAAAACTTAAAAGCACCTGTCCGCTATGCTTTTTTAAAAAAGCACTTTTAATTGCCTGCATTGCCTGAGTTAAATTAGCCGCTACGGCTACTCTTATCTCTGCGCCAAAACACAAACTTACCCATAAAATCCCTAAAACTAAAAAACGCATGCCAACTCCTTACTAGCACCAAAAGTGCAAGTATACAAGATCAAGCCCTCTTCTGCCCCATGAAAAATTTTAATCCTTAGTAAGTTTGGGGTAAAATGAGCGCTTTTAAAGGAGAGTGATGGATAGTGCAAAAAGATTAAAAGAGGCATTAATAGCCTTGAAAAATGGCGAACTCTTGATTTTAATGGATGATGAGGATCGCGAAAACGAGGGGGATTTAGTGCTAGCCGGGATTTTTAGCACCCCTGAGAAAATTAATTTTATGGCTAAATATGCACGCGGGCTAATCTGTGTTGCGCTCACCCAAAAAATCGCACACCAATTTGATCTTAAGCCCATGGTTAGCCACAATGATTCTAAGCATGAAACTGCTTTTACAATCTCTATTGATGCTAAAGTGGCTAAAACCGGCATTTCAGCCTATGAGAGATCGCTTACCATTGAATTACTTTGCAAAGAGGAGAGCAGAGCGGAGGATTTTGTGCGCCCGGGACATATTTTTCCCTTAATTGCTAAAGAGGAGGGGGTTTTGGTGCGCACAGGCCATACAGAGGCTAGTGTAGATTTATGTAAGCTAGCCGGGCTTAAGCCCATTAGTGTGATTTGTGAGATCATGAAAGAAGATGGCTCGATGGCAAGAAGGGGGGATAAATTTTTATTAGACTTTGCCAAAACACACAATCTTAAAACTTTATATGTCTCTGATATTGTAAGCCATCGCCTGCAGAGTGAAAACCTCTTGAGTTTGCTTTCTGAGGATAGCGCGCATTTTGCGGGTTTAGAGTGTAAAGAATCGATCTTTTTAGATCATCTGCAAAGAAAACATTTTGTCTATTGCTTTGGCCCGCCTCATAGCACGCCTTTTGTACGATTCCACATCATTAGAGAGGATCATAAACTTTTAAGCCACCCTAAAGATTATCCCTTTTTAATGCGGGTGCTTTCTAAATTACAAGCTGAAGGCGGGTTTTTAATTTGCATCGATCCACAGGCTAAAACCCATGACACCCTTAAAAATTTTGGTATTGGGGCGTTGATTTTAAAAAGCTTAGGGATTAAAACCTTTTGTCTTTTAACCACTCAGGATAAACCCGAATACGCCGCACTTAAAGGCTTTGATTTACACATGACAGAGGCGATTTGTCCTTGATTTGTACATAATTGAATAATTAGAGATTGAGTTAGTAGCTAGGACTTAAAAAGAATAAGGGTAAAACCATGCTAAGTGAGAGATAAATGCAAGGAGGAGTTAGATTTGTTTGAACTACACCACATTGTGCCCTTAGCCTTGGCTAGAGATCAAAATGAGTTTTCTGTTTTAGATAAAGACTAGATTACCAAATAGCTATAGATTTTAAAAACACTTAGCCACCCCTAAAAACCTTTAGGAGTGGAAAGCCCCCCAAGCACTAACTTAAAACTATTTTTGCTCAGGTTGCCAAATGGTCTTTTCAGAGGGGGTATAATCTTTCTCATCCTCTAAAATTTGCTTTTTACTCTCTGAACAGGCTGTCAGTAACGCCACTATAATCCCAATTGCCAGTAACAAGCGCATTTATACCCTTTTATTTCTGAAGTGAAGTGCCCAAATGCAACATTTGGGCTTCCTAGGCTGATGTTGCCCGTAGAAAGAGTGGTTTTACTCTGTGAGATTTTACAGAGTTTAAGCCCCAACACATTTCCTACAGGTCAAATCGCATCATATATCCAAAGGCGTAACTTCCGGCACTCCCTGCCGTAGATACGAATGTATTTAGGCACTATACCACAAAAATGCAAATAGTAGCACTGGCTACAAGTAGGATTTTTGCCATAGAGATTTAGCGTTTTTAACTTTGTAGATTTATACCTACAAAATCCCCCTCTTTTCTAGTAATGCCACAATTTTAGCGCCTAAAGAACTCATAGGTATTTGCTTGAGATTAGCTAAAGCCACAACTACTAGGTTTTCTGGTTGTAGATCCTCTAAAGTAGCTTGATAAAGCCAAACTTGCACGCGGTACTTGGTATAGCTATGCCGCACACTCCCCAAGAGAGGCAAGGGTATTAAATCCTGCTTTTTTAAGAGAGGAAATTGGTAGAGGTGGGCATACAAACCCTTTTGTGTGTAGGTGAGGTATAAATTCTTTGTTTCTACACACACCCCGTAGTGCCTTGCAATGGGAATACTGGGGGTTTTTTTCACCACACTAAAACGCTCTATATTTTCTTTACCACAGCAACTAAAGCTTAAGGGGCAAATGTGGCAACTAGGTTTAGGGGTGCAGATAAGCGAACCTAAATCAATAAGGGCTTGGTTATGATCAAAAGAATTAGTTGGATTAACAAAGGCTCTAGCCTTGTCTTGCAGGAGGGTTTTAAGATTCTTACTTTTTAAATCTAGTCCAAATAAGCGCAAAAGCACGCGCGAGACATTGGTATCTAGCACGCCCACATTTTGCCTAAATCCAAAACATAAAATCGCACTTGCGCTGTATGCTCCAATGCCGGGCAAGGCTAATAGATCCGCATAATTAGAAGGCAAACAACCCCCATATTTTTGGCAACAAATTTGTGCGCTTTTGTGTAAATTTTTAGCGCGCGCATAGTAACCTAGACCTTTCCATAAAAGTAAAACCCGGTCTAAAGGGGCGTTTGCTAAATCTATCAGAGTGGGGAAGGCTCGCAAAAAGGGGAGATAAAATTTGTCTAACACAACTTCAATTTGAGTCTGCTGGGACATGATCTCAGAAATATAAATTTCATAAGGGGCATTAGGGCCTGTGAGATTTCTAATTAGCATATTTTTGCGCCCATGTGTTTGATACCAGATCAATAAAGCCTCTTGTAAAACTTTTAGTTTAGGTGTACTTGACATATAAATGATTGATCCGTCTAACTAGGCGCAAGCCAATAGAGAATTTTTCTTGAGTAAACCGTTCCACATTGGAGTTATTGGGTTTTTCAGTAATAGCAAAGGGTTCTAATACTAGGTTAGATATTCCATGCAAATAGGAACTATCCATTACGCAGTCCACTGGCATCACCCACTTAGCGCTAGCCTTAATAAAAGCCATAGCAGCTTGGGGGGTTAAACAATAGCCTTGAGTGCCCTTTCCCTCATTATCACCTACCATTTGGAATACACGCGTAAAATGCGTAGGTTTCTTTGGGACTTTAAAAAGATGCATTAGCCGTACATAGCCTAGTGTATAAATATGTTCTTCTAAAAAATCTAAAGATTGCCAAAAACAGGGCTCTAGTTCTATATCATCTTCTAAGATCACAATGGGCTCGTTATACTCCAAACACCTATACCACAGGCAAAAGTGGCTGGCAAAACACCCTAATTCTCCTAAACTCATATACTTGCCTTTATATTTTAACGCGTAGAAGTAGGCACTTAAAGTATCTTTAATATTATGAGTAACTTCACAACTTGGGTGGGTAAAACAGGGGTGTAAATGGGCTTTGATCAAAGGGTGCAACCCGGTTTTAGTTTTAGAATAAATGGCATCAAAAATTTCTACTGTATGCTTAGAAGAAGTGCTTAAACTCCTTTCTAAATAACTAATATCGCGCTCAAAAAGCTGGTTTTCTCGGCAGGTTTTAGTAGAGAGGTGGATTAGAAAAATACGCATAGCAACTCCAAAATGCTGTATTATAATGCTTTTTTCTTAAGGTTATACATGCCCTACAAATATCCGTTTTTAGATTTAGTAGCCATAAATGCACCCTATCAAGAAGCTTTTAAACTCCAGCTGCAAGCACATTTAAAGAATGCCCATTTTATTAGCGGTTCTGCGCACTCACAATTTTTACAAGCCTTTGGCCAGTACTGCCAAAGCCTACATGCCATAGGTGTAAATAGCGGATTAGATGCGCTGACTTTAATGTTAAAAGCCTACCAGATTTTAGGGCTTTTACCACAAGCAAGTGGGGTACTATTGCCCTCTTTTACTTTCATAGCCACAGCCCAAGCACTGCTACACAATGCCTTAGTGCCACAATTTGTTGATATAGGCAAAGACTACCTCCTAGACCCCTACGCATTAGAAGCCAGTGCCACACCCCAAACTAAAGCGATTCTAGTGGTGCATTTATATGGTCAAGTGGCTAATATGCAGGCTATTAAGGCAATTGCTAACAAACATGGGTGGCTCGTGCTAGAGGATTGTGCCCAAGCAACAGGGGCGTTGTATGCACAACAAAGGGTGGGTAGTTTAGGGCATGCAGGCGCTTTTAGTTTTTATCCAAGTAAGAATTTAGGGGCACTTGGAGATGGGGGTTGTGTGCTAAGTTCTAATAGCCAACTGATAGAAACAATCCGTGTATTAAGCAACAATGGCTCACCAGATAAAAAGGACTCATTATATTTAGGCTATAACTCTAGATTAGATAGTATCCAGGCTAGTTTTTTACATGTGAAATTACCCGATCTAGACGCTTTTAATGCTAAACGGCGCGCCTTAGCTCAAATTTATTTAGACACCATTAATAACCCTTATGTGTGTTTGCCATTGGTGCACAACATAGAAGAACATGTATTCCATCTCTTTGTGATTCGTATCTCTCAGGGTCTGCGCTTACAAATGCAAAAACATTTAGCCAATTACTCTATAGAAACCCGTATCCACTACCCCATTCCTATACACCTACAAAGCGCCTTTAAAGAATATGCTAATTTATCCTTACCCCGCACTACGCGCTACTCTCAAGAAATTTTAAGTTTGCCTATTAGCCCTACTCAAAGCAAAGAAGATACGCTTTTTATTGCTAAAACTATCAATGCTTTTAAACCTATCTAAGCTTAAGCATTAGAAATACGCGATATTTTACTAAATACACCAAATTAGACATTAGCTAATATCCCCTTTTATACTCCCCTTAAGTCTTTTTCAGCCATGCTATGCTTTAAAATTTTTAAATGGAATAATTTAAATGCTAAAAACTTTTTTAATCGGGATTGTGGCGGGTGTTTTTGGGGCTATTGTAAAATGGGGCTGGGAGGTTCCCTTTCCGCCTAGAAACCCTCATATCCCCTGGCCTCCTGATGCCATGCAAAGAATCACACCGCCTCAAATTTTATTAGAACAGTTACATCTACCCACAAATTGGAGCTACACCTTTTCAGGTATGCACTTACCCCTCTCTATTTTTATCGTGCATGTGGGCTTTTCTATCACTTTTGCTATCCTCTATTGCTTGTTAGCTGAAAAATACAAAATAGTGAGTGTGTATCGGGGGGCTGTCTTTGGGTTTGCTGTTTATCTTTTAGCCCATGTTTTTATCATGCCATTAATTGCTGAAGTGCCGCCCCTCTCTTTAATCCCATTTGAGGAAAATCTATCTGAACTTTTTGGGCACATTGTGTGGCTTTGGAGTATAGAGATCGTGCGCTGTGATCTAAAAAGTAGATTTTTTAAACCGCCTATTAAGTAACGCGTTTTTAGAAAGTGATTCTGCATACCTTCTAATTTTAAAACACGCTTGCCTAATTGCTCTAAATCTTGCATTTTATCTACACTGTGCGCTACACAATAAACAATATGTCCTGTTTAGATTAGATCTTGGGCTGCAAACTACCCATACCTACAGGAGGCACCGGTGATTAAGAGTACTTTTTGCATCTAAACCTCCTAAAATTTATTGGCGTTAGTAGAGTGTGTAGCTAATTTTGGTTAACAATTTATTACAAGATAGAGTCTATTTATCTCACCCAACACCCAACACCCCAACCAACCCCCAACCCCTAAACCCCAAAACTAAAAGCTAGAAGCTTACAAAACTTCCTAGCTAATAGCCTAAGCCAAGGGCTAAAGCATTTGAAAAATCTACCAAATTGTGGTGGGTTAAATCCCCAAGGGGGGGTACACAAAATGATCACACAACAGGCCAAAGCCTTAACAAATTTAATATTGTGCCTAATTTGCTGGTGATTCCGCCTAGTCTTGAGAGTGCCGCTATGCAATTACTCAAAGCCCCTACACTGCAAAACGGCGCGGCTAATATTTGCTATAACTTAATGGATTATCTAGTTTGTCCTTATTTAGAATCTAATTGCTGGATTTTACTAGATACTAGTAAAACCATTAAGCCTATTATTTTACAGACTAATAAACCGGTAGAGTTTAACACGCTAGATCAACCCACTAATCAAAATAAATTTATGATATGGGAATAGAGGTGGATTTAAGCGCCCTTCAAAAGGCTTTTAAAGTGCCTTTAACACGCATTGAAAAGCCATTAAATAGCTAATCAATAGGCGCTAGCACAGAGATCAATACGCAAACAAATAGGGTTGAAAAGGCTAACACGGAAGAGCTTTCCGCGTTAGATTTAGGGTTGATGAAAGCGAAATTTGGAGCTTTTAGATCAAGTGGCGGGGGTGTTGTAGCTGAAAAATCTATTATTATGCTTTCCTTTCATGATGAAAAATATTTTTGTAGGTTTGATCATCAATCCTATATAACGGGGTTATTTCCTTAATGTCTGAAACATTTAAGCCATATATCCAGCCGCCCATATAAATTGCTAAATTATCTTCTTCTTCACCACTACATGCGGCAAAATCATAGCCAAAAAAACCCCCTTCAATAGTAGTGTCTTCTTCACAGATTTGATCATCAACTAAGGTAACCCTAACAAACCAGCCACAATACTTCGTATAGTCCTTTAACTCAATCATGCTTAGCTTGGGATTCGATTGTTTGGATTCTTGAAGCTTTTATTGAGTACCCCATACCTTGATAAGTTACAAATAATTCATCTTCGTTATCATCTTCTGGGACATAAGAATAATTACCAACATAATAAACCCCATCAAGCTTAGCCCCTTCCCAAACGCGCCCATCTACAAAGGTAATCTTTAAAGGGCTAGTATATTTATCCATATCAGGTAAGTTTTCCAAAGCTACTCCCCATTAAAAGGCACAATATGAAAACCCTTTTTATTAAAATGTAGCTTACTTTTGTATACCTTAACGGGGGCTTTTGATTTATCAAAAAACGGCATAACCACCCCCTCAAAATCAGGGTGGCTAATAATGCCATGTTTATCCCACTTGTTTTGATTGTCTATTAACTTAATTTTTAGACTCTCCTTTATCCACCCCCTCACCTCCTCAATACTTGGCGCTTTAGTGTAGTAACTCCGCCCTTGCTTATAATTTGGGCTATCTAATACATGCAAATCCTGCCTATCATCTAAAGTTAACAAAGCTAGCGCGCTTTTGATTGTGTTTAAAACCCTTTGGGTAAAAGGGTAAGGCTTTTCAGCGGGCGCGCGTTTGGCTAATTCGTCAAAATCTAACTTTTCAAGTTTAAAGCCCTCTTTTAATACAGGCGCTTCACTGAAGTGCTCTAGCCCCCACTAACTCCGTACCTCAAATTTCAAGTTCATAGAAACGCCCTAACTTTTGGCCTACTAGCTTTCTTATATGACCTTGAGTACCGCAGAATTCACGATTAAGACCTTGACAAAGCCATTTGGCTACATAATCCTATATAGCTTGAAAAATTTTGGTATCGCAGTTAAGGTAGATTAAGGTAGATTAATAAAATAATGGCAACGATAATAACGCTCACCGAGTTTGGAATCGTTTAATAAGGCGTGTAATTTATCATTATCAAGGGGCTTTTCTTGTAAAAAGCGTTTGAGAAGCGCTTTATCTTTGTAGCTTTTAATTTGGGGCCTTAGACTTTTAAAAAAAGCACTCTTAAGAACTTTTTGTTGATCTATTTGGGTACTACAACCCAAAAGAATATCATGGAGAAATACAGAAACTTGCTTTTTTTGATCTAGCTCTTGATAGTGCTCAGCTAAAACATGGAAATAAGCCTTTTGCATGCGTTTGCAACGGGTTTGTTCGCCTTGATTGATGATAAGATGCGCCCCTAATTCGTTAAATAAATCGTTTTTAGCGCAGTAGTTTAACAGAGTGTAGTAAGACTCTTTTGGCTTTGTAGGGTCTTTAGCATATGCCTCTTGGGTGTTTTTCAGTGCAGCTAAAATATCACTTCTTTTCATTTCAACCCCATTTGGCAAAGGTGAGCCATGGATATCTTGAGAAGAAATAATTGAATCTGTAGTTGGATTTGTAGCGGGAGCGGGCTTTTTAGGCGCTTTACCCCCAAATTGCTGTTCTAATTGCTGCTCTTCTTTTTTCTCATGTTCTTCAGGTGTGTCTAGCATAACAGGTTCCATGCGGGTGTAATAAGTAGGTGGACTATTTTCATCATTCTCATCATCTTGTAGCCCTTGGTGGGTTTGTTTGAGCGAGTTTTCATGATCTGAGGAAAGAGGGGACATCATCATCATAGGAAAAAGCGCGCCCATTCCCATGCACCCTAAAAAAATCCACACACAAAGAAGACCCACTATATAGCGCATGGATCTATCTTACCTAAAAGATGTTCTAAATAGGTCATAATTTGCATAATGCTTTGATTGGATTTAACATGCCCTGTGATAGCGCGCAACATGAATCGTTGCTGCAACAGAGAGGATAATTGATTGGGGTGTTTTAAAATATCTAAAAGCTTTAAGGCTTTATTAGCATAATCTTTTGGATTAAAGGCTATCACGCTTTGGCTTTCATAGTGGTAAGCTTTTTGGTAGTCATCTAAAGAGACTTGATAATCCTCACAGCATTTTTTAAGGGTTTTAAAGTGGGTTTTAACAAACTTTTCAAATGCATCTATGCGCTCTTGTGGCGTACTCTCTGATAGGGTTAAAACAAGTTTATTTTTGCCCATAAACTCAGACTTACTTTCACCTTGATGCATAGGAAAAGTGTCTAAAAATAAATCAATCACATGCCCGTATAAATGGGCATTAACATAACCGACAAACTGGAAGCGATTTAATAAATCACTAGGGAGGCACAAATCCAAACACAGGGCTTTTAGTTTTTCTAAAATGATCTCTTGATTGCCTATCCCGCATGCTAAATAGATGGCTTTGGGCGCTTGTTGTAAAATTTCTAGCACACTTTGTAAAAATTCTAGCGAATCTAATTTGGTGAGCCGCCCAATTGTACCTAAAATTTGTGTTTGTGTATCTGGAGCATAAAGGGCGCGGGTTTTTTTGATAAGGCGTTGGCTATGATCATCTAATGGAGGGTTATAAAAGAAAGAGAGCATGGGGGCATTAATGCCCAAATAAGAAATATTGCCTTCTTGATAAAGTCCTATGCTAGGGGCGATGTGGGTGATATACCCTTCTAAAGTATCAAGAGAATAAGCCTTGTTGCCATGGCTATAATAAATCTGTACGGGCGCGCTACGCGTAGCAAGTAAAAAATCGCTAATGCCATAGCCATTATTAGGGCTAATGAGGATATGCACGCGGTGGGTATAAAGAATTTCCTTAAGCTTTAACGCTTTTTCTAAATGGCTTTGGTAAAACAAATCTTGGGGGAATATTTTATTTAACTCAATCACCTCTATACCTCCCTCAAAACCGCCATACTGCCCTAAGTTTTCTAGGAGTGTGATACATTCTGAGTCGTTGGGGCTTTTTTCATCATAATCCATACTAAAAACCTTGAGGATAAAACGATTTTTAAAAGCTTGGTGTTTTAAGAGCATAGCAAATAAACTACACTCTACCTTAAATGGAGAATTTTCTACAAGACGATCTTTTAACACACCTATTACGATCTTATGCGATTCTTTAGGGTTAAAACTAGGGTAATCTCTTCCTCGTTTTTGTATCTGTACTCTCAAGAGTTTAGGATAAAAGCGCGCACCAAGCGCACTAATATTTGTGTTAAAATCTACCCACTCATCTGCTTGACTAAAGGCATTCCCGCATACATGATAAATCATAAATTGCGTGAATAAAGCGCTATCTAATTGCCCATCTTCTAAGAGGGCTTTAAATAAATCTTTATAAGTAGGGTAAAGATTAAGCCATGCTTTAGAGGCAAAATAGGCCTTAACATTCCAAAGCAAGTGTAATTGGGCATTAAGAATATTACGCTGGATTTTGGGAGTTAGGGTTAAAAAATAGGGAGGGGATAATAATTCTGCTAAGATTTTTTGGGGCAAACTAAAGGGGATTTGTAAGTAATTTAAAAGTTTATCTACAAAGGAGCTATAATGGGTTAAAAAAGCACTATCTTTTAAACAAAGCTGGCGGATTAAAAAATCTAGGGCTTCTAATTTAGATCCGGATAAAATCAGGCACGCACAGGCTAATTCAAAAAAGAGTCGTTCTTCTACCGTGCTTTGGCTATTTTGCATGCCCTTTATAGCTAGGCTAGCATAATTTTTAAAGCCATGATCTATGGCCATATCATCTGGGATTAAGCGGGCTAAATAAAGGGTAGAAATGGATAAGACTTCTGCGTGTTTGAGTAATTCTAAGCCTTTTTTTTGGAAAATAGCAAACACTTCTAAACCTTGTTTAGCTGTCATGGGCGTACTTGGCAAGCTCTCTAAACTAGCATCTAAGAAAAATAACCCCTTAGCATCTATAAGCCCCCGGTAAAAAGAGTCATAATCTAGCATTAGGGTACATCTACAATCGTGGCATAAAATAGCGTGCTTTTAAAATCTTCAATCTGGAGTCGTGCTTTTTTATAAACATAGTGGTTTTCCACACTAGCAACCGTGCCCACATAAATATTAGGGCTAAAGATGTGATCAAGCCCGCTAGTAAAAACTTGATCGCCTACTTTAATGGGCGCATAGGCGGGTAAAAAATCAATATAACTTTTAAAGGATTCATTGGTTACAAAGCCATAGTAAACTTTACCCCCGCTTTTAATCATCACGCTATAACTCATCTGTGAATCGCCATGTAAAAGCCCTACAAAGCGCCCTTCTCTTTGCACGACGGTACCTAATACGCGATTAAAAGCCACCATGCCTAAAATTTTATCTTTGGGGTAGGGTCTTTGTATATCTAAAAGCACTTGATAGGGGTTATCTAAGGAAACAAAACCATAAATACGCGTAAGGGTGAAAGTGGGCTCAGGGAGTAGATTATCTAAATCAAGGGCTTTGTTGGGCGTACAAATATCGCCTTTGTTAGAAAAAAGTGGCTGGGGCTGGTTGGCTCTGGCGTGTTTTTCTTGGAGTTTTTCTAAATCATAAACTTCTAGGGCTAAAGCTTGGTTACGGGCGTTTAAATTTGCATAGGCTAGTTTAAGCTGTTCATAGGCATGGGTTTGTTTTTTATAATCTGCAACCATTTTAGCCTGCTCAAAGTGTTTTTGATAGGCTAGGGTTATATCATCTTTAATATCTAGGAAAACAACTCTAATCTTATCGCTTAAAAAACTACTAGAACCCTTAATATCTAACCAATAAAGCACCCCAAAGATCACAATTAAGATCAAAAGGGTACGCCAAGCGCTCAAAAGATTAAATATCTCCTAGACTGCTTAATAAATCTAAATCCTCAATGGCTTTACTCGTGCCTCTGGCTACGGCTAATAATGGCTCTTCACCCACAAATACGGGCAATTTAATAATATTGCTTAAATATTTATCCAAACCTCTAATCAGCGCCCCCCCACCTGTGAGTACCACGCCATTTTCTACTAAGTCTCTAGCTAGATCGGGTTTAACCTCTTCAAGCACCGATCGCAACGCATTACTAATTTCTCTTAATTGCTCTTTAATTGCCTCCCTTACATCTTCGCTATTAAGCTCAATGGTGTTTAAAATCCCGCTTATTTGATCGCGTCCGCTAACCTCCATTGTTAAAGGGGGGTTTAGCTCAATAGCCGAACCAATTGCAATTTTGATCTCCTCACCAGTGCGCTCCCCAATTTGTAAGTTATAGGTTTTGCGGACATAATCTACAATACTAGCATCTAATTTATTACCCGCCACTCTAATACTTTTACTCACCACCAGCCCGCCTAAGCTAATCACCCCAATTTCAGTTGTACCCCCGCCAATATCTACAATCAAACTCCCCCGTGGATCTTTTACCGGTAAACCCGCCCCAATGGCAGCTGCCATAGGTTCTTCAATCAAAAACACCTCTCTAGCCCCTGCACTCATTGCGCTTTCCTTAACCGCCTTACGCTCTACACTAGTTAGGCCATAGGGTACACAAACCATGATACGCGGGCGGATTAGAGATTTGCGTTTGTGGGCTTTTTCAATGAAATAGCGAATCATTTTCTCGGTGATATTAAAATCCGCAATTACTCCATCTTTCATGGGGCGAATGGCTTGTACACCGGCTGGGGTTTTGCCAATCATTTCCTTAGCTTCACTCCCCACTGCTAAAACTTCTTCCATGTGATCGTACTTATTTAGTTTAACAGCCACAATAGAGGGCTCATTGATGATAATGCCCTGCCCTTTGACAGAAACCACCGTATTAGCCGTCCCTAAATCAATGGCCACATCGTGGGAAAAGACACCAATTAGTTTATCTAGTATCATAGAACTCTTTCATGTTGGATTTACAGCCTTAAGAGGGCATGAGCAAGGGCTTATTTTTTTTAATATAAAGCGGTTTATCTTGTTTAAGCACGCACTCTTTAGTGATGATGACTTGATAATCCTTGAGATTGGGTAAATCAAACATAATATCTAAACCAAAACTTTCAATAATCGCTCTAAGACCTCGCGCCCCCACCTTGCGCTTAATGGCTAAATTTGCAATTTCCTCAATGGCTTCCTCTTCAAAAACCAACTCCACGCCGTCCATTTTAAAAAGCGCTTGGTATTGTTTGATTAGCGCGTTTTTAGGCTTTTGTAAAATATCTATCATAGCTTCTTTAGAAATGGGTTTTAAAGTAGAAATAACCGGTAAACGGCCAATGAGCTCAGGGATTAGGCCATAAGAGATCAAATCCTCTGGTTCAACTAGGTGTAAAATATCCTCTAATTCCTCTTTGGTTTTTTTCTCATTACCAAAACCTAGTACATTGCTGTGGATACGCCGTTTGATCACATCAATGATCCCATCAAAAGCCCCACCACAGATAAATAAAATATTAGTAGTATCAATTTGAACAAAGTTCTCATTAGGGTGTTTGCGCCCCCCTTTGGGGCTGACATTAACCACTGCCCCTTCAATGATCTTTAAAAGCGCTTGTTGTACCCCCTCACCAGAAACATCGCGGGTAATGGAGCGGTTTTCTGAAAGGCGCGCGATTTTATCAATCTCATCAATAAAAACAATCCCCTTTTGTGCCCTCTCTACATCTCCATCGCTAGCTTGTAACAAACGGGTTAAAATATTTTCTACATCTTCTCCTACATAACCTGCTTCTGTAAGACTGGTTGCATCGCTAATGGCAATGGGTACATTTAAAAAGCGCGCTAGAGTTTGGGCCATTAAAGTTTTACCACTACCTGTAGGCCCCACTAATAAAATATTAGATTTAGAAATTTCTACTTCTTGCGTACTTGAATCGCGTGTTTCTTGGTAATGCAAGCGTTTATAATGGTTATACACCGCAACACTTAAAACCCGCTTAGCATCTTCTTGCCCGATGACATAATGATCTAGAGCTTCTTTTAAAAGTTTAGGAGAGGCAACCATAGTAGGGGTGTTGTTTTTAAGGGGTAATGTACCCTCTTCTGCGTGCTTGCGCACATCTAAAACACTGGTGTGTAACTCTGTGTGGAGTTCTTTATAAAGATATTCCACGCAGTACTCGCAAATGTGAATGTCCTTACCCGATTTTTTAGAGGAAAACACCAAGCGGCGGTGGTGTTGCAGAGTGTTTTCCGGCTTATTGCAAAAACTGCAGTAACGGGTGTTCATGTATCCTCCTGATCGTTAAAATACCCCGCTTTAATAGCAATGCCTCTATTGCTTTCTAAAACAAATTGGCAAATCTCTTTAGCGTGCGCATTTTGAGGGTATTCTTCTAAAATTTTTGAGGCATTGTCGCGTACGGAAGTGCCATTAATATCAAAAAGCTGTTTATAAAGTACACTGATAAAATCAATTTCTTTGCGTTCTAAGAGTTTGCGCATACGGTGGCGATTAAGCCCTCTGATAAAGGCGCGATTACCCTCCGCAATACAAAAGGGAGGGACATCTCTACCAAGAGCGCTAGCCCCAGCCACCATGCACCCCTTAGCTAGGCGCGTAAACTGGTGAATTGCGGTGAGTCCGCCAATGTTGACATGATCGCCAATTTCAATATGCCCGGCTAAAGTTACGCCATTGGCTAAAATGCAATGGTTGCCAATTTTACAGTCATGGGCAACATGTACATAGGCCATTAATAAGTTGTGATTGCCAATTAAAGTTTCATTCCCTCCGCCTTTAGTACCGGTGTTAATCATGCAATATTCGCGGATCAAATTATGTTCCCCGATAACAAGAGTGGAGGGTTCGCCATCGTATTTGAGATCTTGTGGGATAGTACCAAGCGTGGCATAGGGAAAGATAGTTGTATGGGCTTTAATGGTGGTGCGCCCTAAAAGCGTTACATTGTTATAAAGCGTTACGCCCTCCTCTAATATAACATCTGGTCCAATCACACAAAAAGGACCAATAGTAACAGAAGAATGCAGGCGCGCTTGTGGATCAATAAGAGCAGTGGGTGCAATACTCATGTATTGTCCTCGCGATCCACAATCATGGCTTTTAATTCTGCCTCTGCTACAATCTTTTCAGCCACCTTAGCCACACCGCCTACTTGCCAAATCATGCCCCTATGTTTTTGAGCGCTTAAATGATAATGGAGTTGATCGCCCGGGATCACCGGATTTCTAAATTTTACACGATCAATTGTCATAAAATAGACAAGCTTAGTAGCCGCCACCTCTGGGCTCACTCCAAATAAACTAATAAAAGCTAATAACCCCCCAGCCTGTGCCATGCCCTCAACAATGAGCACCCCCGGATAAATAGGCCTACTTGGAAAATGCCCTGTAAAAACCTCCTCGTTATAGGTGATATTTTTATAGGCATGCACTTCTTTATAGGTCTCTAGGTGCACGATTCGATCCACCAGCAAAAACGGGTAGCGGTGGGGGAGGATTTGGCTAATCATATGGATGTCTAAATTAATAATTTGCTCAGACATTCTTAAACCCTTTTTCCTTAAAACTTACCGCAGAAAAAGGGCTATATTAGCACATCTCAGATTTAAACAACTTTAAGAGTTAACGGCGCAACTTGGCATATTTAAACTCCACGCGCCCTAAACCTATAATATGCCCGCGCATGGCATCGTGTAGTTGCCCGATAAAAAAGGGCTTTTTTAAATCTAAATGCGCCACATCTAAAGCATAAACTTGAATCAAATAATGGTGATCTTTATCAGGGGGCATGGGGCCAATATAATTGCTATTGGCTAGATTAGAAGCCTGTTTTTCCTCCGCGCTTAAAGAAGACACGGTATAACCTTCTGTGAGTGAATTAATCCCTTGATCAATGTGTTTATCCTCTACAGAGGCATTTTCTGCTAGCTTAGTTTCTGTAATATTGCCCACCACCCAGTGGATAAAGGGTCTTCCTTTTCCCCCAGAGGTTGCCGCGTCATAATCAACTAGTTCTAAAGCATAACTCTTAGCCCCCGCTACACTCTCCCAGCTAATTTCAGGTGATCGTCTAGGAATGCCCTGTTGATCTAAAAAGCTAGCATCAGCATTGCCCCCAAACTTAGAATCTAAAAACCCGTGTGTATCTGTATGGATAAAAACTTTAAAAAATTGCATGTGTTTTCCTTTGTGTTGGTGTTGTTGTTTAAGATGCATGATTTGATCGCAGTTAGCCATTGCGCTAAACATACAAGCTAATAAAAAAACCCTTAAAATGTACATCTCTCTCCCCTTAGAGATTAGATTAACTAATCTTAACAGAGAATATTACAAGTAACTTGGTTAATGCCCTAAACGCCTCTTAAGCACCTGAGCCACATCAAAACCGGCATTAAGCCCAATGCCAATACTAGCCCCAGATTTATAAAGAATATCGCCCACTATAAATAAATTAGAAATATTGCTTTCTTGTTCCTCGCTCACAACAGGCAAATTACCCGCGCCCAAAGCCACCCCGCATTTTTTTAAAAATTCTAAGGGCGTGGATCCGCCAATAGCAAACAAAACCCTATCATAAAGCGCATGCGTGTTATCTTTAAAGTTGACCTTAATTTGCCCCTCGCAAGCCTCTAAGCCCTCAATCTCTACTCCTAGCTTTTTAGAGAGATTTTTAGAAAAAGCCTCCTCTAGTGCCTTTAAATTTTCCTCATTGACACGGCTAAAGCTGCTTTGTCTGTAATTAAGCGTAGTGGTGTTGGTATTAGCTAGAGCAATGGCATACTCCACAGCCGAATTACCCCCACCTACAACTAAGACCTTTTCATTTTCTTTACAATCATTAATGGTATAAACCACCTGATGCATAACCTCTACTGGAATGGGATAACTTGGGCGGTTGGGTTGCCCCATTTTACCAATGGCAATCACTACATGTTTAGCGTGTAGTACCGCGTTTTTGGCTGTTAGAACTTCAAAAACATCTTGTTTTTTTTGCACACTTTCTACGGCTGTTTGGTAAAAAACCGGGGTTTTATACTTTTCTAAAACCCGCTCAAACACTAATAAAGTTTGCTCTTTATCCATGTCTGTAAAGGGAATATTCCCCCTAATATCTACTACCTGTTTGCGATAATCCTTATCCACCCGTTTGTGTGCTTTATAATATTTGCGTAGCATGCCACAGCACTGTTCATCTTTTTCACACAGCAGGACCTTTTCAATCCCATTTATTTGGCACTCAATAGCTGCAGCAATCCCGCTAGGCCCAGCCCCCACAACCACCACATCATACAACTCACTCATGAACTATCCTTTCTTAAGCTTTTTGGCCTCTTCCTCTTTAGCTAGGTTGAGATCTTCAGGGCCATCATAAAGCAAAGATTCTAACATTTTTTTCTCATCGCTAAATTGCTTGCCCTTTAAACCCCATAAAAAAATGAGTAGCCCCACTAAGCCTAAGGTAAGTGAAACAAAAAGCATTAAAAAAAGCGTATTGGTGTGCATTTAATTTTGCAAAATCTCCAGAGTTTTTTGGTAGATAGCCTCTTGTAGGGTTTTGATTTCTTGCGGGCTAAAATCCCCCTCTTTTACCAATACAAAAGACACATGATCGCTACGGCCTCCCCCCTTGCTCACATAGCCTAAATCCTTTGCATGGTTTTTTAAAGCCTCTAGCAAGAGAAGCATATCTGCGCTCTTAACTGATTTTAACACCCACTCCAAGCAACCCTTTTGTAGATTGTGGTACTCAAAAAGCGCCACTACAGACTCCCCTCTACTTTTATAAAGATCTACAAAGGCAAAAAAATCATTTAGATGTTCTTTTAGCCCTCTGAGTACAGCTAAGGGGAAGTTTTGCCCGGGGATAGGATAAAGAGTGGGTTTTTGGGTGGGTTTAGGGCTTTTAGAAGTTTGATCTTTTTGGAGGGCTTTTAAAATATCATGGGTTTTAAGCCTTTGGCGCGCCTCTTTAAGAATACGGCGCTCTTGCATAATAAAATCATAATACGCCTCCCCACACACCGCCTCAATGCGCCTCACCCCCGCACTCACGCTAGAAACTTTTATAATAGCAAAGCCTCCAATTTGTGCGCTATTTTGCACATGTACCCCCCCGCAGGCCTCAACACTGCCTGCAATCTTAACCACCCGTACCTGCTCTAAATATTTATCCTCAAAAAGCATGATAGCCCCGCTTTCTTTAGCCTGTAAAGCCTGCATATTTTCCACGCTTGTGGGCATGGCTAGGGCGATTTTGGCATTGACAAAGGCTTCTATCTGCTCTATTTCTGTATCGTCTAAGTTGCGGTAAAAACTAAAATCAAAGCGCAAACGGCTAGGTTCAATGTGGCTACCCTTTTGCTGGATTTCTACCTTTTTGTTTTCCTCTCTAGCCTTTTTGCCTAAAATTTCACGCAAGGCTAAATGCAGTAAATGCGTGGCGCTGTGGTGTTTGGCAATCTCTAAACGATGGCTTACCTGAGCAATCACGCTATCACCCACCCCTAAACTAGCTCCCTCTACCAACTCTACAGAGCTGATATTAATTTCTCCTACCTTTTGGGTATCTAGGACATGGGCGCATAAAACATGGTTACTATCTAAGATCACCCCTTTATCCCCAATAGGTCCGCCTCCTTGTGCATAAAATGGGGTTTTATCTAGCACTAAAAAAGCCCTATTAGCTTCCTCTTGATAAAGTGCTAAGACTCTAGCCTGCACACTCTCACACTCATAGCCCACAAAAATATTAGGTGCAAGGGCGCTTAAATCTAAATTTTTAAACCCCTCTTTGGCATGGCTTTGTTTAAACTGGGATCGTTGCTGTTGTTCTTGCATGCAGGCTTGGTACTCTTCTAAATTAATCGTGATATTTTTATGGCGCAACATATCCATCGTTAAATCCAAAGGAAAACCATAGGTATCATAAAGCTTAAAAGCCACCGCCCCGCTAAAAACAGAGCCGCTACACTCTTTTAAAGCACTTTCAAATAAATGCATGCCTTTATCCAAAGTGGCTAAAAATAATTCCTCCTCAGCTCTGCACTCAGCTTCTATACTCTCTTTATGTTCTGCAAGTAAAGGATAATCTGGCATTAAGCCACATAGATAACCTAAAATTTTATAGAAAAAAGGCTCTTCTAGCTGTTTTTGTTGGGCTTGTTTGAGTAAATAGCCATGCCTAAGTGCGCGCCTTAAAATGCGGCGCAAAACATAACCCCGCCCCGTATTTTCAAAATACACCCCCATTGCTAGCAAAAACCCCACACTCCTAGCGTGATCGGCTAGCACTCTAAAAGATTCAAGATGATCTGTATAATTTAGATCAAAAACCTCTCCAATGCAAGAAATCAAGGGTCTAAAAAGCGAGCTATCAAAATTATTTTGTACCCCCTCTAAAAGCGCTTGTACCCTCTCTAAACCCATGCCTGTATCAATACAAGGCCGCTCTAGTGGGGTTAAAACCCCCGTACTTGAGCGCTCATATTGCATGAAAACTAGATTCCAGATTTCTAAAAAGCGATCCCCCTCTCCTCCAAAATAATCCTCCGCAGAATGAAAATACTTTTCCCCCTGATCAATATAAATTTCACTGCAATAGCCACAAGGCCCCACATCAGCCATTTGCCAAAAATTATCCGCATCGCCCATAGCTTTAATGTGGCTAGCAGGCACAAACTTTTGCCACAGCTTATAAGCTTCTTGATCTTTTTCATGCACGCTGATATAAATATCTTTTGAATCAAAGTTTAAATGGCGGTGTACAAATTCAAAGGCATAAGCAATTGCCTCTTCTTTAAAATAATCAAAAAAGGAAAAATTACCCAGCATTTCAAATAAAGTATGGTGACGGTTGGTATAGCCCACATTTTCTAAATCGTTATGTTTGCCCCCTGCGCGCATGCATAGCTGGGCACTAGTGGCCTTATTACAAAAAGGTTTGGCTTTGCCTAGGAAAATATCTTTAAATTGCACCATGCCCGCATTAGTAAAGAGTAAAGAAGAATCTTGGGGCACTAAACTTGAGCTAGGCACGAGTAAGTGATCAAGATTTTTAAAATACCCTAGAAAAGCCTTTTTAATATCCATGTTACCCGCCAAATATTTTAACCCTAAAAACCTAAGTTACGCAAGATTTTAGCTTGAGAAAGTACTTTAACATAATTTTAGGCTTTTAGTATCCATTAAATGCTCTTTTAACTGGCTATTTTATCACTTTAAGGGGGTTTTAAGAAATGAATTTAAAAAATGAAGGGTGAAAGGTTTTTTATTCTCCCCTCGCTAATTTCTTGAATTTCGCTAAAAACACAATCAAGAATATAAGCATTGCTAAACAAGGCCTCTTTGTTGGTTAGCCCGGTTAAAATATGTGATCTTAAAGTTTCTTTATCATATCGTGCGTAAAACTCCGTCCTTTAGGGTGTAAGATGTAAGCACCTAGAGCTAACGATCAATAACTAACGCAATCTAATAGTGCGAGCGCTATCTCACAACGGCATTGATCAATAAAACTTACAAGGCGGTATTTTTTCTCTAAATGTAGCGAAACTTTTTGACACACTCCCCATAGCTAAAGCTAGGGGATTCTAGGATCACCAAGGTTTACCCGCTAGGCGGGTCTTACAGCCTCTACTCTAAGAGTTGATGCCTCAACTATATGGCGGACATCATAACACAAAACGCCTTAATTCGCTTAGCAAGCTTGCGGGCTTTAGCACGCAGTGGTAATAGTCGGGGGTATGTTCTCAACATAATTTATTGCTTGCTGCATGTGGGAAGGATACAGCATAGAACATGGATAGTCCAAATCTAAAGAGAATAATTGTTATGAGCGCCGGTTACATCCCCTAGTGGCTTATTTTGCTTTTAATCAGTGGGGCGCACACACCAAGACTATTTACCATGAGGGCGCGCTAAAATCTAGCAAGGGTAAAAATTCTTGGCTCTATCCAGATATGGTTGGGGCAAGCTTTGCTTATAAGAATTTTGATCCAGCTTTGCGTGAATTTGTGGAGAAATTTGATCTGTTGCCCTTGAAACTCTTTTCTTTTGAGCTCAAACAAGAGATCACTTTAAGCAATTGTAGAGAACACTACTTTCAGGCCATTAGCAATAGCTCTTGGGCACATGAGGGGTATTTAGTAGCAAAGGAATTAAATACTGAAGATCATGATTTAATGGATTTGTTAAAACGCTTACACGCTAGCTTTGGCATTGGGGTTATTTTGCTTAACACCGATGATATATCCAAAAGTCGCGTACTTTTTAATGCCCGCCTTAAAGACAATTTAGATCACACCATGCTAGGCGAGTTGTCCAAAAACTCCCCTGATTTTCAAGAGTTTTTAAAGACCTTGAAACTTTTTCACGACGCGATTGAAAAAGGCTTGAGCGAACAAACCAAATTTGAAGGCTTTGAGAATGTCTTCTCAAGCCTTGATATGAAAGAATACATCAAGTCGGAGTTAAGAGGAGAGACCCAAGAGGTTTAGCTTACTTAACCTATGAAGGCGGTTATTTGTGTTTTAGATATTTAAACACAAATCTTAAGAGAGGAGGGAAAAACTATGATTGGATAAATACCCTTTTAAGGGGCGCTCAATCAGAGCAGGTTAGGGGCTTGTTGTTTTAACTTTTAAAATTTTTAAGGAGAAGATCATGGCAATTAGTACAGCGGTTCAAAAAGGTTCACATGTTTATGTCTACAATGAAAAAAACAGCCATACACATACCTATAATGGGGAATTAGTGGGCTTTACTAATAGTACGGTGTCTGTCAAACAAAAAAATGGTCAAGTTTATGTCTACAATGAAAAAGGAAGCCACACAGCTACGCACTAACCACTTGATCACCATTTGCACTATTAGCCCCTAGTGGGGCTATTTTTCATTCTTATCTTTTTAATTAAAGGGATTTTTGTGGTATCTAAGCAATACCAGTTTACAAGAAATCATGCATGCCTTAATGTATCTCTAATTATGAGTAAACGCACCATTATCACTATCTAAACAAACATGTGAAGGTTTTTGAGGAATCTTTGGGGGATTATTTAGATCACTAAAGAGTGGGGGCAGCACTTCACAGAGCTAGCATAACCATACAGCCACTAAAGCCACTATAACACGATGCTAGAAGATTATAGGAGCAACTAATAAAACCACGCTTCCCTTAGCACTCTGGGGCTAGCACCCCCAAACCCTTTAAAGGCGGCTTTAGAAACTAAGTTTGGAAAGTTACACATTTGGTAGTTAGCAATACAAAAGCTTAGCATTAGAGTAATAGTGCTAGAGATTGCACAACACAATATCAGGGCAATTATTTAGCTTGCTTGGTGGTACTTGTAACACAATTTACACTCCAACCACTTAAGGTGGCTGGGGTCTTTGCTTAAGAATAGTTTAACAAGAATATAAGATCAAAGTCAGCATGGCGTAGAAAAAGCTTTAGTGTGAGCAACCACACCCGCCGCCGCAACATTTAGCTTTAGGTTGTCCTTTTAAAATTTCTTGTTCAGAAGGCTCTCTAAAACCTAAAACTTTGAGTTTAAAGCTAAGTTCTTTACCGGCTAAGGGGTGGTTATAATCTAACATCACCATGTGATCGCTAAAATCTTTCACACTCACCTGTACACTCTCTTGATTTTCTCCTTGTCCAAATAAAGTCATGCCTCTTTTTAGTTCAATGTTTTCAAACTGATCGCGGGGGACTTCTTGGAGATAATCATTGCGATACTCTCCATAAGCTTCATGTGGGGGAATTTGTAAGATAAGGGTTTCTCCAACTTTAGCCTGTGCAACTGCCTTTTCAATCCCAACAATTACCTGCCCAGCGCCCATTAAAAACTCTAATGGCTGTTTACCAATATTAGAATCTAAAACTTCTTGGGTGATGTGATCGCGGACTTCATATTCAATAATAGCAATTTGATTTTGCATTGTGTATCCTTTATCGTGGTTTGGAGTATTTTAGCGTGTTTTTGCCTTTTCTTCTAAAATAACTTGCGCTTTTTTACCCTGTGGGCTTTCTGGATAAAGCTGGACAAGAGAATGTAAAAATTTATGGTAATTTGTCCAATCTTTAAGTGCTCTGAAAGCAAAAGCCGTATGCCAAAGCAAAATAGGCATGTAAGAGGTTTTATCTTGAATCAAAGCGCTTTTTTTGAAAAGTTCAATGGCCTCTTTATAAATCCCATCCATATAGGCAGCCTCTCCTGCTAAGTAAGCATAATATGCTGGTCTATAGGGCAGATTTGCTAACCAGATAAAGCGTACCTTAGCCTGTGCATATTGCTTTTGTCTAAATAACTCTAGCGCTTTTCTGGCAATATCTTCTTTTTTTAAAGGGTCTTTCTCAAAGGAGGGGGTGTCTTGTTTTGTTTTCATTTGGAGCATTTGTTCTTGAATAGCGCCCAAATCTTTTAGCTTTTGGGTGTTAATGTTAGCTTGTGTATCAATAGATTTTTGCAGAGCTTCTAGTTTGGTTGCAAACTCTGCATGCATTTGTGCTAATAATTTATTAGTATCATCAGTTTTTTTTTCAAATGCGGCTAGGGCTGCCTGATTAGCCTGTATCTGAGTTTTAAGGTTGTTGATCAAATCTGCTTGTTGTTTTAAAAGATTAGCTTGCATGTCTTGCATACTCTTAAGCGTCTTTAAAGTGTTAGCATGCACAACAAGCGTATCAGTTGCTCCCTTAAGCTTGATAGCTTGACCCTCTACTAAACTTTTTAACCCATCTTGTCCTTGTAAAAGGCTATCTGTTTGGCTTTTAAGAGTGGTGAGAATATCTTGTAAGTTTTTATTACTAGATTTAAGAGTGTTTAACTCTTGTTTGGTAGCCCCGCTTTGCAAGTCAAAGGCTGAGGGCTCGGCTATTAAAAGAGTACCCACTAAAGAAAGGCAATAACGCACCTATTCTTCTACCACCTTAATATCAACACGGCGGTTTTTGCGATAGCATGTCTTATTCTTTTCTTGACAACTAGGTTTGGTTTCTCCAAGACTTACTACGCGGATTGTATCTTGGGCAATCCCTTTAATGATAAGGGCTTGTTTGACACTTAAAGCGCGTTTATTAGCCAAAGCAAAATTATACTCCCCACTGCCAAATTCATCGGTATTGCCCTCTAAGAGTACTTTCATCTTAGATTCTTTAATCTTTTGGACTGCTTGATCAATAACACTTTCCATGTCTGCCCGGATATCGTATTTATCAAAGCTAAAATACACTTGCCCTACAACAGTCCCGCTTGCTATTTGTGGTTTTGGTTTTTCTTCTGGGGCGGGTTGCTCATGTACCTCTTCTTTAGGCACTGTTTTATTTTCTGGGGGTTGAGAAGCTGGTTGTTGTGTACTTGGCGGTGTCTGCTGAGTTGTTGGTGTAGAATTTACTTGCCCAGAACACCCCACCATTAATACAAACGCTAACACAGACCCAGACAAGACCCACTTTTTCATAAAATTCCTTTAATCCAGATTACAAATAAGTTTAGATTATACACGCTACTCTCTTAACCGCCTATAAATATTACCAATCAAAGGATTGGATTTCTAAATTCTCTAGCGGAAAAAGATAACTTTGGTTTGAATCTAGCAAAATCACCCCTAGCGCACTCTGCGATGCTGCCTTTTTTAAAAACATCACAGCTTTACCGTCGTAAGAAAAACGAGGCATCTGATTAACCCCGCTTACAGTTAAACGCCGGACATAGTCGCTTTTAAGGGTGATGAGATGTAAATTAAAGGTACTTCGACCGTTGGCATCTTTATCCTCACGGCTAACATATACGATATTATCCCCAGAAGCTGTTATCGAATCATTATTTTTGGCATAAAACACCACCTGTTCTACTGGGGCGCTTTCACGGAGTTTTTTAAGATAGATATTAGGATAACCGGAGCGATCAGAAACAAAAACCATAGCTTTTTCATTCTCCACAAAAGTACCCATTACATCAATGCCGCTATAAGTTGTTAAGCGTTTAAGGCTTTTTTTCAGAGTGTCGTAGAGAAAAATATCGGTTTGTCCCTCTGGAGCGAGGGATAAAAGTAATTTATTCCCATCTTTACTCACACTAGAAACAGCGGCCATGCCAGAACTTTGTGTGATCACCTCACTTTTACCCGTGTGTATATTATATTTGATAATAGTGGGCTCGCGTAGATACTCTGTAAAATAAATCGCGCTTTGATCAGCATTTGCCCATTTAGGGAAAATATTTAAAAGATTATTTTTAATGATCTCTTGTTGGTAGGATAGTGTGTAATCGGCTACAACAATGCTAGTTACTCCCGGGCTTAGATATTTAGCAAACACCACCATGCGCTGCATCCAAGCAATAGAGGGGGCTTGGATTAAAGCGTTAGTATCAATAGCTATATGGTGGGCAATAAAGGGGTAGAGTGCTTTAGTGTTAAATTGATAATCTTTGCTAGCTTTAATAGAACGATTAGCGATGTCATAAAGGGTTGCATGGATTTGGTGGTTTTGATCTGCTTTGATCTCTACTAAAATCTGAATACCCTTTGTGGCTAGAGTATCATAAGAGGGGGTTTGTGTTTGTATCTGTGGTGTACCCATTATTTCAAAATGCCCGCTTATTTTTAGATCAGAGGCTAATAGACGGGCGATTTTTTTTAAATAAGGGTCTGTATTCTGATAAAAAATAGCAACTTTGGGTAATTTTCCAATGGTTTTAACAATGTCTAGGGTTGCATCGGTGGCTAACAAAGAAGTATAGCACAACAAAAAAAGCCACAAAATCCGCATCATTAATCCTTTGTTTTAAAATTCACCCTCAAGGTGATCGTGCGCTTTTGAGGGTTTGGGGGGAATGTTTGTTTTTGTAAAGAGAGTAAAAGGTTTTCTATTTCTTGGTTATAAGTTGCAAAGGGCGAATATTGCACAATGCTAAAGCTTAGTTGCCCGGTTGTAGAGATTGTAATAAGCACACCTACAGAGGCTTTTTGATTAAAACTAAGTTTCCATTTGGCATAAAGAATTTTATAAATTTGTGCAAACCACTTTTTATCCTCTTCAGAGGAAGGGCTTTCTTCTTTAGGGATTTGTAATTGTATGTGTTTATCTTGCAGGGTTTTAAGGTCGTTACCAAATTGATTAAGGCTATCTTGTAGCGCCTTAAAATCCTTGTTGTGTTGGCTAAACTGGATATTGCGCAATAATTCTTGTGCGCGTCTGATTTGCTGGATTTCTTTTGGGTTAATAGAAGGCTTTTTATCCGGCAAATCTGTAAACATGTTTTTAACACTTAGACCCTCTTTAAAGGGGTTTAAGTTACTTGGTAAGTTACTTGGTAACTTAGGAGTTTCGTTAATAAAATCTACATCTAAGGTTTGTTCGGGTAGAGCTAAGGGGCTATCTTTTTGGTGTTGTAATAAGAGAAATAAAAGGAGGGCGTAACATAGAAAGGCTAAAAGGCCACTAGCAAAGAAAAAACCCTTATTTTGCATTAGGCACTAGTAACTAGAGAAACCTTGTAAAATCCTGCCTCTCTAATATTCTTGAGAAGATAAATAATCTTATCATAGGTTAACCGTTTATCTGCTCGCACATGGACGGCTATATCTTTGTTGTATTTTTTAGCTAAAAGGTGAAAAGATTCCGGAAAAGAGGCAAAGCTATAAACTTTATCATAAATATAAATTTTACCTTGAATATCCATGCGTATTTCTAAAATCTGAGTTTTAGGAGCACGAGCACTTGGAGAACCTTTGGGTAATTTAATGTCTTCTTTATAAGTGATAGTGGGGGCTGTTAGCATTAAAATAGCCAAAAGCACTAGCATAATATCTACTAAGGGTGTGATATTAAGCTCTGGTTTATCGCTATCCCAACCTTCAAAATCCATTATTGCATGCCTTCCTTAGCAATGAGCATATCAATTTGCATCTGTACATAAACGGATAGATCGTAAACTTTGCGTTTTAAAATAAGGAAAAATGAATAGGCCGGAATTGCGGTTAAAATACCTGCTGCGGTAGCCACTAGAGCTTTAGAGATAGTAGGGGCGATCACATCAAAAGAAACTTGCCCACCCCCCCCCAAATGCCCAAAGGTTTGTAAAATTTCTACCACCGTTCCAAAAAGTCCAACAAAGGGCGCGGTGCTAGCAACAATGCTAAGCACCACAAGCCCAGTCGTGTTTTGGCGCATTAATTGGTTTTTCCATACAGCTAACCACTCTTTAGAAGGTCTATCCATATGCGTGTTAAGGTGTAGATCTTGTTGTGCGCCTCCCATAATGGCCTCTAAAGATCGCTTTTCTTTTAAAATATTAGTCTTAATAGAAATATACTTATAAAAAAAGACCCACAAGGTTAAGATAAAATAAATAGAAAGAAGGATCAATACAAATAAAGTAACAAGCCCGCTACTGGCTAAGAAATTTTCTACTAAGGCCATAGTTTATCTTAGACCATGCGCTTCAATTTTAGCAATCACGCTAGAAATGGCTAGGCGATCGGAGGTGGCATCTTCTAAGAGCTTTTTAGCCTTATACACTTCATCATCACCCTTAATAAAGACCGCCCCATCGGCTAAAATATCCACACTCTTATGTTTAACTTCCACATAACCCCAGTTAATAGCAATTAGGCTCACCTGCCCCCCTCTTTCAATCTCAATCACCCCGCTTTTAAGCAAGGAAACCATATTGCTATGCCCCTCTAAAACCCCAAATTCTCCCTCTTCTCCGGGTAAGGTGATGTGATCTACACCACCTGAAAAGATAGAGCCCTGAGGCACTACGATACTAACTAGTAATCCCATGTGCTTCCTTTAAGATGCGTTCTTTTTATCCTTGCCTTCAGCTTTCATTTTTTCGTGTTTTTCTATCACTTCTTGGATACTGCCTACCATGTAAAAGGCATTTTCTGGTATCTCATCGTATTTACCCTCCAAAATCCCGCCAAAACCCTCCAAAGTCTCTTTAAGGGTTACATATTTACCCGGACTACCTGTAAAGACCTCAGCCACAAAGAAAGGTTGGGAGAGAAATTTTTCCACCTTTCTAGCGCGCTCTACGATCTTTTTATCCTCTTCAGAAAGCTCGTCCATGCCCAAAATAGCGATGATGTCTTGTAAGTCTTTATACTTTTGTAAAATTTGCTGGGTACCTGTGGCGATGCGGTAATGTTCATTGCCAATTACCTGCGCGTCTAAAATCCTTGAAGTAGAATCAAGCGGATCAACAGCTGGATAAATCCCCTTTTCTGCAATTTTGCGATTAAGCACCGTGGTAGCATCTAAATGCGCAAAAACAGAGGCAGGAGCCGGGTCGGTTAGATCGTCTGCAGGTACATAAACGGCTTGAACAGAGGTAATTGAGCCGTTTTTAGTAGAAGTGATGCGTTCTTGGAGCTTGCCCATTTCGCTAGCTAAAGTGGGTTGATAACCCACAGCTGAGGGCACACGCCCTAAAAGCGCAGACATCTCCGCGCCAGATTGGGCGTATCTAAAGATATTATCAATAAACATCAAAATATCCAAACCCTTTTCATCGCGAAAATACTCAGCCATAGTTAGACCTGTAAAAACAATGCGATTTCTAGCCCCGGGTGGTTCATTCATTTGCCCATAACATAGGGCTACTTTGTCTAACACCCCCCCCTCTTTCATTTCATGGTATAAATCATTGCCCTCTCTAGTGCGCTCACCTACACCGGCAAAAACAGAATAACCGCTATGTTTATAAGCCACATTGTGAATTAATTCCATAATGATCACGGTTTTACCCACGCCCGCGCCCCCAAAGAGCCCCACTTTACCGCCTTTAGAATAGGGTGCTAGTAAATCTATCACTTTAATCCCGGTTTCAAACATCTCGGTTTTAGTGCTTTGCTGTTCAAAAGAGGGAGCAGCGCGGTGGATAGGCCATTTCATAGGTTCTTTAAGGGGTTCTTGTTGATCAATCACATCGCCTACCACATTAAAAATACGGCCTAACACTTCCTCCCCTACAGGTACTTCAATCATTTTACCCCGCGCCATGACTTTTTGTCCCCGCGTAAGCCCCTCTGTCATGTCCATTGCAATGGTGCGTACGCGATTATCGCCCAAGTGAGCCGCCACTTCTAAAACAAGCTCTCTAGCTTGATCCTCAAAGTGATAACTAACATCTAAAGCTTCATAAATAGCGGGCAAATAGTTTTCAAATTCCACATCTACAACAGGCCCCATGACCTGAATAATTTTTCCTTCCATGATTCTTCCTTTATTTGATCGCTTCTACACCTGCATTGATTTCTACCAACTCAGTTGTGATTGCCTCTTGGCGGGCTTTATTATACGAAACAGTGAGGGTGCGTACTAAATCAGTTGCATTATTAGTCGCCGTATCCATAGCCTGCATTCTAGCGCTATGTTCAGCTGCTAGTGAGTCTAGCAAAGCATAATACATGTTAAAATCAATGAATTTTTTAGCCAAAGAATCTAAAATCGCCCCCTCCTCATCATCAGGTTCAACCACAATCCCCTCTTTTTCCTCTTGCGTACTATCATCTTGCAGATGCGTACCAAAATCTAAGGGTAAAATAGTCTGGACTTTGATCTCTTGAGAGATCATGTTTTTAAAACCATTATGAATAATGAGTACACTATCTGTTAGCCCGTTTAAATAATCTTGTACTGCCTTATTGATAAAAGCACTGGCTCTATCATAATCGGGTGCAGAGCTTAAATCTAGTGCTTGATCTAAAAGGCTAATGCCATTGTAGGTAAAATAAGCCACGCCCTTTTTGCCAACTCCGCGCAAACGCACCTTGATATTTTGATTTTTATAAGTATTGATTAAACGCATCACCTCTTTAATCGTTGTGGTGTTAAACCCGCCACACAGACCTTTATCAGCGGTAACAAAGATGATGTCAATCTTATGGACTTCTAATTGTTCTAGTTTAAGAAAATACTTACTCTCAATACTTTTTAAACCTCTACTTTTAACTTTCGCGCAAATATCTGCAAAGACTTCATTAAGCTTTTGGGCAAACACCCTAGAGCGGCGCGTTACTTCTTCTGTTTTTTTAAGTTTAGAAGTAGAAACCAGTTTCATAGCGCGGGTAGTTTTTTGGGTATTTTTAACGCTAGCGATCTTTTTACGGATTTCTTTTAGGCTGCCTCCCATATTTTCTCCTAAAGAGTTAGACTGAGTTTAAACTCTTCAATCGCCACTTTTAGCATAGCCTCTAAATCTTTATCTAATGCCTTTTTAGTGCGGATATCCTCAAGGATATTAGGGTATTTAGACTCTAAAAAGGGATAAAGACTTTCCTCAAAAGCCACCACTTTTTTAGTGGGTATGCCATCTAAAAAGCCCTTAACTCCGGCATAAATCATCACGATCTGCTTTTCAATAGGCAAGGGGGAATAGGGAGGTTGTTTGAGCACCTCTACCATTCTTTGCCCGCGTTCAAGCTGTTTACGACTCGCCTCATCTAAATCAGAGGCAAATTGGGCAAATGCTTGCAATTCGCGGTACTGCGCTAAATCTAAGCGTAAAGTCCCGGCCACTTGCTTAGTGCCCTTAATTTGAGCCGCTCCCCCTACCCTAGAAACAGAGAGGCCTACATTAATTGCTGGGCGAATCCCGGAATAAAATAAATCGGTTTCTAAAAAGATTTGCCCATCTGTAATAGAAATCACATTGGTAGGGATATAAGCAGATACATCGCCTGCTTGGGTTTCAATAATGGGCAAGGCGGTTAAAGAGCCCGCCCCTTTTTTATCACTCATTTTAGCAGCGCGCTCTAACAACCTAGAATGGATATAAAACACATCGCCCGGGAAAGCCTCACGCCCGGGAGGCCGTCTTAAAATCAAAGAAATTTCGCGATAAGCCACAGCGTGTTTACTTAAATCATCATAAACAATAAGCGCATGCCGCCCTTGATCTCTAAAATGCTCCCCAATTGTTACCCCCGCATAGGGAGCGAGGTATTGCATAGCCGGTGAGGCAGAGGCTGGGGCATTGATCACAATGCTATATTCCATAGCGCCATATTCCTCAAGTTTATGCACCACCTGAGCCACTGTAGACTCTTTTTGCCCGATAGCAACATAAATACAGATCACATTTTGATCTTTTTGATTAATAATTGTATCAATGGCGACGGTGGTTTTACCTGTTTGTTTATCCCCAATGATAAGCTCGCGTTGCCCGCGCCCAATAGGCACAAGTGCATCAATGACTTTAATGCCGGTTTGCAAGGGTTCATGCACGGATTTACGATCCATAATCCCCGGGGCTTTTTGTTCTACAAAACTGAAAGCATTAGCTTCTATGGGGCCTCTGCCATCAATGGGTTCGCCTAGTGTATTAATCACCCGCCCCACTACCGCATCGCCTACGGGTACTTTCATAAGTTGTTTAGTGCGCTTAACACTTGTGCCCTCTTTAATATTTCTCCCCCCACCAAGCACAATTACCCCGACACTTCCCTCCTCTAAATTAGAAGCCAAACCCCTATCGCCGGTATCAAATTCAACCACCTCATAAGACATCACATCTTTAAGCCCATAAACTTTAGCAACGCCATCAGCATAAGCAATCACCCGCCCTACTTGTGTGATGTTAATATCAGGCGCAAAACTCTCGATTCGCTCTTTAATAATGGCGCTAATTTCTTCTGCTTTTAATTTTAACAATTTATCTCCTTTGTGGTTTTACACCGCTTCCATAATATGCCGTTTGAGCTGTTTAAAAAAATAGTCTTTATAAAATGCAATCTCAATTTCTAAATCCGGAATATCTAACCGCAACCCCTCTTTATCCTGATGGAATACTTTTAAATCTAAAGAAATGTTTAGATAGGCTGAAACCTCTTGTTTTAACTGCTCTGCTTGCTCTGAGGGGATATTTTGATTACAATATAAATAGCCTTGATAGATATTTTTCTTGCGCTGTGCTTGTGCTAATAACTCTTGATAAATCAAAGGCAAAAGAGAGAGGCGTTTATGTGTGGTTAAAAGAGCAATTAGGTTAACTAATTTGCTCTCTTTTTTCTCTAAGAAAGAGGTGAGAATATCTTGTTTTAGCGATTCTGGATAATAAGGGGAGGCAATTAATTCTAAAAAATCCGGGTGATTATAAAGTGTACAGATTGTCTCTAAGCCTCCCATAGTGGCCTCAAGTTCCTCTGGGTTTAAACTACGGCGTAAAGCCTCCGTGTATTTTTTAGCAATGAGCGCAATCATTGCACCACTTTTTGGTGGATTAGGCGCATGTAAACCGGTACACTAAGAGCGGTCTCTGAAGCATTAAAAAGCGTATCTAAAACCTCTGCAATCGCTTCTTCTTGCATTTTTTCCTCCTCTTTTTCTTGCATAGAGCGGTAGCTTTTAATCAATTTTTCAATCACAATCTTAGACTGCTGATCGTATTTTTGGGTGAGTAAATAGGCCTCTTGTTTGGCATTTGAAACAATTTGGCTAGCTTGTTGTTTGGCTTGTTCTAGGGTGGATAAAGCCTGTTCTTTTTCCTCTTTGATAGATTGGCGTTGATCTTGCAAACTGCTTAGTTTTTCAGAAATTTTAGAACGCCTTTGGAGTAGTACTTTTTTAAGCATACTGCCTGTGAAGTACCACAAAATCCCTATAAAGAGCAAGAAATTTAACACCCGCATTACAATATCTGTTTGCCCCATTTGCATAGGTGTACCCATAGCCATAGCGCTTAAAACCATAACCCCAACTAACACACGCTCTAACAAAACTAACCTTAAACTTGAGATATTTTAAGCTTTAAAGAAGCCTCTAAAGCTGGTAAATCCTGCAATAATTGTAATTTCAAATTACTTTTACTTTCCTTTAATGTGGCACAAAACTGGCGGTACTCTTTGTTAAGTTCCTCCTCTTTTTGGGCCACTACAGATTCATAATTGGCATGGGCGTTAGAGAGCGCATCTTGTAAAATTTTATCCGCTTGAAGTCGCGCTTCCTTAAGAAGTTCTTGTGCTTCTTTTTTGTAAGCAAGCACTTCTTTTTGGATTTGCTCGATGCTTTTTTGATCTTTAGCCACCGCCTCTTTGCGTGCGTCCATATTGGCCAAAATAGGGCGATACACCCAAATATTTAGCAAGAATAGCAAAACCAAAAAGGTTACAAAGACCACAGCCATTAAATGGATACTAATTGAAATGTTCATGGTTTAATCCTTAAATGTAAGCGCGCATTTTAACAAAATCTAACTTTCTGATGGCTTAGCGATTAGCATGGTAAATATTACCCGCAATGCATAAACCTCCATCTTCTAAAATCTGGGCTTGTTGGAGAGAAATGCGATCATTTCCATGTTTAAAAAATTGGTTTTGGTGGTTATGGGTAAAATCTTGGCAATAGGCGCTATAAATATCTTGCCAGCTAGGTTTTGTTTCTAACTTTTCTAAAAAAGTGTATAAAGTAATCTCAGGGCACACATCTAGCGCGCCATAGTGCTTAGATTCTATATTAAGCCCGATCCCACAAATTAAAGTATTATGATAAATTTGAGTCATCACCCCCCCGATCTTATTCCCCTCTTTATAAAGATCATTGGGCCATTTAAGCCACACCTCAGATTTGCCAAGATCATGCAAACTCTCTTTAAAAAGATAACCAAAATATAAACTCCAACTTTGCATGGGTACTCCTGCATAAACTTCCCATGCAAAAGAAAAGGTTAAAGCCCTTTGTACACTCTCCCACTTTTGCGCGCGGCTACCCACACCAGCACTTTGGTATCTAGCCCACACACAAATAGGCGCACTTAACCCCCCTTTTTTAATTTGCTCCACTAAATATAATTGGGTGGAGGGTAGGGTTTTAAAATATAAAATTCTCACTAATTTAAAACCCCCCCAACTTTTAAGCGTTTCCCGCTTAAATAACTCTTAGCGCTGATTTTTTGCTTTGCCGGGGCCTGCAAGGTTGTAATTTTAAGTACACCCTCTAAACAACCTATTAAAACACTTTCCCCCTCTAAGGCTAGAATTTCTCCTTCTTGGTGCAAATCTTTAGTATTAATCAATTCAATTCCAAAAAGCTTTAACCCACTTTTTAAAAAGACCCCCGGCCATGGGGTATAAGCTAGAGATTTTAAATACACGGCTTTAGCGCTATTAAAAGCAACAAGTCCGTTTTCTTTGCTAATTTTTTTACAATAGGTGGCTTTGGTGTGATCTTGTGGAATGGGGGTGATTTGTTCTAGTTGGTTTAAAACCCTTGCTACTAGTTTAGCCCCCATAAGGGCTAGCCGCGCGCTTAACTCCTCAGCGTTATAATCTCTATCTTTGATAAAAGAATCCATACCTAAAATATCCCCTGCATCCATCTGAGCGCTCATTTTAATCACACTCACCCCAAATTCGCTTAAATCATGTAAAATCATCTCTTGTATGGGTGATGCGCCCCTAAATTGGGGTAAAAGCGAGCCGTGCAAATTAATACAGGGGGCTAAATTCAGAAGGGATTGGGGTAAAATTTTACCATAAGCCACCACCACAACCACATCGGGCTTAAGATTTTGGATAGTTTGTAAAGTTAAATCATCTATTTTTAGAGGCTCAAAAACAGGGATAGATAATTGTTTTTCTTGGATAAAAACCTTAGTGGCGCTATCTTTTATTTGCTGTTGCCTGCCAAAGGGTTTACTAGGCTGGGTGATTAAGCCCACCACCTCAAACCCCTCTTCTAGCAAATATGCAAGCACCACTTGGGCGAATAAAGGAGTTCCCATAAACAGAATTTTCATATCTGCTTTTTAAAAATTTGTTCCACCCTCCCTCAGATGACTAAGGCACACAAGATACCAAGCGGCTCTGCTGTGTTTCCACCCTGAAGCATTAACTTAATACCCCATTGCATAGGTCTAAGGAAAGGCTGGCGGACTTTATCCTAAGTTTTCTTACATTTTGATAAAATGCTAGATAAATTGGGAGAGAGAAATGTTTAAACAAAGAATAGGGATTGTACTAACTACGGCCTTTGTTGTGTTGTTGTTTTTAACCGGTTGTACAGGAGGGCGGGCACAATTACAGCATTTTGATCAGCTCTATTACACCGGTTCTCTCTTCTCTAATGCCTACGCCTTTTCTAAAAAGATGGCTAAGAAAAACCATAGCAATATTTTATTATGGGATTTACAAAAGGGAATGAGTGCTTTAATGCAGGGGGATTATTCTAAATCTTTGCACGCACTTGATGCGGCTGAATTTAGATTTAACCACCACCAAAACCTCTTTACAAAATCTTTAAGCACCGTAGGGGCAGTTTTTGTTAATGACAATGTGCGCACTTATACCGGTAATATTTATGAGAGTGTGTTTATTAATTATTATAAAGCTATGGATTATCTTCTTTTGCATGACCGTGCAGATGCGCGGGTGGAGTTTAACCGCGCTAACGATCGCCAAAGAAGAGCCAAAGAATTTTATAGCAAAGAAATTAGAAAGGCTATTGATAAAATGCGCGAACAAGGATCTTCGCGTTTAGATGCCGCCCAATCAGATGTAAAAGTACAAGAAATTCTAGCCTCTCAATATTCTAATTTAGATAATTTTTACGCTTATGATAATTTGATTAACCCTGTTGTTTCCTATCTCTCTGGCCTTTTTTTTGCCCTAGATAATGATACATCTAAGGGGCTAGACTACATCAAAGAAGCCTATGGAATTAGCCATTCTACAACTATAGGGGAGGATTTACTCTTTTTTTCCCACCCTTCCTCTACTAAATTCACATGGATTTTTATTGAAGATGGCAAACAAGCCACTAAAAAAGAATTTAAAATTAATATCCCTCTTCCTACGCCCGATGGCATTTATGATGCTAGTTTAGCCCTCCCACAACTTAAAGTTGGCCGTGATTTTCATAATTCCTTTAGTTTACTAACCAACAACCAGCAACAAGCATTTGAACCCTTGCTATTTTTAGATGGCTTGATTGCTAGCGAGTTTAAAAAACAACTCCCCTATATTCTTACAAGGGCTATCACCTCAAGCGTGCTTAAATTAGGGATTGAAGCAGTGTCTAATCAATATTTAGGCTGGTTAGGGGGGTTATTTTCCTCTCTTTATGCGGCTGTGAGTACCTCTGCTGATATTCGCTCTGCTAGTGTTTTCCCTCATAAAATTTATATTCTACGAATCAGCAATTCTCATAAGAATCGCGTGCATATCCAAGCAGATGGGCGCGATATTTATACTTTTGCTTTCAGGCATTGTCTACCAAGTACTACACCAGAGCCTAACACCTATTGTTCTAACCAAAACCATATTCTTTATATCCGTAGTTTTGAATTTGGTAGTATTGTGCGGACTTTGTGGTGATGTTAAGATAGTTATGCTAGGATAAGGCACTAGTTTAAGGGAGTTTTTTATGTTAGTTGCAAAAAAACCTTGGGTAACTCTTTTAAGTTTACCTTTCATTCTCCAAGCAGTTTCACAAATGCCACATTGGTATCAAAATGCCCCTAAAGGAGTGGGGTATTTCTATGGGAGTGGCATGGCAGATACCAAAGAAGAGGCCAAGCAAAAGGCACTCAATGATTTGGCTAGTAGTATCTCTGTGCATGTTTCTAGTAACACTACAAGCAACACCACCCGCATTGATAAAAAGATCACTAAACATTCTAGCCAAAATATCCAACTCATCGTCGATTCAATTAAGTTTGTCAATGTCCAAACGGATAAAGAAGAGTGTTATAGACATGCATGCTATACCCGCTTGCGTTTGGATAAAAACACCTTTTTAAATCTTTTATCTAAACGCTACACAGATGCCTACAACACCCTAGCCCCTTTAAAGCCTGCTAAAGAGTGTCGGGGTATTTTTATCAAACAAAAACAGCAAATCCAAAGTGTTTTGGATAAATTATTGCCTTTGCAAGAAATATTAAGCGCCTATGGCCGCGCTTACATGCCCACAAAGTCTTATCAAAATATTATCAAAGATAATAGCCCCAAACCTAAGGCAAATCTTGTATTTAGCAATGGAGCGGATAATGAAATTAGCGATGCTATCACCGGTCAATACGCTCGCTTTATCCAGCAAACTAACGACTCCGGGTATTATCGCATTGAAAACAAGATTTACACTAGTGAGGGCAATGGGCAATTTCATATCGGATTAGACATTAACATTAAAAATTGTCAAGGCGATATTATTTATTCTAAACACCTCAATGCCGATCAAAACACCCGTGGGGCTGCCATTGAGCGCATCAAAGCCCAAGTGTTTAAACAAATGAGAAATTACCAAAATGGCGTGGGGGCGGGTACGGCTGATGTTAACTCGGATAATATAGAGTTTTAGACTCTCCAGCTAATCCTTTGTATTTGCAGGGTTTGCAGGTAGCGGGCGTGGTTTTCATGCAGGAGATCTTTTTTGTTTTCCTTGTGGCGAATGTGGTAAGTTATCGCACAGAATTTAAGTATTTTCATCACACCTTGATTAAAAAGAAAGCGGGCAACAAATTCGCTATCCTCCCTGCCCCAGCCAATAAAGTTTTCATTAAACCCATCAATAGCTAAAAAATCTTTTTTACTAAAACTCATGTTAGCGCTACGAACGCCTTTAATTATAGTTTTCTTTTGAAAA
Organism: Helicobacter suis; assembly: GCF_902196125.1. Classification (GTDB taxonomy): domain Bacteria; phylum Campylobacterota; class Campylobacteria; order Campylobacterales; family Helicobacteraceae; genus Helicobacter; species Helicobacter suis_B. The sequence continues at coordinate 78,966 of NZ_CABIKG010000007.1, forward strand.
ATGCGCCGTGTGATTTGGTGGCATTTATAAACAAGAGAGGCTAGAGCCAAACAGCGGTGGTTTTTATAAGACTTCTTAGAATGAGTCAAAGAAAGATCTCTTTGGTTTAAAATCTTTTGACTCTCTTGTTGGGTTAAAAAAATCCGCCCCCCTTGTAATAAAACTTTAGGGCGGGCAAAGTATAAATGATCGTAAATAAATAGAGGGCTAAGAATGGTATCTGTATCTATGATGACAATGTACTCCCCGCGCGCCTCTAAAATGGCATTATTGCGACTCTTAGCAACTCTAAAACCTAAATCTTCTTGCCAAATATGTTTGAGTGATATGCCTTTTTGTTTAAAAGAAGAAACATAGCTTTTAATTAAAAGAGCGGTGGATTGCTCACTCCCATCATCAGCGATTAACACCTCATTAGGGAAGACAACTAAATGCAAAATGGAATCTAGCACTAAACTTAAATGCGCTTCTTGGTTATAAGTTGTAACGATAAGAGAAACCGTTTTAAAGTAGACATTCCTCACAAGAGTAACACCCATCTTTGGCCTTTTTACCAATTGTAAGTAAATAAGGGTTATAATGCGCTGAATATTATTTTTGGAAGGTTGTTTATGAGCAAAAAATTAGAATCCCTAGACAATGAGTCTAAGGAATTTCAAGAATACATGAAGGAATATATGCACACTGAAGAGATTGAGCAAAAAGGGGCGCTAAAAGAGGGCGTGGTTGTTTCTATTAATGAATCTGAGGGCTATGCTATGGTGAGTGTGGGGGGCAAAACAGAGGGGCGTTTGGCATTAAGTGAAATTAAAGATAGCGAGGGTCGTTTGCTATTTGAGGTTAATAACCCCATTCAGGTTTATGTCTCCCAAAGGGGTGAAAAACCCAGCGTTTCTTACAAACGCGCCTTATCTTTTATAAAAAACCAAGAAAAAATCCAAGCTTTAGGTGAGGATTATAAAGACAAAATCATAGAGGGCAAAATCACTAGAGAAAATAAAGGCGGTTATATTCTAACAGATGCAGAGGGTGTGGAATATTTCTTATCTAAGTCCCAATCCTCTTTAAAAAGAGAAAATAAACATTTTGGCAAACATATTAAGGCATGCATTATAGCCATTAATCCAGAGAATGGATCCATTTCTGTCTCTCGTAAGCGCTTTTTTGATGTGTATAGCAAATACCAACATGAGCAATCCCAAAAACTTGTTGAATCAGGGGCTATTTATACCGGTATTGTCAAGAGCGTTACAAGTTTTGGTGCTTTTGTAGAAGTAGAGGGGGTGGAGGGGCTAGTACACTACACAGAAATTACCCATCGCGGCTCAACTAACCCGGCTAAGTATTTTAAAGAAGGCGATCCCGTGCAAGTTAAAGCTCTCTCTTATGATGAAAAAAAGAGACGCCTTTTACTCTCTGTTAAGGCCACCATTGAAAATCCTTGGAATGAAATCCAAGCTAAGCTAAAAGTAGGTTATGCTATTAAAGTTGTGGTGAGCAATATTGAGAGTTATGGCGTGTTTGTAGATATTGGTAATGATATTGAGGGCTTTTTACACATCTCTGAAATCTCTTGGAATAAAGATGTCAAGCACCCCCAAGATTATTTGTCTTTAAACCAAGAAATTGATGTAAAAATCATTGAGATTGATAGCAAAAACCGCCGTTTACGGGTGTCTCTCAAGCAACTTTCTGATAAACCCTTTAACGAATTTGTTTCAAAATACCGCGTGGGGGATTTGGTGGAGGGCAAGGTTGCAACCCTAACAGATTTTGGCGCTTTTATTAACTTAGGGGGTGTAGATGGGCTCTTGCATAATAAAGATGCGTTTTGGGAACAAGATAAAAAATGTAAAGAACATTTTAAGATCGGAGATGTGATTCAAACAAAAATCTTAAAGATTAATAAAGAGGAGGAAAAGATTTCTTTAGAAATGAAATTTGCCCAGCCCTCCCCGGTGGAAAAGTTTAGCCAAAAGTACCGCGTTGGAGATGTAATTGAGGGTAAAGTAGTTGGCATGAAAGACTTTGGGGTTTTTGTGAGTGTAGATCACATTGATGTACTTATTAAAACGGAGGATTTATACCCACTTAAAAAAGAGGAAATTAAGATGGGCGATAGCATTGCCGGTGTGGTGGTTGCTATTGAAAAAAATCACCATAGAGTCCGCGCTTCTGTGAGTCGCTTAGAGCGCAAAAAAGAACAAGAACAATTGCACGCCTTTAACACAAATACCAAGATGACCCTAGGAGATAAACTAGTAGGAAAGCTTTAAACTTAAGCTATGTACGCAATCATTCGCTCATTGATGATTGGGTGTGTGGCGTGCATTGCCTTAGCTATAGTGGCCTATCTTGGCTATAGAACTTATATCTATAAAGAGGAAAAGCCCGCATCGGTATCTCCTTTTGGTATCAATGGATCTTCTACACTCCTAGATATTAAAAACCAACAATCTGATTTAAACCAGCAACTTGATTTGACAAATGCAGATTCTACAAATGCAGAAAGTAAAAGTTCTTTTGTCAAATCTTTACACGAAAACCATGCACAATTTTCTGAAGAAAAAGGGGATTTTAGCTACCCTGTAATAGAGCGCAAACTAGCCATTGAATTTTTAGATAGTGTCCCTAGACGCAAATTACTAGTGAAAAATTTAGATGCCTATAAACTTTTTTGTTTGCATGAAATTCTTAAAGCTAAACATATTGACTTTGCAATGGATCAAAAGGGTAAAAAGACAACTTTAATTATCTATCTACCCAGCACAGCCCAGCAGTTTTTAGACGATCTTAAATACTACCAAATTCCCTATGAATTTGATTAAAGGATAACCGTGCACATTGCTATTTGTGATCCGATCCACCAAAAGGGTTTAGACCTTTTAAAAAACCAGCAAGATTTTAGCTTTGTAGATTATTCTACTCTCCCTAAAGATAAACTACCTCTAGCGATTAAAGATGCCCAAGTACTCATCACCCGTAGCATGACTGCTATTAATGCCTCTATGCTAAAAGAAGCGCATGTACTTAAAGCAGTAATAAGAGCTGGCGTGGGGGTGGATAATGTAGATATTCAATATTGCTCACAAAGAGGGATTGTGGTGATGAATGTACCCACAGCTAATACCATTGCAGCCGTAGAACTCACTATGGCACATTTATTAAATGCGGTGCGTTGTTTCCCCGGGGCTAATGCCCAACTTAAACTTAAACGGCTTTGGAAACGCGAAGATTGGTATGGCACGGAGCTTTTTGGTAAGAAATTAGGCATTATTGGTTTTGGTAATATCGGTTCACGCGTAGGGGTACGCGCGCTAGCCTTTGGCATGGAAGTTTATACCTACGATCCTTATATTGCCAAATCCAAAGCCACCGATTTAGGCGTGATTTATACTAAAAATTTTAGCGATATTTTAGCCTGTGATATTATCACAATCCACACCCCTAAAAACCAAGAAACCATTAATATGATTGATACAGAGCAAATTGCCCAGATGAAAGAGGGGGTGATTTTAATTAATTGTGCTAGAGGGGGGCTTTATAATGAAAAGGCGCTTTATAATGCCCTTAAATCTCAAAAAATACGCTGGTTAGGGCTTGATGTTTTTAGCAAAGAACCCGGGATTAATAACCCGCTTTTAGACCTAGAAAATGTCTATGTAACCCCCCATATCGGCGCTAACACGCTAGAATCTCAAGAACAAATCGCTTTGCAGGCTATCCAAGCTGCTTTAGAGGCGCTAAGGGGTAGTAGCTATCCTAATGCGCTAAATATCCCTATTCAAGAAAACATCGCCCCCTATGCTAAACCTTATTTATCCCTCACCCAAAAACTAGGCTTTCTTTGTTCACAAATTAATAAAGATGCTTGCAATGGATTAGAGTTAGTTTTAGCTGGCCCTATTAAAGAATATTCTAATTCGCTACTCACCTTTGCGCTTATGGGTTTACTTAAACCCACTTTAGGCGAGAAAATTAATTATGTTAATGCCCCCTTCATTGCTAAAGAGCGCAATATCACCCTTAGTATCAAAACTTTAGAAGATGCCACGCCTTATACTAATTTAATCACGCTATGCATGAGTAGCCCTAGCCAAACTACCCAAGTAAGCGGGACGGTCTTTGCAGATAATTTATTAAAAATTACTAATATTAATGGCTTTGAAATGGATGTTAAACCGCAGGGGACGATGATCTTATTTAAAAATACAGACAAACCCGGAGTGATTGGCAATGTAGGCCAAACCCTAGCCAAGTATGATATTAACATTGCTGACTTTCGCTTAGGCCGTAATAGCAAACAAGAGGCTTTAGCTGTGATTTTAGTAGATGCCTCTATTAGCCCTAAAATTTTACACGCCTTGCAAGAAATCCCCTATTGCTTAAGCGTGTGCTTGGTTTCTATTTAATTGCATAAACTCATTACTAAATTACAAGCCATTGAAGCTTTGCGCGTTATTGATACACCCCTAGATACTAGATTAGAAATCCCCCATATTGCCTATATTGAGGCTAAAAAACCAAAAGGCGGACAAGCTTTACTTTTTAATAAACCTACAAGAGATGGCCTAGTTTTAGATATTCCTGTTTTAATGAATGTTTTTGGCTCAAAAGAGCGTTTAGAGATGATTTTAAATAGACCCATTGAGGCTTGCAGACAACAACTCCAAACCCTACTTAATCTACAAAAACCTAAGAATTTTCAAGATTTATGGTTTTGTCTTAAGCATTTAAGCGCGTTGTATCACACCTTACCTAAAATCTCTAAAAAGCCATCTTCTCACCGCTATTTTTTGGATACAAAAATCAATCTCTATCAATTACCCATTCTAACCACTTGGGAGGGAGATGTAGCCCCCTTTATCACTATGGGGCAGGTTTATACGAAAAGTTTAGATGGCAAACACCACAATTTAGGGCTTTATCGTTTACAAGTTCATGATCAAAATCATTTAGGTTTACACTGGCAAATCCATAAAGATGCTAACCACTTTTTCCATGCCTATAGAGAAGCGGGGGTAAAAATGCCTGTGAGTGTGGCTATTGGAGGCGATGTACTTTATACTTGGTGTGGGCAAGCGCCCTTACCTTATGGGGTATTTGAGCTAGCTCTTTACGGGTTATTAAGAAATAAGCGCGCTTTACTCATGCCTTGTAAAACTAATCCACTTTGTGTACCCATAGATGCAGATATTATCCTTGAGGGGTGGGTGGATACTAATGAGTTGCGTTTAGAAGGCCCCTTTGGCGATCACACCGGGTTTTACACCCCCAAAGAACCCTATCCCGTGCTAGAAGTAAGCGCCTTAGCTTTAAAGCAAAACCCTATTTATTTAGCTAGCGTGGTGGGTAAGCCTCCGGTTGAGGATAAATACATGGGCTTTTTTACCGAACGACTCTTCTTACCCATTTTACAAAAAAGCGCGCATGGTTTACTAGATTATCACATGCCAGAAAATGGCGTATTCCATAACTTTATCTTGGTAAAAATAAAGCCTAGCTATCCTAGACATGCTAGCCAGATCATGCACCACTTTTGGGGTACAGGTCAGATGAGTTTTGTTAAACACGCCATTTTTGTCGGTGCAAATGCGCCCGCATTAACCAATTACCCGGCTATTTTTGAGTACATTTTAAACCACCTTAATTTAGCTAAAACAATCATCACGCAAGGTATCTGTGATGCCCTCGATCATGCTAGCCCTGATTATGCCTTTGGGGGTAAATTAGGCATAGAAGCCCTAGAGACCACCCCCCATCCTAAAACCCCCTTAAATGATAATCTTCTTTTAAAGCGCTTACAAATCCTTATGCCCTCTATCCAAACTTTAAAACAGTATGGTATACATACCAAAAACCCAATCGCACTAATTGGAGTGGCTAAAACAAATCCTTTAGGTTCTGAGCTTAAAAATTTAGAGCCCCTTTACCCCCACCTTAGCGCGATTATTCTAGTAGATGTAGATAAAAACGATTTAAATAACCCCTACATGTTGCTTTGGCGTGTGGTTAATAATATAGACGCCCAGCGAGATATTTGGCTAAGCCCCTCTTTAATTTGCATAGACGCTACAGATAAAAGTACGCAAGAACACAAACGCACATGGCCTAGTGAAACTAATTGTTCTTTAAAGGTGCTAGAAAAGCTAGCTAAGCAAAATCTCATTCCCCCTTTAAGCGATGCACTTTACAAACACTACCACATTTATACCTCCCCTAAGGGTTAATATGGATTTAAAAAAAAGATTAGATCAACTTCTTATGCGGATTGAGAAAGTTAGCCCCCCTAATCACACCGTACAACTCATCGCCGTTTCTAAATACGCCACTATAGAGCAAATCAAAGCCCTTCATGCCTGTGGCCAATGTGCTTTTGGGGAAAATAAAATCCAAGATTATCAAATTAAATCTAATGCCCTACAAGACTTAGCTTTAGAGTGGCACATATTGGGGGTTTTACAGCACAATAAAATTAACAAACTTTTAGCTTTAAAACCCGCTCTTTTACATAGTTTACACTCTTTAGAATTAGCTAAAGCGATTCAAACTCGTGCTAAAGAACCCCTCAATGCCCTTTTACAGATCAATATTGCACAAGAGTCTAGTAAGAATGGTATTAGCCCTGATTTAGCCCTACAAACCTATTTAAGCATTAGCCAAACTTGTCCACAGATTCATTTAAAAGGTCTTATGGTTATTGGTCCTCTTAATGCAACTAGAGTACAAACAGAAAGCGTTTTTAAAAAGGCCAAAGAATTATTTGATCAATTACCCCATGCTCAGATTTTATCTATGGGTATGAGTGCGGATTTTGAAATTGCCATTGCTTGCGGGTCTAATATGGTGCGTATTGGGAATGCGTTATTTAAAAATTAAGTCAAAAGACCTTATCTGGTTGTGTAAAAAAACCCTGTCCATTAGGATAGAGTCCTAAGCACTTTGTAATTTTAGTTGGGTTAGACTGCCTCGCGCTGTCAGGAAATGGCCTTGTTAGCTTGATATACTCCCCGCGCTTTTAGTTTGTAGGATTAATAAGATCTCAAGGCCTGGTAGCTGAAGCGATCTAGGCTTTTCCTCCAAGAGTACCCCTATTCTGGCAGTTATAACAAACCCTTAGTACGCGTCTTAATCCGCTCAGCTAAAGCTAAGTTTATAGCGCTAGCGGTAAACACAGAGCCTTTTATACTAGCGTGTTGGGGCGCTTTAGTTAAAAAGCCCTCTCTTTAAAGAAGGGCGTTTTACTCCCATTGTGTATCCTTCTACCATGCAGAAAGTAGTAAGCTACATCGAGGATATGCCCGACTACTACGGATTAGGTGAGGAGCTCTATAAGGAGTATCCGCGTATCACCCATGCGGCCTATAACCCTTATACCCCTAGAGCAGTCTAGATCAAAAAGGTAGGGGCTTGTGTTAAGCTTACCACACATTTGAGGAAAAATATCGCCTTGTAAGTTTTATTAACCGGTGCCGCACGCAGATAGCGCCTGCGCTTGTACTCCATATATTGTATGAAACGCGCGGGGTTGAGGCACTTGATCAAAAAAAATCAACCAATGGCTTATTCAAAGAACAGATTAGAGGCGCTTGTGATGCAGTGTTAACAGGACTAAGTGTAACAGAACTAAAAGGCTATTATGAGGAGATGTGTATTCTCATAATATTAAGTATTAAAGAAGGTAGGCATGACTAAAGAATATAAAGGCTTGGTATGAGGTCAACAACCCTAAAGATATAGATGTCCCTTTGAGCCTGAATATAAATACATACCTCGTTTAACAAAGGCTTCTTTTATCCATTTTAAAGACAAACACGCTGGAGAGTGGAGAGACCAAGCAGAAGAGCGTAAGGTCAGGCAACATGTACTGAAACATATGGGTAACTCTGATATTACCAAAAGAAGCCACACAAAAGAAGAAAAAAGGCAAATGCTAGAGTTTCTTAATGGCACAACCTAAGCCACTAAGAAAATTGCCTTGCGGGGTGGGGCGTGGAGCAGTGTGGGCAAGAAGGTGAAAAAGCCTTTGCTTCTAACATTGTGTCAAAAATGTGGTGTTTCTGAGAAGTTTATAGCGCTAAGACTTTCTGTAAAGATAAAAATCTTGTGATAGAGAAGTGGATTTTAAACTTTACAACTTAAAGATTGGGGTGTGGAATTTTTAGAACTCAAGGGTAATAAGCGCTGTATTGATGATTTTAAAAATATATTAAAAAAATTACATGTTCCACATAAAACCTAGAGTTATTACTTTACCAACGATAGTACGCGAGCGGAAAATATTTTTAAGTTTCCCCGTAGGGTAATCTCATTTAAGAGTAATACAAAATGCCTATTCCCTGATCTTTAAATCATCGTTAAATTCTAACCTAAACTTATCGCCTTTAAAATTATCCTGTTTGATTGCTTGTTGTCCTGCTAAACTTGTAAAGTATTGGTTTAACAGCAAAAAATAGGCGTCATGGTTGATGCCAATTAAGTTTGGTTGGTAATAAGGAAAAGTCCTAGGATCGAGCACCCACCCTGCAGTTGTATTGTAGGCAATAAAGAGTCTTTGAGCCGCACGGGTGTGCCATAGATCAAAACCATTCTCACAAAGCAATTGTCCGGCTACACTGATTGGTTCAAGCGCAAAATGTGTATAGGCAATTCCTTTAATGCCCTTATTAGGCCCGCTGTTATAATTAGCCGTGTTAGTACGCACAATCTCTTTTGCCATAACACCCTTTCTATCAATGGCGTTTAAAATCCACTTTTGCCATTTATCAGCCATTCTTAAGAGTAGATCGTGATTATGGGTTACAAGCGCTGTACTCACTCCCAAAAGTATAGCCCAAGCTCCGATATTATTATCTTTGTTAAGGCGCGCGTAAGTGAACATATTACTAGAAAATCGTTCAAATGAGGGGCTAGCAAATTTGGAGCGGATTAAAGAATAGGCTATGTTCATATAGGGCATGTAAAAATTAATTAGATTTTGCGCTTCCTTTGAGTCAACCGCCTGAAGTGTTTGTGCCCACTTCTCTAAAATCTCTTTAGCTTTTTGTGCGTATTCTAATTTCTGGCTTGTTAGAAAACCTAAGGCTAGATCGTAAGATATAGTAGCCGATCTTTTAAATGCAGCGCTACAAGAGTCGGCTTTTCTTTCGCCAGTTGGCGTATAGTGTGGCAGAGTATTAAGTTGTGCGCAAGCTTGGATTTCTTTTTTCATTTTTCTTTTAAGATGGATCGCATACTCCAAATTTTCTGCATGAAAATCTCTAAAAAAATAATGTGTGGCCTGCAGCGTGCTTAAAAAACATAAACTTAAAAGTATCCATTTTCTCATTGTGTTCTTTTAACTCGCATTTAAATCTAAATTAGACTTTATTTTATACAAAATTCTCTTTGTAAATACGGAGTAATTGCTAATCTTGTAAAAAATAAGTGATCTGTGCGCTTAAAAGGTGGGGTTTTCTGTTTAACTCCCACTAAATAGCTTAGGTAAATTTTGGACTTTGAGTTTCTCTTGTTATTTTAAATGATCGCGGTTATCTAGGGGAAAGTATGCGATCTTAAGCTCAACGGGTTTATTTGTAGATGGATACGCATGGAAAGTTTCTGTGCTAGGTTGCATATCATCTTGTAATGGATAGACTAACCAAGTGCTTATGTGCGTTTGCTCTAGGGTAGCATATGTACTTGCATAAGCCCATATTTGATACAGATCATCTTGAGAGACATTCTCTAATCCTTGAACTTTTTTCCATTTGGTATCTAAGATAATCTGCTCATTTTTGCCTCTTAAGATAATATCAGGGCGCAAACAGTGGTCTTTTATAAAATAGTATTTTTGTTCTTGTAAACTCACTGTATAATCCTCTAAACTTTTTTGTAACCAAAATCCTACAAAGGATTCAAAGAGCTTTTCCATTGGGAATAAAAAAGCGTAGGCACAATCAGTCCCACTATAGGGGGTTAAAGATTTTTGGCGCAAGAAAAGATTACACCATGCTAAAAGATTTTCATATTCTTTAAAACGCGTGGCGTGCTTACTTTTTGTAAAATCACTCTCTATATTTTGGCTTGTGCATACCCCATCTAAAACAAACCATATAGAATTTAATTTTTCTTGGCTTTTAGGGCTTAATACTAAGGATTTGAGGATTTTAAGTGTGGATTTGATGAGACGATTAGGGGGCACATCTAAACTATATGTGTCGCTAGTGGTGTAAAAGCGCTCTTTGTGGATTAAATTAGTTTTAAGATGGCTGGCAAATTCTAGTTTGCCTTTAAAAAAGAGGCGGTTTTCAGAGATTGCTAAATAATCTCGTTTTAGCCCCCGCTTAATGAGTTGCTCGCACTCCTCTAAAAACATGCGCGCAAAAATTTCTAAAAGTGGCAGGGACGCGTTAGTCAAATGGGCTAGAGAGCTTTTTTTAAAGGGAGTATTTTTAAGAGTGTGTAGACAATTAAGCAAAAATTGCCTTGCATAACAAAGAGGGCAGGCGGGGCGGATAAATTCAAATTTCTCTTGATTTATAAATTGGTGGACTTTTTTGATAAATTCAAGGCGATTTAGCGGGTATAGTTTTTGGGGGCAATCTTTACTATGCCCTGATAGATTAGTTTCGTATATTTTGGGTAAAATCTCGATACAAAAGCCTCTAAGTTGGATCACACCCACATATTTTTGAGTGGTAAGAGTGTTTGGATTTTTAAAACACAAAAAAGTTTGGTTAGACTCTTGACTTGCAAAGTGTTTTAAAGCCTCCCATATTTTATCTGCTCTATCTTGCTCTGTGGCTAAACATTCTATGATGTCTTTCTTGCTAAAACTTTGGTATTCACTTACATAAAGCGTGGGTATGGTTTTCATAGCTATTGATCAGCCTGATTTGCAGATGGCTCTTGTGCCTCTTCTTTTTTACTATTATAAATTTTTATAAAATCCTTAGCTTTCCACTCACTAGCTTCTGTAAGGGTGTAGATTTTTTTATCAGAATCAACAAAGTTATTTAGGAGATGTTGTAATGCGCCCTCAAGACTCTTAGATTCTAGCATGCCATTTTTATTAAGCACCGTCTCAATCTTGGCGTGATCATCATAAAAATATTCTTGCAAAAGCGGGATAATTTTATTTTTAAAGCAATCTTGCAAATCCTGCAAAGTTTCTAAACCTAAAAAGTAGGCATGCCCGATGCTGTGATCCCGGTCAAGTAAAAACTCTATGCGCTCATTGATTGCTTTTAAAAGCTTTTGTAAATCCACCCCACTGCAATTTGTGCTAAGAAGGGTTGGTTTAGGCATCATTTTTACAAAACTAAATCTACGGCGCAAAGCGCTATCTAGTAGGGCAATACTCCGATCAGCGGTGTTCATTGTTCCAATAATATAAAGATTATTAGGCACACCAAAAGACTTTTGACTGTAGGGCAAAGTAACCTTTAAGCTCTCTTCATTGCCTATGCGCTTGCTAGGCTCTATTAAGGTGATGAGTTCGCCAAAAATCTTAGCGATATTCCCCCGATTGATTTCATCAATGATGAGGATATGGGGCTTTTTGGCGGGGGGTTTGGGATTTAGTTGGGTATTAGAGTTGTTTTCACTTTCTTCCACTTTGGGACTTGGTGAGGTAGGCTTGTATTGGTTTTCTTCAAACTCCTTAAGTTTTATGTATACAGCAAAGTAATAGCGCGCATTTCCATGGGTTTTTTTTTGCGAGGGACGCGTAGGTGCAATGTCTTTATAGCTACTGATTTTTTTATTCTTAAAATCCAGATAGTCCAGATAGTCTCGCACAAAAACATCTTTTGTCAGGTTTTGACCTGAATCTGATCTGTCTTGTGCAATATGAATAGATTTAAAATTGCCATTCGGCGAACGAAGTACGCCTGTAATTTTCATTTCTGTGTTTAATTTTTCATGTCTCAGCTCTAGAGTTTTTGCCCCGCTCGGCTGTTTTTCAATGTATTGTGCAAATGCCTCTAACAGATTTTCTAGATATTTTTCATCTTGGCTTGTCTTTTGATTTTTTGAGCTTGTCTTTTGTGGAGTCTTATCCTCTTTTCTATCCCCCTCTCTTTCTTTCTCTTCCCCTAACGCCTTTTTGCAAATTTGCTTAAAAATCCCGTCTTTATTTTCATAGTACACTTGCTTATTATCATCTACTTTAGGTTTGATCCCTTCTACAAACTCCTCATAGCTATAGCTCTGGTGGAAGGTAACAAAGCCAATTTGTCCTTGTTCTTTGTAATAATCAAACAAGGCTTTAGCACACGCCCTATTTATCTTTTCTGCTCTAATCTTATCATCAGCTTCTCTTGTAAACTCTGTTTGGATAGTTTTAAAAATTTCAGGTTTTAATGCCTCCAATGTGTTTTTAATTTCTAGCTCTAACTCTTGCCTTTGCTTATCTAGTATAATTTCTAACGCCTTGTTAATGGTCTCATAGGTCTTGCCCGTACCCGGGGGTCCATAAAAAATTTGATTAAGAGGAATTTTAAAAGAACTCATGGGGATTTCTTAGGAGTGGTAGTTATTGGCTTAAAATCTTCTGGGGGAAATTTATTAAACTGATCCATTAATTTTAAAAAATCATTAGTGATATTTTCTAATTCAGCTTCTAATTTTATATATGAATATTCCTCCCGATTTGCCCCAAAAACTTTTGGATATAGTGCGCATTTTTTGCACTTTGCTAGATTTTTAGTAGATCTACCTATGTAGAGATAAAATAAAGGCTCCTCCCATGCATACCCAAACCAGATATAAAAACCCTCTTGAGGAGTTGCTTTGGAATTAACAAAGCCCTCTCCTAAAACATCTTGACGCAAAAAAGCAATCCCGGGCTTTTTGGGTAAAATTCCTTGCCCAAGATTAGGCGCGCATTCGTAGCCCCATTTCTGCAAAAAGATATTAAATCTATCGCGAATATCTTTATACTTTGCACACTCTGGGGGTTTCCCGGTTTGTTTCCCAATATTCACCTTTTCATCTACCAATTTCACAAACTCCCTTAATAACCTCTGAAACTCTTGCCTTTGATTTAAATCCCACTCTATACTCATCTTTTTTTTCCTGCCTTGCTAAAAACGGGTCATTATACTTAAAAATTATGCAAAATTATGCGACTATCCTCTCTTAAAACTTCCCTATTCTTTGTTATATTTCCTAGCCAATTAGGATACATTGAATTGATTTTATTTGCTGTGCTGTCTATTCTTAAAGTCTTTCTACTTAGCCACCTTTTTTAACATCTCAAGTATTTTAACACCGCCTCTAAATATTCCTACCCCCAGCTTTCCAACTTACATCCCATTTTAAGTGATTTAATGATTATCTTTGTTTTTGTACTTCTCTGCTAATTTGTTAAAAGCTAAGAGTTTATGAATACCCCTTTTAGGGTGGTGATTTTGCATTTGGTGATTTTGTTAAAGCATGTTAGGATAGTGCAAAAAAGGTAATACAACAATGCCAGAAGATCGGTTTTTGGTGCTCAAGCTCGTTGTTAAAAGGTCTTTTAAAAAAGATCGTATAAGATGTCTTAAAAATAAGAAAATCACAGAAGATAAACTCGGCACTATGATTTCTAAACTACAAAAACAAACTCCATTAGAAGTAAGACATAAAAACCATGTTCTAAAACAATGGAAAGACTGTAAAGAATGCCATATCAAACCAGATCTGCTACTACTCTATCAAATACAAAATGATACGCTTATTTTAGTAAGACTGTGTACACATAGCGAGTTGTTTTAGGGGGTGGATTCTCTAATAAACATTCAAAAAATTTAACGCCATTTAGACCCAGCACAATAATGCATTTCTTAAGTTACTTCATAGAACCAGACTTTTAGACCAACCAATCTAGCAAAAACCTTTAAGTATTTTTAAAAATGAACTCAAACCTCAACCCTTGAATAAATCAATTAAGTCTAGCTAAAGTTTAATTTTTGAGATTTAATCATTCCAACAAAAGATTCTAGTAACTGGCGTAGAGTCTGATTCAAGTGTTCTTGATGAAGTCAGGGTTGACTATGGCCATTTTATCAGCCACCCTTTGGGGAAATTGCGGATGAGGAATCCGTAAATCTAGCATTCCACAATAGCCATAAATTTCTATGCAACGCCCAAAACCATGAGGGGTTTGCAAAAGTATTTCAATTTTGGGATGGTAGATAACATGGTAATTAGCGTTCATGTGCTCAGGATAGGGCACAAAGCGCTTAAGAGTGTTGGCATTACTGATGACAAAAACAGGTCCTAGACCCAAAGCCACACTAAAATGAGGGATCGCCGTTTCATTGGAGACAATAAAGGATGCTTTAGAGAGCACTTGTAAGAGTTCAATCCAAGTGGTCTTGCCCGCTAAATTAATTGCCTCAGGAACACTGTCTATAATCTGCAGGGCATCTAAAACTTCCTTTTTGGACCCACATAGCACAATTGAAAATGCAGGAGAGATTTTTTTGGCTAGGGCAATCCAAGAAGCAAGAGCCCACTTTCTCCTTGGATCGGATGCACCTAAAAAGAAGACACCATAGCTCATTGGCAAAGAAAGAGGGGTGTTAGCTGGCAATGTAGTGAGATGGAGTTGGATTTCTGTAAGGGGTCGTTGCAATAATTGGCTAAAAAACTCTTTATTGCGCTCAAATTCAAACAGCTCCTCCGGAGTGGTGTCTAATAAAGTGGTATAGGCCATGTCGCACGGCCTTAGATTCTCTGTAGCTTTATGCCATTGTCTGGTTAGCTCAAGTCCCTTAGAGCCAATTTTATGTTGGGCATGGATAAGCCTAACCAAGTAGTCATCTCTGTGGGGAAAGCGGTGGTATGTAGGGACAATCACAATTTCATAGCCTTGCTAGTTTAATAAATACAGCATCTTGGGGCGATAAAATAAGGCATACATCCAATACCATTTACGCATATCCACGGGTATAATGTGATCCACACAAGATCTATCATAAGCATGGACAATTTCTAAGAAATCTGCATTACACAAAAAAGTGATCTCATAACCAGCATAAGCCTCTCTTAGAGGTTGCAAAAAATTTCTGAATAACACATAATCGCCTATTGCATCAAGCTTGATCAATAGCAAGGTTTTTGGGCGGAGCTTTGGCTTTTTGATTTTGTGCAAAACCCACACCATAGCAAAACTCAGGAGGAAAAACACTTTTTCTAGTAACTGACACAGATAATACCACAATTTAAAAAGTATTCTAAGAAAGACTTCCAAATTACACTCCCTTATAAATTTAATTTAGACTGAAAACACCACGCGGTTGCTTTTTAGCGATAAATCTTGCACACTCAAAGGCATACCTAAACTCCAGCCAGCCAAATAGAAAACATGCTTAATTATACAACCCTAACATCTCATCAATAATCTCCATATGCCTTTGCATGCTCTTGTGAGAATCAAATTTCTTAACACGCTCTAAGCCATTTTTGATGCATTGCTCTCTTAGTTCTTTATCTGTGAGGGCTTTTTCCAATTGCTTTGCAATATCTTGGATATTATAAGGATCGCAGTAAACCCCTGCATCCCCTAGAATTTCTGGCATGCAAGAGACATTGCTAGCCAGCACCACGCACCCAGCCTGCATGGCTTCTATCATAGGCCAACCAAAACCTTCAGCCAGACTTCCCCACCATAAAACACGGGCATGGGCATAAAGAGTGTGCAACAAAGAATCAGAAACATAACCTAGACTAATAATAAAACTATGTGGCTTTATCCCACAATGCTCTATCCCCACACATGATCCTGCTTTTATGCCCGGTCCTGTGAACACTACTTTATAGCACCGTTGCATTTCTTGTGGTAATAGTTGGAACGCTTCTACTAGTCTTTTCACATTCTTGCGCACTGATCCAGCGCCAACTGCTAAAATAAACTCTCCTAAATGAGGTGGTAGGTTTGCAGGAGTGGTATCTTTATAATCTCTAAGCCCATGGTAGATGACATGTACCTTAGAGTCGGGAAATCCAAATGTTTTAAGAATGTCTGCTCTGACATGCTCGCTAAAACAAACCACTGAGTCATAAGTAGACATTCTGGGCTGAACATAGTATTCCCAACGGGCTTTATCATCTTTAGACATTAACCAGCTTTGTGAATCGCATAAGGGCAAATCGTGGATAGCTCCTAAGATTTTCTTAGCCCTAAGAGGGACAGTCATAAACCCCGGCTCAATGTAGAGATCAAAAGTCTCATTACAAAGGGCATTACAACGCTTCACAAACAAAAACCCTATACCATAACGATACTTCAAAAAATAAAATCCCTGTGGTAATGATTCCTTAAGGAATTTTTTAACAGAGCGATAAATTCTGCCCAGAATGCGCCTTAAAATGTGTGGCTTGGCATGTTGAATCAATTTTTCAGAAACGCGATTGGTGTCTTGCAGGGGATGTTGTCGCTCAAATGCTGCTAGACTATCAAAAAACACGGGGCCACTAAAAAACGCAAAACTACCAAAGAATGCAAGATTATAGAGTTTGTCTTGGGCAACAAGCTTGATTATTACATCATCTCGATTTTTAAAATGCTTCTCTAGGGCTTGAACTAAATTCAGAGTATAGTATCCAAGACCCGTCAGATCTTCTAAAAGGACAGTTACATTGATTACAATCTTTTTCAAAAAACACTACCCCCGATTTAGACTACATAGTTGTATGATACTAAGGGGATACTTAAATGACGCTCACCAAATGGTGTGTTATTGATCTAAACACTCTTCTTTATAAAAGTGTTAAGAACCTTGCCACTTTTATAAGAATCTTTATAACTACACTAATTTTATTCTTATAGCATTCTATTTTGTTGTGTTTCTTTTCCACCAGCCACACCACACAAAAATAGCAAAGGCCACTGTATTCTTTTAAGCGTAGTTTGCTGCGCTGTCCTCCCTTAGCGGTGTTTCCTTTAAGTGTAATTTACTCTAGCGCTGTTTTATCTGCGCTGCTTCCCTTAAATTTAGTTTGCTCTGCACAGCCTCCCCTTTTAGCAATCTCTTACTGTTTGTCTTTAAGCATACGGGCTAAGATTAAAAAAGCCGTGAAAAATTTTCAAAACAATTTTAGAGCCTAAAATCCTCTCTAGGAACTGCATCAAATACTTTTACAAACTCTATAAAATCACATAGAAAGTTTTCTTAGAGTTTTTAGGCCGAAGTATTCCTTAGTATGCTTTGCAGTGTAGCCCCCACTCTCAGTTACTTGTCAGAACTTTAAAAACTTAGTTTTAATTGAGAATAAAACCTATGGGAGCGAGTCTAAAAAAGAGTGGAATAACATGCTTAAAAACGGCGGGCAACTCTTTAGCTACTATGCTGTTAACAACACCCCCTACTTATGTTTACTAGCCTTTGAAAATGAAAGTAAGTATGAAATGCGTTTGATTTTTATGCAAGATAATTTAGACTACCTAGAGCGCATTAACGCTACACTTAAAGAGGAGGATAAAAAGCGCGGTTTTGGTGATCTCAAGAACACTAATGCTAAAGATTATTTTGAAGTGTGGCAGTCAACCTATTCTTCAGTCTCCACCACTAAAGGTCTTTTTGAAGCAGATATACAGGCTTATCAAATTGGCAAGGAGAAATATAAAATCAGCGATTTATCTGTTGTCTCTAAAGATCAAATTGCAAGCATTTATCACGAGTTTGCCACGATTTTGCGCCACCACTCTATTGGCAATTATGAAAATAGCTTTTATAGTTTTAGTGGATTTGTTTTTATGTAAGGTGATAGATGAGATTAAATTTTAAGTACATGCTTTTTGATTTTAGCTGAGTTTTGGCGCTCTTTATCACACCCATTTAAGCGGCTACATGCTAGAGATCTAGCCTACATTACTTAAACCCCCTATTTTAGGGAATTTCTGGTGGTGTTATCTCACTTGCAGAGCCCTACACACCTCTTAACCAGCGTTATATGGGCATTTTTTGGGTCTAGTGCAGATCTTTTACTCTTTAACCCCTCCCTTCTCTTTTTGGCTCTAGCTGTGTTAGTGGGCTTTATTATTGGCTTATCTAAAGTGGGTTAGGGCTAAATCTTTAACTTTATGCATTAGGAGCTTAATCTAACGGCGCTTTATTTTTAAGGGTATTTGTGGCTAGCGGCTTACTTAAAACCCCCTCTTGCGCCTCTGTTTAAATATCCAACCCCAAAGAACTTTAGAACTTTTAGAAAACTTATGTTATCTGCTAAAGCATTCTCTTTAATCTTACTAAGTTAGTTTATACGCTCAAAATAGCTAAACTCATATAAACCGCTAATATTAATCTGTGCTCTTCCCCAAGATTAAGTATTTAAGGGGAGCACTTGAAACAACCCGAAGACATGACACAAGAGGAGCTAGCAAATCTAATTAGATCTAAGCCAGTTGATCTCTCAAATTTAGAATCTGATCACATTCCCCGTTTAACAAAAAATTCGTTTATCCATCATAAAGGCAAACACGCTGGGGAGTGGAGAGACCAAGCAGAGGAGCGCAAGGTTAGACAATATGTATTAAAGCATATGGGCAACTTTGACATCACTAAAAG
>NZ_CABIKG010000008.1 GCF_902196125.1 Helicobacter suis
ATGGAGCTTGAAAGAGAAAAACGGCCTGACTTCCAACATAGCTTTAATAATTTCATGTTATGGTGTGATAAGTTAATTAAGAAGGATAGGCAGTTACAACGCTACCTTAAAAAAGGCAAAGATGGCCTATTACAATACTACCCGGTGGGAGTTAGACCTAAAAGCTATCTTAATGAGGAATGGCAAGTTGATAGCACCAAAATGGACTTTATGGTTAAAATCCCCGATCCTAGCGCTAAAAAGGGCTATAGAGTTGCGCGCAAAAATCTAAGCGCGGTAATTGATCGCTGCTCTGGCGCGGCTTATGCAGAACTCATTGATACGAATAACTCAACAGCACAAGTACGCGTATTATTCAATGCGTTCAATCGCATGGGAATTCCTGACTCTGTTCGCTGTGATAATGGTAGCGATTATGCTAGCAAGCACTACCAAAACTTTTTACACTCTTGTAAAATTAAATGTACCCGCACTTTGCCCTATGAAGGCCGCGCAAAAGGCAAAATTGAGCGCTTTTTTGGGGTGTTACAAGGGGCTTTATCATGGCTACCGGGCTATATTGGAAACGATGTGGCCAAACGCCAACAAATAGAGAGTCAACGCGCCTCTAAAAAAGACACGCTAAGCGGCAAAGCCACGCGTATTGATGAAAGCCAACTTCTTTATGAGGAGGAGCTACAAGCATTTATTGATGCAAAATTAAAAGAAAGATACAACGATTATAAAGCCCACGCCCCCGCTTTAGCTAGTGTGCAAGAACTAGCCAAGATACGCGCATTCTTAGGCAAACAACACCACCGCACACTTCAAGCCTATGGCATAGACTTTAATAATAAAATCTACACCAGCGCGCATTTTTGGGATAAATGCCAAATGGGTGATAGCCTCATTGTAGTTGAAAACCCAGATAATGCTAATGAAGTAGATGTATACACCCCAACCATGCAATATCTTACTAAGGCCACTTGCAGCGATCTAGGCGCGCAGGCAATGAGCTTGCACCATTTTAAAAGCAGACCCCCCCCTAAAATTTTAAGGGGCTTTAGTTGTTTAGATAATACAGGGCTTTTTAGAGGTGTTGCTCTTTTAAATTTTGATTATAGAAGTGGGTTAATTTTTCGCTAATTTGCTTGACATACTCCGGTTTGTAGTAAGTTTGGATATGAGTCGCACCTTTGATCAAAAATAATTCCTTGTTTTTAGTACCCGTTGCGTTGGCAAAAACTTCTTTTGTCATGTATAAACTATCTGCTTTATCACCAGCCACCATTAAAAGCGGTTGGTTAATTAAGTCTACATTAGTGTTAGCATCAAAGCCCATTAAATCTATCAAACTACTCACCGTATAGTTTGCTTGAGAGTGGGGGTGAAAATGAGTCTTTTCATAGTACTCATAACCTTCTTTATACAAATCAAAAGGCAATTTGGCGATTTGCTCCTCACTCATAGAACTCATAGAGGGGGTGTATTTCACCTCGCCCCCTGCTGCCTCTTGTGCCCTAGCCTCCGAAGCTTCTTTTAAACGATCTTGTATCGTGTTTTTTTGGGTGTTTAAATAGCCATTGCGTCTTACCTCTCCGGAATTAAACATACTAATTGTAGCCACTGCTTTAAACCTTTTATCTGTCTGGGCTACCTTAATGGCATACCCTCCACCCCCACAAATGCCAAGTAAACCCAAACGATGCGCATCTACACCTTTAAATTGCGAAATAAAATCCGCCGCTGCTCTAATATCTTCCATGCGATTAGCCGGCTTATCTACATAGCGAGGCATCCCTTCACTACCTCCCTGATAGGCCGCATCAAAAGCAATGGTTACATAGCCTGATTCAGCCAATTTTTGCGCATAAAGCCCAGCTACTTGCTCTTTAACCCCTCCATTAGGGTGGGCTACTACGATAGCAGGGTATTTGTGATGGGCATTGAAGTTAGCCGGCGTGTAGACATTGGCCACAACTTTTACCCCATTGGCTTTATAATGCACGGTATGCACTTGTACCTTTCCTTTCATATTCTGAGTGATAGCCCCCTCATAGGTAAATGTAAAAGGGTTTTTCCTATAATCAGCTCCCATAGCCACACCTCCGATTAAAATGGCACTTATTAATAATCTACTAAACATTTTCTCACCTTTATAAAAAGTGGGCGATTGTAGCTTGCTTTTTTCTATAAAGAGTAAATGAGTAAATGATATGCATTATCTTAATTCATGGGATTTTCTTATACTCCAACCCATCACAGAAAATACGCTTTCTTGTGGTATCAAAGGCCGGAGAAAAGAGGTTTTTACTTTCTATATTGTCTTTGGTGTGGATACCTACTAAGGGTAAAAGCGAATGGATTAGATCATCGCTCATAAAGGGTTTATGGGTGGCTAAAGAGATTGCCTTGATTTTTTCGGGGTGTTTTTTTACAAAGGTTGGGGTGGTATAGAGGATAAAAGGAATTTCTACACCATAAACGCTACATTTATGCCCATAGGTAAAATCGCTTTGGTAAATATCTTGAGCATGATCGGATAAATAAAGAATCAAAGCGTCTTTATCTTCAAAAAGCTTAAAGATTTCTTGCAAAACTGAATCAGTGTAATAAAGAGAGTTGGCATAATCAGCTACAATTTGCTTATCCTTGCTATCTTTTATGTGCAAATGCTTAGTAGGGACTTGAGTCGCGCTAAATTTAGTAAAAGACTTAGGGAAGCGATCTTTATAAAGAACATGGCTTCCAATCAAATGGAATAAAATGAAATTTTTAGTTCCTAAGTGGGGTTTAAGAGAGTGGTAGGTGGCAATTAAAGAATCATCATAAACCCTTTTAAGAGAGGGGGGAGTGTACACGCGCCACCTAGATTGTCTGGAAATTAAATTGCGAGCATTGCTAGTTTCTGAGGGTTCTTGATTATCTAGCCAAAAGGTGTTATAGCCCGCACCTTTAAAAATATCAATTAGATTTTTTGTTTTAAACCAAGGGATATTGCGGTTTTCTACATCGCTATAATTAAGCAAGACTTGGAAAGTGGCCTCTGTAGAGGCATAGGGCGCAATCACATCTGTAAAGACGGATAAATTTCCTTTAAGGGTAGGATTTACAGGTAGGGGGGAGGAATTAGGGCAGGTTAGGCTAGAACAATTCAAGCTACGCTTGTCTTCTCTCTCTCTCTCTCTCTCTCTCTCATTTAAGCCGCTTAAAAAGGGCGTGTTAGGTAAACCATAGCCATAAACTCCCATAAAATTTTTAGAGGCACTCTCACCGATAATTAGTACCACAAAAGGTATACTATCTGGTTCTAGTTTTACATAGTCTTGTGGGAGGGGTTTATAAAAGTTTTGATAGATTTCTTGGGCTTGCTTGTGGTTATACAAGGTATCTATTAGAGCTAGCATCTCTTTAATCAAAGGAGTATCGCGAGCAATGATATGCACAGTATTAGCAAGAGCGTTAATATTTCTGTGTGTATTTAAATTTGTTCGTATACAGTGCGCGCTAAATCCGATTAAAAAAGGCACAAAAACTAAAAGGGCTTGTTTAAAAGAAAGTAAAAGGTTGTAGCGTACAAAGTGTAAAAATAAGCCCACTACAAACAACATAGCTAAAAGAGGGAAAAAATGCGAGTAAGCGCTAAGAAAAAATTCATAGGCTTCAGAGGCGTTAGTAGCTAGCAAGGTTTCTATCAAAGCTTGGTTTAAACCCATTTGGTAGTAATAAGAGGTAAAAAAATCTAAAAAAGCACAGCTAAGAGAGAGGATAACAATAAGATTTTTACAAATTGCATTGATTTTTGGGGGGAGAAAACTTATTAAAAAATACAAAGTATAAAAGAGTGCAAAGCCATAGAAGGCTACTTTAATCACTAGATAACTTAACATGCCACTAATATGCACATCTGGAGAGAAAAAACAAACCACAATAGGCGCAAGCCATGCCACTAAAAAGCGCGTATCTAAGATCACTTCAGGCATATAAAACCCTTTAAAAATAGAGGACAAATTTTGCAAGCAAGCTAAAGTTGCAATTTTAGCACAAGTGATCAAAGTTCTACCACTATAATAACACCATTTTTTGGCTATTATTAATAATTAAGGTTTTAAGAAAGGTGATTTAATTTTTATGCAAGCTGTCCAACCCCTATTTTTAAAGAAAGCATATTATTAAACGCCCATGATGATAGCACTTGAAAACTCAGAAACCCTTGTTTTATGTGTAGTGGGGGTAATAACCGGTATTACAGCCGGATTTTTTGGCATTGGTGGGGGCGAGGTTGTAGTGCCTGCTGCTATCTTTGCAGGTTTTAGTTATAACCATGCTGTCTGGATTTCACTGGCTCAAATGCTTTGTTCTTCTCTAGTGGGCTCAGTGATTAACTATAAAAAAGGTTTGTTAAATTTACAAGAGGGTATTTTTGCTGCTTGTGGGGGATTAATAGGGGCGATCTTAGGGGGCTTTTTGTTAAAAGTGATCAATGATCGTATACTTATGGGTGTGTTTGTGGTGGTGGTGTGTTATACCTTTATTGAGTATGCTTTTGGGCGCAAAGAAAGGCATTATCAAAACGCGCACTTTTACATGCACGCAAAAAAAGCCCCCTTAAAAATCCCTATTATCCATTGGCATTTGAGTAAGACACATGCTATTTTAGTCCTAGCAGGCTTGATCACAGGGATTTTTTCTATTCCACTGGGCATGGGTGGGGGGATTTTAATGGTGCCCTTCTTAGGCTATTTTTTAAAATACGACACACAAAAAATTGTACCCTTAGGCTTGTTCTTTGTGATCTTTTCCTCGCTCTCAGGGGTGATCTCTTTAGCCCACTCAGGCGTACTAAATAGCCACGCCTTACAAGCAGGATTAATCACCGGACTAGGCGCGCTAATAGGTGTTGGCATTGGGATTAAACTGATTTTATTAGCTAATGAAAGAATCCATAAAGTTTTATTACTCTGTATTTATGCGCTAAGTATTTTAGCCACGCTTTATAAACTCATTACAGGTTAAGTAAAGCGCCCAAATGCTAAAGACATTTGGGCTTGCTATCTGTGTTGCCCGTAGGGAGAGTTTGGTTCTCACTCTGTGTCCCTATGGTAGGGATTTTACAGAGCTTAAGCTACCACGCATTCACTAGGTCTCACTCATCTATCTGCCAAAGGCGTAACTTCCGGCACTTCCTGCGCTAGATACGAATGTATGCGGGTGCTGTACCACAAAAGTGGGAATAGGTGGCATTTTCTACTCGCTAAAGACGAGTGAGATTTCTGCCAAAGGTTATTAAATCTTTAGTTAAAATAATTTCTTGTATGCAGTGTTGTTTTTGGATTTTACAAACCTGTATCAGCACATCAACCGCACTTTTAAAATACTTCTCTACAATTTCTAAATCAAATTTAGCCTTATGCCCCATTTCAATATTGAGTGCGATGGCTTCTAAAACTTGAGAAATACTATTAGCATGCAAAGTACTTAACATGCCCTTATGCCCTGTGTTGGCTAAACGCAAAAATAAAAGCGCGTTTCTGGTATCAATTTCGCCTACCATGAGGCGATCAGGGCGCATGCGCATGGCCATGTTAAGGGCGTTTTCATAGCTAAAGGCAGTTTGTTCATTCTTGCCCACTAAAAGCCCTACATGGTTTTCAAACCCGCTTAAATCTAATTCCTGACTATCCTCTACACTCACAACCCGGCTTTGCTTAGGAATGTATTCTAAAAGTGCGTTGAGTAAACTGGTTTTGCCACTAGCTGTACCACCACTAATTAGAATGTTACACCCCTCTTTAGCCATATTTTTAAGATCACCATAATTATAAGGGCAATTTGGCGCTATGATAAAAGCTTCTAAGGGGAATTTTTGTAGGTTAGGAATACGGATATTTAAACTGATTTGGTGATTAGTGGTGATACTAAAGTGATTAGCACTCACTCTATAGCGGGTAAAGGGAATGGAACAATTAAGCGTAGGGGTTTGTAAATTAAAGGATAAATGGCGGTAATTGCCCAGTTGCTCACAAAAATGTAATAAAAACTCTTTACTAAAAGTGCTGTCATGGATTTTATGGCGCGATCCATCTAGTTTATAAAGCCACAGTTCTTGCTCTGTATTGCTAATTAGTTCGCTAATGCCACTTTCTAAATAGGGGATAAAACGGGCGATCTGGGCTTTTAAAACTTTATGGGTGGTGAGTTGGGCTAACACGGCTAAGCGCTTTTTTTAAATCTTCTGGGGTGTCAATGCCTATACTGTTTGTTTGTACATGGCTAGTTGTGATGATCTTATGGTGATACAGGGCGCGGAGTTGTTCGAGTTTTTCAATCTCTTCTAAGGGGCTTTTTTCAAGCGCGCAAAATTCTAAAAGTGTATGGGCTCTAAAGCCATAAATACCAATATGCCCTAAGAATTCTACAGAAATTCCATCGCGATTATAAGGAATAATAGCGCGGGAAAAATACAAAGCTTGTTTATTTGCACCTAATACTACCTTAACTAAATTAGAATCAAGGGCTTCTTTTGGGGTGATTGTTTTAATGCATGTGTGCATGAAGGGCGTGTTTTTAGATTCTTCTAAGAGAATAGCGATGATCTCTGGTTCTAAAAAAGGTTCATCGCCTTGTAAGTTGACTACGGGGGTTTCTGGAGGCAAATTTAAAAGCATGCAGGCTTGTGCACATCTATCCGTGCCGCTAGTGTGATTCACACTTGTTAAAATAGCCTTGATCTTAAAATCCTCACAAGCTTTTAATAGCAACACATCATCACATGCAACCACCACCTCATCTACCTTTTGAGCATTACGGGCTGTAGCCACTAGCATAGGAACCCCGCCAAGTGGCACAAGAAGTTTTCTTTTAAAACGGCTAGATTCTAATCTAGCGGGGATAAAAATCATGGATAGCCTTGAGTACTAAGATGGGTTATTATAGTCTTTTATAGCAAGCTTAGCTTTTTTGGTTATGCTCTTATTTTATTTTTAAAGAAAGGATTTATTTGCAAACACTAAGTAGCCATGATTATCAAAACAAAATAGCTAAGGGAGCGGTTGTGATTAATGTGGGCGCGCATTGGTGCCCGGATTGCCGGCGCATTGAGCCAATTATGCAAGTTTTAGAAAAAACTTATACAGAGGTGGCGTTTTTTAAGATAGATTTTGATACAAGCATAGATTTAAAAGAGAAACTAGGCATTAAACGAATCCCCACACTTATTTTTTATAAAAACGGGGTAGAAGTGGGTAATAGGCTAGTAGAGCCTAGTAGCAAGGCAGAAATTGAAAAATCTTTAAAAGCGCTGTTGTGATTTGGTTGCGGGGGATGGATTTGAACCACCGACCTTTGGGTTATGAGCCCAACGAGCTACCGGGCTGCTCTACCCCGCGTCTTTGGCTGGGGTAAAAGGATTCGAACCTCTGAATGCCAGGACCAAAACCTGGTGCCTTACCACTTGGCGATACCCCAACAAAAAGTCCCATTCTATCTAATTGCAATGTAAAAGTCAAGCTAACATCTTGGAATGTGTACATGGGTGGCTAGGCCGCCTAAAGAGGTTTCGCGGTATTTGGGGTCTAAAGATTTGCCCACCTCATACATGGTTGAAATCACATCATCTAAGCTTACTTTAGCCTGATAGCCATCTTCAAGCGCTAAACGCGCAGAAGACACCGCTTTAATCGCTCCTACTACATTGCGCTCAATGCAAGGGATTTGTACCAAACCACCTACTGGATCACAAGTTAAGCCTAAATGGTGTTCCATGGCAATTTCAGCCGCGCTTAAAACTTGTTCTACACTTCCGCCCATCACAAAGGCAAATCCAGCCGCAGCCATAGAGGAAGCAGCCCCCACCTCAGCCTGACACCCCGCCTCAGCCCCGCTTAGCGATCCATTTCTTTTATATAAATAGCCAATGGCTGCACAGGTGAGTAAAAAATCTACAATTTGTTTAGTCTCTAAAGGTTTGATATGCTGGTGGCAATAAAACAACACAGCAGGTACAACACCACAAGCCCCATTAGTCGGAGCGGTAACTACTTTATGCCCTCTGGCATTTTCTTCACTCACCGCCCGCGCATAAAGTGTAATGTAATCTACTAGGCTTAAGGGATCGGCTTTTTTATGTGATTGGCTTAATCGCGCATGGATTTTAGGGGCTAAAGAAGCCATGCCAATATAGCCGGGTAAACTCTTTTCATTAGAGCAAATCCCACTTTCATAACAAGCCAACATAGCTTGATAAATTTCTAAACAGTAAGTGCGCGCATAATTTTCTTTAAAAAGAACGCTTTCATGCATTTCTACAATGCTAGCAATGTGGGTGTGGTGCTTCTCACATAACTTTGCTAATTCCTGCGCGCTTGCAAAATCAAAGGGCGTGTGGCATTCTTGTGTAGTGCTATTTTTTCTATGCTGCAATTCCTCTTGTGTGTAGATAAACCCCCCACCGGTGGAGTAATAAATTTCTTGGGCTAGTACTTTTCCATGATTGAGGGCTTGTACTTGCATGCCATTTTCATGCAAGGGTAGGGCTTTAGAATCAAAGAGAATATCCTCTTGCAAAGAAAAGGCGATCTCTTTTTTTTGGGCTAAAAGGATTTTATGATCTTGAATGGCTTGTTTTAAAATAGCCTCTCTTTGATCTAGCCGTACTTCTCTAGCACTCACACCGCTTAAACCCACAATACAGGCTAAATCTGTCAAATGCCCTTTACCGGTAAGAGCAAGCGAGCCATGTAAGATCACACGCATACGATCTACTTGTTCTATCAAACCTTGATCGCATAAAAGAGCGCTAAAACGCGCGCAGGCATCCATAGGTCCAATAGTATGTGAAGAACTAGGGCCAATTCCAATTTTAAAAATCGCTGTCATAGATTTATTAGAAGAGGGCATAAATACACTCCTTATTTAAAAGCAATCTCAATAATAGCATTTAAAACGGTTAACACGCCGGTTAAAAAGATAAAAATATCAGCTAAGGGGCTTCTAAATTCTTTCATAGAGGGCAAAACATACATCGCCACAATGGGTAAAATAAAAGTAACGGCGGCTAAAGCTGGTCCCCCCAAGCTTTCAATAAAACCTAAAATACTAGGGTTGGCATAAGATACGCCAATAATGCTTATCCATAAAAATAAGGTGATCCAAATATCAATAGTCTTATGCCGTTTGGTATTAAGCTTGTCTTTGGTAAAAATTTGCACCACCAAACCTTTTAAACCTTCCTTAGCCCCATAATAATGCCCAAAAAAAGAAGTAATGATGGCTAAAAAGGCCACAATAGGCCCCGCATAGCCAATAATGGGGTTATTTAAAGTGTTGGCAAAATAACTTAATATAGGGATATTTTGTTCTCTAGCTTTGGCTAGATCGGCTGGTTCTAAACAAAGAATACAAGAAAAAACAAAGAACATCACAAAGAATAGTAAAAGCGAAGTGTTGAGTAATTCAATTTGGTTTGTCTTGTAGTGTTTGAGTTCTCCATAGTGCTTTTCTACCGCTTGGGCAAAAGTAGAGATAATGGCGCTATGATTAAAAGAGAAAATTAAAACAGGCAGGGCAAACCACAGAGCCGTAAAAAAACCCTTAAAAGTAGGCACATCTGTTAGCATGGAAGTTTTCCAGTAGGGAATAAGGTATAAAGAAAACACTAATAAAATTAAAGCTAAGGGGTAGACTAAGGCATTAGAGATACGGGTAACCACAGTGGTATTAAAAATCATGACAAAAATCATGCCAGTGATGAGGTGCTCGGCTAAAAAAAAGCGGTTATTTTCAAAATAATGCAGGCCTAATTGGTTACTAAAAAAAGAATCAACGGTATTAGTAATCCCCACCCCATAGGCTAAACAAATAGGATAAAGCGCAAAGAAATACATAAGGGTGATAAAAAAGCCAACTTTTCTACCTAAATGTGTTGCGGCATGGGTAATATCCTCATTGCCAATGGCATTTACAAAGCGCGCTAAGGCTCTATGGCTTAACCAAGTCATGGGAAAACTCAAAAGCGCCATCACCACCACAGGCCAAAACCCGTGTTCACCCGCTCTAATGGGTAAAAATAAGATTCCAGCTCCAATAGCCGTACCAAACATGGACCACATCCAGCGGATGTCAAAAAGATTAAGAGATTTACGCGAATCGTCCATGAATTGCCTTTGATATAAGATAAAGCGTTGTGATACCAACAAATTTTATAATAATACTAATTTTCATGCCTAATTCTTATAAAACACATAACTCTTACAAACAAGATAAAGCATGATGGATAGCTATTAAATCTGCATGGGCAGGTATATCATGAACACGCAAGATACTAGCCCCATGTGCTAAGGCTAAACCATGTAAAGCCAGTGTTCCGGCTAATCTATCCTGTACTTCTTGTTTACACACCTCCCCGATACTCCCCTTACGGCTACAGCCCACCAACAAAGGATAACCAAAGTGTAGAAAATGTTCTAAATGCTGGATAAGGCTTAGATTCTCAGTTGTGCCTTTAGAAAAGCCAAAACCAATATCTAAGATAATGCGATTCACTCCAGATTTTAATAACTCCTCAATTTTAGAAGTGAAAAACGCTTCTAAATCCTGCCATAAATCTTTACTTGAGAGTAAAGTACCATCCATTGGTACGCCACATGAATGCATTAAAACCACTTCTGGCTTATAGTGTTTGGCAATTTCAAGCATTTGTGCGTCTCTAAACCCATTAACATCATTAAGCACAGCAAAACCATGTTCAAGTACAAAAGCAGCCGTTTTAGGGTTATAAGTATCAATGCTAAATTTAGTGTGCTGATAAAGTCCTTGATTTTTAATTTCTAAACACAGCTCTTTTAGGCGCGCTATTTCTATATGAGAGTCTACATAAGTGCTTGAAGGCCTAGAACTAGCCGCTCCAATATCAATATAACTAGTCTTATGCTCTAAAAAAGTTTGGATAGTTTGTAAGGCTTCTTTTGTGCTATAGCGGCTATTAGGATAAAAGCTATCTGGAGTGAGATTAATCACACCCATTAAAGCGGGTTTAATTTGGGCCACTTTGAGGTGTTTTTCTAAAATTTGGGCTAAGTCTTTAAGGCCAAAATCTTGTTCTTTACATTTTTGGCTGAGCCGTTCTAGTTGATCTTGAGTGCCCACTAAAAGGCAATCATAGGTTTTCTTTTTTGCCAAAATACAGTCTTTAGGCGTGGCTAATTCGGCCCCTACACGCAAGGCTTCTTGTTTTAAAATCAGGGTAGCGCTTAGGGGCAAATCCTTAATTTTAAAACTAAAGAGTCGCCCCTTCTTTGCCATGATCTCTTGGCCGATTTTATGGACTTTAATCTCTTGCAAAGCTAAAGAAAAACTTTTAGGATTTACACGCTGTAAAAACATTAGACTTCTCTAGCCTTAAAAATTGCTAGGAGTAAAGGCAATAGATTATAACTAGGGCGCAAATAAAGGGCATTAGCATAAATAGCCTTTTCAAAATATTCTAGCTCTTCACTCTTAAGCGTGATATTAGCCCGTTTTATTTCTCCAAGTAAAGCGCTAATTTGCATTTGTGTTTCCCCTTTACTCCAATTTTCTTGATCAATTCTTTGTAAGTAGCGATACATTTCATCTAAACTACAGGTGCGTAAATCTAATCCAAAGGGCTTAGGCGTGGGTTTGCTGCGTTTATCTATACATGGCAAACGCGAGCGCATAGTGGGCAATAGTGCATGTTTATGCTTAGCAAATAGAATAAATAGCGTCTTTTCAGGGGGTTCTTCTAAGATTTTAAGCAAGGCATTTTGGGCAAAGATATTAAAAGTGTTAGCCGCAATGATTAAGATTTTTTCTTCCCTAGCGCTTAGAGTAGCGCGCCGTTTAATTTCATGGGCATGATCAATTTTAAGTTCTTCTTCTACAAATAACTCTATTAAAACCGGTGTGTTTTGCTCTAAAAAGTACTGTTTTAACTCCACTTGGTAACTTTTAGCCTCCTCACAAGGTATATTTGCATAAATAAGGCTACTTGTCATGCTAAAATCACCTTTCCTAATAAAGCGTCTAATAACATGCGCTCAAAAACCCTATAGAGTTGGAGTAATTGGTGATCGCTTAAGGGGTCTAAAGAATTAAAGCTCATGATCTCCTCTCTAGGGGGTGAATCAAAAGCCCATAAAAGCCCGCGTTCTTGCAAGACTAAATTAGCCATTGGGGTGTTAAAAGCCCCCACATACCACAGAATATGGCTTTGATAAACAAGATTTAAAGTATCACTTACCAATGCATTTTCTGACTGATCTAAACGGGATTTAAGAGCTGTTGGGATTTCAAAAACAGGGATTAAAGGACGCAAGGGGTGGTTATTTAAATCAGAGAGGACATAAAGTTTAAACCATGTACGCTTTGTATCTGTATCCATTAAAATACTCCCCCCTTCTATGACATGTTTGATCGCCTGAATACAAGAAATCCAGTTGCAACTTTGTAGCCAATCGCTTAAAAAAGAAGGTTGATCTTGTAAAATAGGATACAACCATTCAGAAAAGCGCATTCCTATAATTCTAATTTAAAAGCGGCATGCAGTGTTTTTAAAGCTAGCTGTGCTAAGGCAACATCTACCACAACCGAAATTTTAATCTCACTCGTGCCAATCATTAAAATATTGATATTTTCTTTGGCTAAAGCTTTAAAGGCCGCGCTAGCAATCCCTGAATGAGAGCGCATACCAACCCCCACAACAGAGATTTTAGCGATTTGATCATCACATTCTACCGATCCAATATCTTGTAGGTTTTTTAAAACCTGTTTACAAGTCTCTAAATCCTCTTTAGCCACCGTAAAGTTAATATCTGTCTTGCCATTGCGCCCCACCGTCTGCACGATTAAATCAATATTAATATTTGCATCTGCTAAAAGCCCAAAGATTTCTCCAGCAATTCCGGGATAATCGCGCGCATCTATGATATTTACACGCGCTTGATCTGTATCCATAGCAATAGCGCTTACGATAGGTTTTTCCACAATTTGCTCCTCTGAAGTGATGCGCGTTCCCTCTGCTGTGTTAAATGAACTACGGGTAACTAGCGGAATGTGATACTTTTTAGCTAACTCTACTGAGCGGTTAAATAAAACTTTGGCCCCCATAGAGGCTAGTTCTAACATTTCCTCATAACTAATTTGATCGATTTTTCTAGCCTGCGGTACAATGCGCGGATCTGTGGTATAAATCCCATCTACATCTGTATAAATTTCACAAAGATCGGCATGTAGTGCCCCAGCTAAGGCTACCGCGCTTAGATCACTCCCACCTCTGCCTAAAGTGGTGATCTCCCCATGTACACTTATTCCTTGAAACCCAGCCACCACCACTACAAAATTTTGGGCTAAAAGTTCTTGGATTTTAGAAGGGTTGATCTCTAAGATTTGGGCTTTGCTATAGTGTGAATCTGTAAGAATCCCTGCCTCTCTCCCACTTAAAGAACAAGCCTTTTGCCCTAAAGATTCTAAAGCAATGGCTAATAAGGCACTCGCAATTTGTTCCCCACTACTTAATAGCCTGTCTAATTCTCTTTGATTGGGGCGCGTACCAAAATAGCGGGCTAGATTTAATAAATCATCTGTACTATCCCCCATAGCCGAAACCACCACCACCAGATCTTCAAAGTGCTTTTTACTCTCAAGTACCCGTTTAGCCACAGCCTCAATACGCACACAGCCCCCCATACTAGTCCCCCCAAACTTTTGGACTACTAGCACTTAAAGATACCCTTCCTTGCGAAAATAGCCAATGACTTGCCTATAAACTTGCCGTTTAAAATACACCACTCTATGGAATAAATCCTTAGTTTTGACAAAACAATAGCGATCAAACTCCGGACAAAGGGTTTTAATGTTAACCAGAGCGTTATTTTTTAGCCGCACTAAAAAGTACTTTTGTCTTTGGCCATCAAAGGGGTAAAGTTTTTTAGTCATAGTTGGGGGGAAATCATAGGTGATCCACTTAGGATATTCAGCAATCACTTCTATAGCATCTGTGCCTATTTCCTCTAAAAGCTCGCGGTATAGTGCCATTAAAGGCGTCTCGCCTTGATCAATGCCTCCTTGAGGAAACTGCCATGCTCCTTGAATATCAATGCGCTGTGCGATTAAAAACTCACAATCACTAGGATAATGTGAGGAAAGCACAACAGCGGCCACATTAGGCCGATAACTTTTCTTAGTGTCCATGCTTGTCCTTTAGCTATTTGCACCCTTTTAGGAAAACTAAAGAACATTATAGCACACACAAAACTAAGACAGAAAAGACCCCCGCTGTAACTAAATGATCGGATTATTTTTTAAGAGTAGGGATAAATTTTGATAGCGCATCAATATCTTCATCACTCAAGGTCTGTGCCTGTGCATGCATCACACCACCAGCCCCATACCGATTAAGCGTACCGGCTTTATAGCCCGCTAAATCCTCTTTAATCGTGGCGCTATCTAAAGTGTTAACCACATGCCCTTTGCCAAATGCTTTTTTATCCATAGCAGGCCCATGGCATCCGGCACATCTTTTAACAAGCGCAGATGGATCGGCCGCTCCTAAAAAGCTAAACCCCAACACAAAGCCTACAAGCAAGCACTTTTTCACACAATCTCCTTACGATTATTTTTATCAAAAAACATGCTAAGATGATACTATTTAAAGATTAAGCCATGTTTAAAACCCCGTGCCCTAGTAGCCTGTATTTGCATATTCCTTTTTGTCAAAGCAAATGTGGCTACTGCGCTTTTAATTCCTTTGTGGGTTTAGATACGCTAAAAGAGGCCTACACACAGGCTTTAATCTGTGATCTCAAAACAAGTCTAGCAACCTCCCCTGTACTTGCCTCTATCTTTGTAGGTGGGGGTACGCCAAATAGCCTTAAGCCTAAGTTTTATGAGCAAATTTTTAACACGATTAACAAATACGCTTATTTAAAATCAGATATAGAAATCACTTTGGAGGCTAATCCAGATTTAATTAATCAAGAGTGGTGCTATGCATTAAAACAACTAGGGGCTACCCGTCTTTCTATAGGTGTACAGAGCTTTTTTCCTGATAAGTTGTGCCTTTTACAAAGAGAACACGATCACAGCGCTATTTTTAAAGCACTTGATATGGCCTATAAAAGTGGCTTTGAGCATTTAAGCATTGATCTAATCTATAACACCCCATTAGATACAAAGAAGCGCCTAGAAGAAGAATGCAAACAAGCCGCTCAACTCCCCATTGATCACCTTTCAGCCTACAGCCTCACCCTAGAGGATAATACAAGGTTGACCAAAGACATGAACCCTTGTGAACTTCTCCATTTAGACACATTTCTTAAAGAATGTCTAAAAGATAGGGGATTTAAACAGTATGAAGTTTCTAATTATGCTAGAGATTATCAAGTACGCCACAATTTAGGCTACTGGGAGGGTTTGGAGTATTTTGGTTGTGGGGCGGGGGCTGTAGGGAGGATAAAAGATCAAAGGCTGTATAAAATTAAAGATGTTGTTACCTACATAGATAACCCTTGTAAAGTACGCGTAGAAAATCTAAGCCAAAAAGATTTATGGTTTGAATCGTTGTTTTTAGGTTTGCGCTGTGCTTTGGGCGCACCCTTAGAAGGCTTAGATTCTTTAAAAGTCCAAACACTTCTAAAAGAGAAAATCTGCATCATAAAAGATAAAAGGCTACTTGCTAGGAATTTTTTCCTAGCAGATGAAATTGCCCTGTGGTTGCTCTAACTAAGTTAAGAGCCGTAAAATGTTTTGTTGCACGGTGTTAGCCTGACTCATAGCATAACTGCCAGATTGGGCTAAGATATTATTTTTACTAAAGTTAGCGCTCTCTTCGGCAAAATCCACATCTCTAATTTGTGATTCAGCAGCCTTTACATTCACTTGGGTGATCGTGATGTTATTAACAGTGCTGACCATTTGGTTTTGCACAGAACCTAAATCAGAGCGGATTTTATCTAGCATTTTTTGTGCAGACTCAGCAACATCCATCACCACCATAGCGCCCCTAAGAGTGGTAACCCCAGAACCTAAAGTGAGATTTTCTGCAGCAATGGTTTTATTGTAGTTAGCCCCTGAGGCAGAGCGCACGGCTTGGTTAAATTCACCTAAGACATCTCTAAGATTAACCGTAGTATTAGCCGTTTCTCCCTTACCAAAACCAATGGCTTTATAACCGGCATTTGGATCGGTTACATTGGCCCCAGAAACAATTAAAATATCCCTAGCATCTTGGCGCACTAAAGAAAGACGGCCAAAATTTAAAGAACCACTTGTAACCTTTTGGCCTCCATTCATGGTATCTACAGCCATAGTGCCAGAACCGCCCTTTTGATTGCCCCCTGCATCATCAGCTTTAAGACTAATCCCCCTGCCATCAAGACTTCTAAGATTAAGCCGTCCTTTGGCATCTGTATAGGCTTCTACACCGGTTTGGGAGGTTACAGCATTAAGAGCAGCAATCAAACGGCCATCGCTATCATTTTTCTTAATGCCCACTACATTACCTATATGAACACCGTTAAGTACTATGTTATCTAGGTTACCCGAACGCACAGCCGTATCTGAAGTGGAGATCACATTAGCCGTAGCCCGTACACCTGTTGTATTAGAGTTTTTATTAATCACCTCTGCTAACACACCAAGACCCGTACCTGCAGAAGTAGAAATCTTCACGCTTTCTAAAGTTACATCATGGGTACCATTAACCTGTTTGAAAGTTAAGGCCACCTCCCCAGCGGCGGTGATAAGACTACCGGTTACAATCTTTGTTTGCCCGATTTTATCTGAAGTAGCTGACCCGATACTAGCCTTAATGGTCTCATTAGAATACGCCCCCACTTGGAACTCTTTATTAGAAAACGCACCGGATAATAAAGTTTGTCCATTATAAGAGGTGGTAGTCCCGATATTATCCAAACTTTGAATCAAGCGCACAATATCAGCCTGAAGGGCTTTTCTGGATTGGGTATTTTGCCCATCTTGAGCGGCCTGTGTAGCCTTAGTTTTGATGGTATCTAAAATCTTAATTTGCTCATCCATTGCCTTATCTGCAATTTGGATAATGCCCATACCATCATTGGTATTAGAAATAGCCTGCCCTAAACTTTTAGCCTGAGAGCGCAATGAATCTGCAATGGTCATACCCGAAGCGTCATCAGCTGCCTTGTTAATGCGCAAACCAGAACTCAAGCGTTCAAGCGATTCTTTCAAATCGCGTTGTGTTACTAGCCCCACCGCGTGGGCGTTTAACGCATTGATATTCGTGTTAACCTGAAATGCCATGATAACTCCTTGTTAATCTTCCTAAAGCTTCCTTGCTTTGGCGTTTGCAATATCGGTTAAAAATGCTTTTACTCAACCCCATTTAAAAATTAACCCATTTTAGGGACCGGTACAACTTGGGGAAATCCATAGGCAATAATGGTAATGATGATTCCAATTAGAATCACAAATAAAATAGAATACTTCACTGTAAATTTAAATAGATCAGATTCTTTGCCGGCTAAACCCACCGCAGCGCAGGCAATTGCAATGCTTTGGGGGCTAATCATCTTGCCTAAAGTCCCCCCTACAGTGTTAGCTGTAATGGTTAAAATTTCAGGAATTTTCAAATTATTAGCGGTGAGTTGTTGGAGCGATCCAAAGAGTAAATTAGAACTTGTATCACTTCCGGTTAAAAACACACCCACCCAGCCAATAATAGGCGAGAAGAAAGTAAAGGCTTTACCGGTATGGGTGAGTGCTAGCGCCATTGTCGCTGAAATCCCGCTATAGTTAGAAACATAAGCAAAACTTAACACAAGTCCAATTGTAAGAACCGGATAGCGCATCTCTTTAAGTGTCTCGCCAAAAACGCCCACCGCCTCACTCATCTTAACTTTTAACACAAGTACACTCAAAATAGCCGCAACAAAAATAGCTGTACCTACCGTGTTAATTAAGGGAAGTTTAAAAACAACGGGGGCTGTTGGGCTTTTACCCTCCATGACAAAGGGAGCGCTCTTAAAAATCTTTTGGCTAATGCTTGTAAATTCAAAGTAAAAATCAGAAAATGCGAGTAATCCCCCCTTAGCAAAGAGACTTTTAAACCAAGGTTGTGTCCAGACAATAATGGCTAAAATCAAAATAATAAAGGGAGTCCAAGCGATTAAAATTTCATAAATTGGGTGTTGGTGGTGGGTGCTTTGGGTTTGTCCATCACTTCTAAAAATGTGCTTGGGTTGCCAAAAGCGCAAAAATACAGCTGTAGCTACTAAAGAAATGATGGCTGAGAGAATCCCGGGAAGTTCAGGGCCTAGATAGTTAGAACTTAAATACTGGACTAAAGCAAAGCTAAAAGCAGCAACAAAAATAGCGGGGAAAGTTTCTTTAATCCCGCGCAGCCCATCCATTAAAAAGACGATAAAAAAAGGTACAAGTAAACTAATGAAAAATAAAAGCTTACCCGCCATAGCGCTAATAGCTAGCGCGCTTACCCCCACCGCTCCAGCCATTGCTGTAATGGGAATGCCCACCGCTCCAAAGGCTACCGGTGCGGTATTAGCAATTAAGCATAGCCCGGCAGCATAAAGCGGATTTAGCCCTAGTCCGGCTAAAATGGCTGCTGTAATGGCTACAGGCCCTCCAAAACCAATCGCACCTTCTAAAAACGATCCAAAACAAAAGCCAACTAGAATCACTAAAATGCGGTGATCGGGGGTGATGGATTGTACACTTTCTTTTAAGATTTCAAAATACCCAGATTTGACACTTAGTTTATAGGAAAATATCGCCGCGATGATAATCCATGCAATAGGCCATAGGCCATAAAGAAAACCATAGGCAAAGCTAGCCCACACCATCGCTATAGGCATTTTATACACAATAAGCGCGATGAGTGCTGAGAGCGCAACACTTAAAAACGCGGCTACATGCCCTTTTAACTTAAAGACAATCAAGGACATGAAAAACAGCACAATGGGTAAGACAGCAACCAGCGCGCTAAGCCAAATATTTCCCAGTAAGGGGGCATAAACCTGATGCCATTGCATGGTTTTCCTTTATCTTAAATTAAAAACCGCTTAGTATAACATAAACTGCGGGCTAGCCGTGATCACTTGTATCAAAAATAGGGCTATTTATTCAAAAAGCAACGCATGCCTGCAAACCCCCTTAAACCTTTTTCTGCTAGAAGTGTGGCTAGTTCTAAGCGCATACCCCCTAGTGCAAATAAATGTTGTTTTACCTCTAAGCAAAATTGATCTAAATAATCTAATCCTAGTGGGGGTGCTTTATTAGGTGTAGCAAGAATGGGGCTTAGGGTGCAAAACTGCGCCCCTAAATCTAAAGCTTGCATGACTTCTAAGGCGTTGTGGGCACTATAAAAACTACTTAGAGTGGGCGGAATTGTTATAATACCTGCAAGTTCTGCTCCCTTGACATGCACGCCCATAAAGCCGTGTTCTAACGCCTTTTGTACACTTAATTCAAGACTAGCTAGGTTAAGATAACTGATAACATGGTGGGCATAGCAGGTTTGTACAAAAAGTTTTAAATGAGAATTGGCTATTTGTGTAACTCTTAGGCATGCTCTATCAATGGAGTGGGTTTTAAAAACAGATTGTAAAAGGGTTTGAAAAGCCTCTGTAGAAAGATGATTGATAAAAGCAGGGGTGATCCAATAAGCTTCCAGATTGTTTAAAGGCGCTCCTTAGAGTTTTCTTTAAGCATGGCAGATATGGATTTTGAGATCAAGGCAAAGAAGCTAAAAAGAGCAAAAACAAAGAGACTTAAAAAGATCGAGACCACTAAACCAAAATCGCTAAAGATAAAAAAACACAATCCCCCGCAAGCTAGCGCAATCCCTGCAAACAACCCGGCAAAGAAATCTAAACATGAAATCAGTGTATCTTTACTCATGTTAAAACTTAATGTTGCTCATCTACTAAAACAGCGCCTGCCAAATAAACATAGGTTAAAATCATGAAGACAAAGGCTTGTAAAATGCCCATGAAAAAGAGTACCATAAAGGGCGCAACTGGAATAACCCATGGTACAAGTAAAAGCATGATGAGTAAAAACATATCATCGCCCTTAATATTCCCAAAGAGCCTAAAGGATAAAGAAATAATACGCGAGAGGTGTGAAACAATTTCTACAGGGAACATAATAGGCATGAGCCATTTAACTGGCCCTAAAAAATGGGCAAAATAGCGCACAAAACCCTGCGTACGGATACCCTCAAAGTGGTAGTAGAAAAAGACAATAAGGGCTAATACAAGTGTAAAACTCCAATTTGCCGTAGGCGCTTCAAAACCCGGGATAATACCTATCATATTGGCATAGAAAACAAAAAGCGCAATGGTGCCGGTTAGAGGAAAATATTTGCGCGCTAATTCCTCGCCAATGACATCTTTAGCCACAGATAAAATCCCCTCAATCACAGCCTCATAGATATTTTGTAGCCCAAAGGGTACCATTTGCAATCTTTGAGCGGCTATTTTGCTAACGATTAGAGTAAAAAGGGCGCAAAACACCGCATAAAACCCGATGATAAAATTGTGATCGTCATTAATTAGA
Organism: Helicobacter suis; assembly: GCF_902196125.1. GTDB lineage: Bacteria > Campylobacterota > Campylobacteria > Campylobacterales > Helicobacteraceae > Helicobacter > Helicobacter suis_B. The sequence goes on from NZ_CABIKG010000008.1 coordinate 20,551, forward strand.
CCTGCAAAAGTAAAAACCCGATGATCCATGCCTTCTCCAAAATTTCTATTATAACAAAATTACCCAAATCCAAACTTACTACAGGCTAACCTATTATGTTTTAGGGAGTTTATCAAAAAACCGGTAGTAACCCTGAGCTTTATTAATTTGGGGGGCGCGTGTTAGCACCAAATCCCCCTCTTTCATTTCTTGACTCACACTACTACCCGCCCCGATAAGCACATGGGAGGGGATATTTAGAGGGGCGATAAGCTGGGTATCACTACCGATGAATACATTTTCTCCAATGGTGATAGAGTGCTTGTTTTTGCCGTCATAATTACAAGTGATCACCCCCGCCCCAATATTAGTTCCCTTTTGGATTTGACAATCCCCTAAATAGCTTAAATGCCCGGCCTTTACCCCGCTTAATTGGGCGTTTTTGATCTCTACAAAATTACCCACATGGCTATTTTTGATAGAACAACCCGGGCGAATATGGGCAAGTGGCCCAACACTGCTAGCTATGATTGTACTTTGTTCAATCACACTATGGGCTTTAATGTGTGCATCTTTAAGATAACAAGACCCTATGATACACACCCCCTGTTCTAAAATACAATTCCCTTCAAAAACCACGCCTTTTTCTAAATAGATTGTGTGTTCTAAGTGCATGCACACGCCTAAATCCATTGCCCTTTGGCGTAACCTCTTAAGCATCACTTCCTCAGCTTTTGCGCGTTCACTTTGGGAGTTAACGCCTAAAAAGTGGGTTGGGTTGACAAATATAGGGGTAAATTCTACCCCTGCTTTAGTTGCTAACTGCACTAACTGGGTTAAATAGTATTCTTTTTGTGCGTTTGAATTATCTAGCTTAGGTAGAAATGTCTTTAAAAGTGCGCGATTAAAGAGATAAACCCCAGCATTGAGGGTATCAAGGGCTAGAGTAGTTGTATTGGCGTCCTTTTGCTCAATAATGGCTTTGACTTTTCCTTGCTTGAGTTGTACACGCCCATAGCCGGCTGGATTTTCTAGTTTAAAAACCCCAATAGCATTATTTGTTTGGTTAATAAAGGGTTGTAGCGCCTCTTTGCTGATTAAAGGCATGTCAGCATTCAGGATTAATACATGGGAGTGGGCAGTATCAAGGGGGTTTTTATCTTCATTCATGAGTGCTCCCCCAGTACCCGGGAAGTCTGGATTTTGTAAATGTAAAGAGAGGGGCGTATCTTTAAATGCCTTTTTAATCACCGCCTCTATTTTCTCATGTTGGTGTTGCAAGATCACATGTACATCATCACTAATACAAAGTGCTTCTTGTAAAACCCAAAGCAGCATTTCCTGCCCACAAATTTTATGCAAAACTTTAGGCAAAGAAGAGCGCATGCGAGTCCCCTTACCCGCTGCTAAAATCACAACCGAAACCGCCATTAATCCCCTTTAGGCAATTTTAACATCAGGCTTATTATACTCAAAGTTTCTCATCTCTCTTCCAAAGGTCCATTGTTGCGCTTTTTTTTCTTTTGGGCTATTTTGGCTTTTTCTCTAGCATGCGCTGCAACGCTTAAAGACCCAGTAATCCCTACGATTAATCTCTCACTTACTGCCCCCCATACACCTACACAGCTTGTAACAACTCTAAATGTTGTGTTGGTATTAACCCTTCTAGTGCTAGCCCCCTCGCTTATTTTAGTGATGACAAGTTTTATCCGTCTCATTGTGGTTTTTTCTTTTCTGCGTACAGCTCTAGGCACGCAACAAACCCCGCCCACACAAATTTTAGTCTCTCTAGCGCTTATCTTGACCTTTTTTATCATGGAACCTGCGGCTAAACAAAGCTATGAAAGCGCGATCAAACCCTATTTAGCAGAAAAGATTTCTTATACAGAGGCTTTTGAAAAGGGAATTGTACCCTTTAAAGAATTTATGCTTAAAAACACCCGTGAAAAAGATTTAGCCCTCTTTTTTAGAATCCGCCATTTAGAAAATCCTAAAAACGCTGCTGCTGTGCCCTTAAATATCTTAGTACCCGCCTTTATGATTAGTGAGCTTAAAACGGCCTTTCAGATTGGCTTTTTACTCTACTTACCTTTTTTGGTAATTGATATGGTGGTGAGTTCTATTTTAATGGCTATGGGTATGATGATGTTACCCCCAGTGATGATCTCCTTACCCTTTAAAATTTTAGTTTTTATTTTAGTAGACGGGTTTAATCTCTTAGTAGAAAATTTAGTGGCTAGCTTTAGGCATATTTCTTAAAGCGCGGCTACAAAATGAAAAACAAAGCAAAACTAGAAGGATTTTAAAAACAATCTCGCTTTGTGTGTGCATTTGGGCAAATTTTTGAGTTGTAGTATAAGCACTCCCTAGACTTTGAGCCCTAAGAATAAAGGGCGTGTAATAAAAGCTAAAGAGAAAAATCAAAACAGAACTAGCTAGATGAGATAGGCGTAAAAGAATGGCTTTTTTGAGTATTAAACTATCTAGCACTAAGATACAAGCTAGGGCGTTTAAAACCCAGTTAGAGCGGATAAAAATATGACTCATTAAAATACCTGCATCATAGCGGGTAAGAGGTGTGGGTAAAATACCAGAGGTTTTAAAAATAATAGGGGCTACACAGGCTCCGGTAAAAATTACAATCCCAACCCCCATACCTATGAATAAAAGAACTAAAACCCCCCATGAACGCGCTAACAAAGGATTAAAAAAGAAAGTAATAGGCGGCTGTAAAAGCCCAATCGCGTTTGAGGGAAAGATAAGTATTTTCCATAACAGGGGTGTACATGTGCGTAACACGCATAGGGATTTTAACCCCTAACTCAAAAGCGCTATGTCTAGCCACCACAAGCCTTGCCCCTGCATTAAACATCCATTGAAATTGTGTGGCATTGCTCCCATTGATCGCAGACCAAGTATTGCCCCCTACAGCCACCCCGCCAAAAACACCAAAATTAGATCGCTCCCCATTGAATAAATTAATGAGTAAATCTATTCCCACCCCATAACCGGATAAATTAAAGGTATTTCTACCAAAATACGAGGCATTGTTATACACAACCTTACCAAAGTTAGTTAGCCCCCAGTTATAAAAGCCATAATAACGCAACCCAAAATACCCCTTTTGTCCAAAAAGCTGGTTATAACCTATATGCACCCCTATACCTTGAGTGATGGCACTACGATCAGCATAGCTAGGGGTTTGATCGTGTAAAATACGCGCTTTAAAAGTAGAACCCCCCACTTCATACATTGCGCCTACAAAAAAGGCGCTTTGTTCTGCTTGTAAATTCCCTATTAGAGTTAGTGCTCCGGCTAGAATTAAAGTTTTTGATAATTGCATTAAATTTCCTTTATGCACGCAGGGCTAACTTATTAATGGCCTCTGTATGCATGTCATCCATATGGGTTTTTAAAACTTTAGAATACATGTCTACTAGGCGGTTAGCCTCAATTAAGCGAGTCATTTCAAGTACAGCATTTACATTGCTTTTTTCTAGGAAGTGTTGGCGCACAATAGGCGCATTAAGTTCTACTCTTTCTGCCATTTTTTCTTGTGGGTAGGTGTATAAATTATTGCCTATTTTCTTTAAAAACTTTTGGCTTTCAAAGCCTACAATGGCTAAATTACCCCCCGGCACTTCCTCATCACCCTGTCTAAAAAATACCGCCCCATTAGGATTAACACTTACACTAGATCCGGGCAACATTTGAATCCCTGCTTGGTTTTGAATACCCCCACGGCTTAGTACATGGTAGCCCTCTTTGGTGCTTAAAAACCCCTGTGAATCAATGGTAAAACTCCCATCTCGCGTAAAAGCCACCCCCTGCGGGGTTTGCACGGCAAAATAGGCGTTAGAATCACTTAAAGCAAAATCTAGTTCATTATCTGTCTTTTGCATAGGGCCTAGGCTATAATCGGTGTAGCGCTCGGTAATAATAGGCACGCGATTAAGATTACGGTTGAGGTATTTAGCCGCTTGTTTGGTTTGATCGTGTAGGGGGAGTTTATCGCGGTAGTTTTGATAAAGCCGTAAAAAATCGCCCACCACCACATCATCGCGCTTAAAGCCGGGGGTGTTTAAATTAGCTAAATTATTAGAAATTTGATCTAATTTATTAAACTCATTAACCATTCCACCGGTAGCAGCATAGTAGCCATTTGTCATATAGACTCCTAAAACTTTTGTGTTATTATACCCTAAAATTCTCAAGGACTAGCGTGCAAGAAAGCCTCCAGCATTTCCAAGATATGTTTAATACATGGGGTTATTTATTATTATTTGTGTATTCTCTTGGAAGTGGCTATGTGGGGATTGTGCTAGCTGGGATTTTAAGCGCTGGGGGGCACATGGATATTAAAATGAGCATGCTAGTAGCGGGTTTGGGTAATTTTGTGGGGAGTTGTTTACTGGTCTATGTAGGGCGTACCCAAAAAAAAGAATTACATGCCTATTTAACCAAACACAGACGCAAATTTGCTTTAATTTATATCTGGATACGCAAATACGGCGCGTGGTTGATCTTTATTAACAAGTATATTTATGGGGTTAAAACTATGGTGCCCCTAGCCATTGGTTTAAGTAAGTTTGATTTTAAACGCTTTGTATGGCTTAATGCTCTCTCTTGTGTGCTTTGGGCTTTGATCTTGAGTTTACTAGCCTACTATGCTAGTACTTGGATGCGCCACTCTTTAGAACAAAGTAGCGCCTACTCTTATGTTTTACCCTTAATTTTTATAGGATTTCTCATCATTTTATGGCTTTTCATTGTTAGATTAAGCAAGAAAATTAATCGTTAACACGCAGTTATTTTAAAAAGTGTAGCGTTAAAGCCTCAACTAAAGGAGATTTTCATGAAAATTAAGTGGTTTGTTGTTTCTATCCTGAGTGGTGTTTTGGTGATGGGTTGTACTAAAACTGCAAGTACGGCTAATTGTTCAAATAAAAAACCCGTCGCTACAAAAGGTCTAGCCCAACAAGCTCCCTCAGATCAATGCCCCAATGATGGCGAACCTAAACAAGTAGAATAAACAGCTAATCTAATAGATTTTTAGCTAGTGTTGCTTGTTTTTAACAAATTACCTACTTAGGATTTTGCTACAGCTAAAAAAAGGTGGTAAAGTCCATAAAAATATCTGTACTTTTGTAACTATCAATGAGTTTAAGGCTACCATTTGGATCAAGGCTACGGGTTTGATTAACTAGCGGAATGTGTGCGCCCAAACTCCATTTAAAACGGTTAAACCGTGCGCTTATGCCCACCGTTGCATCAATGTTTAAATCATAGCGCATAAGCGAGCCCCCAAAATAATTCGCATTCCAAAAGTTTACCACCCCTAAAAGCCCGGCAAATAAGCCATAAGCCCTAACTTTTACATGCCCTATTCTAGGAAGCCCCATTTTAGGTACGCTAATCTTGCTATAAATATTAAAAAGTAAATTACTCCCCACGCCTAGCTGGTAGCGGTTAAGATTGTTGATACTGCTTTGTGTGCCCATATACAAATAACGGTAGCCCGCATAGCCATAATAAGACATTCCCACAAAGGAATTAAAATATTTTTGATACCCAGCAGTTGTAAAAAGCCCTATTCTTAAAGAGTTTGAGCGCATGTTTTTAGTAGAAAAAGTAACTAATGGTGCTTGGGGTTTTTGTACTTGGGGCAGATTAGCCGCGTTAGTGCTAATAGGGATAATGCCGGTAGGGGTAGTGGGGGTTAAAGTAGGGATATTAGGCATAGAGGGGATAGAAAAGAGTGGGATAGATTGAAAATTTTTTGCATTATTATAAGCGGTTTGAGCGGTGTTGATATTAGTTTGTGCAATACCTAATTGTGCATCAATTTCTTCTTCTACTCTTTGTGTATTGCTATTTGCATCCGTATTGGGTAAGAATCCAAAATAACTCAAAAAGATCGCATTTGCCCATGAGTTATACCAACATACACCGTAGCCTTGTGAAAAGCTCATGCCTACAGTGGGGCTACTATCGCAGTACTGCACATTGGGTAATGATTTATAAGAGGAGGGTAATGGAACAGACGGTTTGCCTTGCTCTTTATACGGGGGAGTATAATGAGGTTCTACACCGCTCATGATCCATATAGGATTAAGTACAAAAAAATTTAGCATATCTGGTATAAAAGTATTAGCATAAGCTTCTACAATAGTATTTGCCTGCGTGAAATTACCATTATTTAAATCTCCCTCTAGCAAGGTGTAGAGATAAGAGCTTGTTGTAAAATTTCCCTTAAACCCTGCAGCGCCTACATAATTGTTTAAAATATTAAAAAAAGTTCCCATTTCAGAGGAATGGTAATTAGCCTTCTCAATGTAATACTTACCTGATCCTATTTGTAATTTTGAAGGATCAAAGAGTGTATCCCACACATCTTTATAGCTTAAGCCATATTTTGTAAGTGCGTTATTAAAGTTGGTGAGGGCTGCAGTAGTGCCACCTGCTACCCCACAGCTTGATGAAGTAGAACCATAAATTACAATATTAAAAACACAAGTATCGCCAGCATCAATATAGTTTTCGTGTGCGGCGTTATTTAAAGAATAGGTTACTCCGTCTGCATAGTTCACCCACTGGTTATGAAAAGCCCGTCCCAGTATGTAGGATATATCCAAAACTTGGTTTAGGGCATTTGTAATATCTGCATTTTTAATCGCATTTAAATTATCAAGATTTTGCGTATTTGTCCGTACAATGGCTTGGTTTACCTGATTTAAAGTAGTTGCATCTTGGCTATATGTGCTTACCATTTGATTAATATCGCTAGAGAGAGTTATAATTGCTTGAGAAACTTCAGAGGGGGTTAGAGAAGAAATATTACTACCATTTGTATTTAAAGGCGGGGGGAGAGATAGGGGGGTGTAGTATTTGCATGGACTCTTAGAAGATGAGGAAGGAAGGGGTGGGATTGATTCGCATAAATCCTTAGCAATTTGCTCATTTATGCTATTTAGCGAGTTAAAAGTACTGATAGCCTGTTTAAGTGTCTTTAAATTTTGGGTGTAAGCTTGGTTAATCTGAGTCTCATCATGTTTAAGCGCTTGTTGTGCGCTGTTGATGAGTTGTTGGTTTTCTTTGTTATAGGAGTTGATCGTATTGTTAAGGTATTGTTGGTAGGCAGATAAAGAACTCTTGACACTAGCCAGCAGATTTTTAACATCTGGATTTTTAGCTAATGCGTCTAATTTATCAACAAGGTGATCTAGGGCTACTGAGGAGGGGTTTGCCTCTTGGAGTTGCTGCGCTAATTTTTTAAGCTGGGTAATGGTTTGTTCTTTATTATCTTGCAAAGAGGAAATAGCTTTGTCATAGGCGCTAATTTCGGCTTGGTAGGCTTGCTGGGCTTGAGTATTAATTGAGCTAGCATTGCTACTTTGCATAATATCCCCCGGTCCCCCTCCCATGCCAAAGGAAAGAAAGGGGCCATCTAAATAAGAGGAGTAGGGGTGGGCTTGGATAAAAGAAAATAGCAGAAAGAAAAGAAAAGCTAATCTTAACATCACATCTAAAAAACCCGTGTAAAATTCATAAAAATTTGGGTACTTTTATAGTTATCTATAATATCAAGGGTTTCTAACCCACCGCTTCCATTAGGGATTTTAATCACGCGGATTTGATTAGTAAGCGGGACATAAACCCCTAAACTCCATTTAAAATGATCGGTACGCAAACTAATACCTAAAGTAGCGTTGAGATTAGCGTTGTTGTTGACATAGCTATGGCTTTGATCTAAGAGGCTTTCAGTCCAGATATTAACCATGGCTAGTAAGCCGCCAAAAAAGCCGTATGCCTGCATTTTAGGGTGGGCTTTGTCTGCGTTTTTGATCTTGCTATAGACATTAAAAAGCATGTTAGCGCCAAAACCTAAGGTGTAGCGGTTGACATTATTTAAATCGCTAGCCATTTTCATGGCGTTATTCATATACAAATAGCGGTAGCCAAAATAGCCATAATAAGAGACCCCAAAAAAGGGCGTGAAATATCTTTGATACCCCCCTTCTGTTTGCATGCCTATTTGTAAAGAGTTGTACCGTCCATGTCCTGTTGGCTCTAAGGGGGGTTGTTTGGAGATTAAAACACTTCCGCCCCCAAGATTCATACCCAAAGAGAAAAAACCCCCACTAAGATAAGAGGCAAAAGAGCGGGCGTCTGCGACTACAAAAAAAAAAAAAACGGATAGAGCTAAAAACCTTATCATCAAATCACCTAAATTCTAAAACCATTACTCCAAGAAAAAACTTGAGAAATTTGCCTAGAAACGGCCTTTTGAGTGTAGCACAAATCTAATAAATTATATCCAATGTTTGGGGTTTATAGCTATTTAATCAACTTTCCTACCCCAAACTTCCATGAAATCAACCCCTAAAACTAGCCAAAAAGTCTAAAATCTTTAGTATTGGAACACTTTAGCGCTAGCTAAAGCTTGCAAGCTTAAGCTAACAGATTATAAGAGCTAAGGGCTTTGTGTTGTAGTGGGGGTATCCATAAAATCCCCTAGTTTTGGCGCGGGGAGTGTGTTAAATGGCTATGTTTATTCTCTAGGAGATTAAAATTAATCATTCTTTAAAAATCCTATAGGGTAATGGTTAGCTTAGCATTCTTGACATACTCCCCATAGCTTAAGCTTGTAGGATTGATTAGAATCATCAAGGCTTGGTAGCTAGGTCGGTCTGTAGCCTCTACTCTTTAGAGTTAAGCCCTTACTCTGAGGATTATAAAACAAAACCTTTGGCATGGCGCTCTTTATCCTCATATCTAAAGCTAGGGGCTTTGTGGCGTAGTTGGCAGGCGTAAGTTGTAGGGAATACTTTGCTAAACAAGTCTAAAGTGGGTTTTTGGGCACTTATGTAAAAACCTCTTATTAGCTACTTTTGTTTTACTACTAACGCCAAAAGTCTGCAAGATTAAGCTAACAGATCATAAGAGCTAAGGGCTTTGTGTTGTAGTGGGGGTATCTATAAAATCCCCTAGCTTTGGGTGCGGGGAGTGTATTAAAATGGTTATGTTTATTCTCGCTAAACAAATCCAAAACGGGTTTTTAGACGCTTTAGCGTTGTATTAAGATTATCAAAGCTATTAGAGAAAAGGCGTTACTTATGCAAAAACTCTTAATCTATTTTAGTTCTACCACTAACTAAAAACCTACAAGCTTAAGCTAAGCGAATTAAGACGCTTGCTAAAAGTTTTAGATTGTAGTGAGGGTATCTATTCTAAAGAGGAAAAGTTACCAGCCTTAGCTGACCTTGATGATCCTAAAACCCCCAGCTTTGGGCGCGGGGTTAAAACAGGTAGGTAAATAACTACTCTTGTTGTAATTTTTTAGCTAGATCAATGACTTGTTGTATTTGGGCACTACTAAGCCTACCCTCATGCACATACCGAACTTTACCCTCTTTATCTAGCACAACAATCAAACTTTCTTGTTTTTTTAACCCCCAAGCTTTTTGCACCACCCCCTCATTGTCCATAACCACTTGGCTATCTGGGTGTTCTTTTTTAGCCTTTTTGGTTTCCCCCCGCACAAAAAGACCCGTTCCCATTATGGCATCGTCTACATTAATGATATTAGTCGTTTGGTATTTACTTGCATCAAAATGTTGTGCCACGATTTTATCCATTAAAGGTTGGTTTTCTGCCTTCACATTTTTGCGTCCGGCTATATGCTGGAGAATACGCACTTTCCCGGGTAAACTTTGACTACTCCAAGCCTTGTATGCAATATCACCCTTGTTTAAAACAAGCTCCCCTTTATCTTGTACCACCACGCTTGCTAAGGGTTTGTTTAAAACGATGTTTGTCCCATGTACCATGCTCAATGTTAGTAGCAAACTTCCAAATATCTTTTTCAACACGCACCTCACAAAAGTTTAAGACATGCTATCATAAATATTTAAACTCTTTTTAAATATTAAAAACTTAATTTGACAATAGCACAAACACTTTTGGCGATGATAGTAGTATAAAGAGTGATGATGAAAATTTTGATCCGTTTGCCTAATTGGCTAGGTGATGGCGTGATGGCCACACCTCTTATACAGACTCTTAAAACCACTTTTAAAGAGGCTACTTGTGTTCTTGTTGGGCCTAGTAGTGTGTGTGCACTCTTTGAGCGCGATTTACACAATGTCTTAGTTATTGATAAAACCAAAAGCGCTAAATGCCGTATGTGGGCTACTTACCAACTAGCTAGAGACATTGGCCCTTGTGATATAGGTTTAGCCCTAACTAATAATTTATATGCGGCCCTTTTGCTTTATTTTAGTAAAACCCCTATTCGAATCGGGTATGCCAAAAATTGCCGCTCTTTTCTTTTAACCCATGCTTTAAAACCCCATAGTGGCCACCAAGTAGAGCGCTACTACCATTTATTATCCCCCCTAATGGCTTTAAATAATCCCTCGCCTCTTAAATTAAAGGCCAATCCTCTTACATTATCTGCTTTACAAAAACACATCGGGATTAGTCCGGGAGCTGCCTTTGGGAGTGCTAAACGCTGGAGTACAAATTATTTTGCAACCCTGATTCAAGCCTTATTAAATCAAGGGCATGTAATCTATCTTTTAGGTTCTAAAGACGACAAAATGGTTATTCAAGAAATTTTAGATCAAATCCCACCCCATGCCAATCTTTATAATCTATGCGGGCAAACCACTATCCCTATTTTAATAGATACCATTGCTGCCCTTGATCTGCTTATTTGTAATGATAGTGGCCCTATGCACATTGCCACCGCTACACAAACCCCTTTGATCGCTCTTTTTGGGCCTACAGATTTGCATGAAACAGGCCCTTATAAGCCCTTAAAAGCGCGCTTGCTTTTTAAAAATCTCCCTTGTGCGCCTTGTAAAAAACGCACCTGCCCGCTTAAAACAGGCCCTATTAAACCCCATGCCTGCATGGATTTAATTAAGCCTGAAGAAGTCATTGAAGTAGCCACACACTTATTAGAAACTAAAGAGTCTGCAGAGCTGTAAGAATGGTTTGTAACACAGATGCATCGTCTTTACTAGGGGCTTGTAAAGGTTTTTGTTTCTCTTTAAAAAAGAGAGTGATATTTTGCCCATATTGAGAAATTTTATGGATTTTAAGCTGGTTAGCCAAAATTTTAATCCGGATAATTTGTAAAAACTGAATGGTCATTAAATCTAGCGCGCCAAAACGCGCATGAATCTCGCTTTGGATTGTAGCCACACTTTTTAAATCAAGGCATAAAGAAAGCCGTCTATAAAGTTCTAAACGCAGGCTATCGCTACGGATTAAATCCGGGCTTAAAAAGCCACTGACTTGGAGTTTTAAATCCACGCTAAAACTCTCCTGTATCTCTCCACTCTCTTGAGAAATGGCCTCTTCTAACATTTTGGTGTATAACTTATAGCCAATGCCTTTAATATGCCCGCTCTGATTTGCCCCTAAAAAATTCCCTCCCCCTCTAATTTCTAAATCATGCATGGCAATGCTAGCCCCGCTACCTAAATAAGAATTTTTTTCTAAGGCTAAAAGTCTTTTACTGGCTTGTTCTCCTAGTGTGTTTTTATCCTCTATTAGGTAATAACAAAACCCCTCTTTATTCCCCCGCCCTACACGCCCTCTTAATTGGTGCAAATCAGCCAAACCAAAGCGATCGGCTTGTTCTATGATAATGGTGTTAGCATTGGGCAAATGAATTCCTGATTCTACAATAGAGGTACACAAGAGCACTTCAAAATGCCCCTGTGCAAAATTGATCATGATCTGTTCTACTTCTTTAGCCGGAGTTTTAGAGTGCAAAATTTCTACACGCAAATTAGGGAGTAACTCTAAAAGTTTTTGTTTGACTTTGGGCATGCTCTCAATGTGATTATGGATATAAAAAACCTGTCCCTTGCGGCGCAATTCTCTTAAAATAATCTCTTTGAGTAGGGGGTTTGTTTTTTCCTTCACAAAGGTACGGCTAGGTTCTCTATTAGCTGGAGGTGTTGTTAAAGTGCTAACTCCCTTGATTTTAGAAAGAGCCATGCTAAGGGTTCTTGGAATAGGGGTAGCTGACATGCTTAAAGAATGCACTTGGTGGCTTAAAACCTTAATTGCCTCTTTTTGCTTGACTCCAAATTTATGCTCCTCATCAACCACCACTAACCCTAAGTTTTTAAATTTTGCCCCTAAAAGCGCATGCGTACCCACCACTACAGAAATATGCCCCTCTTTAATCCCCTCTAAAACTTCTTTTTTGTTCTTACTAAAGCGATCTAGCTTGGCTACTTTAAGATTAAAGGGTTCTAGGCGCGCTTGGAGGGTATTAAAGTGCTGGGCACATAAAAGTGTGGTGGGCACAAACATAGCGCTTTGTTTGCCACTTAAAAAGATAGCATAAATAGCATGCATGGCCACCTCAGTTTTGCCAAACCCCACATCGCCGCTTAGCAACCTATCCATGACGCGCCCTTGAGCTAAATCCTCTAAAATGGCTGTAATACTGCTTTCTTGATCAGGGGTTAGAGTAAAACCACAGGCTTGTTTAAAGGCCTTGAGTTTAGCGCTATCTGTATTGATTTTCTCCCCCTCTAATAAATAGCGTTTAGCGGCTAAATTAATGATTTGTGAGGCCATTTCTAAGATTTCAGCACGGACTTTAGCCTTGAGTTTGATAAAACTACTTTTGCCTAATTTATCTAAAACGGGGAAGTTATTAGCGATGTAGCGCTCTACTAGGTGTAGATTTTCTACAGGCAATAACAGCTTGTCTTCATTTTGGTATTCTAAGGCGATAAAATCGCGCACGCTACCAAAAATACTTTGTTGCACAAGCCCCTTAAAAAGCCCCACCCCATAATTTTCATGCACCACAAAATCCCCCGGGCTTAATTCATCTAAGATGAGTTTAGAGCGTAAAAATGCGTGTTTTTGTGGGTAAGAGTGTAAAGAGAAAAAGATCACATCAGGGGTACTAAAATGCAGCACACAATCAGAAACAACACTTTTAAAGGGGGCGCTTAGATGGTGTGTAGGGATTAAATCCATGTTTTTAGCAAGCAAAGTAACCCGTTTATGGGCGTTGAGTTGGAGAAATGTGTCTAATTGGTTTAAATGAATCTGAATATCTTGGCAATTAGGGGGGGTTTGTAGCACCGGTAAATTTAGGGCATGTTTGAGGTTAGTAGCAGGGTCAAGCTCAAAAATTTCTTTTGCTTCTAAATGGGCTTCTTGGCTTAAGGTGGCGCTATAGTGCTGTAAAAAATCAATCCCAAAATCCTCTAAAACCCAAAACCCAAGCGATTCTATATCTTTAACCAATGCGCTACTCTCTAGTTTTTCTATCCTTGTTTGTAAAAGAGCGTGGTTTTCTTGGCTTAAACTAAAGAGTGCGGGCGTGATCTTTAAACACTCTAGCAGTTCTGAATCGCTTAACTGGGTTATTAGATCAAAGGTGCGGATATCCTCACAATCTTGCCCCAAAAAGCTAATGCGATGTGGCTTAGTCTGGCCCGGGATAAAAATATCTACAATATCGCCCCTAAAACTTGCCTCACCGGGTAATTCAATGATGTCTACAAAATCATAGCCATAATAATAAAGCCTTTCTTTTAACTCTGCTAAAGAGTAACTTTCTAAACACTCTATTTTAAAACTTTGGAGTAATAAGGGTTTGGGTAAGGGGTGTAAAAGTGCGCTTAAAGGGGCGATAAGACGGGTTTGTGGGTTTGTTTCTTTAGATTGATAAAAACAGCCCAATACACTTAAAAGCTCTTTGAGTTCTGTATTAAAAGCGCGCATGTCATCAAGGTAATAAGCCCTTAATTCGGGTAAGACAAAAATAGGGATTTGGGGTTTAAAAAAGCGCCACACCTGCAAGGCTTCTTGAGCCTGTTTGTTATCCAAAACTACTAGAAGAGTGCTTTTAAAAGAGGGGAGCGCGCAATAAAGGCTAGATTGCATTAGGTTTTAGGATTTTTATTTTCTTCTAAAGCTTTGATCACTTCATTTCTAGGGCGACTCTCCCCAGCTAAAATCCCCTTGCGCTCAATAACTAATTCTGAACTCACAATTTTACCATCCACATAGCCTAAGGGCATGATTTCAATTACATCAGCTTGTGCATTCCCATTAAATTTACCGCTTACTACTAATCTTGCTGCAAAAATATCCCCCATAACCACACCATTTTTGCCAATCACAACGGTGGATTCAGAATGCACAGTCCCCTCTAATTGGCCATCAATGTGTAAATGACAATCAATGTTTACCTCTCCTTTGAATTTAGTGCCTTGGGCGATGATGGTAGCTGATCCGTTAGTAGGTTGTTTATGATCGTTAGTAAAGATTGCCATGCAATATTCCTTTCTTTGGTAAAAATATAATCAAAGTCTCTCATATTCCAAGTGATAAAAAACATAGGATTAATCGGCTTGTCCATGAAACGCACTTCATAGTGTAAATGCGGTCCAGTACTCATGCCACTACTGCCACTATAAGCAAGAAGTTGGCCTTTTTTGACAAATTCGCCATTTTTAACCACGATTTTTTTAAGATGCGCATAATAAGTTTGGAAACCAAAGGGGTGGTAAAGTTTAACAAGCCTGCCATAACCCCCATTCCACCCGCTATTAGCCAAGCCCACCACCCCATTAGCGGTTGCATAAACAGGTGTATTAATAGGCGTACTTAAATCCACACCTGTATGGTTAAATAAGCGGTGTAAAATGGGGTGAAAACGCTTAGCAAAGGGGCTAGAAATCCGGCGATACGATTCTAATGGGTTATCATTAGGGATAAAACGCATGATAAAAGTTTTTTGAGCCCCTGTAATGCTAGCCACATCTAGGCGTTGGCTTAAAGGCGCATCGCTAGTATCCTCCCCTTCAATCCCTACAGAATCTTCTAAATCACTGATGCGATCGCCTGCTAATAATAGCTCTTCTAAATAGCCTTGAACTTTTTGGCTTAAATACGCGTGGGCTTGTGAGCTCTTGAAATATTCTGCACTGAGTTTTTTAGTCTGGGCTTTGGTGGTTTTAATTTCTATATCAAAGGCATAAAGCGCGATACCTAAAAACATGAACACAGCTAGCACCAATAAAAGCATGTAGTACATGATTTGTTTGTAAACAATGTGTACATTAATAGACTTACTCCCATCTTTATAAGTCAACATCAAAATGAGCCGTTTATTCAGCCACACCCATAACCCCTAGATTTTCTGTAGTTTGGTGTTTTTCGCGGATATGAGCCATATCCTTAATGCTGTAGAAAAGATTTTTCCAGCTAACTTGAGAATCGTCTTTAAAAATTAAATCAAAGTGAGCCATGTCCCAATCCATGTATTTTGGCATGTCTACAATACGGCCTAAAAAGCGGATTTCATAGTGTAGATTATTGCTACTATAACCAAGTAGTTCCCCTTTTTGTACAAAGGCATGCCTTTTAATCACAATGCTATTAAGGCGCGCATAAATTGAACTAAACCCAAAGGCATGTTCTAAGCGTATTAATTTGCCATAGCCTTGATAATTTCTAATCAGCACCACATCTACCACTCCACTAGCTGTTGCATACACCGGAGTATCCGGCGTTGTATTAAAAATATAGCCATGGTAGGGGCCTAAAGATCTTTTATTAGGGGAGTTGATCAAGGTTTTAGCGCTATAGGTTTTAACCGGTTCTCCATTAGGAATAAGTGCTAAAGCTAGGGCTTTATTAGGGATAGAGAGTTGTTTTAAATCCACACTGCTATAGGCATCATCGCCTTGACTTTTTTTAACCTGTACAAGATTTTCAAAATCTTTAATCTTACGGCTAACTAAGGCAATTTCTTGGGTTTTTTGAGAAATCTCAAGCTTGAGTGTGTGATTTTTAGTATATAGGTTTTTATAATTTGTCTCTAAAATCCCTTTTTCTAAAGTCATTTTACTGATCTTTTCAACCAAGTAGCCTAAAAACCACCCCCCGACTAATAATAACCCGATAACTAGCATGGTAATTAAAAGTACATGCCGTTTTACATGCCTAGAAAGCCTGAGTTGTTTAGACCCATTTTCATCAATAATTGTTAAGACAAATTTATCTGGCACACAAACCCTTACTACCGCTAAAATATCCTTGATACTCTTGATAGCCTTTTATAAATGTACGCACAACACTAAAAGATCCAGCCACTACAAACAAGCCAGAAAAGGGGTTAAAGCTATCCCAGCTAAAGGGAGCAAAGGGTATGTTCAGTTCTTCTAAAAACCCCTCCAAAACCCCCCTATCTATCATCTGTGTCTCTAATACTTCTAAAATCCACACCCGCTTAACACGGGGTTTAAGGCTTTTTAAAACCCCATAAGCGTCTTTTCTTTGATAGCTATTATACACCAAATCCACCCTTTGATCTGCTAGGGCTTTGGCTAGAGCTCTAGCCCCGCCTACATTGTGCGCCACATCTAAGATAATAGAGGGCGTAAAAAACTCAAAACGACCCGGTAAATCTAAGGGTTTAAGTGTTTGGATAGGGGAATTAATATTTAAGATTTCTAAAGCACTCATAGCTGTTTGGAGATTATTAGCCAAAAAGGGGGGGTAGTGGTGTTTGTTAGCATAGGCTTGCACAGCTAAAGAGGGGGGAGGTGCTAAAGTTAATTGTAAAGAATATACATCTGCTATTTGCTTGGCTAATTTTAAAAAGGGGCGGTTTTGGTGGGCTAGTAAAATAGGAGTGCGAGGTTTTAGATTAATCATAGCTCTTAATTTAGTGGTAGCAATTTCTTTTAAGCTATGGCCTAATCTTTCTGTGTGATCTAGGCTAATGGGTGTATAAATAAGAGCGATTTTTTTATTTAAAACACTTGTACTATCAAATTCTCCGCCCAAACCCGCCTCAGCCACTAAATAATCACAATCTTGGGCGAGTACGATAGCTAGAAGAGTGGCGTATTCAAAGTAACTAATGGGTTCTAGGGGTAGGGTTTGTAAGATTTGGTGTGCTTTTTCTAAAGCGCTATCTGTAATGATCTTGCCTTGCGTGTAAAAGCGCTCTTTAAAATCTAATAAATGAGGGGAGGTGAAGTGCAAAACTTTAAAACCAGCTTGTTCTAAGCTAAGAGTTAAAAAACGCCCTGTACTGCCCTTGCCATTTGTACCAATGATTTGGATTTTAGGTACTTGATCCTTGTAGTAGGTATTAAAAATCGTATAAATACGCTTAAAACGATTAGGATCAAAGGGTGCGTACTCCTGTGTTTTAGATGCTAGATAGTCTATTAAATTCATTTGTTAAGTTTACCTTCATAGGCAATTTGGGAAACAAACTGGGTAAGAGTTTGATCTAGGGCTTGGGAGATTGCATAAATGCGGTTATTGTAAGTGATGAGGGGGTCTTGTAATGAAACAGCGTAGTTATAATAACCGCTATCATGGAAAGTTTTCACCACCCCCATTTTATTATCATAGGTATAATCCACATACACCGTAGCGCGGTAGAAAGTAGTAAAGCCCTCTTGATTTTGGCTAATGGAAGTATCGGCTACCCGCGTGATTTCAATGGTGATAATAGAATCGGCTTGTTTTTCACTAGTTAGGGTATTTTGGAAACGCTGTACAATCACGCGATTAAGCATGTCCTTAAAAGCCACAGAGTTTTTAGGGTTGGGTAAATTCACCACTAAGCGCACATATATACCTTTGCCTAAAACCTTATCTGAAAGGGCGGCAATGGGTTTATAACCACAACCTGTTAATAAAACCAATGCAAAAAGCGCGCTAATGGCCTTCATTGCACGACAAAATTCACTAATTTATGGGGTACAACAACTTCTTTAACCACGCGTTTTTGATTGAGCCATTTAATTACACTAGCTCTAGCCTCTTTTAAAAGCGCTTCTTGATCCAAATCTTTTAAGATCACAATCTGCCCTCTTTTTTTACCATTAATCGTAACAGCCATTGTAATTTGATCTTCTTCTAATGCGCGTGGATCTACATGGAGGGTTTTAAAATTACTCAAATTAAAAAGCCGTTTGGAAATTTCATGGCAAACATGGGGAATAATGGGTTCTAAAACATGGGTTAAAATATAATACCCCTCAGTCCAAAGGGCGCTATTTGTGGTTTTTTCTAGGGCGTTGAGTGCTTCCATGCAAAAGGCAAGCAAAGTATTAAAAGGATAATGTGGCTGGACTTTATCAAAAATATCATGGCATTTTTGTAAGGCTAAATAGATCTTTTTGCGCGCTTCTTTTTCTGCATCGCTTAGGTTATTTACATCTAAAAAGGGGAGTTGTTCGCAGGTTTTTGCTAAAAATGACTTTTCATAAAATCGTTTTAAAAAACGCGCTGCACCCTCTAGTGCTTGATCGTTCCATTCTAATTCTTTATTAGGCGGTGCGACAAAATGGATATATGCCCTAGCAATATCTGCCCCGTATTTTTCTAAAATTTGCTTAGGCGTAACCACATTACCCTTAGATTTACTCATCTTAGCGCCGTCCTTAAGCACCATGCCCTGAGTGGTGAGAGCCTGAAAGGGTTCGTTGATATGAAGATAACCCAAATCTCTAAGAGCCTTAGTGAAAAAGCGCGCATAAAGCAGGTGTAAAATGGCATGTTCGATCCCGCCGATATATTCATCTACTTCCATCCAATAATCTAGCGCGTTTGAATCAAAGGCTTGTTTGTCCCAAAGTTTAGGCGGGGTGGTGTAGCGCAAAAAGTACCAACTAGATTGGAAAAAGGTATCCATTGTATCGGTTTCTCGGCGCGCCTCTTGCCCGCATTTAGGGCAAAGACAGTGTTTAAAACTTTTATGTTTATCTAAAGGATTGCCCTCGCCATCAAATACCACATCTTCGGGTAATAAAATAGGCAAATTTTCTACTTTCTCACACACTAAGCCACAGTGTGCACAGTGCACCATAGGAATGAGCGCCCCCCAGTAGCGCTGGCGTGAAATACCCCAATCTTGCAAGCGATAATTAATAATGCGCTTTCCTAATCCCTTTTGCTCAAAAAGTGTGCTAAGTTTTTCTTTAGCCTCTGTAGTGCTAAGCCCGTTATATTCCCCGCTATTTTTTAAAACACCCACCGGACAAGGTGCCACTCCTCCTACAATGAGTTCTTTAATGGGGATATTTAAAAGAATAGCAAAGGCATGATCTCTAAGATCACACCCGGGTACCCCCATTAACGCCCCGCTCCCATAATTATCTAGTACAAAATTAGCCATATAAACAGGGATAGACTCATTAGTTAAAGGGTGTAAAACAGATAGCGGTAATTTAACCCCTCTTTTTTCTAAAGAACGCGTACGCATGTTGGTATTTTGGATACTTAAAATCTCTTCTCTATCCTCTATGCTTAGTAAATCTGTTTTTAATAGGGCTTGAACCAATGCATGCCCGGGAGAGAGCGCTACAAAAGTTACCCCAAATATCGTATCAATACGGGTTGTAAATACTTCAATGTGTGTTAAGTCTGATCTGTTTAAGCGCGCTACACTTTCAGATTCTAGTGCAAAGCTAAAAACTAAACCCTCTGATTTGCCAATCCATTGTTCTTGCATGTTTAGCACTTGTGTAGGCCAAGAGTCCTCTAAATTTTTAAGTTCGGCTAAAAGTTCCTCAGCATACTTTGTAATTCTAAGGTAGTATTGTGGCATTTGCTTTTGGATTACAGCAGAACCACAACGCCAACATTTCCCATCAATAACTTGTTCATTAGCTAAAACCGTGTGATCTAAAGGACACCAGTTTAACCACGCCTCTTTTTGATACACTAGTCCCTTAGAAAACATTTCAATAAAAAATTGCTGTTCAACTTTGGTGTAGTTAGGATCGCAGGTAGCAAATTCGCGAGTCTTACTAAAGGAAAACCCTAGCGCTTTAAATTCCTCTTGCATGTTGGCTATATTTTTTTCTGTCCAGATTTTAGGGTGGATTTGGTGTTTGATAGCCGCATTTTCTGCGGGCATGCCAAAAGCATCAAAGGCCATCGGGTGTAATACATTATAGCCCACTTGGCGGTAGTAACGCGCTAAAGCATCCCCGATTGCATAATTGCGTACATGCCCCATATGCACCTCGCCGCTAGGATAGGGCATCATGCTTAAAATATACTTTTTGGGTTTAGAAAAATCAGAACTAGGTTCAAATGCCAAATCATTAGCCCAAATTTCTTGCCATTTTTTTTCAATGATTTTAGGATTATAGGTTTGCATTAGTATTCCACATCTGTATTTTTAATGCTATCAATGATGAGTAATATCAAACAAAAGACATTACTAATTAGCGCCCCAATCATAAGAGTGTAGGCTAGAATTAGATTATTTAAAATTTGTAAAAATACAAAGGCAGGCATGAGATGAAGAAGCGCTACCAAAGACCCCCCCATTAACTCAGAAGCAAATTGTTTTTGTACCCCGATTTTAAGGGTTGTAACAATGAAATTAAGCGCCATAGCCACAAATAAAACCACCACATTAGGTTCATAAAGAAAGCCCGCAATAGAGGTGGTGCTAGCCAAACTAAAGACCGTAAAAACAACCCGACCCCAATCCATGGCTATCCTTTCTGTGGTTTAGACTCTTCCATGTTCATACAAGCGCCGTAAGCGTTCCTTTTCTTGTTTGCGTTTGGCTTTTTTGAGCTCATTATCATGGTATTTGGCCAAATCAAAGCCTAAGAGCACCGCAATACGGGGCGCTAAAAAAATGGAGCTATAAGTCCCTACAACAGTACCAATAAGCATGGGCAAAGAAAAACCGATTAAAATCCTAGACCCAAAGAGATAGAGTACTAACAGTACAAAAAAGACGGTTAAAGAAGTAAGCAGCGTACGAGTCAAGGTACTAGAGATAGCCTCATTAATCACAAAATTAAGATCATTAGAACGGCCAGCAAGCATTCTTTCTCTAATGCGATCAAAAATGATAATCGTATCATTAATAGAGTAACCAATCAAGGTTAAAACCGCAGCGATCACCTCTAAGTTTAAATCAATGTTAAAAACAATGGCACTTGTGGCGGTAATAAGGCTATCATGGACTAATGCTAAGACACTAGCTAGGGCAAAGCGCCATTCATAGCGAAAACTTACATATAACATCATCGCTACAATAGCTAATACCAAAGATAAAATACCCCTTTGTTTGAGCTCATCGCCCACCTTAGGCCCTACACTATCTAATTTACGGATTTCAAATTTGCCTAAGGGGCTTAAAATCTCTGTAATTTTGCTACCCAAATCTTTAATTTCTTGTTTGCCTACAGGAATTTTAATCACCACTTCTTGATCGGAGCCAAAGGCACTTACTTGTACTCCATTTAAATGAGCCTTTGCAAAGACTTCGCGGATTTGTACTAAAGGCGCTTTTTTCTCAAAACGCACCTGTGCTACACTCCCCCCTGCAAAATCCACCCCCAAATTAAAACCCTTAAAAATAATCAAAGCCAAACAAAGCAAAAGAACGATGCAAGAGGCCGCTAAGCCCCATTTAGAATACTCCATAAAATTTAAAATTCTAACCCGTTTAAAGAGTTCCACGGGCTATCCTTTTAGAGTGTTTGATACTTTGGCTTACCCCAAACCAAAGATAAAGGTTTTTCTTGCGTGAGAGTTTAGGCAAGATAGCCTGATAAAAGCCTTGCGTACCGATAATAGCTGTCAGAATGGAGGCTAAAATTCCAATGCCAGTAGTGAGTGCAAAACCCTTAACAGAGCCCGTACCATAGGCATAGAGTAATAAAGAGGCAATCAAAGAGGTTAAATTTGAATCAAAAATAGCGCGCGAGGCATTGGCATAGCCTGAAAATAAAGCCTGTGCTACACTCTCATTAGCCCTAAGCCCTTCTCTAATACGCTCATTAATAATAATATTAGCATCTACAGCCATGCCCACAGTGAGTACAATTCCAGCCATGCCCGGTAGGGTCAAAGTCGCGCCAAAAATAGCCATGACCGCAACGATTAAAAATAAATTGACAATTAAAGCCATGCTAGCAATGACTCCGGCTAGAGCATAATAGGCAATCATAAAGAGCATTACTAAAATAAAGCCAGAAATAAGGGCTACAATAGAGGTTTTAATGCTATCTGCCCCTAAAGAGGGGCCAATAATGCGCTTTTCAAGTACAACAAGTGGCGCGCTTAAAACCCCACTTCTAAGCGCAATGGCTAAATCGCTTGCCTGCGCTACGGTAAAATTCCCGCTAATTTGCCCACTCCCCCCGCCGATGCGTTCGCGGATATAGGGGGCTGAATACACTTTATTATCCAACACAACGGCCATGCGTTTGCCCACATTAGCCCCTGAAAAATCCCCAAAGATTTTAGCCCCCTGTGCATTTAATGAGAAGCTCACAACGGGGCGATTATCCTTATCATAAACAACTTGGGCATTTGTTAACATTTCCCCATCTAAAATAGGGACGGCTTTTAATAATAACTTACCACGATCGCCTGTATAAGATAACACAACATCGCCTAGTTTTTCTATCTCTGCACTGCTTAATTGATCTAAATATTCATTTTTTTGTTCATCTACAGCCATCATCTGCAAGTGCGCGGATTTGGTGATTAAATCCTTTGCCCGTTGTTCTTCTTCAATGCTTTTAATACCGGGCAACTGAACTAAAATCGCATCTTTACCTTGCTGTAAAACAGTGGGTTCGGCTAGACCAAATTGATCAAGGCGGTTTCTAATCGTGCTAATAACTTGTGTTACGGTTTGTTGTTTAAGCGCTTGGGCTTTTTCAAAGGAAAAATGCAAGTTATAGCTATTTTGGCTGACAAAAATTTCAATTCCATCTTTGCGCAAATCCTCTAAGACATGCGCAACGCCCTTAGCATCATCTTTATCTAGCAAAGTAAAAGAAACACCTTGCAATGAAGAGCGCAAATCTTGGATCAACAAATTTTGTTGTTTGAAAGCATAATCTAAAGAGGTGGCCATAGAGGCGTATTTGCTTTTAAGCGCCTCTTGTACTTGCACCCCTAAAAGCAAACTCAACCCCCCCCTTAAATCCAACCCTAAAGTGATTTTAGGCCCCTTAGTTTGTAAAAAACTAGGCAAAGAAAAGCCCACCCCAAAGATAAAAGCCAGCATAAAAACCAATAATCTCGCATTAAAGATTCGAGACATTCAAAATCAATTGCTCCCTTTTTGCAAAGTGGTTTTTTCGCTCTCTAATTGCTCAAGTTTGTAGGCGACATGGTTTTTAGAGAGTTTCACCTCTGTTGTATCATTAATCTTCACCTTAAAAAAAGTACTCTCCGGTTTGATCACCTCACAGATCAACCCTCCCTGAGAAACAATTTTATCCCCTTTTTGCAGACCCTCTAACATTTCTTTGTGTTTTTTGGCTTGGTTGCGTTGTGGGCGGATAATTAAAAAGTAGAAAATCAAAAAAAGCACCAATAAGGGCAACAAAGAGGTTAAAATTTCCCGGCTCTGATTCATTTTGTTCCTTCATAGCATAAACCTAGCATTATAGCTACTTTTTCTAATTTTTGGCTTTTAAAAATGCCCCTAAGATTAAAAGATAAAGCGTACCTAAAATGCCTGAGGCCATTGAACCTAGCAAAATGGCGATCTTAGAGACCTCCATGGCTTCTTTGTTGCTAAAGGCGATATTAGAAATAAACATAGACATCGTAAAGCCAATGCCTGCTAACATGCCCGCCCCTAAAATCTGCCACCAACTCACACCATCAGGCCGTTTAGCGATCTTGATTTTCTCGGCTAAAAAGGTGATAAGAAAAATCCCTGCAGGTTTACCCACAATAAGCCCTAACATCACCCCTAATAAAATCTCATCTACATCAAAATGTAATTGTGCTCCAATATGCACCCCAGCATTAGCTAGGGCAAACAAAGGCATGATTAAATAGGCGCCATAAGGGTGTAAAACACGCTCTAAGCGCTCTAAGGGGCTTTGTAAAGACCTAGTGGCACTCCGCAGGGCATATAAAGAATCGCGTTGTTCTTGATCTAGGGGTTTATTAAGGGGGGGGGAATGCGTTAAACTCTCTTTAAAGCGCTGTAAGGATTGATAAAAGGTTTGGAGCAACTCAGATTGTTGGGAAACTTTGATAGGAATAGTGAATGCAAGGGCTACAGCGGCGATAGTAGCGTGGACACCGCTATTATAGGTTGTGATCCACAGTAAAACCCCTAATAATAAATAGGGCAATAAATGGCGCACCCCTATTTTATTTAAACCAATGAGCATGGCTAAAATAACCCCCGAACCTAAAAGCCAAGCTATTTGTAAATTAGTGCTATAAAAAATAGCAATAACAATAATTGCACCTAGATCGTCTGCTACAGCTAGGGTAACTAAAAATACTTTTAAAGAAGTGGGTACCCGTTTGCCTAATAATAAAATAACGCCTAAGGCAAAGGCAATATCAGTAGCCATAGGGATACCAAATCCATGCGCGCTACTTGTGTTAGCATTAAGGCTATAATAAATTATTCCGGGGACAAGCATGCCCCCTAAAGCAGCAATAACCGGGAAAGCTGCCTTTTGAAAACCACACAATTCCCCATACATTACCTCTCGCTTAATTTCTAACCCAACTAATAGAAAAAAGAAGGCCATGAATACATCATCAATCCATTCATGCAAAGAAAACCCCACAAAGGTTTTTCCAAAAACCCACCCTATTTGGGTATGCCATAACTCAAAATAATAGGGCGCTAAAGCAGAGTTAGCACAGATCATCGCTAACACTGCGCTAATAAAGAGAAAAATACCCCCAAAAGATTCACTTTTAACAAAATCTAAAAAAATATTCTTTTTAACAAAATGCATTTTTATTCTTTGATAGGTTGTATTTCTATATGTGTTTTAAGAGCATAAATTAAGTAGGCTTTTATTTCCTGTTGTGGATAGATTTTTTTAAGGGCGGTGGCGTAGTTTTTAACCTGTGTTTTATATGCTTTCTCATTTCCCTTACCGCTTTTGTGATCAAGGATATAAAACTGTGTATCTTGATAAACTAGCATGTCTAAGCGCATGTAGGATTGTTGGGATTTAAAACTAATTTCGGTTGCGATGCGCCCTTGTTTTAAAAGATTTTGAAATTCTGGAAAATTATCTAGGGCTAAGAGTCGTTTTAAAACCCCCTCCACTAAAACGCCTTGTAAGCTGTAATAGTGCGTTAAATAAGCTTTGATTGTTTCAAGAGGTATACCATAGCCATAGAAAAACTCTAAAGCCTTGTGCATGGCAATTCCAAAGAAACGCGCAGATCTACTCGCCTTTAAAGACTCTTCTGGTTTTTGATAATCCTCTTGTTTCCCAAAGGCTCTTTGGCTAAGAAGCAGGCAGGTTTGATCGGGGATTTTAGGGGGTGGTTGTGGGCTAGAGGTCTTAGGTTGCCACCCTTCTTTTCTTTCTTGGTTGTCTGGAAAAAGATTTAAATCCTTAGTAATCTTAAAAGCACTTTCAGTGCTTGTAGGTTTCTTATTAGAACCCATTACACTCCCATCTTTTTTAATAATACTCAAACCCTCCTTAGCCCGTGTACAGGCCACATACAACTTATTAATTTTCTCTTTTTCAATCTCCTTTTGATAGACCTCCAGCGCTTTTTTGTATTCTGGATCTACTGCCGCTCTTTTATCGCTCTCCTTGTTCTGGTTACTTGGCTTGTAAAAAACACGCCCATTTGAATCAACGAATAATTTATTTTTATCACTTTGTTCTCTGCTTGCCAAACGATCCATTAAAATAACATGCCCAAATTCCATTCCCTTAGATTTGTGTATAGTCATGATTTGCAGACCTTGTTTTTGGCTTGAGGCGATCTTAATATCTTCTTTTTCTAAATATTCTAAGAATTCTTGTTTGTCATAGTAATTAAGCGAGAGTTCTAAAAGGTACTGGGCACTTTGGCTATAAAGCTTTAATGCGCGCATTAAATCTAAAATATAGGTACTTAAATGGGAATTTTTAGCGGGGAGTTTTTCTTCTAAGGGGTAATCTAGCGGGTAGCCTAGTAATTTAGAGATACAAGCAAGGTGGTAACTTTGGTATTCAGGCTCTAGATCACAATACAAAGCGTGGACTAAAATTTTAACTTCATGCTGGGCAAGTAACGATAAATCTGTTTCACTTACAATTTGTACATTTTGTAAGAGTGGGTTATTTTCTTTAGATTCTATAAGAAAATCTTTTAGCCCATTAACATCTTTATTATTAAGGCATAAAATAGCAATATCCTCAGCAAATACCCCCCCTTTAAGTAAAATTTCTATTTCCTCTAAAACCCCCTTAAAAATAGCCTTATCTTTCTCCTTCTCGCCCTTCTCGCCATAACTTCTTGAGCTTTGCTTATACTGCCCCACTTTAATCGTTTTGATCCGTACATAGCCTTGATCTTGGCAATCTAACCTACTTTTAGGCAGGCTTTGGGGTTCATAGCCTTCCAGATAGTCAGCAAAAGTTTTATTAACAAAATCTAATACAGCGCCCGTACTTCTATAATTATGCTCTAAAAATTGGCTCGGATTTTCTTGACAAATCTGTTCAAATAAAGCGCTATCACTCCCCCTAAAGCGATAAATGCTTTGTTTGCTATCGCCCACAAAAAACACACTCCTATCCCCCCATTTTTGCCCCTTACCCGCCTTAATTTCTTCAATTAAAGGCTTAAGAATTTGGTACTGTAGGGGGCTAGTATCTTGAAACTCATCAATAAGAATATGGCGAATCTGGCTATCAAGTCTAAAATAAAAGAAATCCATATCAAAGGGGTTATTTAAAAGTTGCTGTACTTTTAAAGTGATAGTGGCAAAATCAAGGGCGTTAGGATGGACTATATGGTCTTTGTAGCGATCAAGAAAAAAAGCTAAATCTTTAAAAATAATGGCCTCTTTTTCATAGGCTGTTGTAGAGGGAAGAGAGTTAGCGCGTATTCCGCTTTTTTCAAGCAAATCTAAAATAAGATCAAGGACATAAAAAGCGCTAAAACCATCACCAAGTAAAGAAAAACAAAGGGAGCGGATTCTCTCTAACTCTTGGGGCTTTAGGGTTTGTAAAAAAGAGCTGAGTTTATCCTCCTTAGAAACATTGCTCACTTGAAACTGGGATCGCACCCCCACAAAATAGCTAAATTTGCGCAACACTTTTTTAAAAAAGGCATCTATGGTTTGAATTGCCGGGTCTGCTTGTAAAAACTGCGTGTAAATATCTTCACTTTTGGGGGCAATTTGACTCCAAGAAAGCTTATAATTTTTCTGCAAATCCTCTAAGATAGCTTGGATTTTGCTATCACTGGGGGTATATTTTTTATTTTTAGCCCAAATCTGGCTTTCTGTATGCAGACTAGCAAGGGTGTTATAAATGCGCTCGCGCATTTCTGATGCCGCCTTGTTGGTGAAGGTGAGGGTTAAAATGGTGTTAGGCTTAGCTCCTTCAAAGAGTAGGGCGATGTAGCGCAAAGTGAGAGCAAAGGTTTTACCACTGCCAGCAGAAGCTTTTAAAGCTAAGTAGGGTTGGTTATAGGCTTGTTTTTTCATTCCTTGATTGTAGCAAAAAACCCACTATTTTAAAAGATTGTAATTTTGTAGGCTTAACTTTTATCATTTCTATAAAAAAGCGTTATTCTTTTTAGGGAAAATCATAATAGGCTGGATTGATAGTAGCACGGGTACACTGGTTAAAGTTCTAAGGTGAGCATATAGCCCATTTATAAAAGACTGGCACGCTTATCCGTTGCCACCACATTTTCCATGTAAATTCTTGTAAAATCTAACATCTTTTCTAAACGGCAATAATTAGGGACTTCTGGGGTCGCAATCTCTCCTTTGCTTTTCCACATTGTTACTAGTCTTAGCTTGTTTTGGCTTGTTAAAGCCTGCTTTATAACTCCATAATGCCCGTTAATTTACTTTTTATATCTACTCTATTTCTACCAATATTCTTAATAGAACTACCTTCACATCCTCTGTTTTTAAAGTCTCTTGAGTGATCGCACACTTAGACCCTTATAGTTTTCAATATTAAAGCGCAAGTTGGCTAGTATTTCGTAGAGTTTTTGATCCAGTACACTCATGCCTGTGCCCTCGTTTAAGGCATTTTCAATTATGGCGCTATCAAAGAAGTTAAACTTCTAAACAGTGTGCATGAAAGCTTTGTGCAAGGGGTTTATAAAAAGTAGCAAGAAAAGTACGGAATCGTCTGTACGTCCTTAGAAATTGTCTATTTTATTTTACACTCTATTGAGTACCTTTGTAAATTTTAATCGCTTTGGACCTTAGAATTCAGCGTATTATAAGCCTGTTCTAATTGCCATAAAGTTTTCATGGTATCTGGCAAGTAGCTTTTATTCCAATTTTTAGGTTCTAACACATTGATATAGCACTCCTGAACTAGTGCTTTAAATCCCTTAAAATCTACTTTTTCTGCGCGTAAAATCGTACTGACTTGGGTTGGCTCTAAATTTAGCGGTTCTAATTTTAAGTTTGCAAAACCATCATAGAGATTATTAAAATCCACATTTTCTAAGTTTAAAAATGCCCCTACATCTAATAACGCCTCTTTTTCTTGTGTGCCTAGATTGCCATCACTATAAGCCAAAACAAAGAGAAATTCCACCCACTTTAAGCGCTTTTTATACTCCCCATGCCCGCATTCTAAAAGCTGTGTACAAATCTGATCTAGGGGTGGAGGGGGGCTATGATAAATTTCTTGCAAAGATTCTAAATCTTTGTTTTCTATCTGGCTTAAATCTTGTAAAAACACCTCTAAAAGCGCTTGGCTAAGAGCTGTGGGTTCAAGATGTTTAGTAAAACTACCCATAAGACTAGCTAATACCCCCGCCTCACTTGCTTTTAAAGTTTCTAAAGGATTAGGGAGTACATAAACCTCTAGCGCTTCTTTTGGCTTATTAAATTCAGGCGGGTCTTTTAGAGGATTTTTGAGATATTCTTGTAAAGTGTAATAAAGATAAATGAGTACTACGGCCACCCCTAAAATCAAAATCACTTCTAACATTTAAAGTGAGCCTGTTTGGTTTTGTTGTTTGCGGTTTTTAAAATCCCACTCGTTAGCCACTTGATTTAAACGCCGTTTCTCTTCTTTCTCTTTGTTTTTTAAATCCATCTTGCGCTCATAACTCCTTTGAAGTTGTTTGATATAATCCTCGCGTTTTTCAGGGGGTTGGAAAGAAAGAGGCTTGATGAGCAAAATAAAGGCCACAAAAAAGAAAATCATCAAGGCTAATTCCCCAGAAGTCTCATCATTGACAATATACCAAGCAAAACCCAACGCCATTGCAAATAAGATTTTAAGCCCGGCTTTCAAACAAAAACCTTAGAGAAATGTAAAGGCATTTTGATGGGTGTTTAAACCTAGCGCTTTAGAATCATCTTGGCCTAAGGCTAGCAGTATTACCTGTGGGAGAAATAACACGCTAGTGCTGTCATGATCTCTTTGATAAATTTTAGAAGCCTTTTTAGCCAAAGTATCTAGCATATGAAATTGGCTTACAGAGCTTGTTAGTAAAAAATCCACCCCTAGATCAATAGCCTCATAGCGGATACGCGCTGATTCATACAAGGCAGAATCCATATCAATATCTAATAAATGCGCATAGGATTCCTTAGTAAAAAGCGGGCTATTGCAGCGAAGATTAAGTTTAGTTAATAAAGCATTGCAATCTGTGGGCTGATCTAGGTGGTAATCTTGAAACAAACTTGTATAAAAATCTTTAAAAGAGTGCTTAATTTCTAAAGATTCTGCTCGTTTATTTAAAAAATGGTTAAGATAGGCAATTTGTATATCTGGGTGATACTCTAAATCGTATGTGGCTAAATTTTGCTGTACTTCTTCTCTTAATTTTTCATCACGATCTAAAATAGCTTTAGCATAGCACGCATTAGCGTAAGCATCTTCATCGCATAAGAGCAACACCGCGCCCACTTTATGCGCTAAACTCAAATTATAAGCATTGGCCGTTAGAAATTGTTTTAAATCCCCAAATCGTCCCCAATAACCCCCATCAAAACAACAAGCTAACTCTAAAAAATCCACCCCCAAATGCTGCAAAAGCAAACGGCTACTTTGCAATAAAGGCGCGCTATTAAAAGCAGAGCTATAGGCGTTATACATTAAAAAGCGCGCTTGCTTACTAGGGATTTGAGGTTTGTTAAAAGTGTAATTGATTTTGCCTAAGTGAGCCCAAGGGTTATTAGCTGAGGGATTGGAGGTATTGAGTAATTGTTGTTGCAAACTATAGATTTCTGTATCAATTACATCATTCTTAGGAAAAATATAGTGTTTGAGACTTACAAAATGCATGGCCCCATGGTGTTTGTCTGCTAGGCTTTGTAATAGATCTGATGTGCGGTGTGGGTAACGACTCATGAGCCATTTAGTGTATAGAAAAAAGCCATCTCCAAAGTAATCTGAATCGCTTTTAGGAGTAATGGCATTGATATGAATGTAGCGGACTAATTCGCTTTTTTCTGCCTCCGTTACAAAAGATGCGCTTTTAAAAAAGTTTTGGTAGGGTTTTAACATGTTCTCTGTATCCATTAACAGATCTTTTAAAACATATTTGGTAGCTAGGGGTTCTAATGTCCATTCTTTACCAAAACGATTAATCAGCGTATCAATACTTAAATTTTCAAACACAACAACCCGGTTAATCCGTAAACCCAAATGTGTTTGATCATAGCTCAGATCGGGGATATGGGCTAAAACATCTCTTAAAGTCCAATCTAGTTGGTACTCCACCACATAAAGCGGGTAAGCAGGGTTGTAATCCTCTTTAGCACAAAAGCGAAACGCCCGGATTTGTAATTTTAAAAGACTCATTTCAAATTTCCCTGCAAGGTTGCAATAACTTGCTGGTTTCTTGGATCGGATAAAATTGCATCTTTAGAACTTTGGAGTTGCTCGGCTGTGTTATCTACAAAAATGAGGCTAGGATCACAGCGGTTAAACAACACCACATTTGAATCGTTTTTATCCTTAACGATGATCTGTACAATCCCCTCAAGAACAATTTTAACTGTGGTTTCAATGTGATCGCCTAACCCTGCCTCAAAGTGAATTTCTGGGATTTCTCCATGGATTTTTAAACTATCAAAAGTATAGCCCGCTAAAACAAAGAGTACAAAATTACCAAAACTCTCGATTTGTTCTTGTGGCAAGGGAGGTTCAAAACGCACACAGCAAAGATCGCAAAAAATGCTAAAGTGTACGCGGTGGTGGTATAAAAAATGCAAACAATCCAGACAATGCTGGTTAGACATTGCCTTATACCTTTGTAGCGCATCCATCAAGCAACCCTTCAAATTCCTCAAGCATTTTTTCCACCTCGTCCATGCCAATTTTCCAAAATGCCTTATCTG
The DNA here is from genome assembly GCF_902196125.1 of Helicobacter suis. GTDB lineage: Bacteria > Campylobacterota > Campylobacteria > Campylobacterales > Helicobacteraceae > Helicobacter > Helicobacter suis_B. The sequence goes on from NZ_CABIKG010000008.1 coordinate 51,863, forward strand.
TAATATCAAACCCAAACATGCCCACTAGTTCCTCAGGGCTTACACTGCCCCCCTTGCTTAAAAACGCTGTATAGGTATCCACGAATGCCTGTTTTTCTGCTGTAGTTTTCTTTTTGCGATACAGACCAAATAAAGCTAGAACTAATAACTGTCCATAGCTATAAGAATAACAATAAAAAGGTGAGTGGATAAAATGGGGGATATAACTCCACCAGCGGGCGTAATTCTTGCTTAGTTTAACGCTTTTACCAAACATTTTAGCGTTTTCCTCTTGCCAAATGCGATCAAAATCCTTAGCCTTTAATTCCTCAAACTCGCCCCCACTGCTATGGATGCGTCTTTCAAAATTAGTCATCACCACTTGCCTAAACATAGTAGAAAACATGTCCTCTAATTTGCCGGCATAAATCCCGCGCAATTCTTTCTTATCCAAATCCTTTTTTAAACTTTCAAACAAGAGCATTTCCCCAAAAACAGAGGCGGTTTCAGAGGTGGTTAGGGGGGTATTAGCATTAAGATAGCCTACTTGCCTACTTAATGTCTGGTGGATCATGTGCCCAAATTCATGGGCAATGGTAAAGGCGCTACGGCGATTACCGGTAAAATTAAGCAACACAAAAGGGTGGGCACTAGGCACGGTGCTATCGCTAAATGCCCCCCCTCGTTTGCCCGGGCGCGGATGCGAATCCACCCAACCTTCTTTAACCCCACGACTCACAATCTCATAAAATTTAGGTGAGAAGTCTTGATAAGCCTTAAAAACTAGATCTAATGCCTCTTTGTAGCTCAGAGGTGTTTCTTTTTGCTCAATAGGGGCATAACGATCGTAATCCTTGAGTTTACAACCTAGAAGTTTGGCCTTACTTTTATAATAGCGGTGCACTAAAGGATAATTTTCCTCCACAATCTCTAGCATGCTATCTACGCTTTCTTGGGGGATTTGATTAGACAGATGCCTAAAGCTCTCAGGTTTTTCATAGTGGCGCAACTTAGTATCAATATGTGAATCTTTGCGCACCATGTTTAAAACATAAGTTAGAACTAGCCTATTTTTCTTTAAAGACTTAGTCAAGGTTTTTTGGGCAAGTTTGCGCAATTTGCGATCCGGATTGTGTAGTTCAGATAAAATTTCTTCCTCGCTAATCATCTTATTTTGAAAAGGCATTTTTAGCGAGGTGATCACTTGATCGAAAAGATTAGAAAAGGCCTCTACACCAACCCCAGAGGTGGCCAGTAGCACTTTTTCCTCCGGTAAACTCAGCATATGGGGTTTTTGGTGCAGAAGTAGGCGCAAATAATAAGCGTATTTAGCGCTAGCCTTGATAATAGCCTCTTGTTTAGCGCTTTCTAAAGCGCAAAATTCATTTTCCACAAAGAGCAGGTGTTGGCCCATGTCGGCGCATAATAATTGGTATTTTGAATACAAATCACTGCGCTTAGAATCAACACAGAAAATCAAAAAAACATAACTCATCGCCCTAGAAATCCCCTCGCTTAGGACTTCATATCCTTCCAAAATTTTCTCAAAAGCCTCCGGTTGTACTTGGGCAAAACTACCCGCATGTTCTTTTTCAAAAGCCTTTACCTTTTGATCCCATTCACTGACATGTTGATCTAAAGCCTCTTGGTTTGCAAACAGCGCACTCAAATCCCACTGGTTTTCAAGCTCTTTAGAGGGTTGGGTTTGTTTATTTGGCATGGCATACTCCTTTTAAAGTTAAAACTAAGGATATTTTAGCATGGTTTGGCTCGATTGGCTCTAATTCTAGCCAAGTTATTAAGAAGTTAGAAAAAAAAGCGTGTGTTATAATATCTAAATCATTTTTACTTTAAGGAGACTATTTTGAAAAATAGGTACACCGCGTTACTCACATTTTTAGTTGGGTATTTTTTTATAGCTTGTAGTGTGTATGAGAGTACGGATCTACCCTCTGAGAATATTTATAAGAAGGAAAAGGCTAAAAAAGCTAGCAAAGACAAAAACAAACACCCTAAAGAAAAAGATGTGAAAAACAAACCCCACAAAGAAATCCCCGTTTCTAAAGCCCCTGAGACTCCCAAAAGATCAGAATCTAACACCGCTTTAACAGAAGAGATTAAAAAACTCAGTGCGGCTATAGCTACGAATGCTGAAAAAGTAGATGCCTTAGATGCTAAATTTAACACACAAGAAGCACAAAAACAACCGCCACAAAATACACTACCAAAAAATGTTGAAAAATCTGATCGTTTCCTCATTGGATATGGCATAAGCGATACGAAGGTAGAATCTGATCAAAATAGTGATGCAAGAGAAGCCGCTTATTTTAATGCAAGACGCATGCTCACTTTCTCTATTTATAAAAGATTTAGTCAGGCTCTACAAGATAATCACTTAAAATCTAATCATCTTAGAAATATTTTACTCTTCACCATTGATAAGGCCATTGATAGTACCGAAATTTATAAAGAAAAGAAATTTATCTTTTTGCCCTTTTATCGCAAAATCTTAGGGCTTTTCTTAGTAGATAGCAATGTTTTAGAGCGCATTAGACAATTAGTACGCGTCCAGTATAATTTTACAAACCAACAAAGACATGTCATTGATCGCTTGATTTATACGATGCAAAACGAGGATACTTTACACTAATAATCACCTATTGGCACATTTATTCACATGTTAGGCACAGTGATTGCTTTTTGTGCCTATATGTGCCTAAAACCTGCAATTTTAAGTTAAAAACCCCACTTTTTAACCTATCATTAGCACATGCTTTGTGCTCTCATGTGAACAAAGAAGTTTTTTTCCCCATGCTAGCAAGTCCCTTTGTAGCGCACTTAAATAGGCTTAATTCACATTTTCACAGCCCCTACTACTACTACTAAAAATAATAATCATGGATTTTTTGCCCCTTTTTTAAAATCAAGAAAGAAACTGCACTAAAACAACAGCGATTGCAAAACCCCGATCATGGCTAATGCTTACATGTAAATTTTGGATCTTAAAAAGTGTCTGTTTTTCAGGGGTGAGTTGTAAAATAGGCGCGCCTAATGTGTTTTTAGACAAGCACATATCTAAAAATCTCAACTGCGCACAAATCCCCACCCCTAAAGCTTTAGAACAAGCCTCTTTAGCCGCCCAAGCTCCGGCAATACTTTGGGGTTTTATAAATAGAGCTTGTTCGTAAGCTGAAAGGAATTTATTTAAAAAGCGGTGTTTGTGGCGGGATATATTGTCTGTAATGCGCGCTATACAAACAATATCAACCCCAATCATTGAATCACAAAATCGGTAAAGAAAACATTTTTAATAAAGCCATCAATTAAAAAGCTATTGATATTACTACGGATTTCCTCTTTAAGCTTGTTTTTGCCCTTAAGTGTGCTGATCTCCTCAATAGATTTAGAAGAAAGAATTTCAATAATGGTGTCTTTAATCGCCGTTTCTTTAACTTTAACCTCTTCTACTAACTTAGGATCGCTTAACTCTAAACTAATACTAGTTTTAAGATAACGGCGTCCATTTTGGGCAATTAAATTCACCACAAAGGGATCGCTTAAGGGATATAAAGGCCCTAAGGATAAATAATCTGATGATTTAACCATTAAATCTGATTGCCCCCCATTATCATTGAGTTTACTGGCCTCTCTGATCTGGCGCATGCGATTTCCCGTATCTCCCTCTGGTTTTTTCTCATTTCTACCGAGTAATAAAATAGCAATCACCCCCACCAAAATTAGCATCACCAAAACCGCACCAATCACCACAAACAAAAACGCCTTGCTGCTCTTTTTGGCCTCTTTAACCTCATCAGCCATGTTTATTCCTTTGATAAAAAATAATAACTCAAGCTTGTTTTACCAAACTTTCTTTGCTTGATTATACTAAAGCCGGCTATATTTCTTGGCATGCTCTGCGTGCTTTTATGCTCAAATACAATTAAAAATCCATGCTCTAAAAGAAGCGGGGGAATTGTTAAGTTCTCTAAAAAATGCAAACAACGCGTATAAATCCCCTCCATAAAGGGCGGGTCCATGTATAAAACCACTAAGCCTTTAGGTTTTAATGTTTCTAAATAAGAATGGAGTAATTTAAACACATCTGCACAAACAGCGTAAATCTGTGCCTCTTTAAATCTATTTTTAAAGGCTTGGATATTTTGCTCTAATACCAAAAAAACATGGGGGTTTTGTTCAAAAAAGTAGGCTTCAGAAGCGCCCCGACTTAGGGCTTCTAAACCCATGCTCGCACTACCAGAAAAAGCCTCAATAAACACGCTATGAATAATAGAAGTTTGCAACACATTAAAAAAGGATTCTCTAACAATAGCCTTAGTGGGGCGCGTGATTTGTTTAGGGGGCAAATGTAAAGAAAGACCCTTGCACACCCCCCCTAAGATTTTTAAAAGTGAGGGGGGCATTAGCGTTTATAATCCTGCAATAATTCAAGCAACTTATGCGTGTACTCTTGTAACAGGGTTTGTACCTTATACTCTAAACTCTCTCTTTGGGCTTTATTTTGGTAGAAATCTTGTAATTTTTCTAATAATTCTTCTTTTGTAAAGGGGGTTTGAATATGCGCCTCTTTTTGCGATCCAATCAAACAAGTGGCCTTTAGTGGGTTTTTAAGGGGCCAATCGCTTAAAATAAAATCACAAGCCTCTTGAGTGGATAAAAAATCATGCAAATAGCGCTCTAAAACTTGTTTTAACAATAAAGAGCGACAGTTGATAAAAATCTTCATCGTTTCCATTTTTTGCGCACCAAATGCTATTATTGCATATTCCATGTTCAAAAATACTTTTAAGGGAGGCTATGCAACAGCGTATCCGCAATTTTTCTATCATTGCCCATATTGATCATGGCAAGAGTACTTTAGCTGATTGTTTGATTCAAGCCTGTAAAGCCATAAGCACACGGGAAATGACAAGCCAAGTGTTAGACACTATGGACATTGAAAAAGAAAGAGGAATCACCATTAAAGCCCAATCTGTGCGCTTACAATATCATTTTCAAGGGCAAGATTATATTTTAAATCTTATTGATACCCCCGGGCATGTAGATTTTAGCTATGAAGTCTCTCGTTCACTAGCTGCTTGTGAGGGAGCACTTTTAGTTGTAGATGCCACGCAGGGCGTGCAGGCACAAACCATTGCTAATGTCTATGTAGCCCTAGATAACCACCTAGAAATTCTACCCGTGATTAATAAAATTGATCTGCCTAACGCTGAAATTAGCGCAGTTAAAGAAGATATTGAAGATACCATTGGGTTAGATTGTAGTGAGGCTAATTGTGTGAGCGCAAAATCAGGTTTAGGGATTTTAGCATTGTTAGAAACACTTATTACTAAAATCCCCCCACCTAATGGTAACCCTAATGCCCCCACTAAAGCCCTTATTTATGATTCATGGTTTGATAATTATCTAGGGGCTTTGGCTTTGGTGCGTCTTAAAGAGGGCCGTTTGTGTGCCAACCAAGAGGTATTAGTCATGGGCAATCAAAAAATTCATCAAGTGCTAGCTCTTTACTACCCTAATCCCTTGCATAAAATCCCTACAGATACCATTGAATGTGGCGAAATTGGCATTATTTCTTTAGGCTCTAAAAATTTAACAGACATCACCGTAGGCGATACGATCACCGATGCTACAAACCCCACACAAAACCCTATAGAAGGATTTAAACCGGCTAAGCCTTTTGTCTTTGCCGGGCTTTATCCTATAGAGAGCGATCAATTTGAAGAATTGCGCGATGCGTTGTATAAATTACAGCTTAACGACTCTTCTTTACAATTTGAACCTGAAAGTAGCATGGCTTTGGGTTTTGGTTTTCGGGTAGGGTTTTTAGGACTCTTGCATATGGAAGTGATTAAGGAAAGATTAGAGCGCGAGTTTAATCTTAATCTTATCACCACCGCGCCTACTGTTATCTATGAAGTGCATTTAAATAATGGAGAAATATTATCCGTGCAAAACCCTAGCCAGCTACCCCCTGAAAACACCATTGCCTGCATTAAAGAACCCTATGTAAAGGCTAGTATCATTGCACCTAGTGAGTATTTAGGCAATTTATTAGGCTTACTTAATAAAAGACGGGGGATTCAAGATAAAATGGAGTATCTCAACCAAAACCGGGTACTTTTAACTTATTCTTTGCCCAGTAATGAAATCGTGATGGATTTTTATGACAAACTTAAATCTTGCACTAAGGGTTATGCTAGCTTTGATTATGAACCCATTGATTATAAAGAAGGGCGGCTAGTTAAGCTAGATATACGAGTCGCCTCTGAAGTAGTGGATGCGCTCTCTATTATTGTAGATAAGAGCAAGGCCTATGAAAAAGGCAAGGCTTTAGTAGAAACCATGAAAACGCTGATCCCAAGACAACTTTTTGAAGTCGCTATTCAAGCTAGCATTGGCAATAAAATCATCGCACGAGAGACGGTTAAGTCGGTGGGTAAGAATGTAACGGCTAAATGTTATGGGGGTGATATTACTAGAAAGCGCAAACTCTTAGAAAAGCAAAAAGAGGGCAAGAAACGCATGAAAGCCATTGGTAAAGTCCAACTCCCCCAAGAGGCATTTTTAGCGATTTTAAAGGTGGAGTGAAGTGCCCAAATGCTAAAAACACTTGAGCTTCCTAGGCTGATGTTGCCCGTAGGGAGAGTTTGGTTCTCACTCTATCCCTATAGTAGGGATTTTACAGAGTTGAAAGCTCCAACGCGACTCCCTACAGGTCTCACACATCATATCTCCAAAGGCGTAACTTTCGGCACTTCCTGCCGTAGATACGAATGTATGCGGGTATTGTACCACAAAAGTAAGAATAGGTGGCATTCATTCCACCCGCTAAAGATAAGTGGGATTTCTGCAAGAGAGTCTTAAACTCTTTAGCACTTGTAGCACAAACCTTTAGCCTTAGTCAAAGCTAGGGGCTTTATAGCGTAATTGCTAAAAGTTTAAAAATACCAGGTGTGGGATACAAACATACTGTAATCGCGCACAAATTTAGATCCTAATTCTGTATCAAAGGGAAATTTAAATCCCACTTCTATAGATACATCGTGATAGAGAATTACCGTTTGGAAACGAATACCCACTTCTCCTAAAACCCTAAAATAAGTTTTCTTGAAAGTAAAGCTAGTAAAGGATCTATAATTTTCTACGAAAAAATCGCGTGAAAACTTAGAAGTTGTCCAAGTGTTACCCGCCACCATCATGCCATAAAAAAGGCCCCAGACATTTAAAGGGTTTTTATTATATTCAATGACCACATCTGCACCCGCTCCATAAGTAAACATATTGGTTTCAATATTATCTTTTTTATCTAAAATCACATACCCATAGTCTAAAAAGCCATAATAACGGGTGTAAAACCAGCGATTAAGGGGATTGTATTCATAGCCATACATGATAGTCGCCCCCTCAATGGTACGGTAGTTTGTCTTGGTCTGGCCATTTTGGATTGTATCATAGTGCATTTGCCCCAAAAGATACTCACTAAGTAGAAAAGTACGACTCTTAGCCGCCTTGATTGGGGATAATAAAGCCAAAAGTACCCCTACCACGCATATTAGCTTTTGCATGGGATTTAAGGGGGTTTCAAGATTAATAATTGTGGTTTAGAGGCGAGGCTAAATTATCTTGGTGATTAGTCCAGTTTTGTAGAATATTGCCATTTTGAGGGCTATAAAGTGGACCAGTCCCTTGAGTTGCCTCTTGGATCGCATTTTCCTCATCTACAAGTTGATCAACCCTTTCTGTTGTCTTAGCATTATCAGCCTTATGCTCTAACTCAGACTCTAAAGCCGCATCTTGTTGTGCTGGAGTCATTTTATTGAGTGCACGGGCATCTGCGGGCTTAGCTTGTTGGCTTGAAGATTTAGAAGATTTATGGGTGTCTTTACAACCCTGAATCAAAATCCCAGCTGAGACAAGTACAGAGATGCTTAAAACCCTTAAAATTTGTTTGAGAGGGGAGTACTTCATTTATGTTCCTTTTTTTGGGCTATAATAATCATGATTTGTTAAAATAAAATTAATGATTGATTAAAATAAAATAAAAGAATGATCATGGAGTGGACAAAAACAGGTGGAGGCGGGATTAAACCGGATATGGATTTAGGATTAGGCGTTTCTTTAACCTCTTTTTTAGAATTGCTTTTAAACCCTCCTAAGAGTTATACACCATATTATATTTTAGAAAATTTAGAACCCGGGGCACTGGGCTGTTTGGAGGTGGATTATATAAACATGCATAAAGGGAATGTATTAAAAATTAATACACAAGTTAAAACTACAGGGCAGGTTTTAGAATTGGTTTGTTTTAACTACACCCCCTATCATACCAAACACTTTTCCCAAAAAAGCTATTTTGTCTATGGCAAGTTAAGCCTTAATCCTTACACCCAAGTTTTACAGATGATTAACCCTAAAATTATTACACAGCCAAACACCATAACCCTACACTTTGATAAAGCATGCCAAAAAATCACCTCTTTTAACCAACAACGGCAGTATAAAACTTATAAAGATTATTGTTTAAGTATCCTCACCCCTTACAATTTGCATAAACTCACCGCTTTAGGCGTATCTGTAGAGATGATAGAGAGTTTACACATGCTTTTTTATCCCACCTTACAATTTGCACTAGATCATGCAAGCAAAGGCCTACATGGCAAGTACTTAGAGAGTTTAAAATGCATAGAGGCTATGGCTTATATGCTAGCCTTAAGCGGAAAAACACTCCATGCCCCTAGTAAATTTAGCGGGCATGCGAATATACAAGCCTTGCAAGAATTTTTAGACAAATTACCCTTTACTCTCACGCCTGATCAACAAAAAGCCATTTCTAGTATTAAGCAAGATTTAGAAGGAAAAATAGCGACAAAACGCCTGGTTATGGGAGATGTTGGGTCGGGAAAAACGATGGTGATTTTAGCTAGTGTGGCTTTAGCATCGCCTTATAAAAGTTTATTAATGGCCCCTACAAGCATTTTAGCCAAACAGATTTATACAGAAGCTCTTAAATTTCTACCCCCCTCTATTAAACCTCTCTTGTTACTAGGGGGGTGGTCTAAAAAAATGCAAAAATCCATCCATGAAGCCACTTTTATTATAGGCACCACCACACTTTTATACACCCCCCTAGACACCTCACAAGTGGCTTTAGTTTTAAGCGATGAGCAACACCGCTTTGGCACTAAACAACGCCATGCCTTACAAACACTGGCCACACATGCAACGGGTAAACCCCATTACCTGCAATTTTCAGCAACGCCTATTCCTAGAACTTTAGCGATGATGGGGGCTAAGTTTGTTGCAACAAGTTTGCTTAGAGATAAACCCTACCACAAGGATATTAAAACACACATCATCGGTAAGAAGGATTTTACAAAACTCTTAGAGCATATCCAAGAACAAATTGCGCAGGATAGACAAGTGGCTATTATTTACCCTCTAGTAGAAGAGAGCCAAAAAATGGATTATCTTTCTTTGAAAGAGGGAGCGCCTTATTGGCAAAAACGGTTTGAAAAAGTTTGTGTGGTGAGTGGTAAGCATAAGGATAAAGAGGAAATCATGGAAACCTTTGCTAAACAAGGGCAGATTTTATTAGCCACAACTTTAATTGAGGTGGGGATTAGCTTGCCTAAGCTTTCAACAATTATTATTGTAGGGCCTGAGCGCTTAGGTTTAGCGACTTTACACCAGCTTAGGGGACGGGTTGCACGGCTAGGGGGTGAGGGCTATTGCTATCTTTTCACGCACCAAAGTGATAACACACGTCTATTAGATTTTAGCCAGACTCTTGATGGTTTTGAGATCGCTAATTTAGATTTAAAATACCGCCATTCAGGGGATTTACTCCATGGTAAAGAACAAAGTGGGAATCATTTTAATTTTTTAGATTTAAGTGAAGATCAACACCTTATTACAAGAGTAAGCGCTCTGTTTTAGTTGGGTTATTAAATTAAACCCTAGTCATGCTATAATGGGGTTTGCGTGAATTTTTTTATTAAAGGAGAATGATGGATATAAGCATGCAACAGGGTTATGCCCGCAGTGCAACTACCACGACTAAAGCGGTTGCTGAATATGACTATTCAATTGCGCGTTTATTTATCATTGCTATGATTGCCTTTGGAGTCATTGGCATGCTTGTTGGGGTGATTTTAGCTTTCCAGTTAGCTTTCCCAAAACTTAACTATATTTTAGGCGAATATGGCATTTTTGGGCGTTTGCGGCCTGTGCACACAAACGGGGTGATTTATGGCTTTAGTTTAGGTGGGATTTGGGCTAGCTGGTATTACATTGGACAAAGGGTTTTAAAAATCACCTACCATGACTATCCTTTTTTAAGGGCGGTGGGTTATTTACACTTTTGGATCTGGATTCTTGCTTTAATCTTGGGTGTGGTGAGTTTGCTAGGGGGGATTACCCAAAGTAAGGAATATGCCGAATTAGCTTGGCCCTTAGATATTTTAGTAGTGATTGTTTGGGTGCTTTGGGGAGTTAGCATGTTTGGGAGTATGGGGGTTAGACGCGAAAATACAATTTATGTCTCCCTTTGGTATTACATCGCCACTTATGTGGGCATTGCAGTACTTTATATTTTCAATAATCTCTCTATCCCCACTTATTTGGTAGCCCATGTTGGCAGTGTATGGCACTCTATTTCTTTATATGCCGGTAGCAATGATGCGCTTGTACAGTGGTGGTGGGGGCATAATGCAGTGGCCTTTGTCTTTACTAGTGGAATCATCGGTACAATTTATTATTTCTTGCCCAAAGAATGCGGACAGCCTATATTTTCTTATAAACTCACCTTGTTCTCTTTTTGGAGTTTGATGTTTGTCTATATCTGGGCAGGAGGCCACCACTTGATTTACTCCACCGTGCCAGATTGGGTACAAACCCTTTCTTCTGTTTTCTCTGTTATTCTCATTATTCCCTCTTGGGGGACGGCTATTAATTTACTTTTAACCTTAAGAGGACAGTGGCATCAGCTTAAAGAATCGCCCTTAATTAAGTTTTTGGTTTTAGCTAGCACCTTTTACATGCTCTCTACCCTAGAAGGTTCTATTCAGGCTATCCGTTCGGTTAATGCACTTGCCCACTTTACCGATTGGATCATCGGACATGTACATGACGGCGTGTTAGGTTGGGTTGGTTTTACTCTTATCGCTGCAGTTTATCATATGGTTCCTCGAGTCTTTAAACGCGAAATTTATTCAGGAAAGCTCATGGATGTGCAATTTTGGTTGATGAGTTTAGGCATTGTGCTTTATTTCTCATCTATGTGGATTGCAGGAATCACTCAGGGCATGATGTGGCGCGATGTGGATCAATACGGCAACTTGGTTTATCAATTCATGGATACCGTGCGGGTGTTATTCCCTTATTATGTTATCCGTGGCATTGGGGGTAGTTTGTATCTTGTTGGATTTTTCATTTTCCTTTACAATGTCATCATGACCATTCAAAAAGGTAAAGTGTTAGAAAAAGAACCCGCTTATGCTACACCTATGGGCGTGTATTAAGGAGAGTTGATGTTTAGCTTTTTAGAAAAAAACCCTTTCTTCTTTACGCTAGCCTTTGTGGTGGCTTTTGCCGTAGCGGGTATCGTTGAGGTTTTGCCTAATTTCTTTAAGTCTGCTAGGCCTATTGAGGGGCTTAAACCCTATAATATTTTAGAAACAGCCGGGCGTCAGGTTTATATCCAAGAGGGTTGTTATAACTGCCATTCTCAACTTATCCGCCCTTTCCAAGCAGAAGTACAACGCTATGGGGCTTATAGCTTGAGTGGGGAATATGCCTACGATCGCCCTTTTTTATGGGGTTCTAGGCGTATTGGACCAGATTTACACCGCGTAGGCGATGTGCGCACCACTGCTTGGCATGAAAAACACATGTTTGAACCCTCAAGTGTTGTGCCCGGTAGTATCATGCCTGCTTATAGGCATTTATTTAGTAAAAATGTAGATTTTGATACGGCTTTTGCAGAGGCTTATACCCAAAAAGAAGTTTTCCATGTCCCCTATGATAAACCCGGTGGGGTGAAACTTGGCAACATGCAAGAGGCTAAAAAACTCTTTTTAGAGGAAGCCAAAGGTATTGTAGCCAACATGCAAAATCCTCAAATTAAAGAAGCGCTTAAAAAAGGGCAGGTTAAAGAAATCGTGGCTTTAATTGCTTATTTAAACCACTTGGGGCAGGCTAGAATTGCCGCCCCTAGCAAATCTGTAAATAGCGTTGCAGTGCCTGCTAAGAAGGAGTGATGATGGATATAGATACGGTTCGTGGACTTGCCTATGCTTTCTTTACTATCTTATTTACAGTCTTTTTATACGCCTACATCGTAAGCATGTATACAAAGGATAAAAAGGGCATTACAGATTATGAACGCTATGGACAACTGCCCTTGCAGGACGAACTCAACGACGCGCTAATTGAGCCACGCTCCACCCTATCTAAACCAAAAAGAGACTAGCAATGCAAATTCTTAAAGATCATGTTAATTTATTCACTCTAGTGGCGGCGTTGGTGATTTTAATCGCCACACTTAGCATGAGTTCTTCGCTATTTAAGGCCATGCGCGAAAAAACAATAGGCGAGGACGAGAAATACTACAATGATGGGCATAAGTATGATGGGATTGCTGAATTGCTCAACAATGTTCCCTCAGGCTGGATTGTTAGCTTTTTAGTTTTCATTGTATGGGGATTTTGGTATATTTTTATGGGCTATCCTATGAGTAGCTACTCTCAAATTGGGGAATACAATAAAGAAGTTTCCCAATACAACAAAAACTTTGAAGCCCGCTGGAAAAATTTAAAACAGCAAGATTTAGAGCAAATGGGACAGGGAATTTTTTTAGTGCAGTGCTCACAATGCCACGGTTTAGAAGCCACCGGATTAAACAACACTGCTAGAAATTTAGTCAAATGGGGCAAGGAAGCAGGGATTATAGAAGTGATCAAACAGGGCTCTGTTGGTTTGGGTTATCAAGCAGGGGAAATGCCCCCACTTGGCATGAATGCTGAAGATGCAAAGGCTGTGGCTAGCTATGTGATGGCTAATATTTCTAGTTTGCACCACACAAAAACCCCCCAATTAGTACAAAAAGGGGAGGCTATTTTTAAAAGCACATGCGCAAGTTGCCATGGCCAAGATGGCAAGGGGCAGGGAGGATTGGCAGTTGATCTTACCCACTATGGTACGCCTTCTTTCTTAAAAGAGGTTTTAGATAAAGGTAAAAAAGGACATATTGGAGAAATGCCTAGCTTTGCCTACAGACATTTTAACGATATTCAGATACGCGCGCTTACAAGTTATATCCAGTCTTTGCAAGGAGATGAGGAATGAATGGTTTATTTGGCTTAAATGGGATACTTGGTTGTTTGTTAGTGGTGGTGGCTTTGCTAGCCTTAGTGGTTTTTCTTGGTCTAAAGGCTGTAAGTATCCAGCAACAAGAAGCCACAAATTACTATAAACTAGATACTAAAAACATACAGATGTTTGTGAATAACCAACATTTCTACCAATCACATAAGGAGTAGTTGTGTTTACAGGAATGGAAAAATTACTAGGGTTGTTTTTGATTATTTTATTTGTAATCTCGCTTGCTCTTTATTTTACAAGACCTTTTTTATTTGCTGTGTGAGATACGGGCTTTTAATTTGGTTTATATGGATGGGTTTTTTATCCGCTCAAGATTTTGTGCAAGATAATCAGGCATTGCATTTAGTACCAAAAAGCGCTACACTCATTGAAAGCGTGTCTTCTGAATTGTTTGAAAAAACAGGAGTGAGGTTTTTTATATTTTTAGGCGGCACTGATCAAACAGACACTAAAGAGGCGCGCTTGCATTACCAACAGATAAAACTTAAAAATTTAACCCCACCTTTCATCGCTATCTTTGCCTATTTTCAGGCAAAAAAGATCAATATCATAAGCAATCCTGCGGATTTATTAGCCACCGATTTTATCTTTTTTGAGCGCATAGCTCCTTTTTTGCCTAAAGAGTGGGGAGCTGACATGACTAAAAACAACGCCCACTTTTCTTTTGCCCTCCTTAATGGTTATGCCTATATGGCTGATGCGCTATCTGCAAAATTCCATGTTGTTTTAGATAAAAATATCAAAGAAGAGGGGGCTAATAGTTTTGTTAAAACCACGCTTTATATTCTTACATGCTCTCTTTTAGCCCTCTTCTTTTATGGGTATTTCTTTGGCGCTAGGAAAAGCCGTGGGAACTAGGAGAAACTACTGGCCCTTAGGGATTTTAGTAGTTTTACTAATAGGGCTTGTATTGATCATTGCCCTAGTGGTGGTGGCAATTAGATACGCACCCCAAAGCGATACTTCCTATTTGCACCAACACACCTACACAGATAGCCACATTAATGATATGCTAGCACAATACCAAGCTTTTAGTAAAATTTATGCCCTCAGTCTCTCTAGTGGTAAGCAAAATTTAGAGCCTACTTTTCCCTTTTATTTCAACCCAAATACCCCATTACTTTGGTTAACTTCTAATAACAACCAACTTACTTTAATTGTACATAAAAATAACAAGGAAGCGCCGTCTTTAAAATTCACAATCACAGCCCTAAGACCCAGACAAAAACCAATTTTAATAGGGGAGTTAGCATGTAAACAAGAAGGAGAAGAAGAGCTTTGCTCCACGCCTCTTTTTAATTTACCCTTAAAAGGAAATTACAAACTTCTTTTAAAAGCGGTGTTTCAAGGGGCAGATTTACCCTTAATCCAGCCGGCCTATGTACGCTAAAAAGTAAAGGCGTAATTAACATACCACGAATATAGCCGCCTAATGTAGAGCGAGCCATCATTCTTGGTTTGTAAAAAAGGATTTTTACGCATCATAGGAAATTTAATACCCGCCTCAATGCTACTATGCTTTAAAATACGGATACGCCCCCCCACATTTAAAAGCAATTGAAAACCAGTAGGTCTTTTATCTAAACCGGCATATTGTAACGCCACATTGCCAAAATCCGGAGTAGCCAAAATCCAAGAATTGCCCGCAAGTTGTACCCCACCTAAAACCCCCAGAGCCATCATTTGGTTATTGATAAAATTAATCACAATATCCCCCCCGCCTCCATAGGTGAGCATATTAGGCTGGATAGGTCTATTACTCCCCACCATTTGCTGTAAAATGTTCATGACATTGACTTGGCATTGGGGCGCATTAATTCCTGTGGGGGTTTTTGGAGGGTTTAGCCCTGCTGGATTTATTTTACAATCAACAGGATTACCGGTTGGGTTATGATTAGGAAAAGAAATCCCCTTAGTGTGGGCATAATCAAAAAATCCATAAATTTTAAAACCAACCCACCTACTTGGAAATACTTGATAACCAATTTGTAACCCAAACCCCTCTAATGGGGCGGTGGTTGTTTGTACATTGCCATTTTGTGTGCTGCGTACCTGTGCCTTACCTTGCTGATAACCCCCCTCTAAAAAAACACCATTACTATCTGCTGCCATTAAAAAACTAGTAAAAGTGGGTAACAACCAAGAATATTTAAAATAATGCATATGACTCCTTTTAATTTCTACTATATCGGTTAGCTAGCATGCCACCTGTAATTATCCTGCTAGATAAGTTCAGATTAGTTTAACGCTCTCTATGTTAGCATAAAGACCTACTTTATGGTACTACTCTACAGGGGTGTGTATGTCTCTTAGTTATTTTTGTCGTACCTCTCTGCTACTACTTTTACTTCTGGTATTATTGCCCGCCCATACCTTCACCCCTAAAGATAAAGCCAGTTTACAAAATTTATTACAAAACCCACACATCGCCCTCTCACAGATCAACACCCATTATATTAAAGACATGAGTTATTTATTTTGTTTGCGCATGCCTCTTATTAGAAAAGGGATTTGTACACCTTACCGGGAGGATTTTAGCGGCATTGGAAAATGGGATGTTAGCCATGTAGAAAACATGGAGGGGTTGTTTATGAATCAGGTGCATTTTAACGAGCCTTTAAAGCGGTGGAATCCTGTGCGGGTGAAAAATTTTAGTTACATGTTTGCCAACGCCACGCATTTTAACCAACCCATTAATAATTGGAACACCTCTAGCGGGGTGGACTTTAGTTACATGTTTGCCAACGCCACGCATTTTAACCAACCCATTAATAATTGGAACACCTCTAGCGGGATAGATTTTAGTTATATGTTTTATCACGCTAAATCTTTTAACCAACCCCTAGATCGCTGGAATCGCTGGAGTCGTTCTTCTAAGCCACCGCAAAATTTTAGCTACATGTTTGCTAATGCTAGCCATTTTAAGCAAAATATTAGCCGGTGGAAAGATCTAAAGCGGGCTAATATTCAGGGTATCTTTTTGGGTACCCCCATGCAAGGCTTAGAGCTTAAAGATAGTACCACTCCAACCCCCCCTAATGTGTTGCAATTCCTGCACTACCCGCAAAACAAAGCCGAGTTAATCGCCTTAATTAATGATGTGCGCATTCCGCTAGCTAGTATTAACACCAGTTTGATTGAGGATATGAGTTATTTATTCTGTGATAAGGAAAATATTTATACGCGCTTAAAGCAGTTGCCAATTAAAAATGGGGGATTGTGGGAGCATACAGATGCAGAGTATCCTAAAATCTTAAGTTTGTATGAAAATTGCCACACCACCAGCGCACGGACTAATCTAGATGGGATTGAGACTTGGGATGTTAGCCATGTTAAAAACATGGAGGGCATGTTTATGGGTAGAGAAATTAATATTCCTTTGAATAACTGGGATACAGGCGGTGTAACCAATATGAAAGCCATGTTTGCTTTAGCTTCCTTTAATAAACCTTTAGATGATTGGGACACGCGATCTGTCAAAGATACAAGTTTTATGTTTTATGGATGCCGTAACTTTAACCAAAATCTCAACCATTGGAATATGGAGCGTGTTATCAATTTAAGTTATATGTTTAGCCTCACCTATAGCTTTAATGGGGATATTACGCGTTGGAAACTCTCTAGCGCCACTAATCTACAAGGTATGTTTAAATACGCCACCCTTTTTAACCAGCCTATTGGGGCTTGGGATGTTAGCCGTGTGCAAAACATGGCCTATCTTTTCTATGGGGCTTTTCTTTTTAATCAGCCTTTAAATAATTGGAATACAAGCCATGTAATTAGCATGCGTAAGATGTTCTTTTATGCTAAGAGTTTTAATTACCCGCTAAATCACTGGGATACAACGCATGTTTTGGATATGTATAAGATGTTTGCCTACACTAAAAACTTCAATCAGGATTTGAGTACTTGGAATTTACACAGGGCTAATTCTCGTTGTATGTTTTTGCACGCAACAGGGATGCATTCCTTTTTCCCCAAAGCTTTTTTTGAAACTTCTAGTAGTTGTAGTTAAGATTGTATTCTTTAGCCCCAATTAGCGCATTTGTTAAGTTGTAATTTAGCTAACTAGCGCTAAGATCGCGCTTTATTTTACTAATTAAAGGTGGTTTATGCGTCAGTTTTTGAAAATTTTCATAATGGGTATGTTGGCTTTAGGTGTTGCACACGCTGAGGAAGTGGATTTTTCCAAGCTAAGCAACAAAGATTTAGTTAAAATGGCTGGTAAAGTAGATGCAAGTCAGGAACTAGAGTACCACATGGAGGTACACAAACGCCTTAAAAAACTCAAGGGTGTTAAGGCTAAAGAGTTTCACAGACAAGTTGAAAGGGCTACTGTGCTTCATTTAAGCAAAATGAGTAAGAAAAAATTCATGGCTTTGCGTGAGGAAGTGGCTGGAAAATTAGAAGAAATGAAAAAAGAACACAGCCCAGAGGAATTAAAATCTATGGGGCTAGATGTTGAAATCTGTAAAGGTGAGCAAAGGAAAATCTTGTGCCATGTCAGACATGCTAGAAAAGGGCATAAAGGCGGAGCACACCATGGACAAGCACACAACGCGCATCACGAGGATAAGGCAGCGCCTACAGAGCACCATGAAGAACACAAGGCTCCAGAAGAAAATAAAGCTCCAGAGGAACACGAAGCTCCTGCTAAAACCCCAGCTAAAGCTCCTACTAAGCAATCTACAGCTCCAGCTAAAACTCCTGCAGAACCTAAACCTGCAGAGTAATCTACAAAGTACACTTGGAGGGGGTTTAGTTTAAAGGTTGGGGGTTTTTAAATCATTAATGGAGGATTTTTGTGGTGAATATAAAGTTAGGAATGGCTAGTTTAGTTATTGCCGGGTTGTGCACGGGTTTATTGGCAGAGAGTAACCCGTTTGAGAGCAAAAGCGATAAGGAACTTATTGACATGGCCGGTAAGGTTGAGCCTAATAAAGTGCCGGATTATAAAATGGAGCTTTACAAACGCACTAAAAAAATGAAACCCGAGCAACGCAAAAAGTTCTATGAAAAAGTCATGGCCTCTGCGGATAAAAACACGGCTAACATGACGATGGAGGATTTTGGTAAGCGCATGGAGGCTATCCATGCAGCGATGAAGGCTAGGATTGCTAAGATGACACGGGCGCAGTTTAAAGCTAGTGGGTTGTTTTGGGATCGTGGTCCACATGGACCAGGTTGTCCTTGCGATCACGGACCCCATGGGGATCACAAACCACCACGCCCCCCTCTTGACTAGGTTTGGGGTTTTTGATTCTAGATTTTTTGCTTCAATGAAAAAGGCCTTGTATCTATTTGCATTTATTAAATTAATATAAGGAGTTGGAGTTGACAAAAGTAAAATTAGGAATAGCCGGTTTAGTTATTGCTGGGTTGTGCACAGGTTTATTAGCAGAAAGTAATCCATTTGAGAGTAAAAGCGATCAGGAACTTATTGACATGGCCGGTAAGGTTGTGCCTAATCAAGTGCCGGATTATAAAATGGAGCTTTTTAAACGGATGAAGAAAATGAATGCTGATCAGAAAAAGAAATTCCATGATGAGCTCAAAGCATCTGCGGATAAAAACACAGCCAATATGACTATGGAAGAGTTTGAAAAACGCAGGGAAGCTATCCATGCGGCTATTAAAGCTAGGGTTGCTAAAATGACACGGGCACAGTTTAAAGCTAGCGGGTTAGCTGGTAAAGCTTGTGGTTGCCATGCTAAATGTAACTGCGATATAGTAGGACCCTGTACTTGTGGAGGAGAACACAAACACAAACACTAAAAAATCCTTTCCTCAGGCTAGCGCTTGGGGATTAGAGTATCTTTCTTAAAATCTAAAGAGTATTGCTAAGTTCTTTTATGCTACACTTTCTTTAGGGTTTTTAACCCAGTAAACATAAAAGGATTTTAATGAAAGATAGAGCCTTAACCAATGCTGTAGGCGCGCCTGTTGGCAATAATCAAGATTTACTCACCGCAGGCCCAAAAGGCCCTGCTCTGCTCCAAAACACTTGGTTTTTAGAAAAGCTTGCGCATTTTGATCGCGAACGCATTCCTGAGAGGGTGGTGCATGCCAAAGGAAGCGGGGCTTATGGAACACTCACCGTTACAAGCTCTGAAATCACAAAATATTCTAAAGCCAAACTTTTTAGTGAAGTGGGCAAAAAGACTCCCTGTTTTTTGCGCTTCTCCACTGTAGCCGGTGAAAAAGGTTCAGCAGATGCAGAGCGCGATCCTAGAGGTTTTGCGCTTAAGCTTTATACTGAGGAGGGTAATTGGGATATTGTGGGCAATAACACCCCCGTATTTTTTATTAGAGACCCGCTCAAGTTCCCCGATTTTATCCACACGCAAAAACGCCACCCACAAACTAATCTCAAGGACGCTACGATGGTGTGGGATTTTTTTAGTCTTATGCCAGAGAGTTTGCACCAAATTACGATTTTAATGAGCGATAGAGGGATTCCTAAGAGTTATCGCCATATGAATGGTTATGGCAGCCACACCTTTAGCCTGATTAACAAGAAAGAAGAGCGCTTTTGGGTGAAATTGCACTTTAAAACTTTACAAGGTATTAAAAATCTTAGCAGTGAGGAGGCAGCACGCATACGCATGCACGACATGGATTCTCACCAGCGCGATTTATTTAGAGCCATTGAACAAAAAGATTACCCCAAATGGCGTTTTTGTATGCAGATCATGCCCAAGAAAGATGCTAAAGATTATAAATTCCACCCCTTTGATATTACCACTCGCGCCGTAAAGCCCCTAGCTTTAGCTAAGCGGATTAAGGCGTTTTTGTGTTATAATGTCCGCTATAGAGTTGGGGCATCAACTCTTGGAGTAGAGGTTGTAAGACCCGCCAGCGGGCAAGCCTTGATTATCCCAGAATCCCCTAGCTTTAGCTATGGGGAGTATGTCAATAAAGTGTGGAGTCATAAAGATTACCCTTTAATGAAAGTGGGCATTTTAAAACTTAATAAAAACCCCCAAAATTATTTTGCCAAAGTAAAACAATCTACCTTTAACCCCGCTAATATTGTCCCCGGTATTGGTTATAGCCCTGATTACATGCTACAAGGGCGGCTCTTTACTTATAAGGATACCCAGCGCTACCGTTTAGGGATTGAGCATAGCCAATTACCTGTAAATGCTCCCCGTTGTCCTTTTGCTACTTCCTTTAAAGATGGCTTAATGCAAAGCGGGCACTATGCTATAGAGCGTAAGCCTAGCTCTTTGCCCGGTGGCTATAAAGAAGTTTCTCACGCACGCAAGAATAAATTAGATTTATCTAAACTTGAAGAGGAGTTTAGCGCCTATGCTTATGATTTTAGAGAATTAGACAATGATTATTACACCCAAGCAAGCGATCTTTTTAATCTGATGTCTAAAGAGGAGCAGGAGCGTACTTGTCAAAATATCGTTGATTCTATGCAGGGCGTGCCTGAGCAAATTATCAAGCGCCAATTAGAGCATTTTAATAAAGCCAATGCACACTATGGAGCACGGGTTAAAGAGTTATGGCAAATTAGAACTAATGCGACTCTGGTTTGAAAAACTCTTAAAAGAATACAAAACCCGCCTCTTTGTGATTTACTGGGTGCGCTGGATGATCTCAGCTTTGGTGATGATGCCTTTTATGTTGCTTTTTGAGTGGCTTCATGTCTCCCTTTGGCTTAATTTATTGCTAGGCCAAAGTATCGGCGCACTCATCTTTTTTAAGATAGATAAGTTTATTTTCCGCTCCAAAGACTAAATACCAAATATCAGATTGCCTAAGTAAAGTTAGGTTATACTGAGCCCTCCAAAATTTTTATTTTACTGAGGTTTTAGATGCAAAAAATCAGAAACATCGCCGTTATTGCCCATGTTGATCATGGCAAAACCACTTTAGTAGATGGCTTACTCACCCAATCTGGGACTTTTAGCGCGCATGATAAGATCGATGAGCGCATGATGGATAGCAATGATTTAGAAAAAGAACGCGGGATCACCATTTTGTCTAAAAATACCGCTATCCACTACAAAGACACCAAAATTAATATCATAGACACCCCCGGGCATGCTGACTTTGGCGGGGAAGTGGAACGGGTGTTAAAAATGGTAGATGGCGTGTTGCTTTTAGTAGATGCGCAAGAGGGCGTAATGCCCCAAACTAAATTTGTGGTTAAAAAAGCGCTAAGTTTTGGGATTTGCCCTATTGTGGTGGTGAATAAAATTGATAAAAGCGCAGCCCAGCCAGATAAAGTAGTGGACGAAGTCTTTGATTTATTTGTGGCTATGGGAGCTAGCGATGATCAGTTAGATTTTCCCGTTGTGTACGCCGCCGCGCGCGATGGGTATGCTATCAAAGATTTAAACGATGAGAGAAAAAATTTAGAACCCCTTTTTGAAACCATTATCTCCCATGTTAAAGCCCCTAGTGGCGCACCTAATGAGCCCTTACAAATGCAGATTTTTACCCTAGATTATGATAATTATGTGGGCAAAATTGGCATCGCGCGGGTGTTTAATGGGCAGGTTAAAAAAGGGGATATGCTCTCTCTTTATAAAAGCGATGGGAGTAAGGAAAATGGCCGTATCACTAAATTAATTGGCTTTTTAGGCTTGGCTAGAATGGAGATCGAGCAGGCAGAAGCAGGCGATATTGTAGCCATTGCTGGCTTTAGCGCGATGGATGTAGGCGATAGTGTGGTTGATCCTAATAATCCTATGCCACTAGATCCTATGCACCTTGAAGAGCCTACTATGAGTGTGGTTTTTGCGATCAATGATTCTCCACTAGCCGGCACAGAGGGCAAACATGTAACCGCTAATAAACTTAAAGATCGTTTGTTTAAAGAGATGCAAACTAATATCGCGATGAAGTGTGAGGAAATGGGCGAGGGCAAGTTTAAGGTGAGCGGACGCGGGGAATTACAGATCACCATTTTAGCTGAGAATTTGCGCCGCGAGGGTTTTGAATTTAGTATTTCTCGTCCTGAGGTCATTGTAAAAGTACAAGACGGGGTTAAATTAGAACCCTTTGAACATTTAGTGATAGACACCCCCCAAGATTTTAGCGGAGCAATCATTGAAAGATTAGGGCGACGCAAGGCTGAGATGAAGGCGATGCAACCTATGGACGCGGGCTATAGCCGTTTGGAGTTTGAAATCCCAGCTAGAGGCTTAATTGGCTATAGAAGCGAGTTTTTAACCGATACAAAGGGCGAGGGGGTGATGAATCACTCTTTTTTAGAATTTAGACCTTTTAGTGGGA
Source organism: Helicobacter suis (assembly GCF_902196125.1). Classification (GTDB taxonomy): domain Bacteria; phylum Campylobacterota; class Campylobacteria; order Campylobacterales; family Helicobacteraceae; genus Helicobacter; species Helicobacter suis_B. The sequence continues at coordinate 74,495 of NZ_CABIKG010000008.1, forward strand.
GTGTGGAATCGCGCAAGAACGGAGCACTTGTGAGTATGGAAAATGGCGATGCGACCGCCTTTTCTCTCTTTAATATCCAAGAGAGGGGTACACTTTTTATTAACCCGCAAACTAAGGTCTATGTGGGTATGGTTATTGGTGAGCATAGCCGCGATAACGATTTAGAGGTTAATCCTATTAAAGCCAAACATCTTACTAACATGCGCGCTAGTGGGAGCGATGAGGTGATCAAACTCACCCCACCTAGAATTATGGCTTTAGAAAGGGCTTTAGAGTGGATTGAAGAGGACGAGCTTTTAGAGATCACCCCTATTAATTTGCGTATCCGTAAAAAGACACTAGATCCAACTGCACGCCGACGCATCAAGAAATAAAGGTATTTTCATGGAAATGACAGCCACTAAGCGCAACGAGAGTAAAATTTTGCCAGAACAACAGATAGAACAAATCAAGCAAATTATCCACAAGGCTACAGAGGGTCTAACAGGTTTGAATAAAGAAGAATTTGAAACAGCGGCTTTGCACTGCAACACCGAAAATCTCTTGACAAGTCTTATTAAAATGGCGGTGGATAGAATAGATGTAGATGCGCCTAATTGGAGTTTTGTAGCAGCAAGGCTTTTTTTAGAGGATTTATACCAAAAGGTGAGTGGCTTTAGCGGGTATTTGCCTTTAAGGGTGTATTTGGAGTTAGGAGAGAGTAAGGGGCGTATTGTACGGGGGTTTAAAGAAAAATTTGATTTAGAATTATTAGATAGTGCTTTAAGACCTGAGCGTGATTGGCAATTTAATTATCTAGGCATTAAAACGCTTTATGATCGCTATTTGCTTAAAGATGAATCTAACCACCCCATAGAATTACCCCAACATATGTTTATGGCTATTGCGATGTTTTTGGCCCAAAATGAAAGCGATTCTAATGCGCGCGCTTTAGAATTTTACGGGGTATTAAGCCGCTTTGAACTCATGTGTGCTACCCCCACTTTAGCCAATGCTAGAACCCCTAACCACCAGCTTAGTTCTTGTTACATTGGGAGTACCCCGGATAATATTGAGGGTATTTTTGATAGCTATAAAGACATGGCTTTACTCTCTAAATATGGCGGGGGTATTGGCTGGGATTTTAGCCAAGTGCGCTGTTTGGGCAGTTTTATTGATGGGCATAAAAGCGCAAGTGCGGGGGTGATTCCCTTTTTAAAAATTGCTAATGATGTGGCAGTAGCGGTGGATCAACTAGGTACGCGCAAAGGCGCAATTGCAGTGTATTTAGAAATCTGGCACATGGATATTTTAGAATTTATTGATTTGCGCAAAAATAGCGGAGATGAGCGCCGCCGTGCCCACGATCTTTTCCCAGCTCTTTGGATCTGTGATTTGTTCATGCAAAGGGTGGAGGCAGATCGAGAGTGGACACTTTTTGATCCTTACAGATGTTCAGATTTAACAGAATGTTTTGGATCAGAGTTTGAGGCAAAATATTTAGCCTACGAGCAAGATAGCCACATGGTTAAACAGCGTATAAAAGCGCGTGATTTGTGGAAAAAGATTCTCACAAACTACTTTGAAACGGGTCTACCTTTCTTAGGCTTTAAAGATAATGCTAATCGCGCTAACCCTAATGGCCATGTTGGCATGATTCGCTCTTCTAATCTATGTACCGAGATTTATCAAAATACCAGCAGTAGCCATTATAAAATGCAAATAGATTTTACAGATGGCAGTAAGGCTTTTTTTGAGGAATTAGAAAATGTGCATACAGATACCGGTATTATCAAAAGAGCCAATAAACTTAGTAGCAATGATTCTTTGGGGGGTAAAAAGATTTTTATGGCAAGTAAAGTGGCTCAGGAGGGAATGGTGGCTGTGTGTAATTTGGCAAGTTTAAATTTAAGTAAGGTTAATAGTAAACAGGATTTAGAACGGGTAGTACCTATTGCGGTGCGCATGCTAGATAATGTTATTGATCTAAATTTTTACCCCATTTCTAAGGCCAAAGAGACTAATTTAAAAAGCCGCGCCATTGGTTTAGGGATAATGGGCGAGGCGCAGATGTTAGCAGAGGCGCGCATTAAATGGGGTAGCGCTGAACATGTAAGTAAAATGGATACCTTGTTAGAAAAAATGAGTTATGAGGCTATTAAAGCAAGTAGCCAGCTAGCTACTCAGCGGGGGAGTTATGCCTATTTTGAGGGCTCAGCTTGGAGTCAGGGAATTTTTCCAATAGATCATATCAAGCAAGAAGTTAAAGAAATTAGCCCGCATAAACCCTGTTGTGATTGGAAAGGTCTTAAAAAGAAAGTTAAAGAGCAGGGGTTGAGAAATGGCTATTTAATGGCCATTGCGCCCACAAGTTCTATTTCTATTTTGGTAGGTACGACTCAAACCATCGAGCCTATTTATCAGAAAAAGTGGCTAGAGGAGAATTTAAGCGGCTTAATTCCGGTTGTTGTACCCTCTTTGAGTGTAGAGACATGGAATTATTACACCTCCGCTTATGATATTGATGCTAAGGACATGATCACCTTAGCAGCTGTGCGCCAAAAATGGATCGATCAAGGGCAAAGTCTAAATCTATTTTTGCGCCCTAAAAAGGCTAGTGGGAAACTCTTGCATGAAATCTATTATTTGGCTTGGAAACTAGGGCTTAAATCCACCTACTACCTACGCACCCAAAGCCCAGATTTAGAAATCCAAAACATCTTAGATCGATCGATTGAGTGTTACCAGTGTCAGTAGGATCAATCTAGCCTACTAGTTTTAAGGAGGGGTACATCTAAATTAAAATCACACCGCAAGGATATAGATGTTTGAGGAAATTTTTAAGCATAGTTCACTAGACTTTTTTAAGCCAGATTTGATCACAGATTTAAAAAAAAGAGTAGAGCGGAGTAAAAAGAAGGGCTATATCACCTGCCTTGTACGGGATAAAGCGATTAAATTAACCCCTGAGGAAGTGGTACGCCAACTTTATCTAGCTAAACTCATAGAGGAGTATCACTACCCTAAAGAGTGTATCCAGTTAGAATATCCCATTTATTTTGGCCGCGAAGTAAAAAGGGCTGATATTGTGGTGCTTGATCAAGAAAAAGCCCCATACATTGTAGTGGAGCTTAAAAAACCCAGAGAAAAAGAGGGGATAGCACAGCTAAAGAGCTATGCCCATGCTAGCGGAGTGCCCCTAGCGGTGTGGAATAATGGAGAATATGAAATTATCTTGCATCGTAGAAACCCCAACCATTTTATCAATATCTCGCATTTGCCCCATTATAATCAAAGCCTAAAAGAAGTACTTAGCGAGCAGTTTAAATATGTGGATTTACTTAAAAAAGATGTTTTGAGTCAAGGGGGCTTAAATTTAAAATCGCGTATTCTTTTGATAGAAGATGAGGTGCTAGCTGGAGCAGGGGTTGATGCGTTTGAGGAGGTCTTTAAACTCATCTTTATTAAACTTTATGATGAACTTAACACTTATCGTAAAGATAAAAAACTAATCAATGATTACAACAATGCCCTAGATTACAAAAATAAGGGTAGAGCAAATGAACTTTATAAAAAAATGCACAATTTAGAGTTTAGAAACTATGAGGGTATTGGCAATCAGGATTTTAAAGATCGTTTAGAACGCTTATTTACAGAATCTAAAGAGAAATGGCCGGGTATTTTTGCTAAAGATAGTAGCATCGCCCTAACCCCTAGCCATTTAGAAGTGTGTGTGAGTGTGTTACAAGAATGTAAGTTTTTTAACTCTAATTTAGAAGTGATTGATGAGGCCTTTGAATACTTGGTTAGCAAAGATTATAAGGGCGAGAAGGGGCAATATTTCACTCCTCGTTATGTGATTGATATGTGTGTAAAAATGCTTAATCCTAAATCCCATGAGAGCATGATCGATCCAGCTGCTGGGAGTTGTGGGTTTCCTATCCACACAGCCTTTTATGTGTGGCGAGAAATCTATAACAATGCTAATTTAAATGAACATGAAATGCTTAGTGCAGAGGAGAAAAACCCGGAGGCGCTAGACTATGTCAAACGCAGGGTCTTTGCAATTGATTTTGATTCTAAAGCTGTACGCGTAGCCCGTGCACTCAATATTATTGCCGGAGATGGGCATACCAATGTTTTTAAACTCAATGCTCTTGATTTTCCTAAGTACAATGATGCATACAAAGTAGATGATGTAAGCGAAGAATTTAATAGAAATTTTAAGGATTTATTACAATACAGAAAAGACCCTAAATCTAAAGATTATCGGTATTTTAGTTTTGATATTGTCATGGCTAATCCTCCCTTTGCGGGCAATGTTAAAGAGTCCTATCTTAAAAATTATGAGCTCAGACATACTATTAATTTTGAAAAGACAGAAAGATCAGAAAATGCGCGGATTTTAAAAGACCCTAGCTTTGATGCCTGTTTAGAAGATCCCCAAGCACTTGTACAAACTAAAGAAGGGTATAAGAAGATCAAAATCAAAGAACAAAAAGAGGTGAGTCGCGATGTGCTCTTTATTGAGCGCAACTTAGATTTGTTAAAGCCGGGTGGGCGCATGGCAATTGTACTCCCTCAAGGGCGCTTTAACAATGCTAGCGATCAATATATCCGCGAATTTATCGCCCACCGTGCGCGCATTTTAGCAGTTGTAGGTTTGCACCCTAATGTATTTAAGCCCCATACAGGTACTAAAACTAGCGTACTATTCTTGCAAAAATGGGACGAGAAGTTATGCCCCTATCAAGAGGATTACAATATCTTTTTTGCCACCATGCAAGAGCCTAGTAAAGACACTTCGGGGGATAAAATCTATGTTAAACAAGAACGCGTTAAAATCCAAATCACCCTAGATCACAAAATCACCACCCAAGAATTGAGCCTAGAGGATTTTTATACCAAATACCCTAGTTTAGAGGCGGCTAACTTTATAGAATTTGAGGGACGCAAAATCACAGATGAGGCTTATAAAAATCTCACAGAGAGTGAACAAAAACAAGCTTGTAACCAAAAAGCTACTTTATATACTATCCCTCTTTTAGATAAACATGGACATCTTATTGTCAAACACGATCTTTTTAGCCACGAGGGGCTCACAAAAGAAGGCATTGCTGAGGCCTTTATTGATTTTGCTAAGAGCGAGGGTTTGAGTTTTTGGCAATGATGGAAGGGTTTATCCCTAAAGAGCTACCCCCAAATTTTACCCCTGATACGCGCATTTATACGCTATTAGTCCGAGCTTGCAGAGAATTAGGCGAACTTAATGGTGTGGCTAAAATTATCCCTAATCAGAACATCTTAATTAACTCTCTAGTCTTGCAAGAAGCCAAAGAATCTAGCGCCATTGAGAATATCATCACCACACATGACGAGTTATTTCTAGCCCAAATTGAACACAGCCAAATTACTAAGAATGCTAAAGAAGTGCAAAATTATGAGAAAGCCCTCAAAACCGGCTTTAATCTCATCAAGCAAGAAAAACTCTTACGCAACAAACACCTTTTAGAAATCCATAAACAATTAGAGGGAAATGATGCGGGTTTTAGGGTTCAAAAAGGTACGATGCTTAAAAATCCAGCCACAGGCCAAATTAAACACATTCCGCCCCAAAATAAAGAGGATATTTTAAGACTAATGGGTAATTTGGAGCGCTATATTAATGAGGAAATGGATTCCTTAGACCCCCTTATTAGACTAGCCATTATCCATTATCAGTTTGAGACAATCCACCCTTTTTACGATGGAAATGGCAGATGCGGGCGGATTTTAAATGTTTTGTATCTCACTTACAAGGGCTTATTAAATCTGCCCATTTTATATTTGAGTGCTTATATCATCAAACATAAGAATCGTTACTACCAACTTTTAGCACAGGTGAGCCAAAGCGGGGATTTTAGCAATTGGGTGGCTTACATGTTAGAAGGAATTATACAAAGCGCGCGGGCAACTATTCAAAGAGTTGAAAAAATTAAGCAGGGAATGCAGGTATATCAGCAAATTTTACAAAAACGAGCGCCTAAGATTTATAGCAAAGATTTAGTAGAAATTTTATTTTCCTACCCTTACACAAAAATAGAGTTTTTAGAAAACCGCTTAAAAATCCACAGACAAACAGCCTCTTCCTATCTTAAAGAATGTGAAAACTTAAAAATACTCCGTAGTGTTAAAATGGGTAGAGATAAATATTTTATCAATAAAACTTTATTTAGAATTTTATCTCAAGAACTGATATGTTGAAATTTTTACATTTTTTCGACATATTTACAGAATGTGTCGAAAATTTGCACTTTTTTTAACATATTGATCTAGTAAGGAAAACCCCATGTCCCACCCCCTAGCCCAAAAATACCCCCACCTAGAAGTGAGTGTTTTAAAACTAAGTGAAGTGAAAAAACATTTAATCTTAGGTACAGAATTTAATAGTGCAAAAAGGCAACAAGCTTTGTACATATTAAAGTCTAATAAGAAAGTTTCAGATTATTTTGATCTTATAAAGTCAAATATCTTACAAGTTAATGAAGCCGTATATGTTTATGATTTGACACACTCTTTAGATAATTTTTTAGAAGAGGGGGAAGTGTTTAACGCCCAAAAATTTGGGAGTAGCAAGCAAGAAGCACAAGCGGGCGATTTTATAATTTCACGCCTTAGGTCATATTTGCAAGAAATGGCGGTAGTCCCACAAAGACACCTAAGACAATTTTTTTCAACAGAATATCTTGTCTATCGTCCACGAACACAAGAAATATCATCTAATACACTCATGGTTTTTGCTTTAAGTCGTTATGTACAGACCGTATTAGCTTATAGTCAGTATGGAACTGAACACCCTAGATTTTATGAATTTGTCTTTAATGAAATGCCTATACCTGATGTTATCTTTCGTTTAAATTCTAAAATACACTTGATGATAGAGAACGCCTACAACGCCCTAGAGCAAAGTAAAGCCCTTTATCAAGAGGCGCAGGATTTACTAAGTAGCCAGTTAGGGCTAGATTCTAAGGGTTTGATTGATAATCTCTCTAACTCTAATCACACCATTAAAACCCTCAAAGAGAGTTTTTTAAAAACCGGGCGATTAGACGCGGAATATTATCAAGAGAAATATCACAGAATTGAAGCGTTGATTAAGAATTACCCGGGTGGTTGGGATATTATCCGCTCTTATTTTTGGCATAACAAGAAAAGTTGCCCACTGAAACATTCTAGATATTTTTACATTGAAATAAGTGATATAGCGGTTGGGAGTGGCGCGATTTGCTACCATTCTTTAGAAAAGGCAGAACTTCCTGACAATGCAAAAATTCTAGCTAAGCATGGCGATTTGCTAGTTTCTAAAGTGCGGCCAAATAGAGGAGCAGTTGCCACCATTGATCACACAGCGCCCAATATTATCGTTAGTGGCGCATTTGTGGTACTACGCGAGATTGGAGGGTTCAGAAAAGAGGTGTTACAGGTATTGTTAAGATTACCATTATATAAAGAATATCTTTTAAAGTGGAATGTTGGCACTTCTTACCCCGTGATCAAGGATAAGGATATTCTAGATTTGCCCATCCCCAAAATCCCCCAAAGTATCCAAGAGCATATCGCTAAATACCTCCAAAAAAGTTTTGTTTTGCGCCAGCAAGCCTATAAAGAACTAGAGAGAGCTAAATTAGAAGTAGAGTGCGCCCTCGCGGGGGGGGGGGGGGGAATACCCTTCTTAAATGCGGCTTAAAACGGCGTTTAACTCCTATTAAATCTCTTTTAAAACAAGCTAAATTAGCCTATAGATACGCTGAATGGCTGTTATTAGAAACTCTTTTAATCTATACTCCCAAAAATCACACCATTAAAACCCTCAAAAAGAGTTTTTTAAAAACTAGGCGGTTAGATGCGGAAGTATATCAAGAAAAGTACGGATATAACGAAAGTTTGATCAAAACCCACCCGCATGCTAGATTAAAAGATTTAGTGCACATTAAAAAATCCATAGAACCGGGTAGTGCTGCTTATAGAAGTGTGGGTGTGCCCTTTATCCGTGTGAGTAATTTAAGCCCTTTTAATTTGAGTGCTAGCACAATTTTTTTAGACCCTAAAAGAGATTTAAAATTACTTTATCCTAAACAAAATGAGGTGTTATTTAGTAAAGATGGCAGTGTGGGGATTGCTTATTGTATGCCACAGGATTTAGAAGTAGTGCTAAGTAGTGCAATTTTGCGGCTTGAGATTAAAAATCACAATATAATTAGCCCCCATTATTTAAGCCTAGTTTTAAATAGCCAAGTAGTAAAGCTACAAGTTAAAAGAGAAAGTATAGGCTCAATCATTGTACATTTAAAACTTAGCAAAGTTGCTAACCTACTAATCCCTCTGCTAGATAGACAAATCCAAGAAAATATAGAGATTAAACTTAAAAAAAGCGCTGATCTGCGCACTTATTCTTTTAAACTTTTAAAAAGGGCAAAGAATAAGCTTGAAAGGGCAATCAACCTACCAAATTAAGCATTCTAGCTACACCTAAGAGAATCAAAGATAATCCCCAAAGCCAAATAAAGCTATAAGCAATGTGTTTTCCTATAGAGAGTTTAGCAAGCCCTAATCCTAACCAAAGAGCTGGAGAAAAGGGCGAAATAAAAGTACCTAAAGTCGCGCCAATGAGCATACAATAACCCACACTTTGGGCTTGATCTGAGGGGGCTAAATGGGCAATGATAGGAAAAAAGGTAAAATAATAGCTATTGGTGTCTAAGACTAGTTTAAGAGGTACGCCTAAAGCGCCTACGATCCACTGCAAAGAGGGCAATAAAGAAGCGGGGAGATAGGCGGTTAAATCCTTAGCAATGGCTTCTAACATGCCTGATTCACTTAAAATACCAATATACACCCCCGCACTTAATAAAATCAAGGCCATAGAAATCGCTTCAGGGGAGCATTCTTTAATCTTGGCCATGCACGCTTTAGGGCTATCATAATTAATCAGCAAGACAACACAAAGCGCAATTAAAAAGCAAAATTCAGGGGGTAAAATTTTACACACCACCGCTGATAAGGCAAGTACCGCCACGCATAAATTAGGGATAAAATGTTTTGCTGCCTCTAAATTAGGGGTTTCTATCTCTTTTGAAGTTTTAGAGGGCAAATCAGAGGGTAAAGCTTTTAAGCGCCTTGTTTCTTTATAACCTAAAATCACTGCTAAAAGCAAGATACAACAAAAGCCAATGGCTTGTAAGGGTATAAGAGGATAATAAAGTGTACTTGTTTCTACCCCAAGCACACTAGCCACGCGCCCTAAAGGACCTCCCCAAGGTAAAAGATTAGCTAGCCCTGCGCTAGCAGCTACTAATAAAATTAAAAGATAGGGATTAAGTCTAAGGCGTTCATAAATGGGCAAGAGTGGGGGGATAACTACTAAAAAGGTGCTAGCCCCTGAGCCGTCTAAATGTACAAGTGTAGCGATGATGCATGTACCCATACAAATAGCAATGACATTTCCCTTAGAAAAAGCAATGATAGTTTTAATTAAGGGGTTAAAAAGCCCTGCGTCATTAAGAATGGCAAAAAAGAGAATGGCAAAGATAAACATCATTGCAATGTTAAAAACTTTGTTAATGCCATGTCTAAGATAGGAAACAAGTACATGGGCGTGATCTAAAAAAGTACGCCAAATAGAATGGGTTTGTAGCATTTGCTTTATAGCATTTTCAAAGGGGGTTTGAATTTTAAGGGCTTTTAATCCGGCCTTATAGGCTTGATAAATTTCTTCTTCATTTATCACAGCATTTTTAGGCTTTTTATTAAAATCATTAAGATTAAGGGTTTTATAAGCGGCTTTTTTAAAATGGGTGATTTGATCTTTTGGGAGGTTTAGGGATAGTTTATGTAAAAAAACCTTAATAGATTTAGGTTTGAGTAAATAGGCATAATTATTTGCAACAACCTTATGCCCAGTAATTCCGCTAGTAATCCAAAAACCAAGCAGGCCAACTAAAGGTACAAGGGTGAGTGCTACCATCGGAGATAAACGCTCGCGCAAAAGCGTATAAATAAGTGTAGCGATAATAGCGCATGCAAAGAAAACTAACATTAACGCTCGGATTTAAGCAAGGTACTAATTTCATTAGTTGCTTCGCCGGTTTTACTGGCTAACTTACTCACCTCATCAGCCACTACTGCAAACCCGCGCCCATGTTCGCCCGCGCGCGCGGCTTCAATGGCGGCATTGAGGGCTAATAAATTGGTTTGTTTAGCAATGCCATCAATCTTAGCAATCACTTCAACGATATTTGATAAATTTTCCTTAGTTTGCTTGTTAAATTCCTCTTCTTTGGCAAAATACTCATCTTGCTTCTTTTGCGCATCAATATTAGAAAGCACCCCCACAATGCGCTTTGTACTCAAATTTCCCTCATCTTTTCTAAGCGCGGTTGCTTGGAATTTATAAGCGTAGTGATTTGTCTCATCTATAGGTTTGATCATGATTTCTAATTCTATAGGTTTGATCGCTTGGTTTTGCTGTAAATCTGAGGCTAATTTTTCTAATGCCTGTAAAAATAGAGGTTTACTCTCAGTAGAAAGACAATTAATTAGGCTTTGTAAAGACACTTCATTAGCATGCATCACACTTTGGGATAAATGCGGGGAAAACCAACAAGAATTTTTAGGGTCTAAAATATCTGTTCCTTGCAAACAAATATCAAAGAGTTGATCAGAGATAAGAGATAAAGAGAGATTAAATCGCTCAATTACCTTGTCTAATTCTTCTCTGTGGTGTACCTCATTATCAATATCTTGAATCGATCCGGCAATAAAAATTGGATTGCCTAACTCATCGCGTTTTACCTCTCCATTATTATTAAAGTATTTATAAACCCCTTGCTTATTTTTTAAGCGATATTGGCTTGAATAGGTGGCTTTTCCGCTTTTATCCGCTAAGCATGCAAAAAAGGCCGCATAGGTTCTTTCCTCATCATCAGGGTGTATGCGTTCTGCCCAAGCAGAGAGTAAATTAGGAAACTCTTTTTCATCTTGAAAACCTAGTAATTCGCGATACCTCTTAGACCACATAAAAGGGGTAGCGCCATCTATTTTCCCATCTTTAGGGTAGTGCATATACCACGATCCGTTTAAATTAGCATCAATCATCTTTTGGTTAATAGAAAATTCTGCTTCAAGAGATTGGTGTTTTTCTGTTAATTCTTGGATTTGCTGGTGCAAATTTGAACATTGCTCTATACGCGTTTGTAAAGTCTTGGCTAATTGCATAAAAGTTTTAGTAAGAGTACGCGCAGCCTCGCAGGGAAATTCATCTAAATTTTGTAAACTAGAACAGATTTGATCTAAAGCTTTAGTATCGTTTAGATCTGTTTGGGCAAAACTGGCAACAAAGCGATTTAAAAAACGGATATAAGCACCTGAAAACATAGCAAACCTTAAGGATTAATTTAGCAATGCATGATAGCAAAATTAGGCGCGTTGCCCAAAACTCCCCTTTAAATCCAAAATACTAAAGCGCAGCGCGTCATCTTCACACACCTCAATACAGCGCCCGCAACGGATACACTCCCCTGAATTCACCGCTACACTTTCTACCCCCACCATCCAAAGTACTTGTACCTCAGGGCAAATTTCTAAACACAAATCGCATTTAGTACAGCGCATCGCATTGTGTTCTACTTTTAAAAGCGCATAACGGCCTATTATGGAATAAAACGCACCTAGTGGGCAAAGGCGCGAGCAAATGAGTCGATCGCCTAAAAAAGTGTCTACACAAAAGAGAAAAAAGCCAACGATTAACCAAGAAGCCGTGCCATAAATAATACCTCTTTGTACAATGCCAATATAAGATACGCTTTCAAATGCGGGTAGGGAAAGGATAAAAGAAAGTACAAGGCTTAAAGCTAAAAGAATGTAGCGCAGGTTTTTAGGCAGAGTCAAACTAACGGCTTTAAAGGCAAATTTGCGCCTAACCCATGTAGCAAAATCTACAATTAAATTAATAGGGCACACCCAAGAGCAAAAGCTACGGCCTAAAAAAAGACCATAGATTGCCCCTATTAATAACGCCCCTAAGAGTACTAACATGTCTACATGCAAACTGGCTAAAAAAACCTGTAAAGTAGCAAAAGGATCGCTAAGTGGGATAGTATTAAAAAGCATAGAAGCGCTCAAATTGCCCTTTAAAATAAAACTAGCAGAAGTGCTCATAAAAAGTACTAAAATGCCAATTTGCACGATGCGTCTAGCGATGAGGTAGCGCATTAAAGCCCCTTGTTAAGGTAGTCTAGTGGGTTATCTGTTCTAGGATTAAGCGTATTGGGTTTAGCATTTTTAAGCCGTTTTTGATTTTGTTCTTGGCTATCCCAGCTTTTAACATAGTGGCTACCTGCCTTACCACTTACAAAGGCGGTAGGTAGAATTTTAATAGAGGGTTCTTTAGTGATACAAGCGCGTTCACAAAGCCCACAGCCCACACACGCACTAGGCTCTACAACCGGCAAAGTATAAGTGTGCTCGCCGGTGTGGGCATTATGTCTGTTTTCTAACTTAATGGCTTTATCTATCAAAGGGCAGACACGATAACACACATCACAGCGCACCCCCCAAAACGCCACACAAGCCACCGGATCAATCACGGCAATCCCCATTTTTAGCGAAGAAATCCCTTGATCTTTTTTAAGATGTTTTTTATCTAGCGCATCGGTGGGGCAGGCTTTAATACATGGAATATCTGGGCAGAGATAACAAGGGGTTTTGCGCGCTTCAAAAAAGGGAGTGCCCATTTTAGGATAATCTAATAAAGTGGCAAGTTTTAGCGTATCATAGGGGCAGGCTTTTACACATAGCGCACAGCGGATACACAGGCTTAAAAAGCGCGCTTCATCTTCAGCCCCCGGAGGTCTAAGCGCGTAGGCATCTTGGCTATATTTAGCCTTAAGCATTGCACCTAAAAACGCCCCCCCTCCCACACATAGACAAGCCCCCTTGAATGCAGTTTGCAAGAAAGCTCGTCTCTGCATCCTAAACCTTGGTGATCTTCACCGCACACTTTTTATAATCAGTTTGCTTAGAAATAGGGCAGGTGGCATCTAAACAAACCTTATTGATAAAAACATTCTCATCAAACCAAGGCACATAAACTAAACCTACGGGGGGTTTATTGCGCCCGCGCATATCCACTCTAGCCTTTACTTTACCGCGCCGTGATTCAATCCACACCGCATCGCCTTGATTGATCCCTAATTTTTCCCCATCTTTGCTGTTCATATAACAAAGCGCTTCAGGCACCGCTCTAAAAAGCTCCGGTACGCGCATAGTCATTGTACCGCTGTGCCAGTGCTCTAAAACCCGCCCGGTAGCTAGCCAGAAAGGGTATTCTTTATCGGGTCGTTCAGGGGCTTTCATGAAGGGTCTGAAGAAAATTTTAGCTTTATTTTCTAAACTTTTAGGTTCTTTAGTTTGTGGACCCTTAAGATCGCCACTTACTACCTTTTTCATGAGTTTTCCATAAAAGGCAAAGTCTGAATCAGGTGCAGCTTTTTTAGCGTAGTAATCGTATTTTGTATTAAAACGCCATCTAGTTTCTTTGCCATTAACCACAGGCCAGCGCAAACCTCTAGTGCGGTGGTAGTCATCAAAATAGGCCAAATCATGCCCATGCCCGATACCAAATTTGCGGTATTCTTCCCAGAGATATTTTTGGATAAAGAAACCATAACCTTTAAAGGGTCTGCCATCACTGCCTATTACATGGCGTCTATCCCCGTGTACTTCTGAGTTAGGCGCACCCCTACCAACAGGATCGCTAGCTAAAAACTTCTTAGCGTATTTATTAGCAAAGAGTACATCATAAAGTGTATCGTTTTCATGGTAACCCATTTTTCTAGCTTCAGCTAAAACATTAGGCAGGGTGAGCTTATCATTGACTTTTTGCTCTTTCCAAACCTCTTTGAGTTTAAAGCGTTTAGCAAATTCTAAAATTTGCCAAGTATCACTCATTGCAGAACCCACCGGTGTAACTTGTTGTTTCCAGTGTTGTGATCGGCGCTCTGCATTGCCATAAGCCCCCCATTTTTCATAAATCATTGCGGTAGGTAAAATTAAATCTGCTACCTTTGCACTAATCCCCGGATAGCAATCACTCACCACGATAAAATTATCCATTTCTCTAGCTGCTGCAATCCAGTGGTTAGCATTAGCCGTATTTTGCCAAGGGTTATTAACCTGTACCCAGATAAATTTAACCTTGCCATCTTCAAGCGCGCGCATCATCGCCAAAAAGTCATAACCGGGTTTGGGATTGATTGTACCTTTTGGCAAATGCCAGAGTTTTTCAGCTGTTTTGACATGTTCGGGGTTTGTAACAACCATGTCAGCTGGTAAGCGATTAGCAAAAGTACCCACCTCCCTAGCAGTCCCACAAGCACTAGGTTGGCCGGTTAAAGAGAATGCCCCAGAGCCCGGTTTAGCTTGTTTGCCTAAAAGAAAATGCACCATGTAAGCTTGTTCGTTAACCCAAGAACCGCGGGTGTGTTGGTTAAACCCCATAGTCCAAAAGCTCACAACCTTACGCCCTTTTTCTATGTAAAGATTGACTAAAGTTTGTAATTTTTGTTTAAAGCCATCTAAAGGCTCGTTAGCATCGCCCTTAGCCACTTGTGCGACATAGTCTAAGGTATAGGGTTCAAGGGCTTTTTTAAATTCCTCAAAAGTAATTTGCCAGTGTTTACCCGCCTCTTTTTGGTGTTTCATTTCAAATACCTGACCTGCTTTAACCCCTAAATGTTGCAAAGCAATTGCCTCTTCTTTATCTAAAGTGATGGCATTTTGCTTTTTTACAATCTCTTTTTCACTGGGGCGGAATTTGGGGTGGTTGGGGTTATTGCGCATGCCATAGCCAATATCTGCATAGCCGGTTGTAAAGATGGTGTGTTTACTAACAAAGTCTTGATCGATCACATCAGGGTGTTTATAAACAATTTCTCTCGCGATGTAATTCCAGATAGCTAGATCGCTATTGGGTGTAAAGATAATTTCCATATCCGCTACGCCAGAGGTGCGGTTAGAAAAAGTGGTGAGATTGACCACCCGTACTCTATCTGGATTACTAAGTTTTCTATCACTCACCCTAGACCATAAAATGGGGTGCATTTCAGCCATATTTGCCCCCCAAGTGATGATCGTATCTGTTTCTTCAATATCATCATAACACCCGCTAGGCTCATCAATACCAAAGGTTTGTAAAAACCCTGCTACCGCGCTAGCCATGCAGTGGCGCGCATTTGGATCGATATTATTGCCCCTAAAGCCGGCTTTCATAAGTTTGCTAGCTGCATAGCCCTCTGAGATTGTGTATTGTCCGCTCCCAAAAACCCCAACCCCAGTAACCCCGATTTCATTGTAATACTTTTTAAACTGCTTTTCCATTTCATCAAAGGCGCGCTGCCAAGAGACTTGTTTAAATTTACCTTTTTTATCAAACTCGCCATTTTCATTCACCCGCAAAAGCGGTTCTACTAAACGATCAGCCCCATACATGATTTTAGCGTTAAAATAACCTTTAATGCAGTTTAAACCTCTATTAACAGGAGCGAGTGGATCGCCTTTAACCGCCACGATTTTATCATCTTTAGTAGCGACCATAATTCCACAACCCGTACCGCAAAAACGGCACACCGCCTTATCCCATTTCCAATCTCTTTGGGCTTGTTGGGCTTTTGCGGCTAGAGCTGGGGGGGTGAGCAAACCTGCACTACCCATAGCCGAAGTGATGGCCACTGATTTTAAAAAATCCCGTCTGCTATTATCCTCAATAGGATTGTCGTGTTTTGATACTTCAGATGACATAGACTCTCCTTTATATAAGTTAGTGCCCCCATTATACTAAAAATTGTTAGTCTTTGAGTAACACAGCCTATTTTTAGAAAGCTAACATATGCAAAATAAGGGCACATTTATAAGTTGATCAATTAAGCCGCTTAATGCATGCTAAAAACGCGATGCATATCCTGATTAATAATTACAGCCAATTAAGCCCCCCTTAAGCTTAAAAACTATAAAATGCCCCTTTTGCTAAATAGCAAATGCTCTAAATAGCAATGCTAAAGGCAAGCGATCTTTGACATTTAA
>NZ_CABIKG010000009.1 GCF_902196125.1 Helicobacter suis
CTTTTAGTGATGTCAAAGTTGCCCATATGCTTTAATACATATTGTCTAACCTTGCGCTCCTCTGCTTGGTCTCTCCACTCCCCAGCGTGTTTGCCTTTATGATGGATAAACGAATTTTTTGTTAAACGGGGAATGTGATCAGATTCTAAATTTGAGAGATCAACTGGCTTAGATCTAATTAGATTTGCTAGCTCCTCTTGTGTCATGTCTTCGGGTTGTTTCAAGTGCTCCCCTTATTAAATACTTCATCTTGGGGGAGGATACAGACAATCGCCTTAAAATGCGCTTAGCACCCACCGCGCCAACAAGGCACGATCGCTAGTGCAATTGGCAAGGTCTACAATGCCGCTAATTGAAGCACCTAACTTTTTGACATACACGGCACAATTTGCAATAAAATGTTATTTACTTTGTTAAAAATAAAGGTTTATAGAACGCCTTAAAAGTGAGGAGTAGGTTTAAAATAAAACTCTAATTATTTTTTAAAAAAGAACACTTTTTTAGCCTCTCTAGATTTTACGGTGGGTTAATCTTTCTTACTTTCATTTTTCCTCTTTAGTTGTTTTTATTGTTCTTAAGGAGCTCGCATGCTAAATGTCTTAAAAATGGCTAGCTACCTTCAGAATCAAGCCTCTAATCAGAATTATAGTGATTTTCAAACTTACCTAGAGCCTTTAAAAAGGCGTGGGAGGTGTATAAACCTGTGTTGCTGAAGAATATAAGCGACAGATGGATGAATATAATCGACAGAGAGAGTTGGCTGAGGCATATAACAAGAAGTTTGAGACCTCTTTTGCGTTGAGAGGAGTAGAAGGGTTTCATATGATGCTGAGAAGTGCTGGTTTCTTCACCTATCTCTGATTAAAGAGGGGGTAGATTTAGAAGAATCTAAAAAGTTGTAGAGTTTTTTGTAAAGAGATTCTAGATCACACAAACTTTGAAGAAAATGCAAAATTTCAAGAGGATTTTAAACCCGCCTTTGAATCTCTAACCTCTTTTTTACATGCGATTCAGCTCTCTGAGGAAAGTAAGTTAAAAGATTACCACCAGTTGTTGGAGTAAAATAGAGCGGCTTGCCAACAGGCATGGAAAATTTTTTATTCTCTCGATAAACGGGAGTGTAAGGAGAAAGAGAAGAAAAACTTTGAATGGTTATCACAATAATCAGTATTTTAGCGAAGAATTAGAAGAAGTCCATGAGGATTTTGGGGCCTGTCTGGATCTAAGAGAGACTCTTAAGCTAGTTTTGAGATATGCAGAATCTATAACTAGGGTGCGTGTCTTGCGTAAAGTGTTGGATCTAGATGAGTATGCATATCATGAATTATATAAAGTGACACTGAGGATGTAGAGAAAAAGGTAAAATATCGAGGGATTAGGTTTTATATAAGGATTTGGAATTAGATTATTTATTAGACCGTTTAGATGAAGCATAAAAAACTCTCCAGTTTTAAGAAAGTCATTGCCCTTAAATGTTGAATACCCGCCCTGAACTAACCACAGTCATACCAACATTATTAAGAAAACCTACAATACCGCCAAATTAAAACACCGTCCTTTTGGCATCATGTTCTAAATAGTTGTTGGTTAAAGCTAATAGTATTAAGCACTCAATGAGAAAGAAGAGTTTATACAATGAGAGCCACCTATAATCTTTACAACAAACAACCTAACGCTTCTCTAACCCATTCTTATCTTTAAAAATGCCTACAGATTTTCCACCGCAGTATTTAGTTTAAAGTTTTACTAAACCTAAAACCCTATGCCACTTTGTATCTAACAAAGTAAGCATAGATTAACCCCCTAAAAGTTGATCACATAGTTGATATAAACAGCAACTTTGCGTCTGAGGGTGATAGTTTCTGTAGTACTACTAGAATAAGTATTCCCATAAGTATTATTAGAGATAGGGGACTGGGTGTTGGAGTAGGAGTAATAAGGATAGTTAATGGTGGGGATACGCACGCCAAATTCAATACCCTGATGTTTGCTAAAGTTAGCCCTTAAACCAATGTTAACGATGACTTGCCCGTACCGAGTTGTTATCTGAGATGATACCTGACAAGTACCATCTGGATTGGGAATACATGTTCCATTTTGATTATTTCCCGTTAACCATGAACTCCCCCCTCCCATCACACCAAGAGCCATACCAAAGGTTTTTTCATTCTTATCATAAAAATTAAAGAGCATATCCATGCCCACACCATAGAAGAGATCGGCTAAGGATTGGTTGTAATTAAAGGTATTGTAGCTCCCCTTACCCGGAACAACAGTTGCGCTCCCACCCTGACCACTGAAAAAAGCATAAAAACGCAAACCAAAGCGTTTTGTTTTGCCAAAAAATTGTTTATAACCAATTTGAATATCCCCTCCAAAGAGATTACCGTTATAGGTTGTGGTGGAAGTATAACTTGCTATGTTAGCATTTGTACTTTCTTGAGAGCTAGAGTTATCCTTACCGCCAAAATTAGAATACTGAAAACCTCCCTCTATAAAACCACCTTTTCTCTCCGCACTTAAAGGCGCTAAAGAGACAAAACTAAGAACACCGATTAAGGTAACAGAGCGGGTAAAAGCTAGAGAGAAAACGCTACGCGCTTGTCGCTTGTTGCTTGTTGCTTGTTGCTTGTTGCTTGTTAGACGATACCATAAAAATCCTTTCAAAAAAATAGAACTAGTAGTCTAGTAGCCTAAAAATAAAATGTCAAGAATGCGACTTAAAGTTGATAGAACAAAGCCAAAAGTCTAATTTTATTCTCTAATAAACTATTTAGCATGGTTTTAATGCGTCTCAAAATACTCTTGGATTTTTTGGCGATTATGGGTTTGGCTTAAGGCTAGCATTAAAAGTACCCTAGCCTTTTGGGGGTTGAGATTATCGCTAGTTAAAAAGCCATATTTAGAATCATCAATTTCACCTAGTGGTGTGATAAACCCACTCCCCACACGGCTAGAGCGCACCACCACTACTCCCTGTTTTACGGCACTTGCTAGCGCATTTAACACAGACGGATAAAGATTACCATTACCCACGCCCGCGCTAATAATTCCTTTAGCCCCATGTTGGATCGCACTTTGTATTAAATCTGCATGATCATTAGCATGGCTATAGATAATATCTACGCGAGGCAAATGATTAATCTTAGTAATGTCAAAAGCACTTTCTAGCGTGTGTTTGCGCAAAGACTGCATGTAAAAGCGCACATGCCCATAAAGTACTTTGCCCAAGGGACCACTATTAAGAGATTTAAAAGTAGCGACATCTGTGCTGTGTGTTTTACTCACTTCTCTGGCTGCATGGATAGTATCATTCATCACCACTAAAACCCCCTTGCCTTTAGATTGAGGATCACTAGCCACTGCAATAGCGTTATAAAGATTAAGGGGACCATCTGCGCTTAAAGAGCTAGCATTGCGCATTGCCCCAACCATTACAATAGGTTTATGGCTTTTAATCACTAAATCTAAAAAATAAGCCGTTTCCTCCATTGTATCTGTGCCATGTGTGATCACCACCCCATCTACATCTTTTTTAGAGAGTAAAGCCTGTACCCGTTTAGCTAGTTTAAGCCAAACTTGATTGTCCATTTCTTGAGAGCCGATATTGCTGATTTGCTCAGCTTTAAGATTGGCTAAGTCTTTAGCTTGTGGAATGGCACTAATTAAACTATCTACAGATAACACTCCAGAGTGATAAGCACTATTTAGCCCACTAGAAGAACGCCCGGCAATAGTTCCCCCTGTAGCAAGAATATACAAATTAGGTTTTGCGCACACAACCCCCACTAACGCCGCTACAATTATAAACGGATAAAATAACTTTAACATAACACTCTCCACTATAAATTTTGCCAGCTCAAGGTCTGATTTTTTAACTCTAAAATAATATTGTAACAGAAAATAAAACCCCTAAGTCTTTTCTCAAAAAAGCCTAAGATTTTGCATGTTAAAATACGAGTCTTCACTAAAATAAAAAATCAGGAGTTGGTTGATGGGGTATTTAAGCCATTGATTTTTGCGGTCTTTGTGAGCCGCGTGGCGCATGTTGAAGTTGGCTACGCTAGGGATTCTAGCGTGCTTGTTAATCCTTTAAGGTTGTCTGTTTTAAGTATCGGGTCTTTAGTTGCTGGTAAAGAAGAGAGGCGTACTTTTAATGCTATGTTTGATGCCTTTGTTTTAGGTAATACTAAGCAAGTGCTTAAGCGATTAGCAGCCCCTAGAACTACGAGTATCTTATACCGCCGGCGTGGGAGTGTTATGGGTAAATCTAATCTAACTATCTTAAATCTTGAAGCTTTAATTGCCGGTAAAAAGATAAGACGGCTTTTTAATGCTAGATTTGATGCTTTAGTTTTAGGTGATGCAAATCAAGTGCTTAAGCGTTTGACAACCCGCAATTTTTCAAATATTCTATCTTACCAGTATGATAATTTTGTAAGCAAGTGCCAAAAGCATGTTAAGATTCATGTGCCTAACATGGGCTCAGGCGTATCACCAACTTCTACCTTTCATGCTAGTTTTCACTGGAAATTTTAGGCGCTCTTGGTGATAACGCCTCCCCCTAAGACGCAGTCTTTTTCATAGACTACCAGCGCCTGCCCTAGAGCCACACCATAAACTGGCTCTTCAAAGGTGGCGTAGATAGTTTGGTGGTTTAAAGTGATCTGGGCTTTAGTGGGGGTACTTCTATAGCGCACCTTAACCATGTAGGTACCTGTTTTAAAATTAGAAGGTAGGGATTTATTTTCAGCTTCTAAAGTAAAGATCGCTAAGTCCTCTTTTTGCCCTACAATAATTTCATTGGTTTTAGCATGGATGCCCACAACAAAATGGGGGGTGTGTGCCCCTTGGACTGTAAAACCCTTGCGTTTACCAATGGTATAGTGCATGTAGCCCTTATGTGTACCCACCACCTCCCCTTTTAAATTACGCACTAAACCTTTTTGATCTACATTGGTATGTTGTTTAAGCGTATCAATATAAGAACCCTCTACAAAGCAAATTTCTTGGGATTCTTTATAAGTCTGTAAACTCCCCAAAAAAGGCATAACTTCTAGGGCTTTGGGTTTGATCTCACTTTTTAATAAAGCACCTAGTGGAAAGATAAGCGCATCAATGGCGCGTTGTGGGAGCGCGTATAAAAAATAGCTTTGATCTTTGCTTAAATCAAAGGCTTCTTGAATGCGCAACACACCCTGAATACGCATTAATCTAGCATAATGCCCTGTAGCTACCTTTTCACACCCGCGATTAAGGGCAAATTCTAGCCCCAAACCAAATTTCATTAAAGGGTTACACAAAGCGCAAGGGTTAGGCGTTTGGCCATTTTTGTAGGTGTCAATAAAAACTTCATAGACTTGTTTTTTAAAGGGTTCTTGTAAATCCACTACTTCAAATGGAATATCTAAAAAAGAAGCCACTTCTTGGCAATTTTTAATGTACATGGCATGTTTTTCTTCTTTTCCATGTAGTTTTAAATACAGCCCTAATAAATCATGGCCGGCTTGTTTTAACAAATAAGCGCTATAAGAGCTATCCACCCCCCCACTCATCAAAACGGCAATTTTCACATTCTAACCTTTAGTGTAATAGGGCGGCATTATAGCACATTTCTAACAACCCACCGTGAGTCTAGCCGTGAGGTTAAAGGTTTGTTTGCTATCTTGTTGCCCCTCTACTTTAAAGCGCATGGGGAAATGATTAGGGTAAAAATCTAGGCTTTTAATAGCGCATTGTCGTTTAAATTTCTGGCTAAAAAAGCTAGCTTTATCCTGAGCTTCTTTTAATAGCGCGCCTTGCAGGGCTACTATATCTGATTCTTGCATTTTGGCATAAAGAGCGGGCGTGTTAAGTACAAATAAAGCACTCTTTGCCACCACTTCAGAGATTTTATTTTTAAGGGTTTCATAGTCGCTTAGTTTGGGAGTGGGAATATTACAGATCATTAAGGCATGCAAAGAATAGCCGCTTAATTCCTGCTTAAAAGTGTAATTAGGCTTTAGGCTATAAGAAGTTTGTTGGCATAAATGGCTATCTTTTACAAGATCATTAATTTGTTTAAAACTCTCTTTGATCTCTTGTTCTTGTTCAGGGGTTAGTTTTTCTGTTTTTAAGAGTGCATTAGCGCTACTAAAAAGAAGATGCGCGTTATAACTCCCGGGGATAACCATTTGCTTACTTTGAATTTGCATGCTAATTTCACTACCACTTTCAGCTTTATGTTTGCCTAAGACAAACCGTTCAAAGGCAAGCCCGCCGATAAAACACCCTAAAAACACCACCGCTACTACCATAGTTAAAACATATTTCATATTATTCCTTTATCCATTAATCTAGTTCAACGGCATCTAATGCTTGCAAGCGCGCTGCCATTTGTTCTACCTCATCTAACTTATAATGATCCTTAACATGGGCTAAAACTTCCTGTGTTAGGGTTTTGGCTTTATCATTGAGTGCCTTTTCTAAAGTGATGTGTCCGGTCTCATTGGTGAGTACGCTTTTATAAATGTGCATTTTTAAAATAATCCACTCAATATGGCACATGATTTTACCAAGCCCTTGTTCTAACCCCTTATTATTCTCTAAACTTTTACGGCTATCTTGCACAAAGGCCTCTAGCACCTTTAAAAAATCTTGAAAATGCGCGCTAATCTCTGTACTTAAACTTGTTACTTCTGAAAACGCCTCCTCTAACTTATCAATTTCTTCTTTAAAACCACTAAAACTACCCTTAATGCTACTAACTTCCTTAGCCACCCTTTCAGCAAGTTTTCTAATTTCATCAGCCACCACTGCAAAACCGCGCCCATGTTCGCCACTTCTAGCTGCCTCAATAGCCGCATTTAAAGAGAGTAAATTAGTCTGATTAGCAATATCATTAATAATATCAGCAACCTGCATGATAAAATCCATGTTCTTTTTCAACTCTTCCATAACCGTATTAACATGGGAGCAATGCGCGCTAAAATTATCTAAATTAGTGTGAATACCTAAGATTTCATCTTGGCTTTTTAAAGAACTCTCTTCAATATTTTGCGCTAATTGCTTATTCTCTGTACACTGCTGTACCCTCCGGCTAAGTTCGCTTAATATGGCTAAAATCCCCTTAGCGCCCCCTCCCATTTCTAATAATCGTTGTACAATCTTACTATTATTGCTTGCAATGATTCCATCAACATGCGATCTCACATGCTCTCCATATTGCTTAAAAATCCCCCTATACCCTTCTAAAAAGATGTTGCGATAATCCCTCCCTTCTTTAGCCGCCTGTACACATGCATCCATTTCACGAAATAAGGATTCGATTTGATCTAGCAGATCGTTTAAACCATGCATCATAGCGCTATAGGGGCTTTTCTCATCAATATCTATAATCCGGCATTCCAAATACCCGTCTCTAACCTGAGTGATAAACTCATGGATTTTTTGGATAGCAAGATCAGAGTCGCCTGAAATCCATTTAAACATGCACCGTCCTTATAATCGTTGTAGCTGGTTGACCCATTGGTGGTAATCACAGCCTTGTTTTTGTAAAACTTGTTGGAGGGCACTGTAACTAGCCTGTATTCCCTGTGTTTTCTCAGCGGATAACAAAGAAGTATAAAGAGGAATGATCACCTCAAGGGCTTTTCTATTGGGAGCTCTCCTCACAGAATAATACCCGATAGAATTGTGTAATTCATCTACAGAGGCGGTTACATTGGCAAAAACCCAATAAAAATGCCCATCAAAGGTTTTATTTTTAATGTAGGCAAAGATTTCATGCTGGGCTTTGATGTTATCCCAAAGAAGTTTAAAAATGATCTTAGGCATTTCTGGATGGCGCACTATGTTATGGGGCTTATACAAAAGGTCTTTTTCTCCACTGCCCCCCACAATCTCTATAAAGGGCTTATTGGCATAGGTGATCACTCCCTTTAAATCTGTCTTAGTAACCAAAAAGTGATTTTTATCCACAAATTTTTCCATGTAACTCTTTTATTTATTCTTGTGCACCTAGCCCTAAAAAATCTAAACGCGCTTACCAAATCGTCCTAAAAACTAACTTTTTGACACTCCTTATAGCAAAGGTTTTTATAGCACTAGTTGTAAAAGCCCTGCTTCTTCTAAAAAACATGAGGGTTCATAACGGGTTTTTTTACGCCGGTCCTCTTTTGCATAGGATAGATAAAGATGATCCTTAGCCCTAGTAACTGCCACATAAAACAAACGGCGCTCCTCCTCTAAACCTCCATTTTGTTTAGCTAACTTAATATTAGGGAAGCGCTTTTGCATTAAATCAATCACATACACCTCGCTAAATTCAAGCCCCTTACTTGCATGCACGGTGAGTAAGTGTACCCCACTCCCACTACCCATTTCTTGAGAGTCAAGCCCTATTTCATTAATAAAATCTTTCAAATGGCTATATTTACTAGACATCTGTACAAGTAATTCCCCCCGCCTTTTAATTTTCTCTAAAGCCTGCTCATAGCGATCTGTATCCACACTCCCATCTTTATTTTTAGCGCGATCCCGCGCAAGCTTTTGCATAATGTTCTCAAACCACACAGATTGCATGATGTGCTCTAGGCTTTTAGCAGGGGTTTTAAAAGAGTGGGTTTTACAAAGGATATACAGATCTTCTAAAAAGCGCGTAATAGGTGTTTTTATTTTAGGGTGGCTTAAAAGGGGGTGATCTTTAAAATCAGAGTGCAGATCAAAGGTGGAGGTATTGAGCATGAGATTTTCAAATAAACCCATTTGGGGGCGCTTTATACTAGCATAGGGCTCTTTTTGATTAGGGGTAAGCAAGCCCTTTAAACTATTACCCTCGCCTAAAATCTGCAAACCCTCATAAAGCTCAGCACACAACTTAGCCCCTATCCCATGCCCATAGCCTAAAATTTGCATGGTTGCTACCATTTCCTTAGGCCGGATTAAAAAGGCACAAACATCTAAGAGTAATTTTATCTCTTTAGTCTCAAATAAACCCACCCCGCCTTTGCGAATTGAAGGGATACCAAGTAGCCGCAAAGCCGCCTCACAGCCTTCTGCGCTAGCGTTATTTCTAAAAAGAATAGCCACTTCCTCAAAGCGCCCCCTTAGCGCAATTCTCTTAGCAATGCCTTGATATTGATCTATTAACTCGTCATAAACCAAAAGTTGAGGGGTAGAGGGGTTATTTTGTTTCACCACTTCTAAGCTTTTAGGATAAATACGCGGGTTATTAGCAATCACGCGGTTAGCCAGATTTAAAATAGCCCCAGAGGATCGGTAATTTTTGCGCAAACTAAAAACCTGTGCGTTTTTGTGCTTTTGTGTAAAATTACTAATAATAGAAATATCTGCCCCATTGAAGGCATAAATGCTTTGATCATAATCCCCCACACAAAAAAGGCTAGCAGGTTGCAGGGCATCTAAAATTGAATCTTGTAAGGGGTTAGTGTCTTGATACTCATCGCATAAAACTTCACAAAAGGTTTTAGGTTGGTGCTTTATCTGCTCTTTAAAAAGAATTAAGAGATCGTTATAATCCACATAGTGCTGTTCTCTTTTACAGCTTTCAAAAAGCTCTAGCGCGCATTCATATAATTCTGTATATTCCTCTTGATCAGGGGTGCGCTTTAACAACCAATCTGTAAAACTTTGGGTGCAATTTTCATTCAGATAAGAAGAATACAACTCGTATAAATACTTCGCGCTATAAACTCTTTCTTTTTCTGTTTCTGCTAAAAAACTCTTAAGCAAAGTTTGCATATCTGTGGGTTGTTTTAAACTTAAAGAGGGGTCTTGTAGTTTAAGAAAGCGATAAGCTACAGCGTGGAAAGTCCCGGCTTCAATTTTTTCAGCTTCTTTAGTGTAGCGTGCTAGGCGATCTTTCATCTCTTGGCTGGCTTTATTGGTAAAGGTGAGTAAAAGAATTTGGCGCGGATCAATGCCACTTGTAAGCAGGTGTAAAATCCGCCCCACAATAGTAGAAGTTTTACCCGTACCAGCAGAGGCAATCACTAAATTACGCCCTAAAGGGGCTTTGATAGCCTGTAATTGTTCGCTATTAAGTTGCATAAATACCTACTTTAATGGGTTTAAAAAAATATGTAATTAAGCGCGCTACCCTCTTAGATTAACGATGGCATCTACTACTTTATTACACGCATCAGAACCGCGCTTGCACCATTTATACTCAATATTTATAAAGCCACTCTCAAGAATAAAACCCTCGTTCTTACACCTATAACCATTAATCACCGCCTGATTATCCCCTATGACAAAGAGTTTATAGCTAGAATCTAATTTATTGGTTTTAAGCATGGCTTGTAAATTTTTCATACTTGTAATAATGGCTTGTTTTTCAGCTTTAAAACTTTCATTGAGTTCTGATTTTAAGGGGCATTTGTAGCGATTAATCTCTTCAAAATACCCCTCCTTAAAAGAATAAAGGCAAAATCCACACATCACCTCATTTTCTTTAACCCCAGCATCTGTATAAAGAAAATAAGCCTTTTCTAAATCTTTAAAATCATAATCTTTAAAAATAGTCTCAGAGAGTGCAATTTTCTTTTCTCCAATGTGATCGTAGGTGCTTTTTGGAGGGATATAGGGAGTTTTAGGTTTTGTGGTGGTATTTTGGGTTATTGTTAAACAACTGCTTAGATCGTTTAACTCGCTAATTTGAAAACTTTTAATCTCAAGATTGGAGCTATTTAAAAAGGTTTTTATTTCAGATAGACAGGCATAAATTTGGGCTAATGGATTGGTATAGTGCGAACTTAAAATATACACGCCACCAATTAATTTAGAAAACCCATAACGACACAGCACACCCTTAAGCGTATCTAAATCCCCATTTCCCTTATATTCAATCCCTAAACACCACATCGCTATCCTTTTTTAGGTGATCTCGCGGATTTTCTCTAAAATTAAACGCGCACGCATGGATAAGAACTTTTGATAATCCTCTAAAACTTTAGAATCGTCTAAAGCGATTAAGTGGGTTTTTAAAATCCTCTCTAAATCCGGGTTATTTTGCTGATAACTTTTAATATATTGCTTGGGAGGGGTGTCTTTAATGGCTTGGTTTAAACTTGCACTAATGAGGGTGATATTAGCAAGTACATCTGCATTTTCCACGCCTATAGATTTAAGATAATTTTTAGGGAAGAAGTGGTGGATATTTCTTTTTTGTTTGTCTACTAAAAAGAGATGATCTAAAACCACTTTACTATTATTATCAAAGTTTTTAGGCTCTAAGGTTGCTAAAACACAAAGAATACCCCTCTGAAATCCACTTTTAATATTAAGTTTTTCCTCCATTAAATATTTTTCTGTGATGTAATAAGACAATTCCTTATCAAAATCAATAGCTTCCTCTTGATAGATCCGGCGAATCAAGCCTAGTTGTTTGAGTAGGGTATCGCCCACTGGACCAGAACTAAAAAAGGTACTTCTAAAAAAGAGTTTTTGTAAATTTGTAATCTGGCTAGCATTAGGGCTTTTTCCCTCGCTTAAAACAAAGAAATAGGCCATGAGCATTAAAGAGTTAGCGGAGGGTAAGAAGTCAAAAGAGGGGATTTTAAAATCATGTTTGAGTAGATGGGCGGCATTTTTAAAACAAGGGGCAATAAAATCCCATTGCTTTTGTACAAGCTTAGGTTCTAATTTTAAAAGGGTAGGAGTAGAAATTTTCTCTGTTAATCTACCGGATGCACTAAGTTGCAAAATATAGGAAATAAGTTGTAAAACCACTACACATTGGCTAAAATCAAAGCCATAATCTAAGCGATCTAGCTCTTCTCTTAGTTCTTCAAAACGCTCTTCTAAGTCAAAACCTTTTTGTATGCTTTGGTGGTGATTTACAGGGGGGATATAAAACTTAGCACAGAGGATTTGAGGGAGGCTTAGTTTGGTGCCTCCTGTGTTAATGCGTGTAAAGATTTCTACAATTTCTTCTAAAGTGGTGTCTGTGATCTCAATGATAGGAAATTGGTAGTTTTCAAGATTTGTTTTAAAACTTTCAAAATCCCTAGCAACTCTAACTTCTAATTCGTATTCGTCCTGTATGTCTAAAATACTTTTATTGAGCAAATCATAAGCACTCACGACTGTTTCTCTAACCAACTCCTTAGGTTTTTTAACAAAACAACATTCCCCGTTTTCATCAGGTTTTACCCTTAATAAAATATCCTTATAATCACCACCCTTAGCTACCTGTAACCCATAATAGACTAAAAACAGCGCTCCCATGCGTTGTTGCCCATCTAAGACATAGTACACATATTCCCCAAGATCAGGCCATTTAGGCGTAAAACCCCCAATTTCACGGCACGCCTGCAATCTTTCTTTTGTTTTCCATAATACAAAACTCCCTGTGGGAAAGCCCCTTAAAATACTATCAATGAATCTAGCTATCTGCTCTTTTTTCCACACAAAATTACGCTGGAAGCGCGGAATTTGATACTCCCCCTTATACAAAAACAAAACGAGTTCTTTAAATTTCTTCTCTACATAGTTACAAGGCATGGATTATTTCTTTAAATTAATGGCCTCTTTGATTAGATCATCGCCCGTTGTAAAGGCTTTAGCATTCATAGAATAACCCCGTTGCATTAAAATTAAATTTGTTAAAGATCGCCCGGCATTAACATTACTAGTTTCTAAATATTTATGCATGATCTTGCCAAATTTAAGTTTGCCATCATCTCTATCCCAGCCTAAAATGGGGTTTCCGCTTAAAGGTACAGCGCGGCCATTGCGCGTAGCGTTGCTAATATCAAATAAATTACTCCCCACCTTTTTAAGCCCTTGATTATTAGTAAAGGCCGCAATGCCCACCCGCCCCATCGTTTCAATCGCTCCATTGCTAAAGGATAAATGAATGATTCCATCATCATCAATGCGCATGTTTCTTAATATTCCCTTAGGTTTGCCGTCTTGAGAAACTTGGTAGATTCTAGAATCTTCATAGGGTACATCGCTAGATTCAAAATCATCGCTTTTATTGATTGAATAAACAAGGGGGTTACCTTTAAAATTAAGCGTGATAGGCTTAGATTGCATTTTACCGGCTTGATCAAAAGTGATAGTCTGGCGCACGGGTTTAGGGGTGATAGGGGTTTTATCGCGCATTTCTAAAATGGAGCTCTCCACATCCCATTTTTGCTCTGTGGGCGGGGTTGCCATAGGGTCTTTAGAATTAGTCATGAAAAAATCGCTTTTAAGCAAATATTTATCCCCAGCCTTATCATAAATTTCTGTAGTGGTGCTATAAAAAGGGATACGGATATTTACCGAATCGCGTGTTTCACCCTTTTTTAAAATCATGCCACTAGCAACCCAGCCTAATTTTTCTGCCATAGGACCCCCAATAAAAAGCGTGGCCTCCGGATCGCTAGGGTTTTTAATCTGTAACATCAAAGGCGAGATCACTTGATCGGGTTTGCTTTTAGCGATAGTGAGATCTAAATTAGCCTTGCTTTTAAGTAAATTTTTTAAATCCCCTAGCGTGTGAAACTCGTTTTTCCCAGGCCCGCCTGTGCCGTATTTAAAAGTCAAGTCTTGAGCCATATCGCCCTTAACAATCATGATCTCTAAATTGCGATGCGTGGCTAAATCTAAAGGTTCATTATCACTATTGGCTAAAGCATTGGCATCTTGGTTTAAAAAGCGATTGGTGATCACCTCTCCATTTTCATCTAAAAAATACTCCTCAGCCGGGCGTACATGGTTTTTAGGGTTTAAATTCAAACTCATGTTAACCTTAGTACTCACAACCGGTTGGTACTGTACATCGCGGGGCAAATACAGCGTGCTAAGTTTACCGCCCCTTAAAATTTTGGCTTCTGCATCTGCATTACCTGCCATGAGTACGCCATTTTTAATCTTGTGTAAATCAATGCCATAAACATAGTAGCCATGCGTGTTGACAATATAACCATCGGCATCGCGTAAGAAATTCCCATCGCGGGTGAAAAAGTTTTCCTGACTTTGCTTATAGCCATCTTTATCAATTTCAAAACTCCCATCTTTATTAGGCCCTACAATAAACCACCCACTCCCCTGATAGGCCATGTTAAAATCTGAGTCGCTTGGCATATACTCGCCATCTTTATCTGAAATTGCATTACTCCCCTTAGAAACCCCAAAATTGCGATCATCGGCTGTAACATTACTCCCCATCGAATCAAAATGGGCTGATAAGAGAGATTTAAATTCAGGTTCATTTTCACGATACCCCACCGTGTTAATATTGGCAAGATTGTTAGAAAGGCTATCAATTCCAAACTGGTGGGTTTTAATCCCGGAGTAGGCATGTAAGATCGTATCATTCATGTGAGATTTTCTTGTGGGTTAGAGTGGCTACTAGCCCGTTCTAAGGGATTAGGTTTTAAAGCAGTGTTGGGCGTTTCAAAGGCACTTTTGGGGTTAGGGTGGGAGTTGGCAGTACTGATCATATTATGCGCTAGAGCGGGGTTATTTAGTGGGTTTGAGCTATGAGGACTTGAGCTATTAACTCTAGCTGTATTTTGATTTGTGGTTTTTACCGGATTGGTAGGGGGCTTTTGGCCTAATCCTTGTAAGCTCTTATCTGGCGCGTGTAAACCTTGTTGGCTTTGTGGGGTTTTTTGATTAGACGCAAACGAAGTTTGCGCCTTTACAGGGGTTTTAGGATTTAAGGCGGTGTTTGTGTGGTGTGCATTTAAAGGGGGGTTTGAGGGGTGATTTTGGCTAGTGTTTAAGGGGGGGGTTTGTGTGGGGGGTTTTTGGGTTTTGGAGGGTATAAAGTGGGCTGCATTCTCGCGTTGTTCCTCTTCTTGACGCGAATTTGTTTTATCATAAAACTCTAAAGCACTATCCATAGGCAAAATCATCTCTCCCATGCGTAACATTGGCTTTCCCTTATCAAACACCACGCCTTGTATCTCGCCTCTACCAATACGGGTGTGTAGGTATTTATTACTCGTTGGGTTTAAATTATACTCGGCAAACACTTCATAAGTTCCTGCTGGTACAGGTTTACCCTGATCATTTAACCCATCCCACTCAAAGGCCACATACCCCTGTTTGCCATTTTTATCCTTTAAAGAGAGTGTGCGTACTAATTGTTTATCCTTATCAAAAATCTGTACCCCCGGGCTACCCTCACTCACTTTAATTGGCTCATCAAAGTATAAAGAAAAATCTACTTTACCCTTAGTAACATTAATCCCTTTCACATCAGTTTCTGCAATCTTACCAATCATAGAGACACTATTTAACCCTGCCACCTGAGCCATAGCCATATTGCTTTGCAAAGTATTATCCATTCCCTTATTAAGGTGTTCAAGCGTATCTTGGAGTTTACCCTGAGAGTCTTTTAAAGATTTATTGGTCTCTTTAGTTGATTGCATCGCATCGGCTACTTCTTTCATCGCCTTTTTGTTTTCCTCTTGCATTTCTACCTGCGAGAGTTGTGCGGTCTGGCTAATGATTTTATCTGTCTCCATAGGTGCGGTGGGGTCTTGGTTTTTAAGTTGCTCTAAAAATAACTTCATAAACGCATCTTTATTTAAGCCATTGGCAACTTTAGGCTCATGTTTTTTCTTTTCCATTGCCGCCTTAACCCCGGTTACCTCTGCTAAATCAATGGGCATGTGCGCCTCCAAAAATGCAGGATTTTAGCCATTATACACTAGAACTTCTACCTTTTAGGCGTAATTAGGGATTTGTGTACTAGAGGGGGGCGTGTTTTGATCGCGCGTGGTAAGAGTGGGGGTTTGGGTGGGTGGCTCTATATTTTGCTGGGGTTGGCTTTGTTGGGGTTGGTTTGGATTTTGCCCTAAATTTTGTTGTTGTTGGGGGTGTTGTCCGGGATTTTGGCCTAAATTTTGTTGTGCAGAACTCCCCCCCGTGTCATTTTGAGCATTAAAGCGCAAATCCACATCGTTAAAACCCATTTGGGCTAAGTTTTGGCGCAATTCGCTTTGGTGGGTGGCTAAAAGAGCGCTTACCGGTGGGCTAGAGGCCACACTCACCTGAATATTTTTACCCACCTGTTGAATCACCACCTCCACCTTGCCTAAATTATCAGGGTTAAGCTCTATAGAAAGTTTTGTAATGGGTGGTTTAAAATCTAAAAGTTCTTGGCGTAAAATAGTGGCAAAATTTTTCAAAGTTTCTTTAATTTGGGGAGCTTGTAAAGAGGGTTGGGACTCTACTTGGGCGTTGTGCATAGAATGATTGGGCGTTTCTATAGAACTAGTTTTAATTTCCTCGCTTGTGTCTTTAGAGGGTGTGGGGGGTTTACCCGGACTTTGTAAAGGTAAATGATTAGGATTAAAAGAGAGGGGAATTATGGCAGGTTTTTGTCTTAAAGGCCCTTCAAAGGCTTCTTCAAAGGCCTGTTTGATGTCTCTATCATTGGTATGGCTATCCTTAATCACATGAGAAGAGGGGGTTGGCGCTTTATTAAGGAGATTGCCTAGTGGTGTAGCTGGTGTGGGAGTGGTGGGGGGAGTGGCTAGCTTTGGGGTTTGAGGGGTTTGAGTAGGGGTTTTAGTAGCTTCTGTAGGGTTAGGGGTTTGCTTAGAGGCGGCTTGAGTGGGGGTTTTAGGGGTAGTGGGTGGGTTATTTTTAAGAGCTAATAAATCAGCTGTTGACATTTTATTATCTGGTTTTGTATCTACTTTAGAAGGGTTTGGGGTTTGTGTCTGTGTTTTTGTACCTTGATCTTTAGTAGTACTCTCACCGGGTTTACTCTCATGTTGGATTTTAGCTAAGTTGAGTTGCTTAGCGCTATCTAATTGTTTAATATCTGAGAGTTTGGCGCTATTTTTTTTAAGAGCATTTGCCTTTTCAAAGGCTTTAGATTGCTGGGCAAAATTTAACGGGGCTTTATCCTTACTCTTATCTGGGTGCGTTCCTTTAGACTCTGTACTTTTAAGGGGGGCTTTTTTATCAAGCAGTTGGGCTAGAGGGCTATTTGGAGAAATATGGGGGTGTTTGGTCTTATCAGTAGTTTTCTCAGAGGCTTTTTCTTCTTTGTTTAAATTTTTTGTCTTATCTGGGGGTATTTTAGCAATGCTAGGGGGTGTTTTAAGATTGGCTTTCTTTTTTTCAACAAGCTTTTTAAAGGCGTCCTTGTCCTCTGTAGCTGTGTGCTTTTTGCTAACCCCTTGAGTGGGTTTGCTTTTAAGATTAGGGGCATTTAAACCCTTAACATTGCTTGGCACAAATATCCTTGTGGTGGTGTTAACAAGTTACAAGCAAAAGTAATTCCTTAAAGATAGCCTGAAATGGTTAACAAAAAAAGGAGTATAGTTTGGTTTTCCCAACTCTAAAACTTAGGAACTTTTCATGGCAATGCGTGTATTTGTGTGCTTTTTGGCTACTTTTGTGTCTAATGGCCTAGCCCGCTTTGGTTATATCGTACTCATTCCTTTTCTCATTCTTTCGGGCAAATTTAGCGAATCACAGAGCATGCAACTAGGCATTGCCGTGATCGTGGGCTATATTTTTGGGAGTGCAGTTTTAAGTTTTTTTAAAAAATACTACTCCTTAGAAAGTATCAGCAAAATTAGCTTTTTAATCATTGCTCTAAGTTTTTTTGCCTGCTACTTAGATAACTTCCCTTTTGTTTGGATCTGGATTTGGCGCTTTTTAGCCGGTGTGGCCTCCTCTTGTTTGATGATTCTCTCAGCGCCTTTATGTCTAGGTTTTATTAAAGAACAACACCGTCCCTATGTGAGCGGTTTAGTCTTTAGTGGCGTTGGCATGGCAGCGGTTTTTAGTGGCTTTATTCTGCCTCACTTTTCTCATATTCTCTCTTGGTCTTGGATTTTTCTAGGAGGACTTAGCTTTTTAATCTTTCTTTGCTCACTCTCTTTAAAAACCCTGCACCCACCAAAGCCCGCTACCACCACACAAACAGAAAAATTTAAATTTTCCTATTACTTTGTACTCTTGCTTATCTCTGTTGCTCTTAATGCGATTGGTTATTTGCCCCACACGCTTTTTTGGGTGGATTATTTAGTCCGCTTTTTACATTTCAACAAAGCCACTGCTGGGGCTTCGTGGGCGCTTTTTGGTTTTGGGGCGGCTTTAGGGACTTTTTTAAGTGCGAGTTTAGCCGGTGCTATCGGGCTTAAACATGCCCATAGCGTGATTTTATTACTTAAAACCCTCTCTTGTATTCTAGCCGCCTATTGTACCAACATTTACTGGCTTAATCTCTCTATCTTTTTGATGGGCTTTAGTTCTATGGGTAATACCGCTTTGACAAGTACTATGGGACTTTACATCGTAGGCAAGCAATATTTCATGCCCGCCTCTAGCGCTATCTTTTTAACCTTTGGGATTTTTCAAGCGCTCTTTTCTTTCTTTTTCACTTGGTGTTTAGGGACTGTAAGTTTTTATTCGATGTTTATGATCTGTGCGGCTGTGTGTTTTGTAAGTTTTATAGTGTTACTCCCCATTGCACAAAAAACTTTTAAAAGCGCTTAAAAGGAGTTTGTTATGAAAATGCGCGTATTTGTATGCTTCTTGGCTACCTTTGTCTCTAATGGTTTAGCTCGCTTTGGCTATACTGCCCTCATTCCCTTTTTAATTCTCTCTGGTAAGTTAACAGAAAATCAGAGTTTACAACTAGGCATTGCTGTTATGGTGGGCTATATTTTTGGGAGTGTGGTTTTAACTCTTTTACAAACGCGCTACTCTCTTGAAAGCATTAGCAAGGGGAGCTTTTTAATCATTGCGCTTAGTTTTTTTGCCTGTTATCTGGATAACTTCCCCTTTGTTTGGGCGTGGATTTGGCGCTTTTTAGCCGGTGTGGCCTCCTCTTGTTTGATGATTCTCTCCGCGCCTCTATGTTTAGGCTTTATTAAAGAACAACACCGCCCTTATGTGAGTGCCTTAGTTTTTAGTGGCATTGGTGTAGGGGTGGTCTTTAGCGGTCTTGCTTTGCCCCATTTTGCCCATATCATTTCTTGGTCATGGATTTTTCTAGGCGCTCTTGCACTTTTAGCCTTTTTCTGCTCGCTCTCTTTAAAAACCCTGCACCCACCCAAACCTGCCACCACAAAAACAGAAAAATTTAAAATTTCTTATTTTTTCGCGCTCTTGCTTATTTCAGTTGTGCTTAATGCCATTGCTTATTTACCCCACACGCTTTTTTGGGTGGATTATCTAGTCCGCTTTTTGCATTTCAATAAAGCCACCGCCGGGACTTCATGGGCGTTTTTTGGTTTTGGGGCGGTATTGGGTACTTTTTTAAGCGCTGGAATGTCTCATAAAATTGGGCTTAAAAACGCCTCTAGTGTGGTTTTATTGCTTAGAACCCTCTCTTGTATTCTAGCCGCTTATTGTACCAACATTTACTGGCTTAATCTCTCTATCTTTTTAATGGGCTTTAGCACAACGGGTAATGTCGCTCTGACAAGTACCATGTGTATTTACATTGTAGGTAGAGAAAATTTTGTACCCTCCTCAAGTATTGTCTTTTTATCCTTTGGGATTTTTCAGGCGGCCTTTTCTTTTATCTTCACTTGGTGTTTAGGGACTGTAAGCTTTTATTGGATGTTTATGATCTGCACAGTTGCTTCATTCTTAAGTTTTGCGGTACTATTACCCATTCCACAAAAAACTTTCAAAAGCGCCTAGTCCATGCTAAAATAGTCCTATTTTTTGATTGAGGATACATAGATGGGTTTAGGAGACTTCTTAAAAAATTTCAAAAGAAATAGAGTGCAATCTTCTGGGCAGGACATGCCAAGCCATTGGATTAAATGCCCTAAATGCGCGGCTCTTATGTATTATAAAGAAGTGTTTTCTAAACACCATGTTTGTCTTAAATGCAATTATCATTTTAGAATGAGTGCTAATGATCGCCTTGAATTTCTCTGTGATTCTTTTATAGAGTTTGATAAAGAATTACAACCTATCGATCCGCTCAATTTTGTAGATAAAGAGAGTTACAAACAGCGCATCAAAAAGCACCAAGCCAAAACAGGACGGCCTAGCTCTCTGATCAGTGGGGAGGGAGAAATTAATGGGATTTCTTTACAAATTGCTGTTTTTGACTTTGCTTTTATGGGGGGATCATTAGGCTCTGTGGAGGGAGAAAAAATTGTACGCAGTATTAACCGTGCTGTAGAAAAATCCCAAGCTTTGCTCATAGTTTCAGCTAGCGGAGGGGCGCGCATGCAAGAATCTACTTATGCGCTTATGCAAATGGCTAAAACTAGCGCCGCTCTTAATAAACTCTCAGAGGCTAAATTGCCCTTTATCTCACTACTAACCGATCCTACCTTTGGGGGTGTGAGCGCCTCTTTTGCTTTTTTAGGCGACTTAATCATTGCTGAACCCGGTGCGATGATTGGCTTTGCTGGAGCTAGAGTGATTAAGCAAACTATCGGGGCAGAATTACCCGAAGGCTTTCAAAGCGCAGAATTTTTACTTGAGCATGGCTTGATTGATATGATTGTACAACGCAAGGATTTAAAAAAGACAATCAGCGATTTAGTAGGCATGTTAAGAGAAAATAGATGACTTGTATTATTTATTCTATTTCTAAGAAAAATTCCCTCTATGCCTCTCTTTTTAAACACCACCAACAGGCGTGTTTACAATTTAAAACCAAGCTTGAAATTGTAGATATTTCTGTATCAAAAGAGAGTAAAGAGCACTACAGCAAAGCCTTTAACCCCTATCTTAAGCCAAATTCTTATGCCATGCACCCAACAGGTAAGCTTTATGATAGTTTGCAATTTAGTAAACTATTAAGCACACATGCCCGTATGCAATTTTTCATCGCGGGGGCTTATGGCTTTGAAAGCACCTTTTTAGACAAATTAATCCCCCTCTCTTTAAGCCCGCTAACTCTAAGCGCTTCGCTAGCTAAACTTGTCTTGTGTGAGCAGATTTTTAGAGGGCTTAGTCTTTTAAACAAACACCCCTATCACAAATGAGAAAAATGGAGGCAATATGAAACTGCGCTACTATAGTACATTTACAATTTTATTTATGGCAGCTATTGGCTGGTATGTCTACCACGCCACCCCTGAAAAACTCGCGCTTAATGTCGCGCAACACACTTTTATTTTACCCGTTGCTGTTTGGGTGGTGGGGGCGGTGTTTGTGTTTTTCCTCTTTACCCTATTTTTTATGCTCTTAGGAGGGATTGGTAGCTTTTTTAAACGCTATGCAGAGAAAAGAGATTTTGAAAAACTAGTAGGGCAGATCATTGATCAAAACACCCATAATAGCTTTAGTAAACAAAATTATTCTAACCCCCATTTTGCAGAACTTTCTAATATTCTCTCCCGCTTTTTTCTCAAAGAGGATTTAAACACAGCACAAAGTGGGTATGAAAAAGTTGATCAACTTTTTGAGCTTTACCAAAAAGTACAAAAGGGGGAGGAAGTGGAGTGGCAAAAATACCATTTAGATGCGCATAATTCTCTTTACACCCAAAATATTTTCAACAAAATAGATCGCGATTTAAAATACGCCTCTTTTGTTCTTAAAAAAGAAGGCTTTAGTCCGGAGGCTAAAAAACAGGCGCTAATTAACATCATTCAAAGAGGTTCTTTAAAAGAAATCCCTAAGGTGCTTAAAGGCGCTAAAGAGTTGGTGGATAAATCTGTTTTAGCGGTTCTTTTGCAGGTTTTTTGGCAAAAAAATGTGGGGTTAAGCCAAGCAGAAGTTGTGGAGCTGTGTGTGGGGGTGGGTTATGATAAACAGGAATATTTGCAAATGGCACTAGACTCTAAGCCCTTTTTATCCCCTGATGATTGGTTTAAATTCTTTGAGCTTTTAGCTAGCAAGGACGAGTTAGCCGAAAAGGCTTTATTATTTGTACTATTAGATTTAGAAATGCTTGAGCAGGCAAAAGAACGCTTAAACACCCACCCTCAAGATGAGTTTTTAATTATCAAGGCTTATTTGGAGCTAAAAAAATCCGATCGATCCTACCCGCTTGCCCTATTCTTTGGCTTAACAACCCCGGTTAAACTTATCAAATTAGACAAAACAGAGAGTACACCACCGCCTAAGCTGTGATTACTCTTGTATGAATCACCACCAAGGCCCATACATCATGGGCATGCCTCCCATCATCGGATACATGCCCATAGGATACATGCCATAAGGATACATTCCCATTGGATACATTCCCATAGGGCTTATCATCGGACGCATCATCATCGGATTGTAGGGAATATAACCCGCTCCAGTTGGAGGCAGAGCTGAGAGGGCAAATTTACCCCCGTGGGCAAGTTTGATACCGGCTAGAAAAATATCATGGAAAGATCCGTATTTTTTAGGCTTAAGCGCTATAGGAATATCCCCATCTTTATTGCCCACGCACTCATTTTTCATTTCATTGCACTCATTAAGCGTGTCTACATCGGGGAGTTTAGGGTTGACATCTTTAGGATCACCCACCCAGCACCCCCCAAAAAATACAGCCACCCCTAAGCACTGGAAAGTTTTAAAATTCATTGCTTTTTAGAGTGTTTACCATAATCTTTAACCCCGACATTAACCACATTCATAAAATCAGAGCGGTACTCTAAAGATTTATTGGTAAAAACGGGTTTGAAATTGTTCTTTACAAGGGGTTGGGCATTAGCTTGGGGAGCGTGGCAAAGAGTGCAGTTAAAACGCGCATCGCTTACATTGCCTTTTCTAGTGGGGCGATTATGCCTAAAGTCAAAAAAATGTGATTGGGGTACAGGTGTAGCCCCTACAGTTTTAGCCACAGCTGGCATATGACAACCCAAACACTGGTTATTATCTTTTGTAATGGGAAGTAACCCGGTAGTGTCATGGGGAATCATGGGTGGGGCATTTTCATAAGCCCGTTCGAATCGTTGGCTTTCCCCGGGAGGGTTTTTATGGAAGTTATAATCATGTAAGTGTAAATCTTTCTCGTCCTCTAAAGGGGCTTTGCGCAAACCAATTTGTGTATCGCTTAGTAAGGATACATCTTTTTCATAAGCCTGAGTTAGAGTACAAAGTCCGCCTATAAATGCAGCAGTTACAAATAAAGCGCGTAGTTTCATGTTTTCCTCCTATATCGAGCTTTTAACGCCAAAATTATAGCACACTAAAAAGAATTAAGGCAAATGATAAAAATCCACACACCCGACTTTTTTAACCACAATTTCTCTTTGTGCACTGAGGCGCTCTAGTTGTACTGGTGTAAGATAACAGCGTGCCTCATCTACACTTAGGGGGCGGTATTTGAGTAAATCTAAAAAAGCTTGTGGGGTGGTTTGTAACTTTGTAATTTTAAAGGGAATGCGGCTAGGTAAGCTAATAGGTAAGCCTTCAAAATAAGTAGCCAATTCTAATAAATGCGTGGGAGTTAGAGGCTGGACTTTATAGGCTGGGGGGCGATCAATACTACTTAAATCTACACGGGCTAAGTTGGGGACTTTTTGTAAAAAGGCGGCTAAATCTTGAATATGTGCCTCTTGATCATTAATCCCTGCTACTAATAGCATTTCTGCAACTAAAAAGCCTTGATACTGGCTAGCAAAATCTAAAATGCCTTCTAAAATAGATTCTAGGGGTAGATTTTTATGGGGGCGATCTATCTTATTAAAAACTTGTGGCCAAATGGCATCTAAAGAGAATTTAACAATATCATAGTGTAAGAGTGCTTTTTGTACTTCTTTATTGCCAAGCCGCGTACCATTGCTTAAAATTAAAGACTGCACACCACTAGGGATTAAGGGCTTTATCGTGGTGATAAGCTCTTCTAAGTGAGGATAAAGAGTGGGTTCGCCATTAGCTGTAGTGGTGAGTACATCTAGGGAGCTGTATTTGTGGGCTAGGGCTTGTTTGATTGCAGAAACCAAAACCTCTAGGGGTAAAACTGAATGCATACTTTTCATAGGCTTATTTGGCGTGAGTTCGCAGTAAAGACAATCAAAATTGCACTGTTTGGCCTCTCCTGAAACATCAATCCCTAAGGACCAGCCAAAACGGCGCGATTTAATAGGGCCAAAAACTAAATTAGACATCTGCTGGCTCTGTAAAATCACATTTTAAGCAGCTATGAAGGCTAGGTTTTTTCTTATAAGCTTTTAAAACCATTAAAGAGCCACACTGCGGGCATGGTTTCTCTATGGGTTTATAATTGGTCAGAAAAGTACAGGTGGGGTAATTATTACAGCCATAAAAAATCCCTCTCTTGCTTCTTTTTTGCACCACTTGCCCCTGACACTGCGGGCATGGATAAGTAGAGCCTTGATCTTTAGGGGTTTGTGAACGGATATTTTTACAGCTAGGGTAATTACTACAAGCTAGAAATTCCCCAAAACGCCCCTTTTTAACTACCATAGCAGATCCGCACTTTTCACAAGGTTGTACATTTTCAGAGTCTTTAGAGGTGAGTTGGATAAATTTACACTTAGGATAACCACTACAGGCAACAAAAACCCCAAATCTACCCTTTCTTTGTACTAACTCTGAACCACATTTGGGGCAAAATTCCCCAGTGGGGATACTAACTTTTTGGGAGGCAATTTGGGCTTTGCCTATCTCTATTTGTTCCATAAAAGGCATGTAAAAATCCATGAGCATTTGTTGCCAAGAGGCTTTATTGCCAGCAATGGCATCTAATTTATCCTCTAAACTAGCGCTAAAGGCAGCATCTACAATATTGGTAAAATACTTCTCTAAAATACCCACGACTACAAAGGCATTTTCAGTAGGGGTAAGCTGTTTTTTCTCTAATTTGACATAATCACGGTTGAGTAAAAGGGCAATAGTGGGGGCATAAGTGCTAGGTCTACCAATGCCTAAACTTTCTAAAGTTTTAATCAAAGAGGCTTCAGAATATCTAGCGGGGGGTTCTGTGTGGTATTCACGGGCTTGTATTTTTTCTAAACCAATGGATTCTTTAAGGTTTAAAGAGGGGAGTAATTTATCCTCGCTATTATCTTTAAGAACTTTATGATAACCATCAAAGATCAGTTTACGCCCACTGGCTTTAAATATCGCCTCTAGTGGTGTACAGGCAATTAAAATATGTTGTTGCTCAAAGATCGCATCGCTCATTTGAGAGGCTAAAAAGCGTTGGTAAATAAGGGTATAAAGTTTGTGTTCCTCAGGTTTGAGATAATCTTTAGCAATATGGGGGGTAAAGGCTAACTGTGTGGGGCGGATAGCTTCATGGGCTTCTTGGGCGCTTTTATTCTTAGAGGTGTAATTTTTAAAAGTGGGTGGTAAATAGGAGTTACCATAGGTCTTTTGGATAAATTCTCTAGCGGCTTGTTGGGCTTCTTTTGCGATGTGTAAACTATCGGTGCGCATATAAGTAATTACCCCGCTTATTCCATCAGGAGTAGCTACACCCTCATAAAGCTTTTGGGCAATGCCCATAGTTTTAGAAGGGTTATAACCCAAATGGGTAGAGGCGCTTTGTTGCAAGGTAGAAGTCATAAAGGGAGGTGGAGTAGGGGAAGTCTTATTTTTATGGCTAATTTCTTGGACTTGATAAACTTGATCCTTTAAATTAGCCACCATTTCTAAGGCTTTTTCAACATCAGTTAAACTTTGCCTTTTAATTTTAGCACCCTGATAGCTTTCTAAACTTGCTTCTATCCCATGGGCAAAGATAGCCTCAATATTGTAATAAGTGAGGGGTTTAAACGCTTGGATTTCTTTTTCACGATCCACAATGATTTTTAAGGCTGCACTTTGTACGCGCCCGGCACTCATGCCCCGTGAAATTTTATGGGCTAATAAAGAGCTTAAACTAAAACCCACGATGCGATCTAAAAGCCTTCTAGCTAGTTGGGCGTTAATTTTATCAATGTCTAAAGTTTTGGGGTGTGCTAGGGCGTGTAAAATAGCTGATTTGGTAACTTCATGGAAAACAATACGGGGGAGTGCAAAAATAGGGTTGTTTTTGGGGTTATTTGTTTGTGCTTCTAAATCTAAAATTTCTTGTTTTGTAGAATGGGAGGTTTTTTTAGCCCCCCCTTGTTTTTCTTGAATGAGATAGGCAATGTGATAACCAATGGCTTCCCCTTCGCGATCTTCATCTGTAGCGATATAAATTTG
Organism: Helicobacter suis; assembly: GCF_902196125.1. Taxonomy (GTDB): domain Bacteria; phylum Campylobacterota; class Campylobacteria; order Campylobacterales; family Helicobacteraceae; genus Helicobacter; species Helicobacter suis_B. The sequence continues at coordinate 26,035 of NZ_CABIKG010000009.1, forward strand.
TGAGGCATCTTTGGCTAAATCTAAAATCTGGCTCACAATTTCTTCATGATCTTTACTCACCGTGTATTTAGGGAAAAACTTTTCATTCTCAATATGAATACCCATAGCATATTTGCTTAGATCGCGTACATGTCCTTTGGAGGCAATAACTTGGTAATTAGGATCAAGAAAATGCGCGATTGTTTTAGCTTTTGTAGGGGATTCTACGATGATGAGGTTTTTAGCAGATTTTCTTCGCATACAAACTCTTTTTTTAAATTTAGTAATGGGCGGCATTATAAACTATTTTAAAAGACATTGCAGTTAACAATCTCATGGAACAGCCCTTGCTTGGTGTGTGTATCATAATTAGCAAAGGATGCAAAAATGAGTTTTCGAATCAACACCAATGTCGCGGCTTTAAACGCCCATACAATAGGCGTACGCAACAATAGAGACCTTGCTAGCTCTTTGGAAAAATTAAGCTCGGGTTTGCGCATTAACAAGGCAGCAGATGACGCTTCAGGGATGGCCATTGCGGATAGTTTGCGTAGCCAAAGCGCAAGCTTAGGGCAGGCCATTAAAAACGCCAACGATGCCATTGGGATCGTCCAAACAGCAGATAAGGCAATGGATGAGCAAATTAAAATTTTAGATACGGTTAAGACAAAGGCCGTCCAAGCCGCCCAAGATGGCCAAACAGCTGAAACGAGAAAGGCCTTACAAAGCGATATTTTGCGGCTTTTAGAGGAACTAGATAACATTGCTAACACCACTAGCTTTAATGGCCAACAGCTTTTAGCGGGTAGTTTTTCTAATAAAGAATTTCAGATCGGGGCTTATTCTAATACGACGATTAAGGCCTCTATTGGTCCCACTGGATCAGATAAGATAGGGCATGTGCGCTTTGAGACCTCAGCAATGGATAGGGACGGCATGGAGGTTAGCGCTGGGGCAAAAAACTTACAAGAGGTTACTTTAAATTTTAGACAGGCTAACGCGGTCAATGACTTTAAGATCGAATCGGTTAAGATTTCTACCAGTGCGGGTACAGGTCTTGGGGCGTTAGTGGAAGTGATTAATAAAAATTCTAACACCCTAGGGGTACGCGCCACAGCCACCGTAATAGGAACGGGCGGAAAACCGGTACAATCAGGCACGGTTAGGGGGCTTACCATTAATGGGGTGATGATAGGTACGATCAATGATGTTAAACGCAACGATCGCGATGGACGGCTTATTAATGCAATCAATTCAGTTAGAGAGCGCACAGGAGTAGAGGCCTACATAGATATATCAGGGCGCATTAATTTAAAATCTACTGACGGGCGGGCTATTTCTGTGCATGCAATTAGTGCCTCCGGGAAAGTTTTTGGGGGCGGGAATTTTGTAGGGATTTCAGGGAATGCCCATGCCATTGTTGGCCGTTTAACTTTAGTTAAGCAAGATGCTAGAGACATCGTCATTAGTGGCATTAACTATAGCCATATTGGGCTACACTCAGCACAAGGAATTGCAGAGTATTCTGTCAATCTACGCTCTATCCGCGGGGTTTTTGATGCCAATGTAGCTAGTGCTAGCGGAGGAAATGCCAATGCCGCGCAGGCTCATCTTAATTTTAAAGGCATTGGCGCGGGGGTTACGAGTTTGCGCGGGGCGATGGTGGTTATGGATATGGCTGAGAGCGCACGAGTCCAACTAGATAAAATCCGATCGGATTTAGGTTCGGTGCAAATGGAGTTAGTAACCACGATTAATAACATCTCTGTAACTCAGGTTAATGTTAAGGCAGCTGAATCACAAATTAGAGATGTAGACTTTGCAGAAGAAAGCGCAAGCTTCTCTAAATACAACATTTTAGCCCAAAGCGGTAGTTTTGCTATGGCACAGGCCAATGCGGTACAGCAAAATGTGTTACGACTCTTGCAGTAGGTTTAGGAGGGCATGGCATCTATTTATGAGCAAAATTTAGAGGTTTTAAAACACAAAGACCCCCTTTTAGCCTCAGATCTTTTACAGATTAAGGCTAACCTCAAATATGAAGTCTTCATGCAAAAAGAGGACTTTAATATTTTAGATGTCCGCACCAACACGCCCCTTTTTACCCATAAACCCTTAGAAGAAAACCTAGAAAAATTCAAGCACACAAACCCCACTCCCTATCTTTATTTTTATGGGGCGGGTAATGGAATGCTCTATCGCTTACTTTTAGGTTTAGATTCTATTAGCCGTATCGTGGTGATCGAGCCTGAAATTGAAATTCTTTTTATCATTTTTAACCTACTTGATTTTAGCCAAGAGATGCAAAGCGATCGCATTATTTTTTTACATAGCCAAGCCTGTTCTTACCAAATGTTAGCCTCGCTTTTTAACATGGATAAAAAGGCGCGTATTTATGCCAAACTTTACGAATTAATTGTCTTTAATGCCTACTATGAGCGCTACTTTACAGAAATTGAGCGCATTAACCAAGATTTGATTAAAGCCTTAGAAAACGCGGTTTTAAGTGTGGGCAATGATGCAAGAGATGCCATTATCGGGATTAAAAACCATGTACAAAATCTCCCCTTAGTGCTTAAAAGCCCAACTCTGCTAAGTTTAGCTGCTGTTTTGCAAGAGCGCAACCTCACGCATAACAGCGCTATTATTATCTCTACAGGCCCTAGTTTAAATAAACAACTCCCCCTTTTAAAAGAAATAGCCCCCTATGCTACTCTTTTTTGTATAGATGCTTCTTTTCCTATCCTTAGTACTTATGGCATTAAGCCTGATATTGTCTTTTCTTTAGAACGGGTAGAAGCTACGGCTAAATTTTACACACACACCCCTAAGCAAGCCCAAGAGGGCGTGATTTTTGCCCTCACCTCCATCGTTCACCCCACATTGCCCCAAGCTATCACAAAAGGGGTTAAACAATTTAGCCTACGCCCCTTTGGCTATACTAGCTTATTTGGTTTGCATGATTATGGTTATCTGGGTATTGGAATGAGTGCGGCTAATATGGCCTATGAGTTAGTCGTACATGCGCGCTTTGCCCGTTGTATTTTTATCGGACAAGATTTAAGTTTTTCTAAGAGTGGGCATAGCCATGCGAGTGGGGCGCTTTATGGGAATACAGAGATCAAACCCAAAACAGAGGATAAGATTTTTATAGAAAGCTATGGGGGAGAGGGGGAGGTAGAAACCACGCGTATTTGGAAACTCTTTTTAGATTTCTTTGAAAAGGACATCTTCCACACGCCCTATAATTTAGAAGTGATCAACGCCACAGAGGGAGGGGCACGCATACACGGCACTAAAGAACTTAGCTTTTTAGAAAGTGTAGAAAAAATTAAAGCTGATCTTAAACCCCTCACACCCAAACCGCCCCTTCTTTTGCCCTATCCTACAAAAGAGCAATACACCTACAACTTGCAAAGAGCTAAACAAACCTGCCTTCATCTTATCACCTATACTAAAGAGTGTAAGGAAAGAATTGAGGGGCTTTTTTTAGAGGTGGCTAAGTTTTTAGAGGAAGTAGAAAGCTTGCATGCTAAAGGACAGTTAGATCAGCTACAGATAAATCATTTAGAAGAACTAAGCCAAAAGATCAACGATTTAAAAGATATTTTTGAAGACCCTAGATTTAGCCATTGTTTTAACGATGCGATCCAATCTTATATTTTCCACCAAGAATTAGAGATCGCTAAAATCGTGGCTAAACCTGCTATAGATAAAGAAAGTTTGCAAGCTAAACAACTAGAGTGGATTTATGCGCATAAATATTGGCTTTTTAGTTTAGCTGGGGGCATTACCTGCGTAATGGAAGTGGTACAACAGGCGCTTAAAACTTGGGACGAGTTAGATCATTAAACAACCCAAGCCCCATAAGAGAGAGTAAAAAAGCAAGGCCCAATGCGTTAAGAAGTTGCATTGTCTGCGGGCTGATTTTTCGTTGTATCAAAGTTTCTAGCCAAAGTAAGGCTAATTGTCCGCCATCTAAAAGTGGGATAGGGAAGAGATTGAGTAAGCCTAGATTAATAGAGATAAAAGCCACACTTAAAGCCCAAGTTTGTAGCTGGCTTTGTGTGGAGAGAAAGTTTACAATCCCTACAACTGAATTCACTTCTGAAAGGGGCAAAGCGCCTAGTAAAAGTTTTTGCAATCCCTTAAGCGTGAGGATCATCATTTCTTGTACTTGTTTATAAGCGCGGCTTATGGCTTCTAAAGGAGAATAGGAGATGCGTACAATTTGCTTAGAGGGGGTGATGCCTAACATCTTAATTAAAATAGGTTCTTTAAAGGCGTTAAAAATCTTTTGCTCTGTGGGGAGGGCTTTTAGGTGTAGAATTTGGTTTTGCCGTTTGATTTCTAATACTAAAGACCCATTTTGTTGAATCGCGCTTTGTAGATCCTGCCAGTCTCTTATAAATTTATGATTGATAGAAAGAATTTGATCGCCGGGCTTAACTCCAGCTTGTTTGGCGGGCATATTGGGTAAAACAGATCCCACAATAGGGGCAAGATGGGGGCTTGGAGTTAAAAACAAGGCTAAATAAATAAAACCAGCTAGCAAGAGATTAAAAAGGGGCCCACCTAGTAAAATAAGGCTTTTTTGAGTAAAGGTTTTAGTTAAATAGCCCCCCTCTCCTTCTTGTTTAAGCGCCACATAACCCCCTAGCAAAATAAGAGAGAGGCAGTATTGGGTGTTTTTGTATTGTTTAATAAAAAGTTTAGGGCCAAAACCTAGAGAAAAAACCTCTACTTCTACCTTACAAAGACGCGCTATACAAAAATGCCCAAATTCATGGAAGATAATTAAAAATGCTAAAGCCCCTATGGCTAGTAAAATCCCCACTAGTTGCGCACTAATTGGTAGTATTTAAATACATAGTCTGCTCCTGAATAAAGGGTTGCAAAAACAGCAAGCGTAACTAAAAAATAACCCACCATTACCCCGTGTATGTGGATATCAGCGAGTAAAAAGAAAATGGCACAAACCTGTAAAAGGGTTTTGTATTTACCCAGTTGGCTTACTGCGATATTTTTACCCATGTATGAAACAGAAACTCTTAGCCCAGCAATAAAAAACTCCCGACTTAAAATCACAAAGGGTACCCATGGGGTGATTCGCCCTAAATGCAGCAGACCTAAAAAAGCGGCTAAAATTAAAATCTTATCTGCTAGAGGATCAAAAATTTCTCCAAAGAGAGTTTTAAAGTGATAACGCCTAGCAATTGTGCCGTCTAAAAAATCGGTGAGGGCTGCAAGGATAAAGATAAAGGCACTGGCATAATCTGCATTAGCTTTAGAGAGTTTAAAAAGAGCGGGGGCGTGTAAAATAAAAAAAAGCAAAAAGATAGAGAGGGCGATACGCAGGAGGGTTAGAGTGTTTGGGATATGTCTGATCCATTGCATGCTAGTGGGTTGAAATATATTTAAGTCTATAAAAACCAATAAAAATCATGCCCCAGCCTACCAAAATCCCTATGAGAAATAAAAAAGCTAATAAAGCCCTTTGGCTTAATACAACCGTAAAGAGCAATAAACTTAAAGACAAACTTAACAATAAAATTCCCTGTCTAAAAAAATGTTCCTGAGTTACACGGCTTAATTCATAAAAGAGTTTGCAAGAGTAATAGGTATAAAGGAAAAAAGTAATAATTTTAGAATTAAAAAGAGTGGTTACACTGGCATTAGGCAGAATTAAAAACAAGCTTAAAGAGAGGATCGCATCGGCGATATAGGGAAAGGCAATACAGCGAAAGATCAAAAGGTTACGGCCTACTTTGGCTAGTTTATAGTAGCCAAAAATCTGGCAAACAAACACAGAAAACCACATACACAAATAAAACCCTACCCATGTTGCATGGAGGTTTTTTAAAACACTGGCTATATCATTTGCATGAGATTTTTGTAGCCATGCAAAGGTGTAGGTTGTGCTAAGTAAGAGTAAAACTAAGAAAATATGTGAGCATAAAATAGCTCTTCTTGCAGCTTGTAATTCTCTATTATCCTGAATGTTAATAATCATTGGGATTTACTTAAAAGTAGTGCCTCCATCAACGACGATAGTTTGCCCAGTGAGCCATCCGCTTTGATTTGGATCGCAAAGAAAATACACAGCCCCAGCTAAATCCTCAGGATTACCCATGCGCTTTAGTGGCGATTGTTCTTCAACTTTAGCTTTAATTTCTGCATAATCAGGAAAGGCTTTTAGCGCGTCCGTATCAATTGGTCCCCCACTTACAGCATTAACACGGATTCCAAACTCCCCTAAATCCACCGCTGCGTATTTAACCATAGTTTCTACCGCATTTTTAGAATTGCCATGCCCGGCGTAATTGGGCATGTACACTAAATTTCCTGTAGAACTTAAAGAGACAATCGCGCCCCCGCCTACAAGTTTCATGCGCTTAGCTGCCTCTTGTGCGCCCACTACAAAGGCTAGCACGGTGGCGGTGTAAATATTGTTAAGACCTTTGGGTTTTAAGCGCATAAAGGGCGCAAACCCCCCCACCACAGAGCGCCCATAAATAATGGCGTTAGAAACAAAGCAATCCACCCGCTCAAAGTCGCTATCAATTTGCTTAAAAAGCGCGACATATTGCTCGGGCTCTAAAATATCTAAGCGGTAGTATTTGGCCTTAATTGCATAAAGATTTTGGAGTTGCTCTGCGATCTTTTCTGCTTCTTGTTCGTTTTTATTGTAGGTGAAGGCCACATTGACACCATTTTGTGCAAAGCGATACAAAATAGCCTTGCCAATGCCTCGAGTCGCTCCGCTAATCACTAAAGTCTTGCCCTGCATGCCTGTCATTTTAATACCTTATACCTTTCTAAAGTGTTCTCTATTCTTTTAAAATTTTGCTCTGTAGGGGGCACTAGGGGAAGACGGTAGGTTAAATGCTTGATCAAACCTGCAAGATACATCGCGGTTTTAATCGGGATAGGGTTACTCTCACAAAAAAGAACCTGATTGAGGTTATAAAGCTCATTTTGTATGGCTCTTGCGGTACTAAAGTCTTGTTTAAGAGAGGCATTAATTTGGGTTGCGATTTTATCGGGTAGTAAATTACCTGTTACAGAAATCACGCCTGTACCCCCGCCAGCCATAACTAGATAATTTAATTTATCCTCCCCGCTATAAATGGCTAGGCCTTGTACTTCATGTTCAAAATCTACAAGCCGTTGCATGGCCCCTGAAGCCTCTTTAATGCCCGCGATATTTCTAACCTCTTTAAAAAGCCTAGTAGCCGTTTCTACTCCAATTTGTACCCCCGTGCGCGTGGGTACATCATATAAAATCACCGGAATTTCTACAGAGTTAGCGATGGTTTTATAATGCTCAAAGAGACCTTGCTGGGTGGGGCGGTTATAATAAGGCGTTACGCATAAAATCCCATCGGCTCCAGCCTTTTGGGCAAACTTAGCTAAAAGTAGCGACTCACTAGTGGCATTACTCCCCACGCCAGCTAAAACCTTAGCCCCTAAAGGCTTGCACACATTAATCGCAATTTCAATACAACGCATGTGTTCTTGATGCGTGAGTGTAGCTGATTCACCGGTAGTACCTACCGGCACGCAAGCATCCATTCCTAGCCGAATCTGGCGCTCAATTAAGTATGCATAGACTTCTTCATCTACTTCTAAATTGGGCTTAAAGGGTGTGATTAAAGCGCTAAGGGCGTGCATTTTAAGGTTTGAGTGTAACGACGCTGTAGGCTTCATCGCTAAAATAGGTGTTAGCCACCCGCACAATGTCTTTAACCTCTAAAGCTTCAAATTCCTCTTGATAAGCTGCCATATCCTCAATTTTGCCCTGTGTGAGGTATTCAGCAAACATTTCGGCCACATCTGAGGAATCTTCTAACCCTGCGATAAAATCCACGCGGTTATTGATTTTGACTTTATCTAGTTGTTGCTGGGTGATACCCCCATGTTTGATCTTATCTAAAATGGCTAAAATTGCCTCGCGGATCTGATCGGCTTTAACATGCTGGTTAGCCCCTGCAACAAATAAAAACACGCTAGCATCTTTAAGTTCCATATTTTGCGCAAGAACCTGAGAAGCCAATCTTTTATGATCAATGATCTCTTTTTTAAGTAGGCTACTGCCCCCTTCGGCTAGTAATTTGGCTAAGGCATTCAGCGCCACTTGATCTTTATGCGCAAAGGGAGGGACTTTAAACCCAATGGCAAGCCATTCTAAGGATAAATCTTTTTTATGAATCACCGTTTCGCGCAAACCATTTTGCACCGGCTCTTGCATATACACCTCTGGCATGGGGTTGTTATCCTTATTAGCAATCTTAGAAAAATGCTTTTCTGCCTCTTTAAAGACATTTTTAGGGTCTAAATCGCCTACTACAAGCAAAATGGCGTTTTTAGGCTGGTAGTATAAAGAGTGGAAACGGCGGATATCCTCTATTGTCCAGTTTTGGATATCTTGCATAAAACCAATGGGTGTCCAGTGGTAGGGGTGGTAGACAAAGGCGGTGTTAAAAAAGCGAAAGTACAGATAACCCATAGGCGAATTATCTGTACGCCACAAACGCTCTTCAGCCACAACTTGGCGCTCGGGCAAAAATTCCTCCTCTTTGAGTTGTAAAGAACCCATCATTTCAGAAAAAAGCTCAAGGGATTTATCTAAATTGGCATTGCTAGCTTTGATGTAGTAGCGGGTGTAATCAAAACTAGTAGAGGCATTGCTCACCCCCCCAAAACCCTTAACAATGGCATCAAAATCACCCTCTTTTAAATGTTTGGTGCTTTTAAAGTTCATGTGCTCAAGCATGTGTGCAATCCCGCTTTTGCCCATTCTCTCATTGCGCGATCCCACTTTATAAAGTACATCTACTTCTATCACCCCGCTTTTATTAGCCAGAGGCACTGCCACCACCTGCAAACCATTTTCTAAAGTCGTGGTGTAGTATTTAGGCAAATACGCGCGTATACCTTGATCTATTGTTGCTCCCATGCTCACTCCTACCCATAAAATCAAAATAAAAAAGCTATAAAAAATCCGTACCATCATAACTTAATCCCAACTGCTTCATGGACTGATTTTAACCCGTCTTGTTGGAGTAATTCTACTATATCTTGATTGATTTGTCTACAAATAAAAGGGCCTTGGTAAATAAAAGCGCTAAAAATCTGTACAAAACTAGCCCCCATTTTTATGCGTGCATAAGCCTGTGTCGCATCACTAATGCCACCCACTGCTACCAAAATAGCTTTTTTAAAAAATACCCGCGCGATTTGCTCAAATACAGCCGTTGCTTTATTTTCTAAAGCCTTGCCACTAATCCCGCCTGTTGGTTGTGCATGGGGCAATATTGAGTAATCTGTGGTGGTATTAGTTGCAATAATGCCACTAGCGCCATGATGAATAGCTGTATCACAGATTAAAAGAAGCGTATCTATAGGTGTGTCTGGGGATATTTTAAGAAATAAAGGCTTATGCGTTCTAGCCCTAGCCATAGTAAAGAGTTCGCCTACAAAGCTTTCATTTTGTAAATCTCTTAAATTGGGGGTATTGGGTGAGGAAAGATTAAACACATAATAATCCCCCACCCCTAAACTTGTCTGTAAGGCATTTTCATAATCCTTTAATGCATGATTTAAAGGCGTGTTTTTATTCTTGCCTAAGTTAATCCCAATTAGGCTAGAGAGTACAGGGAGATTTTCTAGGCGTGATACAGCTTTTTTAATGCCTTGATTATTAAACCCCATTGCATTTTGTAAACTCTGCTCTTTAACAAAGCGCCATATACGCGGCTTTGGGTTACCAGATTGGGGTTTTGGGGTAAGTGTGCCCACCTCAAGAACTCCAAATCCTAAATAATCAAGCCCGGCTAACATTGTGGCATCTTTATCAAAACCAGCGGCTAGCCCGATAGGATTTTTTAAAGATAGCCCTAAAATCTGTTGTTCTAACATGGGGTGTGTGGTTGGAGAAATTTTAGGTAAAGCCCCTAGTATTTTAAGTGCCTGTTTTGCTAGGCTGTGGGCTTTTTCAGGTTCTAAACAAAATAGTAGCTTATGAAAATTCATAGCACACTCACCTCTTGCTCGTAAAAAATCTGTGCGTTTAAAAAATCCCCTGTAGGTACAACTTTTACATACTCTCCACTGGGCTCAAGTGCATAACTTTGGGCATTGTCTTTAAGCTGTACATGCAAAATACGCAATAATTTTTGTTGGATTATCTTAGAAGTAGAGGGCACTAACAATTCCACCCGCTTTTCTAAATTGCGCGGCATCATATCCGCACTAGAAAAATATATTTTAGCTTTGTCATGGGCAAAGTAATAAATACGCGCGTGTTCTAAATATTTACCCACAATGGAAAACACGCGGATATTTTCGCTTAATCCTTGAATCTGTGGGCGTAAACAGCAAATCCCACGAATGAGTAAATCAATTTTAACCCCCACACATGAGGCTTGGTATAAGTGTTTGATCACATCTGAATCTACAAGCGCATTAGCCTTAAAAATAATCCGCCCTCTGTGTTTAGCGCGCATCTCTTCTTGGATTAAAGCTAAAATTTTTGTTTTAATCTGTTTAGGCGCCATAGATAGGGTTTTAAGTTTGATCTTTGCTGCCATTGCTGTACTTAAAGAGTGGAAAAGCTTTAAAATATCGCTAGCAATTTGTGGGTTAGAGGTGAGTAAACTTAAATCTGTATAGATTTTAGCCGAAAGTATGTTGTAATTACCCGTGCTTACATGTACATATTCTTTAATGCTTTCTCCGACTTTGCGTACCACTAGAGCCAACTTAGCATGCACCTTTAAATGGGGCACACCATAAATCACATGCGCGCCGGCATTTTCTAAGGCTTTAGCCCAGTGTAAATTATTTTCCTCATCAAAACGGGCTTTAAGCTCTACTAGTACGCTAACTTGTTTATAAGGGGCGGCCTCTGTTAGGGCTTTAATAATAGGCGATTCTCTACCCACGCGGTATAAAGTCATGCGAATAGAGATCACATCTTTATCTTCTGCAGCGCTTTGAATGAAGCGCACAATTGGATCAAAGCTTTCATAAGGGTGGAATAACAACACATCTTGTTTATCTAATAAGTCAAAAAGCGCCCCATTCTTTGAAAAATCAATATCATTAAGAGGGGCTACAGTCTTTGGTACAAAGGTAGGGAATTTAAGATGGGCGTAGTTTTTTAAATTCACCAGTTCCCATAATCTACCTAAGTCTAGTAAAATGTGGCTGGTATATAGATCAACATCTGGTATTTGTTGCTTTATTAAAGAGAGCAAATCTGCACAATTCCCCCCCACTTCTAAACGCACCACATCTCCTCTATCACGGGTACGCAACCCTTCGCTAATGCGATTGACTAAATCATGCCCTTCATCTTCAATAATTTCCATATCCGCATTACAAGTTATTCTAAAAATAATACTTTCTAGTACGCGGTGGTGTTCAAATAATAAAGGAATAAATTTTTGCACCACTTCCTCTATGGCGACAAAAACCCCTTTTTCTACTTCAATAAAGCGTTTTAAAAGAGTGGGAATCTTCACCGCCGCATAAACCTTTTGTGCCCCCTGTAAACTTAAAAGAATCCCAAAACTTAGATTGCGCACAAAGGGAAAGGGGCGCGCTGGGTCTAAAAGAGTGGGGATAACTACGGGGTAAATATACTTGTAAAAATATTCCTGTAATTTGGGTAAACAAGATTTTGGTAGATCTTCTATACTGGCTATAGATAAATCTTTTTGGGCTAATTGTTCTTTTAAAGATAAAAATTGTTCTTGGACAATTTTTTGTTCTGCTAATACATAAAGGCGGATAGACTCTAATTGCTGTTTATGACTCATTCCATCAACACTATTTTGTGAGGCGTTATTATCAACTAAATGTTTAAGCCCGGCTACTCTGATCATGTAAAATTCATCTAAATTAGTACCATAAATAGCCAAAAACTTAAGCCGCTCTAAGGGGGGTAAAGTGGTATTACAAGCCTGATCTAAAACGCGGGTGTTAAACCGTAACCACGAAAGTTCTCGGTTAAAGTATAAATCCTTTGCCTCCATCTACTCTCTTGTGCGTTTCTAATAGATATATCATAAGTTTGATAAGTTAATCAACCTGATTTATTGTGATTTTTAACAATCATTCCTCATCATCGCTTTTAGGTTTGGGCGGAGGCGGAGGCGGGGGCGGGGCTTTAAAGGGCGGGCCTTTTTGTAACATCTCAGTTAAATTCGCCGCCTTTTGGGGGTCCATCTTAGCTAAAATCTTACCCATATCCTTAGCCTCAAGCTTGGATAAAATGCTAGCAGCCTCATTAATAGGCAAATCTTGTAAAATGGGCGCGGCTTTAGAATCTTTCATTTTGGCATAAGTGCTAGCTATCTTGCTATTGCTAGCTTCTTTAATCTCTTTAAGCAGTTTTTCATTATCAGCCATCATTTTTTTAAGCTTTTTTTCTCTATCATCTTGTAAGCGTTTAAAGTTAGCTTCTTTGGCTTCAAATTCCTTCATTTTAGCCTCTAAAGCCTGCTCTCTTTCACTCACCTTAGCCTTGCGCTGATTAAGTAGACTCTGGGTTTGTTCTTGCAGAGTTTGTAAGGCTAAAGCCCTCTCTTGGAGCATTTGTAATTGGTTTTTAATTTCGGCTTTTCTGGATTCAAAAATGGCGTTGCATTGCAAAAACTCTTTAGATGAAGGCGTTTGGGCTTTTGCAAAAATAAAGACTAGGGCTAATAAAAAAAGCCTAATCATGATTCTCTCTTTGTTGTTGGTAAAACACCTCTGCCCCAATAGAATCCATTTGCTGATCTTCTAGCTTTTTAAGTCTTTTAATTTTTTTCTGTTCTTCTACAGTTTGTAGATATTTGAATTTTTCATACTCAATAGAGGCGTTTTTATATAATTCCTTTAAATGTCTGCCCATTTCTTTAAGCTGGCTAATTTCCTCCCCTATGTGTTCTATTTGATACAAGTAATTTTTCTTCAAAGCATTTAGTTGGATAAAGGCATTAAACCCTCCCTCTGTAGGCACACTTAAGCCGTATAATTCTACTAGTAAGGCATGTTGTTGCTCTTGCTTGCTAGCAATTTGGCTTTTATTGTGGGCTATATCGCTTTCATAGCGCTGCATGGCTTGCTTTTTAATTCTGACTAATTTTTTAAAAGCCTCAAGATCCATGCTAAATCACCACCATATCCTCGCGTCTAGGGCTAGTAGAAAGAGATTTAATTTTCACACCCACTAACTCCTCTAAGGCTAAAACATAATCTTGCGCTTCTTTAGGCAAATCTTTAAAGTGTGCAATCCCTGCTGTACGCTTCCAACCTTTAAAAGCACGGTAAATTGGCCTTAATCCCTCTAAATCACTGGGCACATGTTCTAATTTTTCCCCATTTTTCTCATAACCTACCCCTACTAAAATCTCCTCTAAGCTATCCAGTACATCTAGTTTCATTAAAGCTAATTGGGTACAGCCATTTAAACGGCAAGCATAGCGCACAGCCACCGCATCAAAATACCCACAACGGCGCGCGCGCTGTGTGGTGGTCCCAAATTCATGCCCTTTTTTTTGTAAAAACGCGCCTATTTCTGCGCCCTCCTCTGTAGGAAAGGGTCCATGGCCTACGCGGGTACAATAGGCCTTAGCCACTCCAATAACCTCATCAATATCTTTAACACTTAGCCCACTCCCACTACATGCCCCAGCTGTTATTGTAGTAGAACTAGTAACAAAAGGATAAGTACCAAAATCAATATCTAGCATGCTCCCCTGTGCTCCCTCTAGTAAAATCTTTTGGCCCTTATCCACACTTTCCCATAAAAGTTCTGTTGTGTCTGTGATGTAGGGAATGACTTGCTTAGCATAGGTGTTTAAATAATTCTCTAAAGTTTTAAAACTTAGCCCTCGTATGGGTAGGCTAGAATAATGCGCGATTTTTTCTTTAAGAAATTTAGGTTCTAAAAGATCACCCATGCGCAAACCCAAGCGCGCAACCTTATCCTGATAAGCCGGTCCAATGCCTTTTTTTGTTGTCCCAATGGCCATTTTAGAGTTGTTCTCATGGCGGATATCTAAGAGGGGGTGGTGGGGTAAAATCAAGTGTGCTCGATCGCTAATAAACAAACGCCCTTTTAAACCGTTAAAAAGACTCATCTCCTCTACAAGAGCATCTAAGGCCACCACCACACCATTACCAATGACATTTTTACATTGTGGGTAGAGTACACCAGAGGGAATTAAATGGAGCGCATAAGTTTTTCCATTAGCTACAATGGTATGCCCTGCATTGTGCCCGCCCTGAAAGCGCACCACAAAATCATAATTAGGCGCTAGGCGATCAACTAGTTTACCCTTGCCCTCATCGCCCCACTGCACCCCCACAACCACATCTGCCATATCAAACTCCTTTAGACAAAGAGCGAATGTACGCTCTCATTATGATAAACCCTACGAATCACCTCCGCAAACAAGGGCGCTACACTCAAAACCGTGATTTTAGCATGCTTGCCTTTTAAAGGAATAGAGTTACTCACCACCACTTCATCTAAAGCACTCTCTTGGATACGCTTTATAGCATTTCCGCTTAAAACCGCATGCGTACCAATTGCCATAACTGAATACGCCCCCTTAGCCTTAAGCATACTAGCAGCCTTACAAACCGTCCCAGCCGTATCAATCATATCATCTACTAAGATCACACCCCGTTTTCTCACATCTCCAATAATATTCATCACCTCCGCTTCATTAGCCCGCTCTCTGCGCTTATCTACAATGACTAAATCTAGCCCCATTTGGCTAGCAAAATAACGCGCCCGCGAAACACCCCCAATATCTGGGCTAGCTACAATGGGATTTTTAAAATTGCGCGAGAGGATATAGTCTTTAAAAATAATAGAACCATAGAGATTATCCACCGGAATATTAAAAAAGCCTTGAATCTGGCCGGCGTGTAAATCCATTGTGATGATGCGATCAATTTGCACGCTTTGCATTAAATCAGCCACTAATTTAGCGCTAATAGGTACTCTAGGGGCGGCTTTTCGATCCTGTCTGGCATAACCAAAATAAGGAATTACTGCGGTGATTGAATTAGCTGAACTGCGCCTAAGCGCATCTACCATAATTAAGAGTTCCATTAAATTATCATTAACAGGTGCACAAGTGGGCTGGATAATGCAAACATCGCGTCCACGCACAGATTCGCTAATTTGTACATTGATTTCCCCGTCGCTAAAATACCCCAAAACCGCCTTAGATAGCCCAACATTTAAATGCCTAGCAACTTCTTTACTAAAACTCGGGTGTGCACTCCCGCTAAAGATTTTAAAACTGCGCGTCTTCATGCTTCTCCTTACAGTGGCTGGAAATACTGGGTTGCATTTGTTTTTAGATTTGTATAAATGGCCTCAAAATCCACGCCATAAACCCGCGTTTGCGCGATGGTTGTGATAAAATTAGTGTCCCTATTAAACCGGGGGATAACATGCCCATGCAAATGGGGGGCAATCCCAGCCCCTGCTGCTTCTTTGATATTAAAGCCTACATTAATGCCACTAGCCCCAAAGGCATATAAAAGCTTAACGCCCTCATAGATTCGTTGTTGTAAACACTGCCAATGATTTAGACTTAAGCATTCAGGGCTGTCTACATGTTGGTGTGGGATAACCATGAAATGCCCGGGGTTATAAGGGTAGCGATTCATGACCACAAAACAAATAGAATCACGGAATAAAACATGGTTTTGTGTGTCTAGGTGGGGATTTTGGCTAATGCCACAAAAAACACAACCCCCTGATTTTTCCCCCGTTAAATAGGCGCTTCTCCAAGGCGCATAAAGTCTTTCCATGGACTCTCCTAGATGTAATTGGGTGCGTCATTAGCAAACAAGATAAGGTCTTTAGCAAGTGCGATGGTTTGTAAAATTTGCTCTAATTGCCCCTTGTCTTTGAGAAACACCCTTTGAGGCCTTTGTAGATTCTGTGCAAATACACTTACATTTAATTCACCGGTGATAATGGCAATGTCAAATACGCTATCAATGGCTTTAGCTAGCGTAGTATTAGATTCTATATCACTCTCTACTAGCCCGGGTGTAACAATGATTCGACGCCCCATATACAAGCTAGCTAGCCTAACACTTTCTAACATGCCCTTTAAATTGCCATTAAACCCATCATCTATGATAAATTTATCATTAATGCGCAGGGGGTGGAGGCGGTGGGGGACGGGGTTAAGTTTGGCCACTAATCTTTGTAATTGCGGGATAGAAATATCAAAATAATGCCCCATTAAAACCGCTAAAGCGATGTTATCCACATTGAAAGCACCTAAAATTTTAGTTTCAAAGGCCACCCATTGGTTATCTAAAAACAACTCAAAAGAAGTCCCCTCTAAGGTGGCATTAGCATGGCGGATTTGTCCGGGATAGAGCTTGATCTTATCTGTAATCTCTGTATAAAAGGGCTCTAGGGGGTTTTTATCATAACAAAAGGCTTGGATTAAGCGAGGAGATTGGAGTAACTCCGCCTTCGTTTCATAGATACTATCTATATCTTTAAAATACTCAATGTGCTGGTTGCCAATTTCAGTAATGATAGCATAGTGGTGTTCTAAGAGTGAGCCAATGGCTTTAATATCACCCTTTTGTCTAGCCCCCGCCTCAGCAATATAAAGGGTACTTGTTTCATCTAGGTTTTGGTTAATATCTTGGCTTAGGCCTAATAAGGTATTAACACTATTAAGAGAAGAATAAATTGTGAATTTGCCTTGCAAGATTTGATAAAGATAATTCTTAACACTTGTCTTCCCAAAGCTACCGGTAATGGCAATGATTTGTAAATTTTTCATGCGCTTTAGTTTCTCTTTAGCTAGGCTTACATACCCGGAGGCAATTAAAGCTTCATAGGCCTTACAAGCAATGTGGACAAGAATTACAAGTAAGAGATAGAGTAAAGAACACACCTTGCCATAGACATGTACTAAAATCGCATCGGTGAGTAAAAATAAAAGTAAAAAGGTGAAGAAGCGTACCACCCGTGGGGTAAAAACAAGCCGTTTATCTAAGTGTACATTCCAAGAGAGAAGAGAAGGGATTTGTATAAAGCCTACGAATAATATGAAAGCCAAATCCCAATGCATGATCTGTGTGGTGATAAAAACAGCGGTGGGCAAGATAGCATGGTAAAAATGCCAACGCCGTTTGTGATGCTTGGTGATCACCCGCATATAGCTATAATGATACCACTGCAAAAGCGTGATTAGATAATAATTTAGACCTAGTACAAATGCCCATATCGCGATCCACTCTAGTGTATCCATGATCATTTTCAAGATTTAACCCTCTTGGAAGTATTCTAAACAGCGCCTCTCCACTTCCAACCCCTGCTTTAAAAAGAAATAATGATCGCCCTTTAAAACAAAAAAACAATTCTTGGGCACTAAAGAAGCAACTCTTTGCCCTGCTTCTAAGGGGGTGGTGGTGTCCTCTTGCCCCCATAAAATTAAAGTTGGCTTTTTACAGGCTTTAAAATGTTCTTCAAAATCCTCTTGTACCGTGTATTTGAAAGTTTCATACATGGCTTGATTCAGATGATGCGCATCTTTACTGGTTAGTAAGCCTAGCGCTTTTTTTAACCCCAAAGTTTTTAAGCCCTTAGCCAATCTAATTTTAAGACGGGTGATAAAAGGTTTGGGGATTAAAATTCCTGCTGTACTTAAAAGCACTAAATTAGTACTCCGGCACAATAACGCCACTTTACCCCCAAAGCTATGCCCAATGGCCATGTCAATTTCTACCTGCAAGGAAGCAAAAAACGCATCTACGATTTTAGCATAATCTCTAGGGGTAAGGAAAACATGGTTAGGGCTTTTACCAAATCCGGGCAAATCTAAATAAAAGTGGTTGTAATGGCTAAAAAAGGCTTTAAAAGCCATCTGCATTAACTCTTTAGAACTCCCCCAACCATGCAAAAACACCAAATTCTTAGATACATAGCGGTTATAAAAATTATAAGCGATTTCAAAAGTGTATCCCTGATACAACACACGACGCTTAGCCATCACTTGGCTTTTTGAATCTGGTTGATATAGTGATAAGTAATGGGGATAATGGGTTGTTTTGGTAAATAGATTTGTTCTAGCAAAGAGGAAAAATCCTCAAAAAGATAGTGGGCTAAACTGCCCGGAATGGGGTTAATTTCATTTAAATAGACTTCCTCATTAATCACAAAAAAATCACAACGGATAATCGCCCCTACAAAGAATGGATCGTAAATGAGTTGGAATATTTGGCGCATTTTTTCCTCTAAATGGCTGCTAATATTTGCTTGCTTGACTTTTTGTGTACGCCCAAAATCTAAATATTTTTCCTCAAACCCTAGCCATTCTTTCTTATGTGGCTCTTCTACTACAGAAAAGACAAATTTTCCCTCTTCGCTTTCGCCTTGAATCTTACAGCCCGCTAAATTATATTCTTTCACCCCTTGTTTAAAGGGTTCAATGAGTACTTGGTTATCAAACTCAAACACTTCATCTAAGACATAGGCAATATCTTTTGCATCTTTGATCACTCTAATACCAATAGAACTACCTAGCCGGTTTGGTTTAACAATTAGAGGATAATCTAGGTTTTGTAGCGCTCCCATATCATGTTGTTCTAAAAAGATATAGGGCAAAATATTAATCCCCTTTTCTTTGGCTAACATTTTTGTAAAATATTTGCTATAGCTTAAAACACAGCCCTCAACTCTAGGGCCTATAAATAAAACCCCAAAAAAATCTAAAAAAGAGGCGATCTTGCCATCTTCTCCATCGCCTCCATGGATTAAATTAATCAAAACAGACATGCTAACACTTTTTCCACCCAAAAGGCCGTGTGTATAAAAACCCCCATGTCTTAATACTAACTCAGGGCTTTTTTTATACTGCCCACTAGAGAAAAAATGAGAACGCATGTCTTTTTTATCAATCAAATAAAATTTATGCGCCCCATCTAAGAAAATAAAAGAACTAATTTGTGTTCCTAACACTTCCTTAAGCGCCACAGCGCTTACAATGCTGATTTCATGTTCATAACTCTTCCCGCCAAACAACAGCCCATAATCCACTTCTATCCTTCAAACTTACAAGAATCTAAGGGGTCTATTATACCTAATCTTTTGCAAATCCTTATGCCACTTAAACATGCATAAGGCTTTTTAAGATAGAATAACCGGCTAGTTTTAGAAGTAAGCGCTACAGGCGTGTATCTAATTTTAAATAATCCGGCCAAAGTGAGTTTATGGAAAATATCTCAAAAGCCTTGTATGAAGCTAAAAAGGTACTTAAAAATAGGGGAGTGCGCAGTGCCTTAGAGTCTGAACTTCTTTTAAGCCATCTTTTAGGTGTGGACCGGGTGTATTTGCATATCCACGCCCAAGAAGAATTAGATAATTTTGCCTTTGAACGCTTCATGCGCATGGTAAAAACAAGGGCTAAGGGTTTTCCGATTGAATACATCACTAATGAAGTGAGTTTTTATGGCCGTATCTTTTTTGTAGATGAGCGGGTACTTATCCCTAGACCAGAAACAGAGATTTTAGTCCACCAAGCTTCTGAGTTAATCCAAGATTATGGGATTAAAAATGTTGTGGAAGTGGGGATTGGTAGCGGTGTGATCTCTGTGAGCCTAGCTATGGCACACCCTAAAATTTCTATTTTAGCTACAGATATTTCTATGGAGGCTTTAGAGGTGGCTAGTGTGAATATCTCTACCTTTAGTCTACAAAACCGCATTAATTTATTCCAAACCTCTTTACTAGAAGGTGTAGATATTAAGGCTAGAACTTTAGTTGTAAGTAACCCGCCTTATGTTGCGCTAGATTATCCGCTAGAGGATTCAGTGCGTTATGAACCAGAGATTGCACTCTATGGGGGCGAATATGGAGATGAGATTTTAAAGGCTCTTATTGATCAGGCGGCAAATAAACGGGTAAAGTTTCTAGCCTGTGAAATGGGGCATAACCACAAGGCTTCTTTAAGTGAACATTTAGGGCTAAAAGGTTATCAAGCAAGTTTTTACACCGATTACTCTGATTTAGATCGAGGCTTTGTAGCGACTAGACCGACTTAATTGCGCTCTTTGTAGTGGGAAAAATCAAACTTTTTTAGTAACTTAAATTGGTTATGCTCAATAAGACCTAAACTAGGTAGAGCAATTCCATTAAAAGTATTGTTTTTCACAATCGTATAATGCAACATGTCCTCAAAGATAATTCGATCACCTACTTGTAAGGGGGTTTCAAAGTAATAAGGCCCAATAAAATCTCCAGCCAAACAACTCACACCCCCTAGAAAATAGCCAAAAGTCCCTGTTTCATTGCCCGGATATACACTGCCATCTAAAGCCACCTTAAAAATTTCAGGTTTATAAGGCATTTCTAGGCAATCTGGCATATGGTTGGTGATACTCACATCTAAAATAGCAATTTGTGCCCCATTTTCTACAATATCTAGCACGCTAGAGAGTAAAAACCCTGTCTGATAGCCCACCGCCTCCCCGGGCTCACAAAAAATTTCTCTCAGATTAGGATAGTCTTTTTTAAGTTGCTCTATGGCTTGAATTAAAATCTCTAAGGCATAGCCCTCTTTGCTCATGTGTTGCCCCCCTCCCATGTTAAGCCATTGTACTTGGGCTAGAATCTCTCCAAAATGTTTTTTGACATGATCTAAGCCCTCTTGTAGATCGGAGGCATCTTGTTGGCAATGGGTGTGGAAGTGTAAACCACTCACCCCCTCTAAACCATAGCGCGCTATGCCCTCTTTAAAGGCTTGTGGGGGGATACCCAAACGGCTATGAGGGGCACAGGGGTTATAAATCAAGGGTTGGACGCGGCTAAAAAGCGGGTTAATACGCAAACCTATTTTGATTGGCGAAAGCCCTAGTTTATTTAGTTGCTTGTTTTTTGCTAAGATGAGGTCTTTATAAGTGTGGTACTGGACAAAGGAATTAAAAATAATATGTGTGGCAATGGGTAAGAGTTGTTTAATATCCATCTCTTTAAATCCCGGACTAAAAACACAAATTTCTTTACCACTCTCTCTGGAGCCAAATTCTTCATAGGCTAACAAGGCTTCATACACCCCACTAGCACAGCAGCCATGCAAACTCACCCGCAACCATTCAAAACTCCGCCAAAAGGCAAACCCTTTTAGCGCAAGTACAATTTTAACCCCCGCTTCTTTTTGAACTCTTTCTAAAATGGCTAAGTTGTGTTGTAACTTAGCTAACTCTAATACATAGCAGGGTGAGGGGATAGAATGATAATCCATTAAGCCTGTTGTGTGTGCATGAATTGTTTAACAATGCGCTCTACATCTTTAGGGTTGGATTTGGAGATAAAATCATCAGCATGTAAAGAGCGCGCCATTTCCTCATTGCTACTCCCACTCATAGAAGAATTAACAACAATAGGGATATGCGCCATATTAGGATCTGATTTAGCCCGTCTGATCACCTCAAACCCGCTAGCCTCTGGCATTTCTAAATCTGTAATGATAAGCCCTATGTCTTCAAGTACCGTTTCTTTAGCAAAGAGATAATCTAAAAGCTGTTTTCCATTAATAAAATCTAAATGTTTAATCCCTAGTTTATCTAAGATCACCTGCATGGTTTTAAGTACGCTAGGGGAATCATCAGCTAGTAGTACAAGTTTATCGCTATAAAGCTGGGTGAGCGTGTCTAATTCTGCATGGCTTTCTTGCTCAATCCAAGGAAAGACATCTGTTAACATTTTTTCAATATCCACCACTTGTACTAAACGGCCATCAAAATAGCGGGTTCGACTCACTAGTTTACTATTTCCCGTATTACCCCCCACACCTGCGCTTTGTTCTATTTCTGTCCATTTTTTATTTAAAATGCGATCGGCTTCATAAATGCGTACCCCAATTGTCCAGCGAGAAAACTCACAAATCATCACAATATCATCTTTACCATCAGCCTTTTCAATGCAATAAGGACGCAAATCCTTTTGTTTATTGCTGCTGTCATAATAAAACCACTTTTTCATATCAATTAAAGGAATGGTAAGTTCTCTAATGATAATAAGCCCCTCTACTAAAGAGTTAGGTTCATGGCTAATAATAGTTAAACTCCCATTATATTTCACCACTTCGCGGATTTTAAACACATTAACCGCGTATAAATCCTTGTTTTTACCTAAACGAAAACACAAAAGCTGTAACTCGTTGTTTTTATGTAAACTTGTAACTTGATCAATGTGGGCTAAATTATTGGGCATACATTTCCTTTATCAAGTGCTTTATTAAATGTCTAAACATTAAATCTAAAATGCATCACATCGCCGTCTTGTACGATGTAATCTTTGCCCTCCACTCTTAAAACTCCCTTTTGTTTAGCGCCCTGTTCCCCTCCACAGGCGATAAAATCCGCATACGAAATTGTTTCAGCTTTAATAAAGCCTTTTTCAAAGTCCTTATGAATCACCCCCGCAGCCACCGGCGCGCTAGAGCCCTTTAAAATAGTCCATGCGCGCACTTCTTTAACTCCAGCGGTAAAATAACTCATTAAACCTAGAGTATCAAAACCCAAAGTAATGATTTTATCTAAACCGCTTTGACTCACCCCTAGGCTTTGTAAAAACTCATTAGCTTCATGTTCTGCCATACTCCCTAGCTCTTCCTCTAATTTAGCGCTTAAACCCACAAAAGGCGCGTTTCTTTGTTTGGCTAAATCTTGTACAGAGCGTGCATGGGCATTTAAAGAGTTGGCATGTGCCTCGTCTACATTAGCCACATAAATCACCTTTTTAGCGCTTAAAAAACGCAACTCGCGATCAAGTTCTAAAAAATAATCATCTTGAGGGGCAAAAGTACTCGCCGGTTTTAATGTATTTAAATGCGCTAAAAGCGCGCTAGCCACCTTTAAACTTGCTTGGGCATCCTTAGATGTTTTAGCAAGTTTATTTAGCTTATCTAGGCGTTTTTCTAAACTTTGAATATCAGCTAAGATTAGCTCGATCTCTATAGTTTCTATATCTGCTAAAGGGTTGATTTGGCCACTAACATGGGTGATATTCTCATCTTCAAAACAGCGCACCACATGTAAAATCACAGCACATTCTCTAACAGCTCCTAAAAATTGATTCCCCAATCCCTCGCCTTGACTAGCCCCTTTAATCAATCCGGCAATATCTACAAATTCTACGCTAGAGTGTTGGATTCTCTCAGGCTTGACAATGCGCGCTAACTCTTTTAAACGCACATCAGGTACATCTACCACTGCTTTATTTGGATCAATCGTACAAAAAGGATAGTTTGCACTCTGGGCCTGTGTTGAGCGGGTTAAGGCGTTAAATAAACTAGATTTACCTACATTAGGCAAACCTACAATCCCAATAGATAGACCCATTAAGACCTAGCCAAAACTTCTAGTACAAATTCTACACACATGCGTACCCCCGCCCCGCTAGCCCCAGCTGTATTAATATCCCAATCTTTTTCAATGTAAGCGGGTCCGGCAATATCAATATGTAGCCATTTATCTTTATAATCCTCACGGATAAACTCATTCAAAAATAGCCCAGCCGTGATCGCACCCCCATAGCGCACGGGGGTAATGTTAGCAATATCTGCCATTTTAGAATCTAGCAACTTGCGCAAATGGCGATTAAAGGGCAATTTAGCCACTAACTCCCCGCTTTTAAGCGCGGCATGTTCAAATTGGCTTTTAAGATGTTCGTTATTGCCCATAATCCCACTAGTATAAGAGCCAAGACCCACTACACAAGCCCCGGTGAGTGTAGCAAAATCTACGATCAGATCGGGCTGTAAATCTTGTGCAAAGCTTAAACAATCAGCTAGCACCAAACGCCCCTCAGCATCGGTATTGCGTACCTCAATGGTTTTACCCTCTTTAGAGACTAAAATATCATCGGGGCGATAAGAATTACCAGAAATCATGTTTTCAGCCAAACCCAACACCCCGTGTACCTCTGCATCTACAGCTAAATGTGCTAAAGCATTAACAGTAGCTAAAACTGCGCACGCCCCGCCTTTATCTGCCTTCATCGTGAGCATATACTCAGGGGTTTTAATGCTAAGCCCCCCACAATCATAAGTCAGCCCCTTACCCACAAGAACGATCTTTTTCTTAGCATTTTTAGGTTTATAGATCAGATGGACAAGTTGAGGGGGATTGGCTGAGGCTTTATTAACGGCTAAATAAGCCCCCATTTTCTTTTCCTCTAAATAATCCTCCCCATGGATAAAACAGTCTAATCCATTCTTTTCGGCTAAATCTTGTGCGATCTTAGCCACATAGGGGGCGTTAGCCACATTGGGGGGCGTGTTGACTAAATCGCGCGCTAGGTTGACATGTTCAACTAGAATACGGGATTTATGCAAGGCCTTTTCTAAAGCATGTTCTAAAGTTTTGCTTTCTGTTTTAAAATCTTTAGTCTGTACAGAGATAAAAATTTCTTGTAAATGCGCGGGTTCTTTTTTTTGCTTATAGGCCTCATATTCATACAGCCCAAACTGCGCCCCAGTAAAGATAGCTGCCATTGTTTCCTCTAGGGCGTGTTTATCTACAGAGTGTTTAGCCGCATAGAGCCCTACTTTTGCGCTTTTAAACTTGGATTTTTTAAGAGTGCGTACCGCTGTGTAAGCAGCCTCTCTAAATAGGTGGACATCACTTTTAGTAAGCCCTACATAAAGCACCCGGTGGGCTTGATCTAGAAATGTACCCTCCCCTTCATAGTGGAAGGTTTCTAAAGTGTTTTTATCCACCGCTACGCTTAAATCTTTCTCCACCACAAACACGATGCTTACATCTGCTTGTATTTGTTCCAAAGAAGCCTGTTCTAGCTTGAGTGTTAACATTTCTTTCCTTTCTTAAGTTTTAGTCCTTGCTGGACTTTTTGGATTCTCTTATCAATCCTTCTTGTAGACACATTAAAATACCAGATCACAGCCCCCAATACAAGAGCTAATAGTAGTATAATTAGGTAAGGATAACGCTTAAGCAATTCTAATAAATCATAAAGTTGTTCTCCAAAATACCATGCAAGTAAAATAGTAACCGATGCCCACACAAAGGCACTAGCTAGATTAATGAGGGCAAATTTGAGCATGTTATAACGAGTCAAGCCAATACTAATAGGGATAATTGTACGCATTCCATACATGTAGCGCTGGATAAAGATAATAAACCAGCCGTATTTTTGTAACAACAAATGCGCTAGGGCTAGCTTGCGCCTTTGTTTTTCTAGTTTTTTATTGATAAATTGTTTGCTAGTTCTACCAATGTAAAAATAAGTCTGATCCCCGCTAAATCCTCCCAAAGCAGCTACACTAATGGCTAAGAAAAGATTCATATGCCCCGCATAACAAGCCATGCCCGCTAAAATTAAACCAATCTCGCCCTCTAAAATACTCCAGAAAAAGAGAATCACATAGCCCCAATTAGCCGCGTAATTGTTCCACAATTCTAGGATATACGCTTCCATGAGCCCCTTTTATCTTTCATACTCTAAAACGCTAAAGACACTGATCTTTTCAGCAACTTTAGACAACCCCTCTAAATCTCTAAGCGCGATCAAAAAACAAGCTTCTATACATTTGGCTTGGAGTTTTTCTAACAACTCTAAACTAGCAAGAGCCGTACCTCCAGTGGCGATAAGATCATCTATGAGAATCACATGGGCACTTTTAAGCTCTCTAAACGCATCGCTATGGATTTCTACGCAATCTTGCCCGTATTCTAGGCAGTATTTTGCACTCAAAGTATGGTAGGGCAATTTGCCTTTTTTACGAATGGGTACAAAACCGGCTTGTAGAGCATAAGCTAAAGCCGCGCCTAAAATAAAGCCTCTAGCTTCAATCCCTACCACAAAATCAATGTTGTAGAGTTTATAGCGATCTTTAAGTGCATCAATAAGGGTTGCAAATAAAACCGGGTGGCTTAAAAGCGGGGTGATGTCTTTAAATAAAATCCCCTTTTGGGGGTGATCTTTAATCTCTCGAATCTCTTCTTTGAGTTGGGCTTTTAATTTCTGACTAAACATGTTTTCTCACAATAAGGCTTCAATTTTTTGTTCTAATTCGCGGATACGAGATTTATATTTATCTGTTTCTAAGCGGTACTGGGCATTTCTTTGCTTTAAAACTTTAACCTCATCTTTAAGCGCATTCATCTCATGGGTGAGAATATCAATATTGCCTAAAGATCGCTGTAATTGTAGCTGGTATTTTTGGATCAAAACTTCTGCCTCCTGTAAAGTGAGTTTCATAGACGCGGTGTATTTTTCCTGCTTTTTGGCCACTGAGCGGTAAAAAAAGGTACGCACCGCCATGTAACAGGCAAATAAAATAATAAGAGTAACTAGCATCCATTGGGCTAGCACTTAAACATCTCCTCTATTTTAGCCACCCGCCTAGCATGCCGCCCGCCCTCAAAATCTGTACTCAAAAACGCCTCTAAAATACTCTGCGCCACTCCAAAACCCACCACATTTTGCCCTAAACAGAGCACATTAGCATCATTGTGCAATCTTGCCATTTTAGCCATGTAAGCATCCGTGCATAAAGCCGCACGCATGCCCGGTATCTTATTACACGCCATGCTCATGCCTATTCCGCTCCCACACACAAGTACCCCCTTAAGGTTTTGCATATCTTTTAAAAGGTCTTTAGCCACTTGTTTAGCAAAATCTGGATAATCTACAGATTGCCCCTTTTCTGGTTTGTAAACCTTTAGCAAAGCCTGCTTTTCTTGTAAAAAATCTTGTATAAATGCCGCTAAGTTTAGCCCTGCATGATCACAACCCAGTACCACAAATTCTTGCACTAATCCTCCTGTACATGGCGTTGCTCTAGTTGGCTTTCTAAACCTGCTAGAGTTTTAAACATGCGCTTCCAGCGAACCGTAAAGATATTTTTAGAGCCCTTGCCAGCCTCAATACTATTAGTAAGATTAAGACTAAAATAAACAAACCAAGGGGTACCCACAATATGGCTATAGGGCACACTCCCCCAAAAGCGCGAATCGCTGCTATCATCACGATTATCCCCGATCATAAAAAAGTGATCTTTTTCAACTTTAACATAAAAGATATTTTCCCCGTCGTGATCAACTAGTTGCATGCTAATCCCGGGCAAATTAAGGATTTGGTGCGCATAAATGGCTTCCATGATGTTAAAAGTTTGGTTATTCTTGCTATAAAAAATCCCCAAATGTTTATCTGCATAGGGTGCAAAGACAAAATCTTTACCTAAAAATTGCTTTGTTTGGTGGTTGGGAAAATGTGTTGTAATGTACTTTGGATCTGTTTCACTCTCTACTGGGTGCAGATAAAAACCCTCTTGGTTAAACACCACCTCATCGCCTCCTACCGCAAAAAGCCGTTTGACATAATAGCCCTTATTAGTTGGCGGAATAAAAACCACCACCTCCCCGCGCTCAGGTCTCTTTCCCTCAAAAAGATGCCCATTGCCCTTAAAATCAGGCAGCAGTGGAATATCTAACCAAGGCAAACGCGGGATAGGAATGCCATAACTAAATTTTTTCACAAAGAGCATATCGCCCTCATAAAGTGTACCCACCATAGAGCGCGAAGGAATCACAAAAGCTTGGGCTACAAAAAAGATAGCCAGTAACACTAAAACAACCGTACCCGTCCAACTCATGATAAAACGGCGCAATGCCTGCAATATACCCATATCTACCCTTGCAATATAATTTAAGCCCCCACCCCTATTTGTTCTTTAGCCGCTAGAATCGTATTTTGTAGTAAGCAAACAATGGTCATAGGCCCCACACCCTTAGGTACAGGCGTCATATAACTAACCTTGTCTTTTAACCCCTCAAAGTCTGCATCTCCTACTACTTTACCCCCCTCTTTATTAATCCCAATATCTACCACCACCACCCCCTGTTTAACCATATCCGCGCGGAGTAATTTAGGTTTGCCCACACCCACACAAATAATATCTGCTCGCTTAGTATAAAGGCTTAAATCTTTTGTAAGAATATGGCATATACTCACACTTGCCCCCGCATTAAGCATTAAAGAAGCTAATGGTCTACCCACAATATTACTCGCCCCTATAATAACCACATCTTTACCCTTTATCTCAATCTCATAATGCTTTAAAAGCTCTATTGCTCCCATAGCTGTAGCGGGTAAAAAGCCCGCGCATAAACTATTAGAGTATACCCGCCCCACATTTAGAGGGTGAAAGCCATCTACATCTTTACACGGATTGATCGCCTCAATTATGCGCCTTGTATCAATGTGTTTAGGTAGGGGCAGTTGGACTAAAATTCCATGTACTTCTAGGTTTTGATTATGCTCTCTAATGATCTCTAAAAGCATTTCTTGGGTGGTTTGTTCCTCTAAAGTTTGGAGTATGCAAATAATCCCCACGCGTTTACAAGCCTTAGCTTTCATGTTTACATACAACACACTAGCCACATCTTGCCCCACTAAGATCACGGCTAAAGTTGGGCGTATCTTTGTATGTAATTTTTCTACTTCTTGGCATAACTCTTTTTCTCTTAAATTAGCAAGCGCTTGCCCGTCTAATAAAACCATTAACCCCAACCAAATTTTTGCGCTATTATAATCAAAGTTTTTTGAAAAACTTTTTTGAAAGGCAGAACTTGTATTATTTCTTAAGCTTTTTACTAAGTTTTTTCATGTTTATTAAGGCCAGCACGCAAGATGATAGTTTTATCACGCTTTTAGAGTACGGCAAGGAGCTTTATCACAACCCGCGCAATATTAGCTGTGCTAAGTGCCACGGAGAACTAGGCGAGGAGAAAATCATCACCCGCTACACCACAGCCAATAACCAAGAGAGGATTTTTAAAGCCCCTCCCATTTATAACCTTGATTTTGAGCGCTTTTCAAAAGCCCTTTTTAGCGGCAAATCCATCATGCCTCGCTACAATCTAACCCCTGATGAAATCCGCGCCATTTACTACTACATCACCTCCACCCATAGCAAAAAAGATTAAGCTTTATTACTCTCTTTTTGGTAATTTTTAAAAATATCTTGGCTCACCTTATAGCTACAAAACTTAGGCCCACACATAGAGCAAAACTCCGCTTCTTTGAAAACATCTTGGGGTAGCGCCTCATCGTGGTATTCTTTGGCACGATCAGGATCAAGGGCAAGTTCAAACTGTTTATTCCACTCAAAGGCATAGCGCGCATCGCTCATCAAATCATCGCGCACTCTAGCATTGATCCTACCTCGCGCAATGTCGGCTGCATGGGCAGCAATTTTATAGGCTAAAATCCCCTCCCGTACATCTCTTGCATTGGGCAAGCCCAAATGCTCCTTAGGCGTAACATAGCAAAGCATCGCCACCCCTTTCCACGCCGCCACGCATGCCCCAATCGCGCTAGCGATGTGATCATAACCAGCTGCAATATCTGTAACCAAAGGCCCTAGAACATAAAAAGGGGCGTGGTTGCATAGCTCCTTTTGTAATTTTACATTGCGCTCAATTTGATTTAAGGGTACATGTCCAGGTCCCTCAATCATCACCTGCACATCTTTTTCATAGGCGCGTTTAGCCAACTCTCCTAAAACTTTTAGCTCAGCAAATTGTGCTGCATCGCTAGCATCAGCTAAGCAGCCGGGGCGCAAAGAATCGCCTAAACTCAAACTCACATCATACTTTTGGCAAATGGCTAAAATCTCATCAAAGGCGCTATAAAAGGGGTTTTGTTTGTGATAGTGCATCATCCAAGAGGCCATTAAGCTCCCCCCACGGCTCACAATCCCCATTTTGCGCTGACTTACAAAGGGCATATGCTCAAGCAAAAACCCGCAATGAATCGTAAAATAACTTACCCCCTGTTTAGCCTGTTTTTCTAACACCCCTAACATTGTATCAATGTCTAATTGCATCACATCGTTGTTCACATCGTGTAAAATCTGATACATCGGCACGGTTCCAATAGGCACAGAAGAGGCCTTAATAATTTCTGCGCGGATTGTATCTAAATCCCCGCCGGTAGAAAGATCCATCACCGTATCTGCCCCGTATTTAATAGCCACGCGGAGTTTTTCTACCTCCTCCTCTGTAGAGTGGATAATAGCCGAGCTACCGATGTTAGCATTAATCTTAGTTTTTAATGCAATACCTATACCCATAGGCTCTAAATTGCTATGCTCTATATTAGCCGGAATAATCAGTCTGCCGCGCGCTACCTCAGATCGCACCTGCTCTGGGCTTATCTCTTCTATATTAGCGATATAAGCCATTTCCTCTGTAATGATTCCTTTTTTAGCGTAGTGTAGTTGGGTTTTAATTAAATCCTTACTTCTTTTAGCTAGATAATTGCGCATGCGCTCTCCTTCATATTTAGAAAAGCAACACACTAGCAAAAGCGCTTGAATATAGGCTTAAGAATTCTTATTAATTTTAAATAGCTAGAATCTTTCAATTTTTATCTTAGGATTGTTTTGAATCAAAATTTTTCGCTGATTTTACTTGCTGCAGGTTCTAGTAGTCGCTTTATACAAAGCTTGCCCCCCAAATTACCTCCCATTAAAAAGCAATGGTGGATATATCAAGGATTGCCTTTATGGGAGAAAGTATATAGAGATTTTAAGGCTTTGGATTGTTTTGAGCAGATTTTTTTAGTGGTTAGTAACTCTTTAGAGCAAATTTATATTAAACAAGCTTTAGAGGATTTAGAACTTAGTGTCATTTTAGGGGGGAAGAGTCGCCAAGAGTCGGTACTAAATGCGCTTAAATTAGTACAAACCCCCTTTGTAGTGGTAAGCGATGTGGCGCGTTTTAAAGGGGGGGCACAGATGTTTTTAAAGCTTTTAGATCGCTTTAAAAGCCAAGTTAAATTAGATGGCATCGCCCCAGCTTTAAGTGCCTCTGATACGATGGTTTTAAACCAGCAAGGCTACACCCCACTAGATCGCACCCACACTTTGCATGTACAAACCCCCCAGATTTGCCGGACAGAAAAGTTAAAAGAAGCTTATAACAAGGGAAATTTTAGCGATGAGAGTAGTGCTCTTTTAAGCAGTGGAGGGCAGGTTGTTTATATAGAGGGTAGTTTAGATTTGCATAAACTCACCTTTGCTCAGGATTTACCCCCCTATACTACTTGTTTGACAACTCATACCGGTTTAGGATTTGATATACATGGATTTGAGGCCAATAAACCCATGAAAATAGGCGGTGTTCTTATTGATTCCAAAGACAGCAAAGAACAAGGGTTTAAAGCCCATAGCGATGGAGATGTACTCTTACATGCCCTCATAGATGCAATTTTAGGGGCGATTAAAGGCGTGGATATTGGCATGTACTTTAGCGATCAAGACCCGCGCTTTAAAAACATGGATTCAAGTTTAATGCTCACCCAGATTTATCATTTAGCACGAGGAATGGGGCATACTATAGAGGGCATTGATTGTACCCTTTTGGCGGATAAACCCAAAATAGCGCCTTATAGAGGGGCAATTAAATCGCGCTTAGCTGATCTATTACATTTAAATAAAAGGGCGATCAATTTGAAGGCCACCACTTTTGAGGGGCTAGGATTTATCGGGAGAAAAGAGGGGGTAGGCGCGCAGGTATTGGTTCAAATGAGTGCCTTAAGTGTTATTTATCAGTGAGATTACAAGCCACCCTTGCTATTTAATCTCAAGTAGAAATAGAGGTTATACTAATAAAATATAAAAAACTACAAACAAAATAGCCCCCACTTGCTAACTAGCCAATCAAGCGCGTATGTAAAGAGCTAGGTCTTTACAACTTAGAATTAGCGGTTAAATCTGTAGACTGGGATTTTTTAGAGATCAAGTTCTATATAGAATATTTCGCCGTTACTACCAAAGTCATCAAGGTAATCGTCGCTGAATTTTAAAGTGCGGGTGATGAATAGGTTCTCGCCGATGCATTTAAGCGGGGGGAGTTGAGATCGCTTTGCTCAAGGTTTGCACCCATGTTTTAAATGTCCTAGAATGTCCTAGTCTCTGCTTTGAGCGTCTCTTTATTCTGTAATATTTTTGTGGCTTTCTAACACCTCTTGGATCATCTGCTTATCTGCTTCTATCTCAAATACAAGGCACAGCGCGCTTAAAATTTCTACATCCTGTGATGTTTTAATAGCCCCTATCTTCTCTAGCTGGCTTGTAAGCCCACGCGATTTAAGCCAACGCTGTAAGTGGCCTGTTTTGTAATGTTCTAACACATCTAAGAGATTAAAATGTTCTCTGAGTTGTTCTAAACTGGTAACTCTCTGACCATCACAAAGTAGGGGGAACTTAGCTAACCTTCTATTCTCTTCCTTCATCTCTGGCAATGCGCTAGTGATGTAAGGCTTTGTGAAATTTCTTATTTTACGCTGTAAGTCCTTCACCTGTTGACTTAACCGTTGAACCGTTTTAGCCGTATGTACTTGGTTATTGTACACAGTTTTCATATCCCTTTGCATTTGTTGCAAATGAACCTCTGGTAAAGCACCATATTTCATACTATATATTGAATCAAGACCGCATTTTGTAAGACCTGCTACAGTACATTTATCAACATAATATGCTGGGTTGTTGGGGTTTTTTGGATCATGAATATCCATGTGAAATCCTTTCTTTAGAGGGAGTGAATTTTGTTGTATCCTCTCACTACTAAGCAATGAACTTCATTGTAAGATTTATTGCCTTAAGGTAATCTTTAACAAAACCCGCGCTTATCACACAAAATCTAATGTGCTAATCCAAACTTCTGTGATTAACTTTTAAGATTTTAATGTTTTTGGCAAAATCCCGTGCAAACGCATTTATTGCTTTTTGGCTAGATCAAACACTTACACTAAACCTTAGCCAACACTAAGGCAAAAATTACGCGCGCTCCAGATTCTATTACGGTCTTGATAGCCTCTTGCATCGTACTACCCGTAGTGAGCACATCATCAACTAGAAAATAATCAAGATTGGGGTTTGCTTTAAAAACAAAATCTTTTTTGTGTTCTTGTCTAAATTGGTAACTCGTTCCAGCATAGCTAATATTAGATTTAGCCATGAGTTTATTATAAACTACCCTACAGTGATTTTTAAGTTCTTTTTGACAAAAGGTGCGGGCAATGATAGCTGTATGCGAATAGCCTCTTTTGACATGATCATCAATGGGCAAGGCATAAAGGGGGGAGGATTTAAAAGTGTAATGGGTATAAAAATACTCCCGCGCTCTTTGAGAAAGCAAAGTTAAAATACGGCTACCTAGTGTCTTGTATTTGCTTTTAAGAAGCATTTCTATCTCATCATAAAGATAGAAACTATAAACCGGCAAGCCATGTATAACTTGGGTTTGAAAGACAAGAGGCAAATCCTCATAACAACGCTTACAAAGAAGGCTAAAGGGTCTAGTCCATGCTAGACACAACATACAGCGCAAGGCTAGACTTTAAATTTATTAAATTCTTTCTCTAATTCTTGGTTCTTTGTAATCATTTGCGTGTTGTAATCCTCCAGACTTTTGCGTATTTCCTTCACTTCTGTAAAGATTTTAGAAAAATTATTAATCACCTGACCTAATTCTTCCATTTTGGCTAGAACCGTTTTATTTTGATTCACCGTATCTTGGGATTTTTGCTTAGTTAAAGTCAAATTATCCTTAGCATTTTTAGCATCCTCAATTAAAAGTGAAGTTTTATCAGAAACCTCTTTAGACTGGGTGGCAATGTTTTGTACTCTCTCGCCCATGCTTTCAATACTTTGGGTTACCATATTCACCATTGCTGTGATCTCGCCTAAAGATTTTTGGGTTTTACTAGCTAGATTGCGCACTTCATCAGCCACCACCGCAAACCCGCGCCCATGCTCGCCAGCTCTAGCCGCTTCAATGGCGGCATTGAGGGCTAATAAATTAGTTTGATTGGCAATTTCTTCAATAATTGAAAGTACGCTTTTTATTTCAGTGGCATGCTGGACAAGTGCGGTTGAATCGGTGGCAATTTCTTGTTGGCCTTGTGCGGAAGCTAGAATTAAATCTACAGAATTTTGGATTTTGGCGATAAACTCATTAAGAGTTACATCGGTTGTATCCAAATTAGTAATGGTTTCGCCTAAGTTACCTTGTGCTAGCTGCAAATTTTCCTCCACCTCGCGGTTAATCTTTTTAAGACTTTCTACAGCGTCTAATTCTCTTACTGCCGTTTGTCTTAAAGTTGCGGCTGATTCTTGCAAAGATTTACCTGTGTGGCTATTATCTGTAACAATTTGCTTACCAATACGGACAATCTCTGCGATCTTATCAAAGAATTGATCAATAAAGCCAGCTACAATCCCAATTTCATCTCTAGTTTTGATATTTAAGCGCTTGGTTAAATCTGCCTCTTTAGAGGAAACGAGATCTTTAGCCGTATCTCTAAAACGAGCAAGTGGTTCAATGACATTTATTTGTACGACAACTACAAGTAGAATAGTAATTGCTAAAGAAATGCCTATCATCCAAATTAAAGTTTTAGAACTAAAGGACTTAGCATTGTTATAAGATTCTTTCAAAGAAAGTTTAACCTCCATTACCCCAATCATGTCCCCGGGCTTGTTATTGGTGTGGCAACTCACACATTGCGCATCGCCTACTAAAGGCTGGAGTACCACCACTTTTTTATTTTCCCCTTCCCCATGCATAAAAACCTCTTGGGGTAATTTTGGATTTTTAAAAAACTTTAACACTCTAGGGTCTTTTGTAAAGCTTTGGTTTAATCCAAAGAGGCGGATATCTGGTTCTCCGGGATAAAACTTCATTTCTACCCCGGGTAATTTATTGCTATCATCAATGGCTTTATAGATCGCCTTAGTTGTACCCACTGTGATAGCCTGTACTATGGTATTGATAATTGAGCTATTAATACTCTGGGCTACCATTCGGGCCTGTATTTCTGTCAGATTAGCATAATCGCGCTTGACGATCGTGAAAATAAAAAAAGTAAAGAGACCTAAAAGAACAACTAGATAGATCACAGTTCTAGTCCGAGAGCTACTTAACATTTCTAACACAGGCATCTCCTATTGTAAGCAATACAAGTTGCTATGATAGCAAAAAATTATCACTACGCCGTAAAGCCCGCAAGCTTGCTAAGCAGATTAAGGCGTTTTTGCGTTATAATGTCCGCTATGAGTGAGGGCTCAACTCTTGGAGTAGAGGTTGTAAGACCGCCTAGCGGGCAAACCTTGATGATCCCAGAATTCCCTAGCTTTGAGCGCGGGGAGTATGTCAAAACTATGTTTTGCCCACATAGGGTAAAGAAGTGTGCGGGCAAATGTCTAAACTTTGTAAATGGGCAAATTCTTGGTGTTTAAAACTCTGTACACAACAACGCCCAATCATGGCCGCATTATCGCTACAAAATTCCAAAGGCGCAAGTTTTAATTGAATCTGAAACTCTTGACAAAGCTCTTCAATGGCTTGACGGATAAATAAATTTGCACTCACCCCGCCTACTAAACCAAAGGTGCGTACTTCTTTTTGGGTAAAGTAATTCCTTAAAACCCGCAATAAATGCGCACACGCTTTTTTTTGAAAACCCGCACACACCCGCGCTTTAAATATTTCTGAAAGTTCCCCCTGCTCTTTTTGCTCCAAAATAGCTAAGCGGACAGCATTTTTTAAACCCGAAAAACTAAAGGCTAGATTGTTATGATTCTTAAGAGGAAGCGGAAAATCTAAAGCATCACTATTCAAACAGAAACGCGCTAAGTTTTCAACAATGGGGCCCCCGGGATAACCCAAACCTAGCATTTTAGAAACCTTATCAAAGCTTTCGCCTAAACTATCATCTAAGCTTTTAGCGATGATTTTTATATCCGTGTGGCTATTACACTCTAAGAGTAAAGTATGCCCTCCAGAGACAAGTAGCGCGCTTAAAGGAAACTGGGCTTGGGGCTTATTAATAAAGAGTGAATATAAATGCCCTTTGAGATGATCAACACTAATAAGGGGGATTTGTAAACCTAGCGCTAAAGTTTTAGCCATCATTAGCCCTTCTAAAAGCGTGATACTAAGACCCGGGCAAGTACTCACCCCGATAGCTTTAAGATTACTAAAAGAATGCCCCTTTTGATTTAAAAAAGACTTTGCTTTTTCTAAGAGTGTGGGTAAATTGATTGCATGCAAGCGTGAGGCTAGTTCAGGTACAACGCCTCCATAAGGGCTATGCGTGCTCTCTTGAGAGATTTTGGCATGCCATAAGAGTTGGCTACTTTGTAGGCAAGTTAATGCTAAAGAAGAATCATCACAACTGCTTTCAATGCTTAAAACCATTAGGATATAATAGCATGCTAAAAGTTTTTGGAGGTTGAGGTGAAGCGGTTTAAGGCTGAGTGGGAGGAACAACGCGCTATTTTAATCGCTTTTCCCCATATTGCTAGCGATTGGGGGGCGTATTTAGAGCAAGCACAGGATAGTTTTTATAACTGCATTTGTGCGCTTTCTAAATACCAACAAGTCTTAGTTTGTGTACACCCAAGCGATACACAAGCCCAAGATCGCCTAGCGCGTCTAGGGCAGGTACAAATTGTTTTAGCCGAATATAACGACACTTGGGTACGCGATTTTGGGCCTTTATGCGTAGAAACTAATGGGGTCTTGCTTTATTTAGATTTTATTTTTAATGGGTGGGGGGGGAAGTATCCGGCTAATTTAGATAACACTGTTAGCATAAAATTAGCCCAAAAGGGATTATTAAAACACCCCTTGCGCTCTGTTAATCTGGTTTTAGAGGGGGGGAGTGTAGAAAGCGATGGAGCAGGGACTTTGCTTGTTAATGCAACATGCTTACTAGATTCTAAGCGTAACCCTAATATAGAAGCTGATAAATTAAGCGCAATTCTTAAACAAGAGCTAGGTTTAGAGCGTATTTTATGGCTAGATACGCCGCCTTTAAAGGGTGATGATACAGATGGGCATATTGATACTCTCGCGCGCTTTTTAGACCCACAAACCATCGCCTATATTTCTTGTAATGATACAAACGATTCACATTACCAGCCTTTAAAGCAAATGGAACAACAATTAAAAGAGTTTAGAACTCTTGAAGGGCAATCTTATCGTCTAATCCCCCTACCTAGTCCGCGCCCTAAGTACTATCAAGACAGACGGCTACCTGCTACCTATGCTAATTTTTTATTTGCCAATAGCGGGGGGCAACGGGTGTTATTTGTCCCCACTTATGACGATCCAGCCGATACAATTGCTATGAAAATTTTAGAGAAGTACAGCCAATTAGAAGTAGTTGGCATTGATTGCTCCATACTCATTAGAGAAAATGGGAGCTTACACTGCGCTACGATGCAACTTTATTGAATGCATGCCAGAATTATTATTAGTGGAGGGGTACAGGGGGTGGGTTTTAGGCCCTTTGTTTATAAATTAGCTAAGCAATTAGGCGCGCATGGCTTTGTACGAAATATAGGTGGGCGGGTGGAGGTGGTACTAGAAAAAGCGCTATTATCTGCCTTTTTACAGGCTTTAAAAACTCAATTACCCCATAAAGCTTATATCAGCCACATAGAACACCACAACCACCCCCCTCTAAAAACAAAAGAATTTATCATTGCCCCTAGTCTATCCCCACGCCTAAGCCTACAAGATACTTTACCGTTAGATTTAGCCATTTGTGAGGCGTGTTTAAAAGATTTTAACGACCCCTCAAGCCGCTTTTTTAATTATCCTTTTGTTGCTTGCGCACATTGTGGGCCTAGATTTAGTTTATTAAAAAGTTTACCCTATGATCGCGCCCATACCTCTATGCATGCCTTTAAAATGTGTACAGCCTGTCAAGAGGATTATACAAATCCCTCTAGCCGCCGTTTCTTTGCCCAAAGCCTTTCTTGCCCAAATTGTCCTATTTCTCTGATCTTTTATGATCCTAAAGGCAAACATATAAAAAAACCCCTAGAAAAAGCTATTGAGGCTATTTTAGCCGGGGAAGTGGTGGGCTTAAAGGGCATTGGGGGCTTTGCTTTGGTGTGTCAAGCGGATAATAAAGAAGCTGTACAAATTATTCGTACAATCAAAGCACGGCCGTTTAAGCCTTTAGCGATGATGTTACCCTCTTTAGAAAAAGCCTTAGAAATTGTGCATTTAAGCCCTTTAGAATACAAGACTCTTAGCTCAGCGATAGCTCCCATTGTGCTAGCTCTTAAAAAAGATAGCTACTTTGATCATTTAGCGCCTAATTTAGATAGTCTAGGCGTGATCTTACCCTATAGCGGGCTGCATTATCTACTAACACGCGCCTGTGGATCGCTTGTTTTTACTAGCGCAAATTTAAAGGGTGAGCCTATTATTACAGATTTAAAAAATCTGCAGGCTAAATTGCCCCTAAAGTATATTTTAGATCACAACCGCCCTATAGTACATGGCATTGATGATAGTATTATGCGCTGTGTGGGGCAAGAAATGGGGATTGTGCGTCTAGCCAGAGGTCTAGCCCCTCTTTATTTGAACATGAAAGCTAAATCTTTTTTCATTGGCATGGGTGCGCATAATAAGGCAAGTTTGTGTTTTGCACACCAAGATAAAGCTTTGGTAGTGCCGGATTTGGGCTCTTTAGACAGCGTAGCTAGTATTGAGCATTATAAAAACACGCTAGATTTTTACATAAAATTATACGGGCAACCTGAAAGTATTGGTATAGATAAACACCCTAGATATATTTCTAGTCAAATAGGACAGAAAATGGCTTTAAATAAAGCTAAATTAATGCCTATCCAACACCATAGAGCCCATTTCCACGCGCTATTAGCAGAATGGGAATTAGAACACAAACTTAGGGAGGGAGTGGAGCTTTTAGGTTTTATTGCCGATGGATTTGGGCTTGGAACAAATCAAGAGTTATGGGGCTGTGAGGTTTTTAAAGCATGTTTTAAAAAATCTTGGCAAGTTAAGCGGATTTTATCTTTGAAAAATTTTTTGATCCCTCAATCAGAGCGGCTTATTAAAGATTCTAAAGTACTGGGTTATGCCTTAGCCTATCAGTACCATTTAACAGATTTATTAGAAAGCCTTAAAATTCCCCATGCTCTCACTCTTCAAAACATGTTAGATAAACAAATCCAAGTGTGTTCTACCACTTCTTTAGGCCGCCTTTTTGATGCCATTGCTGCCTTTTGTGGTGTGGGTGCACTTAATACCTATGAGGGGCAAGCGGCGATGCAATTAGAGAGTTTGGCAAGAAGTGTGCTAAGTGATGCGCATTATTCTTTTAAAATCTATGATCAAAAAATCCTTTATGCCTCTATGTTAGAGGAAATACAAAGCGAGATTTTACAAAAAAAGTATGCGCTGGTGGCTAGAAAATTCCATAACACCCTAGCCCATATAGCCTTTAATCTAGCACAATCTTATAAACTGCCCATACTCTTTGGAGGGGGGGTGTTTTTAAACCGCCTTTTATGCGAATGCATTAGCAATTTATTTAAAAACCACCCCTTTTTTCTACCTAAACTCTTGCCTTGTAGTGATGCAAGTTTAGCCTTTGGACAGGTACATTTTCTAGCTAATTTAAAGTTTAGGAGCAACCCATGAAACTAGCGGTATTTGATTTTGATTCAACTTTAATTGCAGCTGAGACTTTAGAGGTTTTGGCTCAAGCTTACAAAACAGGCGCAAAAATTAAAGAAATCACACAAAAGGCTATGGAGGGGAAAATAGATTTTTATGAGAGTTTGATTTGCCGTGTGGCGTGTTTAAAGGGCATGGATTTTAAAGAAGCTAAAAGCATTTGTGAAAACTTGCCTTTACAGCAGGGGGCTTATGAAGTGGTATCCGGTTTACAAACACGGGGTTATAAGGTGGTGTGTTTTAGTGGGGGCTTTAGATTAGCCACCTCATTTTTTAAAGAGAAGTTAAAGTTAGACGGGGATTTTAGCAACACTTTACATGTAGAAAAGGGCGTGTTAAATGGGCAAGTAAGTGGCCCGATGATGCGTAGTGATTCTAAATTTGAACTTTTGCAGAGTTTACAGGGTCTATTAAAAGTTAAGCAGACTTTAGTGATCGGAGATGGGGCTAATGATATTGGTATGTTTGGCTTAGCTAATTTAAGTATTGCCTTTAATGCTAAAGAAATTGTCAAGAAAGCTGCTAAGATCGTGGCTCAAACAACAGATTTACGCGAAATTTTAGAGTATGTTTAGGGTTTGATATAGCCTAATTCTACTAAAGCATTGGCCATTTCTTTAAGGATAAACCCGTTTTTACTCCCCCCGCCTCCATGTTCAACTAAAATAGTGATCACATATTTAGGTTTTTTATAGGGTAAAAAGGCGGTGATCCAAGCATGGGAGCGGTGTAAATACTCCATGTCTTGTTCTTTAATGCGGGTTTTAGTGCTTTGATCAATTTCTACAACCTGAGCCGTACCCGTCTTACAAGCCAAAGCCACCTTGACCCCTCGCGTACTATAATAAGCCGTCCCCCCCTGTGTGCTACAAGCCTCATACATGCCCTGACGCAAGGCACTTAGTTTAGATTTTTCAAAAGCATTTAACACATCTTTAACAAGAAATTGGCCTTTTAAAAAAAAGTGAGGGGTTGGGAGCTTACCTGAGGCAATTAAGGCGGTGTAATTGGCCACTTGTATAGGGGTGGCTAAAAAAGAGCCCTGACCTATGGAGGTGATTAAAGTATCGCCCGTATTCCACACATCTCCAAAGCGTTTCATTTTCCAGCTAGGATCGGGCAAGATTCCGACAAATTCATTAGGCAAATCTATCCCTGTTTTTTTCCCAAATCCCATTTGTCTTAAGGTTTTAGCTAGATTTTCAATAGAAATATCTAAAGCAAATTTATAAAAATAAACATCTACAGACTCTTTAATGGCCTTGTATAAATTACTTTCTCCATGCCCTCCGGGTTTCCAATCTCTAAACTTGCGTTTGCCCACTTCAATATAAGCGGGGGTGGGAATCTCTGTTTTTTCGCTAATGGGGAGATATTCTAAAAAACTTAAGGCCGAACCCATTTTCACCACCGATCCGGGCGGATATAGCCCATTAATAAAACGGTTTAATAAAGGGTTGTAAGTATCCTCTTGTAGATTCTTCCAATTAGCTACACTAATGCCTCCGATAAATTCATTGAGGTTATATTCAGGATAACTACCGGCAGCTAAAATCTCTCCGGTGTGTATATCCATCACCACTAACGCCCCTCGTTTGTCTACAAAAAGCGCATCGGCTCGTTGTTGCAAGCGTTTATCTAAACTCAAAATTAAATTATTATTTGTCTTGGGTTCTTGCCTTTTTAGCACTTCTAATTCTTGGTTAAGCGCATTGACACTCACAAGCTTATAACCCATTTCCCCTTGTAAAAGATCGTTATATTGCTTTTCTAAACCTGTTTTACCTATGGTGTGGGTGTATTGGCTTTTTGGATCGCTTTGTAAATCTTTGCTATCAGCTGCGCCTAGATAGCCAATCACATGGGAGGCTAGGGTGTTATTAGGATAATGGCGTTTGTTAGTTGCTGTGATATAAATTTGGGGGTTTAATAAAAGTTTAGGGTAGAGGGTTTGCATTTTATCATAGGGGACAAAATCTAAAATGGGGATTGTGTTGTGGTTGTAAAAGGAATTTTGGCGCTGGTAATTTTCTAGGGCATCTTGAATATCTAGGGTGGGGAAGTAGTGTTGTAAAAATTCTAATTGGGTTTGTAGGGAGTCTTTTTTAAGAGAAGGGGCTAGAGAAATGCTAAAACCTAGTTTATTGATAGCTAGTAATTCGTGGCGTCTATCCATGATAAGCCCACGCGTGGGGACTAAAATTTCTTTTTTAGTCATGTTGCGCAAGGCAAGCTGTTCAAAGTAATCATTAGTCTTAATGGTTAAGATAAAAATACGCAATAAAAGTACCGCCCACACGAGCACTAAAAAGCCTAAAGTTAAGCGGTGTCTAAGACTTTGCATAGATTCTCCATAGTACAAATTCTAAAACGCTACAAAAGAGAAGATAATCCCACACTTTTAAGGGAGTGTTGTGTAAAGAAGAGAGTAGGGTAAAGTAAAGCACATAAATAGCTAGAATGTGGAAAGCGTCCCATAAAATATGTTCTTGTAAAACACTTAATAAGCGCTTGATAGCTAATTCTTCATAGAGGATAAAAAGTAAAATTAAAAACCCTAGAGGTTCTTGATGGATAGCCTCTAAGAGCAAAAGACAGATAAAAATCCACACCACATAGCGATCTTGATATTCCTGAGTTTCTCGTGTTTTGTATAGAATGAATAAAAAGCCAATCAGGGGAGGTAAGCTAGGATAAAGGCTACATAAATTGCTATAAAGATAAAAACACAAACCATAAATAGAATAGGGGAGCGCTTGCATTATAGACCTAACAAAGAGTCAACTACTCTTTGTTGGATACTCTTTAAAGATCCAAATTTAGGGGGCAAGCTTGCTATTTTTAGAGTACTGACAAGTAAATGTGGGGTTTTATAATAAAGGGCGTGTTGATCGTGGCTATTTAGCTTATCAAACTTGGTATAAACATGCATAATTTGCTGATCGGGCTTGATCACACTCTTTAAGAATTGTTGCAGAGTTGTATCTATTTCTAAATGCGGGTGTCTGGAGTCTATGAGGTGTAAAAATAATTTGATACTCACCCGTTGCTTTAAAAGGGTGTATAAAAAACCTTCCCATTCTTGTTTTAAACTCTTAGAGACTTTGGCATACCCAAATCCGGGTAAATCTATACAACCAAATTTAACCACCTCTTGGTTTAATTGCCAAGTGGTGGTGAAAAAATTAGCCATTCTGGTTTTGCCCGGTGTGGCTGAGCTTTTGGCAATCTTGCATTCTAAAAGCTGGTTAATAAAGGTACTTTTGCCAACATTGCTA
Organism: Helicobacter suis; assembly: GCF_902196125.1. Lineage (GTDB taxonomy): Bacteria > Campylobacterota > Campylobacteria > Campylobacterales > Helicobacteraceae > Helicobacter > Helicobacter suis_B. The sequence goes on from NZ_CABIKG010000009.1 coordinate 68,877, forward strand.
CGGCCTAAAAACGCCACTTCAGCCATGTTAGAGGGCGGACAATCCTGCAGACGCGCACTAGATCGCACAAAGTGGGTTTTTAAAACTTTAATGGGCATGTTTTTGCTTAGCCTTTTTGGCCTTTTCTTTCTTTTGCGTTTTTTGTACATCTTCCATGTCAAAGACAAATCTAGCCGGCTTATCCTTGCTACCTAAAACATTTGCATAGCCATGTTCTTTGCTTAGAATAATTTCCTCGCCCTTAATGGAGTTGACTTTGCCTATTTCATTAACTACAGCATTTTGTAAGAGGCGGTACTCTTGTTTAAGCGCGTTATAAACCAGTTTATCAGAATGCCCCTCAACTTCTCGCCCATCTTGGGTAAACAAATGAAACTTAACATCTCCAAAAGCTTCGTATCGGGTGGGTTGGCGCTTTTCATTGGTGTAAATAATCACTTTATTAGCTACAAGCGTATCTTTGCCCTTTTTGATGTGTACATGCCCTTCAATAATGGTGATTTTCTTTAAATCATTGGCTAAAAATTTATCAGCGGTAACCTCTAAAGTTTCTTTAAGAGGCAAAGCAGAAATAAAGCCTACAAGTAGCATACAACACAACTTTTTCAAAATTTAAAGCTTTGGGAGCGCGGTTTGGATTGGTTGGCGCTGGCTAAATTGATAATGGCATGGATACTTTGGGCTTTAAGGATTTTAGTGATGTGATCATAGGCAATATTTTGGCCGCTAAAATCCCCCTCTGGTGCGCTAAGTAAAAAATCACCCTGCCCTTGAAAAGTTTGTTTGCTATGATCATAAACCCCTTTCTGACTCCAAAAACTTTCATGGTTGCTGGTGGTGTAGAGTACCCCTTTTGGGAAATTGTACAGATTTTCATGCCGAATCAATTCCTCCCCTTTGGCATGTTCAAGCATTTGGTTTTTGGGATCAAATTTACTTAAAGTAAAATCATAGAGTACTTCATGATCGCTAAATTGCAAAGCTCTACTCCCTTTAATACTCAAATCTGTATCCGTTGTATTAGTTTGGAAGGCATTAAAGTTATGCAGTTCAATCTTAGCAAAATTTTTACTTGTGGGTATTGTATCTTTTTGTGGTCTAAGAAAAAATAAGATCAACCCCCCCATAGCAATAGCCAAACCAATAAAAAATAACCATACAGAATTTAAGCGCACCTATTCACGCACCAAAATACTAGGTTTAGCCAAAGCCTTAGCATAGTCATTAGCTTCATCTTGGCTTTTAAAACCCTTGATAAAAACGCGATAAATGGGTCTATTATTTTTAATCCCCTCCACTACTTGGGTGGTATAACTCTTTTCTTTTAAACTCGCTTCTAAGGCCCTTTTTGCTTGGAGTGCTCCTTGTTGGCTTCTAAAAGCCCCCATTTGTAAGGAAAAATTGCCCCCGCTATAAGTTTTTTGACTCTCCCCTACCTTAAATTCTTGTTTAAGTACTGTAGCCTGTTTGTTTTGATCAAGTGATTTTTCATATTGCTTAGCAATTAGCCCTCCAAAGCCTAGCACCTCCAAACGCACCGGAGCCACCCCCTTACCCACTAAGGCAATATCTCTAGCTGCAGCGTTGGAAAGATCGATGATGCGATTAGCCACAAAGGGACCCCGATCGTTAATGCGTACAATGGTACTTTTATTATTATTCTTATTAGTAACCTTAACAATGGTATTCATCGGCAAGGTCTTATTAGCCGCTGTATGGGCGTACATATTGTAAGTTTCTCCATTACTAGTACGCTTGGCATGGAAATTAGGGCCATACCAGCTAGCATAACCATCAAAGGTCTGCCCGACATTAACTTTAGTCGGATAATACATTTTCCCGCCCACACTATAAGGGCGCATAGTAGCGCGCTGGATTGCCTCTGAATCGCGCATGCCTGCTGTTAAACTGGTAGAAGAGGGGGTTACAGATTGGGGCGCTTGATTCTTTTTATGGCGGTGGAAGAAAGAGAAAAAGGAATGCTTATGGGGACGGGGTTGCTTAGATGATCCAAAATCTATAGCGTCCTCATAAGCCCGCAAACTTTCATGCTTACTAAAAACAGAGTGTGTAGTTGGCGTACCCACTTGGGTACTTTTTTCTTTAGTACAACTCACTAATATCAGACACAGCAGCGCTAAAATATAACTAGCTTTCATTAAAACTCATTTTGTGCCACTTTTTTAGAGTGATAGGATTTTTTAAGCACAGGGATCATGATTTGTTGGTTACGGCTTAAATAAGAGCTTCTCAAGTTATTAGCAGATTTAATCATAGAAACGCTGCTATGAAATCTTTTAGCGATAGAATATAAAGTTTCTTTAGCTCTGACTTTATGCCTAATAAAAAGCGTGGCCACACCACTACCCGGTTTATAATGTTGCCTAAAATAGGCTAGATTTTCATAAGGGATATAGACCATACTAGAAGTTCCTGTGGGTAGAAAATTATAACGGAACTGGTGGTTATAAGCTTTGAGTTCTGATAAAGAAAGGTGAGCACTTTTGGCTATCTCTGAGAGTAAAGTCCCCCCTTGTAACTGCAAACTTGCTAAGCTTTGTCTAGCGCCACGATTAAGCAAGTAGGCTTTATGCCCTAGCGTATCTAAATTATTAAAAGCAATGGCTAAACTCAAAATAGAGCGGATATAGTGGCGTGTTTCTTTAGGTAGAAATTTTTTATCCTCATCTAAAAGCACATTGATATTATCCGTGCCTGCTAACATAACCGCCTCTTGTACCCTTCTAAGCCCATAGTTATAAGCCATAGCCACTAAATACCATTGTTTGGTTTGTTTATAAAGCATGTGAAAGTAGCGAATTGCAGCTTGCGTACTCTTGATAGGATCGCGCCGTTCATCTAAATAACGCCCCACATGTAAACCAAGCATCTTAGCCGTCTCTGGCATGAGTTGCCAAATCCCTACGGCTTTTTTCACACTGCAAGCACGGGTAGAAAACTTAGACTCTGCCATAGCTAAAAATAAGAATTCTACGGGGATATTAGCCTGAATGAGCATACTTTTAATGGTGGGGATAAAAATACCATTGGCATCGTAGTGTTGTACTAATTTGCCAAATGTTTGTTGTACACTTTCAAGGGTTTGTGTATTTTGCATACTTGTTAAAAACGCCACATCTACCCCAAAGGCATTTAGGGTTTTTAAACTCGTGTTATTGATAATAGATTGGGCATTAAGATTTGGCATTAAAAAAATACAGCCAAATAAGAGAATAAAAAACTTCTTTAAAGGTGCAGTCATTTAAGAAACCTTTGGTAAGCCAAAGAGAGTTTTGGCATTATGTGTAGTGGTTTTGGCAAGTTCTTCTAAATTAATACAACACACTTCTGCTATTTTTTGGGCGATTAGAGGAATGTGGTGGGGCTCGTTGCGTTGCCCTCTAAAAGGGTGGGGGGTGAGATAGGGCGCATCGGTTTCTAATAGCAAACGCTCTATAGGGATTTTTGGCAAAATTGCCACTAAGTTTTTAGCATTTTTAAAGGTTGCTACACCTCCAATCCCGTAGTAAAACTGAGAGGAAAGCTCTAAAAGCAAGGGGTGGGCATTATAGCAATGTAAAACCCCTTTGAGTTTTGGGTATTGTTTTAAAATGAAGTAGGCATCTTCACTAGCCTCTCTAATGTGCACGATCAAGGGTTTTTCAAATTCTAAGGCTAGATTAATTTGTGTAATAAAGGCCTCTTTTTGGCGTGCTATTATTATTTGATCTAGCGTCTCTAGGCGGTGATAATCTAACCCACACTCCCCCACAGCCACGCATTTAGGGTGTTTAATATGCTCTTTTAAAACATTTAGATCAAATTCTTCTAAGTCTAAAGGGTGTACCCCCACAGCAAAGTATAAATTTTGGTGGGCTTCACATAGGGTAATGGCGCGTTTTAAATCCTTAGGACTAGCTGCAGGGATAATAGCTATTTGTACCCCCACTTCTTTAGCACTTTGCAACACTTTTAAAAAATCTGCTTGGTAGGAGGGGTGATCTAAATGGCAATGGGTGTCCACAAGCTCCATATTTATTTCCTCTCAATGATAATAAAAAAGCCCCATTGTACTATAATTTGTACGCCATATACATTAAAAATTAAAGGATTAAAGCGTGTTTAGTGGACTAATCCAAGAAATGGCTGTTATAAACTCTTTTTCAGGCGATTTATTAGCGCTTAAAAGCCAGTATCAACCCAAAATTGGGGATAGTATCGCTGTTAATGGGGCTTGCTTGACTGTGGTTAGTGTCTCTCAGGGGGGGTTTTGCTTGCAATTAAGCACGCACACACAACAAAGCATTGCGCTAGAAAATTATCGCCCGGGATTATTAGTGCATATGGAGCCGGCTTTAAGGGCTAGTGATCGCTTAGATGGGCATTTAGTACAAGGCCATGTTGATGGAATAGGCGTTGTACTAGGAAGTAAAGCTGTAGGTAATCAAGTTTGTATGCAAATTAAAGCCCCTGATCATATTTTAGAATTATGTATTCCTAAGGGTTCTATTGCCATTGATGGGGTGAGTCTCACTCTTGCTAGCATAGGAACAGATTTTTTTGAACTAGTCATCATTGAGCACACTTTTAAAAATACCCTCTTTTCTTCCTATAAAAAAGGACGGCGGGTTAATATTGAAAGCGATATGTTAGTGCGATCCATTGCCCATTTTCTACGGCATACAAAAAACACCGCTACAAGAGATATTATTTCTTGGCAAGAGATGGACGCTTTGGTGATGGGCTATTAATGGGCATGCCAAAAGCGGTAGCGCTAGCCTATAATATCAATCAAGATCATGCGCCAAAAGTGGTAGCTAGCGGGGTGGGCAGTATTGCAGAAGCCATTATGCAAAAAGCTAAAGCCTTTGATATTCCACTCTTTTGTAATGAGAGTTTGGTAGAATCTTTGTTGCATTTACCAGTAGATCATGCAATCCCACCTGAACTTTATCAAAGCGTGGTTGAGGTCTTTATTTGGCTACAGGATTTAGAAAAAGATCGCCAAATGAGTTATTAGTCAAAATTTCTTATTTTGGCTGTATAATGGCGCGACTTTGTATTTAATAAACCTACATCAATAAGGAGTAAAATGCTACAGATTAGATGGCATGCAAGAGCTGGACAGGGGGCAGTTACGGGGGCTAAGGGTTTGGCCGATGTGGTGGCCACTACGGGCAAAGAAGTACAAGGGTTTGCAGTCTATGGTTCGGCTAAAAGAGGGGCGGCGATGACGGCGTATAACCGGATTGACTCAGAACCTATTTTAAACCATGAAAAATTCATGAATCCAGATTATGTCTTAGTTATTGATCCGGGATTAACTTTTATTGCAAACATTACAGAAGATGAGAAAGAGCAAACTACTTATATTATCACCACCCACCTTTCTAAAGAGGAGTTGTTAGAAAAAAAGCCTGATTTGGCTAATAAAAAACTCTATACTCTTAATTGCATTAAAATAGCGATGGATACGATTAAACGACCCATTCCTAATACGCCTATGTTAGGGGCTTTAATGAAGGTTTCTGGCATGCTAGAGTTAGAGTTTTTTAAAAATACCTTTAAAGAAGTGTTGGGTAAAAAGATGGCTCAGGCTTTAATTGATGCGAATATGATGGCTATCGATCAAGCCTACGAACAAGTACAATAAAGGATTAGCATGGATAATTGGCAAGAGTTTGCAATTGGTGGTGTGCTGTTTCCCTTTGAAAAAGAAGGGCAGGAAGAATTAAACAAACATAACGATGCGCGCAACTACACCCAAGAAAGTTCTTTTACAGCAAGTGTAGCTAATTGGCGCGTAGAAAAACCCGTGCACAATAAAGAGGTTTGCATTAACTGTTTTAATTGTTGGGTTTATTGCCCTGATGCCTCTATTCTATCTCGTGAGGGCAAAATGAGTGGGATAGATTACCAACACTGCAAGGGTTGTGGGGTGTGTGTAGATGTGTGCCCCACTAATCCTAAATCTTTACTCATGTTTGATAATCTTGAGCCCCTAGAGGAAGCGCTTACTAAGTGGCCTGAAAAGGTACCCGGAATTAAAAAGAAGAGCTACCGCACAGAAGGGGGTTATAATGGCTTCTAGTTATCAGATGAATGCTGTAGAAGCTTGGGATGGTTGTACGGCTAGCGCGCATGCTTTGCGCCAAGCCCAAGTTGATGTTGTAGCTGCTTATCCCATCACCCCCTCCACTCCCATTATCCAAAACTACGGCTCATTTAAAGATAATGGCTATATTGATGGCGAGTTTGTACTAGTTGAATCTGAACATGCGGCTATGAGTGCATGCGTGGGGGCTGCTGCTGCTGGGGGGCGGGTGAGTACAGCTACTAGTTCACAAGGTTTTGCTTTAATGGTAGAGGTGCTTTATCAAGCCTCTGGCATGCGCTTGCCTATTGTGCTCAATGTAGCCAATCGCGCCCTAGCCTCTCCGCTTAATATCCACTGCGATCATTCAGACATGTATTTAGGCCGTGATAGCGGTTGGATTAGTCTTTGTACCTGTAATCCCCAAGAAGTCTATGATTTTACACTCATGGCATTTAAGCTAGCCGAACATGCAGAAGTGCGCGTGCCTGTCATGGTGCATCAAGACGGGTTTTTATCCTCCCACACCGTGCAAAATGTACGCCCACTTAGCGATGCGGTCGCTTATAAATTTGTGGGGGATTATCTGAGTGTGCATTCTATGTTAGACTTTGATAAACCCGTTAGCTATGGGGCGCAAGCAGAAGAAGAGTGGCATTTTGAGCATAAAGCCAAACTCCACCATGCCATTATGCACTCTGCTAGCATTTTAGAAGAAATATTTGGTAATTTTGCTAAGATCACGGGTCGGCAGTATAACCTCATTGAAACCTTTGGGATAGAAGATGCGGAGGTGGTTATTTTTGCTTTGGGTACTACCTATGAGTCTGCTATCGTGGCGGCTAAAAAAGCCTGTGAGAAAGGGGTTAAAGCCGGTGTGGTTACCACGCATTTATTGCGCCCCTTCCCCTTTGAATTACTTGCTAATGCGCTTAAAAATGCTAAAGCAGTGGCTATCATGGATAAAAGCTCCCCTTCTGGTGCACTAGGTGCGCTCTTTAATGAGATTGCAGCCAGTTTATACCAAGCCCCCGGCTCTAAACACCCCGTGCTAAGTAATTATATTTATGGGCTAGGCGGTAGAGATTTAACCCAAGCTAATTTAGATTCTATTTTTGAGGCGTTAGTACAAGATGCCAAAAAAGGGAGTCTCACCCACCCCACCCAACAATTTATCGGACTTAATGGTCCTGAATTGTCTTATTTCTAAAAGGAGAATACGATGGTAAAAGAAGTTAAGACACTTAAGAGTTTTAGCCAAGCGGCTGAAAAGTTTGAAGGCTCACACCTTCTTTGTCCGGGTTGTGGGCATGGCATTATTATACGCGAAGTGCTCAACGCCGTAGATGGGCCTATTGTGCTGGGTAATTCTACAGGCTGTTTAGAAGTGTGCTCAGCGGTTTATCCCCATACTTCTTGGGATGTACCTTGGATTCATGTGGGTTTTGAAAATGGCTCTACGGCTGTATGTGGGGCGGAAAGCATGTATAAAGCCCTAGCTAGAAAAGGCAAATATACAGGGCAACGGCCTAAATTTGTCGCCTTCGGAGGCGATGGCGCATCTTATGATATTGGGTTTCAGTTTATCAGCGGTTGTTTAGAACGCGGGCATGACATGACTTATATTTGTTTGGATAATGAAAACTACGCTAACACCGGCGGACAAAGAAGCGGGAGTACGCCTATGGGAGCGAGCACAAGTACCACCCCCGCAGGTAAGGTTAGTTTTGGCAAAAAAGAGCGCAAAAAAGATCTACCCCTAATCATGGCCGCCCATGGCATTCCCTACACCGCTCAACTTGCCCCCAATAAGTGGAAAGACATGAATAAGAAAATTAAAACCGCGCTAGATACAGAGGGTCCATGTTTTATTAACGCGCTAAGCCCCTGTCCTACTGAGTGGAGATACCATTCCTCTTTAGCCATTGAAATGACAGATTTAGCGGTAGATTGTTTGATTTTCCCCCTCTTTGAAATTTTCCATGGCACAGAATTAAAAATCACCTACCGTCCCCGTAATATTTTGCCTGTGCGCGATTATTTGGGTGTGCAAAAACGCTTTGCCCATTTGTTTAAAAAAGAAAACGAACACATCATTGAAGCTTTACAAAAAGATGTAGACACCCGTTGGGAGTACTTACAGCGACGCGAAGAAGCTAAGGTTTAAATGCTTGATCGCTATTCTAGGGGGGAGATGTCGCATTTATGGAGTTTACAAAACAAATTTGATACTTATTTAAAGGTTGAAAAAGCCGTTGTGGCTGCATGGTATCAATTAGGTTTAATGAGTGCTACAGATTGTGAAAAAATCCAAAAGGCATGTTTTGATCTAGATCGCATCCATGCCTTAGAACAAATTACAAAACACGATGTTATAGCCTTTATTAATGCTGTATGTGAGAATCTAGGCGATGAAGCGCGGTTTTTTCACTATGGCATCACCTCTAGCGATTGTATTGATACAGCCCTAGCTTTGCTTTTACAAGAAAGTCTTAAAATCATTTTAAAAGATTTAGACGCGCTTTTAGCCGTGCTTAAAAAGCGAGCTTACGAATTTAAAGATACGCTTATTATTGGTAGAAGCCATGGTATTCACGGTGAGCCTTTATCTTTTGGGCTAGTGTGGGCGTTGTGGTTTGATGAAATGCAGCGGCATATGCAGTCTTTAAAAGTTGTGCTAGAGGAAGTGGGGGTTGGTATGATTAGTGGTGCAATGGGTAATTTGGCACATATCCCCTTAGAATTAGAAGAGATCACCTGTGCTTTATTAGGCCTTAAAGTTGCCCCCATTACAAACCAAGTGATTTCTAGGGATCGCCACGCTAAAATGATCAATGCTATAGCACTACTGGCTAGCAGTTGTGAAAAAATTGTGATTAATATTCGCCATTACCAACGCACAGAAGTTTATGAGGCAGAGGAATATTTTAGCAAAGGGCAAAAGGGCAGTTCAGCCATGCCACATAAACGCAATCCAGTACTTAGTGAGAATATTACCGGGCTTTGCCGTGTGATTCGTGGGTATTGCATGCCTATGATGGAGAGTGTCGCACTCTGGCATGAGCGCGATATTAGCCATAGCTCAGTAGAGCGCTTTATTTTCCCTGATATTTTCACCACAACAGATTTTATGCTTGATCGTCTCACAACACTTTTAAAAGATTTGGTGGTTTATCCGGAGAATATGCGACAAAATTTAGAAAAAACGGGGGGGCTAATTTTTTCACAGCGGCTTTTGTTAGAATTGCCTAAACTAGGTTTTAGTAAAGAGCAGAGTTATACAATCATTCAAGAAAACGCCGCCAAAGTTTGGGAAAGTTTACAACAAGGTAAACACACCCCAGATTGCTTTTTACACACGCTTTTAAAAGACCCCCGCCTAGGAAAAGTCAATCATAGCTCTTTAGAAAAGTGTTTTGATACTAGCTATTATCTGAAAAATACGGATCAAATCTTTACGCGGGTTTTTGGGATTTAATAAAAGGGCAAACATGGCAATACAAATCACTAAGTTACAAGATCAAAAAGTAGATGCACTTGTAGCGCACTATGAAAAAGTAGTTGATCTACCCCCCCCCCCCCCGAGAAAGTTGATCGCACAGAATTTATAAAAACAGATAAGATCGTAGAATTTAAAGCCCCTACAGGCTCGGGCAAAACGCTCATGGCCAGTCAGTTTATTAGCAAGTTAATCGCCAATTTTAGAGAATCTCAATTTATTTTCATCATCGCCACACTCTCTAGCGCAGAGTTACCAGAAGCGTTTGAAAGAAAGATCAAAGATTATAGAGATCAAGGTATCCTAGAAGCGACTAATTTTGAAGTAGAATATTACGCATCCCCCTCATCTTCTAAAAATAGCAAACAATGTGAAGATGTGCCCCCTATTAAATGTGAGAAAAATAAAGTCTATATTTTTGGCAAATCTAGCTTTGGTAGGAAAAAACTTTATACAGAGTTAAATATCATCGATGCCTTTATCCAAGAAGCGGCAAAAGACTATACCCTTATTTATATCCGAGATGAGGCGCATGTGGGTACGGGTACAGTCCAAAAAGAGCGCGCTAATTTTGAAGCCCTCATGGACAAACATGCCGCCTTCATTTTAAAAATGACTGCTACTTTTGATAAAGAATATAAATACCCTAGAGTAGAAATTACAGAAAAGGAACTTGAAGAAAACGGGGCACAAACCGGGCAATATTTGCTCAAGTGTACACCTGAAGTTTTAGAGAATGAAACCTATAACGATTCTAGTCTTATTAACCAAGCAATAGAGAAATTTAAAGAGATCAAAGCACAGTACCAAAAATTATGGGAGAAAGAAGGAGTGTGGATTGCCCTGCTATGTTGATTCAAGTAGATAACCAACCCGATCAAAAGAGCAACCCTGATGCATGGACAAAATGGGATAAAACACTTCAAGAACTCAAAGACAGGTTTGAACAAGTCAATTGGTCATGGGTACAATATTTTGGAGATGAAATAGATTACAACCGCAGGGATAATGATTTGCCCAAGAGTGTATTATTGCCCAAAATCTCTAAGATCAACGACACCACAGATTGTATCATCTTTAAAGTGGGGCCTGCTACAGGGTGGGATATCCCACGCGCGTGCATGCTCTTGCGTCTGAGAAATGTGTGTTCTTCTAAATTAAGTATCCAAGCACTAGGGCGTATTAAACGCAACCCTTACCCTCAATTAGAAAAGCATGGAATAACAGATAAATATTTACCTTTCCCCCTCCCCCCATTCCACCTTAAGCCCCTATTTACGGGGCTATCTACTTCCCTAAACCTCCCTTTTTTAACCTCATTCGCCACACTTTGCCACACTTTGGCACACTCTTAACCTTAACGCCCTAGATTATAGCCTTTTTTAAACTAACCTGTCAAGCTCTCAAGGTCTTTAAACCGCTTTCTAAGCCCTTTAACTCCTAGCTAGGGGTGGGGGTTATTTTGTGGTTTTGTGTGGCTCTAGGCTGGCTTGATTAATCTAGTTTGGCTATATTTTTAAGCGCGCTAGGCCTCCTATCTAACCGCTTTAACCCCCTAACCTTAAAGCACTCAAGCTAGCCTTTTCTCTTTTCTTAGTTTCATCCAATCTATTTATACCCACAACGCGCTAAGTCCCCTAACTCTAGCTAAAGGTGTGTTTTAAAGTCTTGTGTTATCTCCGTGAAGTGCTATGCTAAAGCCTACCCCTTTACTACTTTATCCAATCTAACTATATTGTCCCCAACAATTTATAAAAGGTCTAGCTATGGCTTTATTTAAGGCAGTGTTACAACGGCTTCACTCAACCCCCATTGTCAACAAAGGCTCTAAATCTGAAGCGGGAATATTGGGTGAGTTTAAAGTTTATAATGTAGCAGGTGATGAGTTGCTAAGTCTTTATAGCATGGAGAATTTCGGAATTCCTACAGATGAGGCTAACCTAGATAAGCCAATTATCCCACGCCTATATAACCTACAATGGGCTAATAGCTCTGTTTGCGTCCCACCGCTATACCGCAAGGCGCATAAATTAGGGCTTAATAAAGCTATTTGGTTACATGATCCAAATAACCCTAAATTTGCACACCGCCGCATTATGATTCACATAGGCAACGATGCGATCGATACACTAGGCTGTATTTTGCTAGGCACGGGGTATAATGCACAATCTGGTAAGATCACTAATTCTACTAAGGCCGTTGAGCAATTTTATAACTTCTGTGATCTACATGGCATTAATAATATTGTTTTAGAAGTGAGGGGTTTAAAACTTGATGTTGAAGTCTAATATTTTTAAAATGCTCTCAATCGGTGTTATCGGTGTGGGTTTAACGCTTAGCATTGCCCAAAATATCCACTACTTCTTACTCTATAATACTAGCATTGAGGCCTTAACAGCCTGTGCAGTCCAACCTGATAGGTCTTTGGCTAACTACCCCGCTAGAGCCGATCTAATCAATGCCCTTAGCAATCACCCCAACACCAATACCATTGCATCTAAGGTGCTAAATGATTTGATCAAGCAAGCTAAGGCCTATGGCATTACTAAAACCATGTTAATAGAAGAACTCACTAAAAAGCTTGATTAGTGGACTATATCGCTAGTGTGCTAAAACTCCAACAATATGCCGAATTGTTACCCATTGGGCTAATTGGCATTGTTGCAGGAACTCTAAATTACTTCTCTTCTAACAACAAAGGCCTTAAACATGCCGCTAAGTTTGCCTGTGTGAGTGGCTTTATTTCTCTATGTGTTTTTAGTATGCTTAGCGCAACTGATCTTCCCTACATGGCTAAGGTAGGTATTAGCGCAAGTGTGGGTTACTTTGGGATTGATAAGGCTATTGACATCGTCAAAAATATTTTTAGTATCCGCAAGTAGCTATGATCAAACAATCTTTTAAAATCCATTCTAAGCCCCGCGTTAACCAATCACCATATATATATACAGTCTCAAGCCTCCTAGTGCATTCTACAAAACATAAAAGGGGTGAAGTTGTTGTTAACCATGTGCCCACTCAAGGGGCTAATATATTTGATAGCTTTAGCTTAGTATTGCTTAGTATAGTATACTCAACATACTTAAGCCTATTACTATCAAGTATACCCTTTAAAATTTATGCTCAATCCTTAAGGTTATTTTAGGTGCTCCCTTATCCTTTATTTGTCTTAGCTGTGTTGGTATTAGGTTTAGTTAGCTCCATAGGCGGGCTTATGCACTTATCTAAACAAAATGCCTTACTTAAGGAGCGGGTGTTACATGCGCTTGAACAAGTACAAGAACAAAACCGCCAAATTAAAGAGCTTGAGTTAAATACCAAGAACTACCTTGAGCAACAGCCCGCTAGCATAAAGGCTATACAAGAGCGCTACAACCACACTAAAGCTAGCCATGAGCTCCACACATGCGAACAACAACTCCGCCATGTGCAAAACCTCCTACAAATTTTTAAAAACGAAAAGCTTAACCCTTGATTAAACCTTGAAGTCTTGCCAATATAAAGCGGTATATAAATTATAAGGAGTAAAGAATGCCCACCCTAGAGGATAAGACTAAGGAGCTTGAGACACTCAAGAATGAAATTAGCCAAGCAGAGGCGAGTTTAGAAAGCGACTTTGCTAAGTATGCGGCTGAGAATATGGACGAGAAACTAGAACAATTGTTTTTTGATAATAAAGAACAATTTGTACAAGAGCTTTTAACTATGCAAAATCAGTTTTTAAAAGATAAGTTGGGCGATAAGGCTCAACGCGTGAGTGAGCTACACGAGGAGATTAGCACAGAACAAGGCAAGCAAGAGCTAGAAAACATCAAGGAACAATTTAAACAGGCACACCCAGATGTGGATTTAGAGGCCTTGATTAGCTTTTATAATGAGGATTTACCCCCCAAATACCGCGCGCAGTTAGATAGTTTAGAGGGTTTAGACTTCTTTGAACAACTCTACCAGTTATACCAGAGTTTTAGCAGTGGGGCGCAAAGTAGCGCAGAAGATCAAAGCGCTAATGATCAAGAACAAAACGCGCAGTTGCCCCAAAGGCTTAATGGCAAAGCTAGCGCTAGCCCAGATCAAGCCCCTAAAGAGCTTGTGATGAATAGATTTTAAGGAGATCAAACATGGCATTAAATTTAAACAACATCAATATCGCTAATTGGAAGAACGATCCAAATGTAAGCGTCAAAATTGCCGAGCAAATAGAATTAGCCAGTTGGAGTAAAAGCCCCTTTGAGCCTTTAACAGGGCGGGGCAGTGATAGAGGCGTTAGAACCTATCTAATTGAAGATGTACAGCCTTATAGACCACGCCTAAAAGCCCAGCTTAGCGGCAGTGGGGTTAGAGGCAATAGCGACTTTAATAGCAACTTTGATAACTTAGAAATTCTAAGCCAAACCATTTACCCGGAGGTGGTAGGTAATGCGATTAAGTCAGAGATTAAAGTATATAGCGCGCTAAAGCATATTGACTTTGTCAAAGAAGCTAGCGATAGTTTAACTGAATGGATACAGGCAAAGCGCGATCGGGCATTAGTGTGTGCTTTATCTAACGACTTTACTAATGCGGTAGTGTGTGATAAGACTGAAGGCTATAAAACCCCCCAGTTGCGCCAAAGTGTTAGAGATTTTAGCAAGACTCTAACTAAGGACGATACCATGAATTTAAAAGCCCTAAGACGCGCCATATTCCAAGCCCGCGCAGGGGTTAGGCATGATAATACCCAAGCCTTCCCCATTAAGCCTATTAGATCGGAAATGGTGAGCAATGGCGGTATTAGTGTGCAAAATTACAGCTACATTATCCTACTTGATAGCTACCAAGTCAACCAGCTTAAAGCCGATCGCGAATTCCAAGACTTACAAAAATACGCCGGAGTGAGGGGCGATAAAAACGCCCTATTTAGTGGCATTATGGGAGTGGTGGATAATTGCCCGATTCTAGATATGGGCGTTTGGACAAGTATGAATGTAGGGCTATTAAATTCAGAAGTAAGCGATGAGGAATTTAAAGCTAACATCAATTCGCAGAATGTAGACAAAATCACCCCTCCAAGTAGCTATGCTAAAGACATACCCATTAGTATGGGCGCATTGATCGGAGCTAGTGCTTTAGTGCTAGCGGGCAATAGCGCGATTAACTTTTATATCAATGAGAGCGAAGATGCAGGCAGAAAGACTATTTGTGGGGTAGATAGAATTTTAGCTATTAGCAAAGCGCGATTCCAAACGGCTAATAATGTGCCCAGTGTGTATAACAATAGTGACTTTAGCGTCATCGGGCTATTTAGTGCTAAGATTTAAGGAGGACAACATGAAACAAAAAGTTAAAAACATCAGTTATCTATGTGTAGTTAAATTTGCCCTAGATCAGGCTAATAAAGATTTAGCCTTTATTCCTAGTGGAGCGGAGGTAATTAGCCTTAATCTTGAAATTATAGAGCCACTAACCGCGTCAACCACTATTAACATAGGTTTAGAAAAAACGAACAACTACTTCTTAAACGACATTAAAGCCGATAAAAAGGGCTTTAATCAATCTAGCGTATTGCTTAGTGCTAGCACTAACCAGATTATCACCGCCACGATTAGCAACCCGGCTAAAGTAGTGGAAGTTAAAGAAGTGGAGGAAAAGGAGAGCAAAGAAAGCACAGAAACTAAGGGCAAGAACAAAACTACAGAAGTAAAACCAGTTGAGAGCAAAACCGGTTTAGCTTGCCTAAGAGTGCAATACTTCTTAAGAAGTGAAATAGATATTGAGATTTAACCCATGTATTTAGGTGGCAATAGTCTAAATATCAGTAATGCCCTACAAGGTGCAGGAGTGGGGCATAATTTTAGTAACTTTAGCACTAGTATTGGCGAAAAGTTAGGCGCTAATAGTTTAGGCAGTGGCCTTAGCAATAGTTTAAGCAGTGGTTTAAGTGGGATAGGGGGTTTAGCTAGTGCTGTAGGTATGGGAGCTCAAGGGCTAGGCGCAGCTTTAGGCATTGCTAATCTAGGCTTTGGCATTCACTCTACCATGCAACAAATGAAATTAGCCAAAGAATCTTTAAAGCTAGCGCGCCAGCAGTTTATGCAGGAGAATAAGCGCTATGAAGCTAGAGAGAATGAAAGAATCAACGCAAATAACCAAATCGCCAACACCGCTAGCGCTTATAACCTAAACCCACAAAACCCTATGAGTAGAGAATGAGACTAGTAGAATTTAACGCAGTAGGCGCAGTTAGTCTACTAAGTAGATATGGCTGTATCAAATTGCGCCTTAATGTAAATCACAGCGCGCTACTAGTGCCAAATGCACTATCTGAAAGCTATGTATTTGAACGCGAAGATAACCAAGTGATAAACTTTAGTGTATGTGAGGGGGAGGGAGTGCTTAACCCACTAGACTACCCTAAAGCTTATCACTTTTTAGAACTAGATGTATACGCCTTAGAAACCTACTTAATTAAAGGCATTATGCCAACTAGCCTTAGACAAAGAGAACTCATAAGTGCCTATAATGAAATTTATAACATCAACATTAAAAAGCACAACTACTATCTAGCCCCACCCTACTTTAAGCAAGTGGAGGAAAAATTATTATGTTAGCTGTAATAGAAATCATAGAGGCCATTAGAGCGCGCCTTAAAGATGATAATTACACCAACTTACGCTTTAGCGATATGGAGCTTTTAGACACACTCAACAGCGCTTTAGCCGCGTTGATCCTAGAGTTTAAGCTAAATAAACACCAAATCAGCCAGCAGATCAAAGATAACCAGCCTATTTACCTAGATAACCTACTAGGCATTGAATGCGCTTACTTCAACAATAACTTAATTGAATGCACCAGTGTGCCTACAGATCAATTAAGTTTAGTAGTGGATCAAAATAGCCTAAGTATAGCGCCCTTCACACAAGGCCATTTAAGATTAACCTACTATGCCCATGAGCCAATAAACAGCCTTGAGGATCACCTAAGAGTGCCAGCACTTGCTAAAAATGCTTTGATTTATGATTGTTTGGGCAAGTTATTAGAAATCCCTACCAATGAAAATAACCCAAATACTATCGCGCTTTATAAGCAATTACTTAAAGAGGCAAAGAACACACTAACACTACACCTAAATAACCTATATGGCAGAAACTATTACTTTAGCAAGGTAGTAAGAGTATGAATATCAACCGCTTTATTAGAAACTTCTTAGATTTAAGAGAGGCACTAGGCACGCAAAATTGCAGCAGCAAAGAACTTAATAGTCTTTGCATGCAGGGCGCTTTAGAATTTGAAAAACTCTACTTGCAGGAGAGCCAGCAGGCAATAGCAGAAGAACAAGTAAAAGCGCGTATTGAAATAGATTATCTAACCGCGCAGTATAACCTAGAGGCTACTAAGGCTAACACCCTAAATAACTTAATCCAGTGTGCTAGCATGATAAAGAGTTTGAAAGATAATGCCGCAATCAATCGGGCTAATGCCTATGTGAGTTTTTTACAAGTTGTGGGTAATGCTAATAATGGGGGAGCAATAGGTAATCACGCTAACAATGTAATTAACACCATAAATCTTATTGGAGTGGACACTAACACCGGATTATTAGAGGAATGCCTAAAGAATCTAACAAAAGAACTTGAAAACTTCAATAATCTAGTTGGAGCGGGTGAAACAATACAAGTTTTTAGCCAAAGTTTAGAGACTCTACCTAATCACCCGGTAAAGGTGTGGGGCTTTAGCACGCTTAAAGATAGCGTTGATAGCTTTAGTGTTGATGAAAAAGAGATCATACAGGGAAGTAGTATGTTATTTAGTGCAACTGAGCCTAAGACTTATACGATCACCTTTAATAGCACAAATGCCACTAACAGACTAAGCAAAAGCCTACAAATTACAATCAAAGCAGATAATCTAAAATCGTTGAAAGGATAATTCCATGCCAGAAGACACTAACTTAGATACAGAACAAGAAACAGATGTAGAAAGCGCAGAAAACCAAGAAATACAGCCAGTAATAAGCCTACCCACAACTCCCACATTTGAGCCAGATACTAGCGATATAGCTGACTTGATTAAGCCTAGTGCAATCCCTAGTGCAGATATTTATAAAGACTTTAGCACACAACTAGAAAAGGCACTTAACAATAATGATAATTGGAAAGAACAAGTCTATTTGTGCTTACAGGGCTTAAGCCGTTTACTCAGTGCCTTTATTAGCTTTAGAGAACTTCAAGATACTAGCCTTAAAGAACTCCCCAAAA
>NZ_CABIKG010000010.1 GCF_902196125.1 Helicobacter suis
AGCAGTATCATCGGCGTTAGAGAGCTTGACTTCCAGGTTCGGGATGGAGCTGGGTATTTCCTCTCTACTAGGGACACGGGAGAAAAAGCGAAGCTTTTTCTTGGTGTAGCTTTCTTCTTCACAAAGCTTTCTTAGCAAAAAGCCCTCTTCAGTGTAGCTTTTTATAAGCAAAGTTTTTCTAGCACAGCCTTTAGTAAAGCTTTACTAGTATAGCTTTCCTCTTAAAGCTCTTGCAAGTTAACAATCCTTTGCAAAGAGTAAGCTTTAATCTTTTGCAAAAAGCAAACTTTGCTTTCTTTGCAACTTTGCCACATTCACTACACGAAAAGCCTAAATAGCTAAAACTTTAAGCTTACTTTAACTTAGACAATCTAAGAGGTTATGATCTCTTTTTCAAACACATGGCTTTTTGTGGCTAATGTGATTGATGTAGGTATTGAGATCATGCCCACAAAGGTGATGTGTGCACAGATGTCTAGTGGGATTGCCACCTTTGAGAGTGAAGTTTATAATCTTTATCAAGGGCGCAGCACCGCTAGCTGTACCTTTGATTTTGATAGGCATAGAACTTTGATCTAAAATCTCACCAAACTATAGGCCGTATTGATAGGAGTGCCGGGGGCTAAATAAAACTCTTCTCTAGATAAATCCATAATCATGCTAAAAACCGTGCTCATGCGTTTTGCCTCAGCTTCTCTGAGATCATCAAAACGACAAATGCTATCAGGGTAGCTGATTGTATCACCCAAAAATCTCTGCATGTCCTCTATACTGACCTTGCGCTTTAAGTTTTTGATGAGTTTTTTCATTCTCCCCAGCCTTTGATAGGTATCAGGCAGGGCACAGCGCGTGGTATCTTTAAAATGATTAAGTCTTGGGCTAATAAAATGATTGGTGTGAAAATCCTCATCTGCATAAAAAGCATCATGGCAAGCGGGCCCCACTTCAAGAGATATAGCCTCTCCTCTTTTATCTGCTAGCATAAAATGCGCACAACAAGCCAAATTTACACTTGTCGCCGCACGGATAGCACACTTAAGTGTAAAACTATCTAATATCCCCCTTAAGGCTATGTGTAAGGGGATGGTTTTGCCCTCTATCCTTGCATCACTTGCCAAAGCATTTAAGCACACACCTACCCCAGCGCTATTTAAGCCAATTTTACCAATGATTCCAGCCTCTGTAACCATGCTAATACTAGGCTTATTCTCTTGTTTGAGATGCAACAAAATAAGCGCGTCCTTAATACTTGTTTTCCAATCCCAGTTTTGTCCCAGTAAGACGCGCCCACTTGCACTTAAATCCGGTGTGAGTGCAAAGGTTGTACAACCATCTGTTATCACCTGCTTGCCTTGCAGTACGATCTCACTTCTAGTATTAAGCGCTAAAATTTCCTCTAGTAAAAAGCCAGAACCCTCCGCAAGACCCTTTATCTCCTCTAAATAGGCGCTATCATAGGCCTTAATGCTTGGGATAAAACTAGAAGCGTATTTTAGAGCATCCTCCCACTTGATATTAGAATAGTCCAAAAACATGGTTTTGTAGGTTTGTATGCTGCATTCCACCTGCTTTTTTGTTTGCCATGCACAAAGCCTAACTCATAGGGGCTACCCTCTGCTATGACTTTTGGAAATAACGCACTCATTGCTACCCCTTAGTCTGCAACAAAATTTGCGCCTATCTCTTTGGCCGTAGCAAACCACGCACCCCTATCCTCCATGTAAGCAATCAATTTTTCAAGCATGGTAATCATGTGGGCTCTTCTTGTTGTCTGTGGGTGTGTTGTGAGCACATAGCACGCCCCCTCTAGTTTGACTCCATAATCAAAGATAGCTGCCCACCTATCAAAAATATCCCCCGTTGGTCTTTGCCCCTCTTGTCCTCCTGTTAAATACTCGGTTTGGGGAAAATCATCTAAATACCAGAAATAGGCAATTTAAGAATTTTAGAGGGCTCACCAAATTCATTAGCTTTGTCTGAATGGGTGAAACAGGGCGTGGGTAATAGGGGTGTAAATCATTGCCCATTAGCGAGCTATCGTATTTAAACCCGTATTCCTCTAAGATACTTAGGGTATTGGGGCTAAAATCCCAGTAGGGTGAACGATAAGTTACAGGGCGAGGTGCTTTGATCCTCTCAAAGCTCTCTAATGCCATGTCCATGACCTTTTTTTCTTCCTCCAAAGTGGCATTTGTAGGATTTTCATGGATATAGCCATGGGCAGCTATTTCTGCCCTGAATGATTTCTTTACCAATTGCGCCGTAAAGCCTCTAGCTTTAGCTAAGCGGATTAAGGCGTTTTTTATGTTATAATGTTCGCCATAGAGTTGGGGCATCAACTCTTGGAGTAGAGGCTGTAAGACCCGCCAGCGGGCAAGCCTTGATGATCCCGTCAATCCCCTAGCTTTAGCTATGGGGGGTATGTCAAACACATCGCTAAAAGTATCTAGGGTATGCCCTGGAATACACCAAGTAGTGGCGATGTTATATTTTTTAAATAGTTTAAGTAAACGCGGCGTACCCACAACCGCTCCAAACTCCCCACGACTCATATAAGCCGGACTAAGCAGATTAAAAGAGCCATCCCAGATGCTCGTCTAAATCACAACCAATACTCACCGCTATTGTTTTTCCTTTTGGCAATTTGATTTTGCCAGACTTTTGACCATAAGCCATGTTTTCTCCTTTATTTTTGCCTATTTTACTCCCCCCCCCCAACGCAAGGTAAATAAGAACATTTTTTGTTGTTTTGGCTTATGATTTATTAAAGGAAAAACCATGAAATTTATTTTAGCTCCGGACTCTTTTAAAGAAAGCATGAGCGCTAAAGAAGCAGCTTTAGCAATGGAAAAAGGGATTAAACGGGTAATGCCTGAGGCGCATTGCGTACGCGTGCCTATGGCTGATGGAGGCGAAGGGACTTTAGAAAGCTTATTAGAAAGCAGAGGCGCAAAGAGGGTTTTAGTAGAAGTTAGAGATCCTCTTATGCGCAAAATACAGGCAAGCTATGGGATTTTAGAGGGAGGTAAAAGCGCTGTGATTGAAATAGCGCAGGCAAGCGGCATTCATTTAGTAAGCAGAGAGCAAAGAAACCCACTAGTAGCAAGTTCTTATGGAGTGGGCGAGTTGATTAAAGATGCCCTAGATAGAAAGGTTAAGCATATTTTAATCGGGCTTGGAGGGAGTGTGAGTAATGATGGGGGTGCGGGAATGTTAAGAGCTTTAGGGGCGCGCTTTTTAAATCAAGAGGGTATAGAGTTAGAAGAAGGCGGCGTGGCGCTGAAAAATTTAAATTACCTTGATTTAAGCGCCTTAGATCCACGGCTTAAAAGTGTGGCTATTGAAGTAGCTTGTGATGTTGATTGTGAATTAATAGGCAAGCAAGGGGCTTCTGTGATCTTTGGGGCACAAAAGGGGGCTAGTGTAGATATGATTAAAGAGCTAGATACAGCCCTAAGCCATTATGCACAAATAATTAAAAAGCAACTAGGGGTAGATATAGCCCATGTAGCAGGAGCGGGAGCGGCTGGTGGGCTTGGGGCGGGGACTTTGCTTTTAGATGCTTGTTTACAAAGAGGCATTGATCTAATCATTAAACACGCAAAATTAGAGGAAAAAATTAAGGGAGCAGACTTTGTCTTTACAGGCGAGGGGAGTTTAGATTGCCAAACCCTCTTTGGTAAAACTGCCTTAGGGGTGTCTTTGGTGGCACAAAAGGCTAAAGTGCCTGTGATAGTCTTTGCAGGCAATATAGGCAAAGAAGTAGAAGCGTTATATGATCATGGAATACAGGCTATGTTTGGGATTCTCCCCGGGGTGTGTGATCTCAAACAAGCTTTAAAAGAGGGGGCTATTAATTTACAAAATGCTACTGAAAATATTGTACGGCTTCTTAGATTAAGGTTAAACTAAATTAGATATACAACCCATAATAAAGGACAAATACAAGGCTGTGGCGATTTGGCTATGGTGGTAAAATTATTTATTTTAAAAACTTAGAGGATTGACAAAGCCACGCATGCAAACATTAGTAAAGCGCCTACCTGCTAAAGATTTGGGCTTGCTAGATTGATGTTAGCGCTCTTATAACCTATAAAATCTCATAAAACCCTACAAAATTTTACAAACTTATTTAAGAGTACGGGATTTTTGTTATACCCCATAGAAGAGTTTAGTTTTCACTCTATACCCCTGTAGGGATTTTAGTTTAAGATTAACACATTCAAAAACCCATAGGATTTTTTACAGCAAATGATTAAAAACAAACATGGGCTATTTTTAAGTTGTTTTAAGTTGTTCTAGTCGTTCTTTTTTTGTTCCAATTTCAGTAATCTGGATACCAAAGTTGCCATCTACAATCACCACCTCGCCCTTAGCAATCACCTTATCATCTACTAAAATTTCTAAAGGATCATTAACCATTTGGTTAAGCTCTACTACACTGCCAATATCCATAGAAACAACATCTTTTAAAATCATCTTTTTTTGCCCAATGCGTACCCTAACATTGAGTTTAATGTCTAAAAGCATGTTAATGTTGCGGATTTCAGTCTGTTCTAAGGGGTGATCACCCTCTGTATGATCATTATTATGCTGGATCACTGGGATATTTGGCATGGCTGGGCCCTGAATGGGCTTGGAGATATTTTTAACAGCTTCTTTTTTCTTAAAGGTTTCAATAAAAAGCCCGCCACAAAAAATAAAGAAACTAGATTGAATCTGATCTAAAGAAAAGCTAAATTCAAAGCCATCGCTATAAGGGTCTAGTAAAGAGGCATCATGGGCAAAAACCGCCCCCTCTATCTCAAAACTTAGTTTAGGGAGTACTTCTTGGGATTTTAAAGCCGTTGTAAGCGCCCCAAATACATTAGAACCAATTTCTTTAATCGCATCTAAATCATCTGGTTCTAAGGTTTCCTTACTCTTGCCCTCACCCCCTACCATTAAATCTGCTAGGGCTGTGGCCATAGGAATGGGGATAGCTAGAGTGATTGTTAAATTAGTATCTGCGATATGCACATTAATTGAAGCGTTATTGACAAAAATAAAATCCCCCACAGAAATTTCGCTTTTAAGCGCCACTTCAGGAACTTTACCTAGTAAACCACCAATGGTAGAAGTAAATTCTTGTGTGAAGAGTTTTAAGAAATCATCAATCATTCTTCTTCCTCCTTGATATTACCTATTTTGATTTTGCGTTGGTTTTCTAGCACTTCTAAGATTTCTTTAACGCGATCTTTTTCTGTTTGAATCACTTCTTTAATTTGGATAGTTTTACGATACCCCTTATACCCAACAGTGGCTAAGTAGCGCTCTTTTTTATCAATATTGACCACCACCACATCATTAGCCACTTTATTTAAGCGAATCGTATCTCCCACCACTAAATCTAAAACTTCCTTTAAAGTTAATTGCACGCCCCCTAAAAAGGCCGCTACATCTACACTAGCCCCCCCAACTAGAGCCTGCAACTCTTTATTACGGCTCTTTTTAGAACTCGTCTCAGTAAGCATCACATCGCGATTACCCATTTTAGATAAAATCCCCTCAATAGAAATCACCGGATAACACAAGTTCATCATGCCACAGCTATGCCCGATAACAATTTCCATAACCACCATGATCACAATCTCATTTTGTGCCACGATTTGTACCACATTAGCGCTTGACTCTTTAGCATCAATGGTTGGGTAAAACTCTGTAACAGGACTCCAAATTTCTTTTAAAATCTGCATCACCTGCTTTAAAATCGTATCTAAGAGGTTTAACTCAATATCGCTAAATTCGCGCATTTGATCATAAGCACTCCCCTTACCCCCTAAGAGTCGATCAATCATGGGAAATACAATACTAGGATTAACTTCTAATACCCCATTGCCCCCTACCGGTTTCATAGAAAACACATTAAAGCTAGTAGGGCTAGGCAAACTCATTAAAAATTCCCCATAGGTCATTTGATCTACGCTGTGTAGTTGAATCTCTACGATACTGCGCATAATGGCTGAAACCTGACTAGAAAGACTGCGCGCCATTTTGTCATGGATACTTCTAAAAGAGCGCAACTGTTCTTTACTAACCCGATTGGGGCGCTTGAAGTCATAAAGTGTAATTTGTTTTTGGGGGATAATTTCGCGTTTTTGTATCGTGCTAACATCATCGCCCTCATCAACTACTTCTAAAAGCGCATCGATCTCTTCTTGACTTAAAATATCAGCCATGCATGTCTCCTAGAGATTTACGGATTTTTTTAATCACCTCTTTGATGATTTGAGAAATACGCGATTCTGTAATGCCTAGAATTTCTCTAATTTCGCTTAAATTTAGCTCTTCAAAGAAATATAATTGAATCACTAATTGTTCGCGATCAGACATGGTTTTTAAAATCATCTGAGTGGCTTCTACTAGCTCTTCAAATTCTAATTTTTTAGTCATCGTGTCTTGTTCAATCACATTAAATTGTTCATCTATGGGCACATGGACATAAATATCTGAAGCCACCTTTGCATCGCGGATCTTAGAAATATCTTCCCCTAAAACCTCAGCCAAATACGCATCATCGGGTTCTTGTCCATGCACATTGTAATACTTAGAAATTTCATGATCGATATTTTTAATGAGTTTACGCGAGGAGCGCGACACCACATCTAAAGAGCGTAAATAATCAAGCATCGCCCCATTCACCCGTGTTTTAGCATAACCCCAAAACGAATCATTAAGCGCCACATCATAGCGTCTTGAAAGTTTGATTAATTCCTCAGTCCCGGCAGAAACTAGATCGTTAAAATCTACAGAACTAGGCAAGCGCTCTTTAAGACGAAATGCCATAGAACGCACGGCTGGTAAATACTGGATAGCTAATTCATTTTGGGAGTTTTGGATATGGGCATCATAAGGTGCGCTTTTTTTATAAATATCGCCCACGCCCTAATCCTCATTGTATTCGTAGTTGCGTACATAGTTAAGTAGATCTTCAATCTCTCTTTCTCGCTGTACAAATTCTTTATTAAAATAGACTAATTTACGCTCCAAATCTGCTTTGTTTAAAAGTTTTTTACGCGGAGAAACAAACCCCATATAAATAGAAGCAAAGAATAAAATAATGAGATAAAACCCTACAGTGGAGATAAGAGTGCCAAATAAAACATACTCGGGTTGATCAAATTTTAAAAGCGATAAGATCAAACCGATGAAAAACCCCCCCACAATGGAAAAATTCACAAAATTTTCTAATTTCATGTTTCACCTCACAAGTAGCGCAATAGACGCTTGAAAAACCCAATGAAATTATCCTTAGGGGTTTCTAGTACGCCTTGTTCTATTTTCATCGTTAAAATCTTGACAATTTGATTCATAGAAAAGGAAAATGCGTTAAAGGGTTCGCTTTTACAAAGTAGTTTGCGATCTTTAATGGATCGTTTGACGGCATTGTTATTTTGGATATAGCCCAAGTAATTTAAAGTCATGTTAGGGATATTTTCCTTAGCCACCCTTTGGATACCGCCAAAAATTTGTAAACCTTTTTCAGCTGAATCAACCATATTAACCAGTACAAAGGCATCATCTTTAGTTTTAGAATTAACTTTAATTGTGGTGTAGGCATCTGTAATGGCTGCTGGGTCCGAAGTGGTGATCACCACCACACAGTCGCTAGCCCGCAAAAACGCCTGAGTAAACTCCCCAATGCCAGCCCCCGTATCAATGATCATATAATCTAAATCATCTAATAGATTTTCCTCATCTACAAAACTATCTAAAATATCCTGACTAACATATTTAAAGATTTCCTCCCCGCTATCTCCGGGCACTAAATAAAACCCCTCTTCAATGGGATAAACCACCTCGCTAAAATGCGCCTCACCCCGCAAAGCGTGCAAAATATTTTTAGTGGTTTTAATGCCAAAAATAATATCTAAATTAGCTAGGCCAATATCTGCATCTAAAACCCCCACCTTATAACCAGCTTTAAATAAACTGTAGGCCAAATTAGCGCTAATTGTAGACTTACCCACCCCCCCCTTGCCACTAGTGATGGCTACAAATTTAGTCTTGCCTCGTTTGTTAAAAATACTTTGCGGTTCCATGATATGTTCTAGACCACTCGCTTGATTTTGTTTCATGCTTTCACCCTACCCGGATGGATAAATCCATCTAGCATGCAATCTACCAAATAATCATTACTAGCTACGAGTAAATCCATCGGCACTTCCTGCCCAATGGAAAGATAGCTAATGGGTTTTTTACTCTCATAAACCAAAGAGAATAAATTCCCAAACCCACGACTCTCATCTAATTTAGTAAAGATCAAACTATCAATTTCTAATGGACTAAAAGCCTGATAAATATCCTTCAAATCCTCATACTTCGTTGTTAAAGACAAAACTAGAGTCGTATCAATTTTATACCCATTTTCTGTAAATTTCTTTAAATTTTCAATCTTTTTGCTGTCATGTTGGGAATGCCCGGTGGTATCAATGAGTACCACATCGCAGTATTCTAAAGCCTGCATTTCCCTATCAAAATCTTGGGTATCCATAACCGTTTCAATGCTAATTTTCATCTTCTTAGCATACCACACCAGTTGTTCAACCGCTCCGATACGGTAAGTGTCTAAAGTCAAAATCCCCACCTTGTATTTTTTATCTAGCATTTTAGAATAGCGCGCGGCTAGCTTGGCTAAAGTGGTGGTTTTGCCCACCCCAGTAGGCCCTACTAACATCAAAATCTTTTTATAATTTAAATCTAAGCCTTCATGGCGGCAATAAATCATCTTGCGCAACACTTCTCTAAAGTAGCGCTTCACCGTAACAGAGTTTTCCCGCATTTTAACCGGCATAAGCTCTAAACTAAGGCGCATGATCTCATCTAAATGCACTTTAGCCATGCCACTTACCTTAGCCAAACGGTAAATTTCAGCAAACTCATGGGGAATGATAAAATTTTGTTCCTTTTCCTCACTCCAAACCATGTTTTGGATAAGTTTTAAATTATCATTGATCTTATTAAGTTCGCCCTTAATAGAGTGCAACGCCTCATCTTGCTTTTTAGGGTTTTCTTCTAAACGCTTTTTAGCATCTAATAAACTCGCTTGTGCGATTTTTGCTAACCCTTCAGAAGCGTTTAATATCTCTTGTTTTTCCTCAGAGGCTTCTTTTTCTACTCCGGCTAATTTGCGCATCTCTTTAATGGTCTCTGAAAGTTCCACCGCAACGCTATCTTGTGGATCTTCTTTAGGGGGCTGGCGGATATTTTCTAACCTTTGTTGTACATTGTTATTTTTAGGCACTTCTTGATCCACTGCCACCACCACCTCATAAAGTCCGGGCTGGGTTAGGGTTTTTTTGCGAATTTCTTTAGCCTTTACCACTAAGGCATTATGGCCATGCTCACTCTGGGCAAGTTTAAGCGCCTCTGCTGTGGTTTCTCCGCTATAAGTATAGAGTTTCATATCTCTTTCCATGCTAGGCGTTGTAAAATTAAAGGAATGAGTACGGATTCTCTATGCGCCCACTCTGGATGGGGGAGGGTGAGATAGGGTTGTTTATAGATCAAATGGTTATAAAAAATGAGATCAATATCTAAGGTTCTGGGGGCGTTTTTAAAAGATCTTTGGCGTGATCTACCCCAACGGCGTTCTAAGTAAAAGAGAAGCCCAAAAAGTTGGTTAATCCCCCATTTAGTCCTAAAAGAGAGGGTTGCGTTGTAAAAATCGCGCTGGTTTGTATAACCAAAGGGCGGGTTAAGATAAAGCGGGGAGGAGTGCAAACAAGAAAAAGCTTTGTGTTTAGCAAAATAACGCCATAGCGATTCAAAAATTTTTAGGGAGTTGCCCATATTGCTCCCAATCCCTAGCACCACTACATTTTTTAAGCGTTCTGTTCGTTGGCATTTTCTAGGAAAAAAAGCAGAGTACACCACAGTGCGCATCGCTCCATTAAAGAATTACAGCCCTTGCATGCTGCACCACAACTAAATCCTCAATCCGCACGCCATATTGACCGGGGATATAAATACCCGGCTCAATAGAAAAAACCATGCCCTCCTCAATAATGGTTTCACTCTTAGCAGAGATAAAGGGCAATTCATGGATATCTAAACCAACGCCATGCCCTGTACTATGAGAAAAGAATTGTCCATAACCTGATTTTTCAATCACGCCTCTAGCTATTGCATCAATTTCTCTACCTGTCATGCCCGCTCTTAAACGCTCAATGGTATCTTCTTGTGCTTTGCGCACAATATCATAAATCTTTTGTAATTCTTTGTCTTTAAAAGACTGCTCTTTATGAAAATTAAACCCATTACCAAAAAAAGCGCTACGGGTGCGATCAGAGCAATAGCGCTTATATTTAATCCCCATATCTACTAAGAGCAAATCCCCATATCCTAATGGGTCTAAACTAGGCAATGCATGGGGTTTGGCTGCATTAGCATTAATTGCAACAATGGGCTCAAAACTTAGATCAAACTCCCCTATACGGGTTAAAAATTCCTTGACTTTGAATTGTAAAAAGCGTTCTGTACATTTTGTCTTATCTTGTAAAAAATGCGCAAAGTGATCAAAGGCCTCTTTGTTGAGTTCTTGGGAGCGCTTGATGAGGGCAATTTCATCTGGATTTTTGGTGATTCGTTGTTTTCTGTGATAATCTGGCTCACCAATAAGTTTAGTAGCGCTCAAACTAGCCTCTAGGCGCTGATAAACCTGCAAGCTAATTTGATTTGAATCAAAATATAACTCTTTAGCCCCCTTAGATAAATTAAGCATTTCACCCCATAAGTCTGTAGCCTCTATTACCTCAGCGTTGTAAATATTTTGGCGTGCTTCTAAAGTGTAGCGCGCATCGGTGATAAAAAATGCCCGATCCTCTAATTGTAAAAAGATCGCATGATCACAACTGTAAGCGCAGGCAAAGTATTGGGCACTCTCATCGGTGGTAAAATGCGCCAAAATCACCCCTTAGCTTCAATGGATTGTTGGTTAGCCTGACTCTCTTTAATTGCTTTAATTTCAGCAAAAATTTGCATCATCGCAATCATAGCCACATGGTAGCCAAAAGCCCCAAAACCAGTAACCACCCCCGCACTCACCGCACCGGTATAAGTATTTTTACGGAAATCCTCGCGCGCAAAAATATTAGTAAGATGTACCTCAACAACGGGCATATCAGCTAGCATGATCGCATCAGCAATAGCAATGGAGGTGTGGGAAAATGCCCCGGGATTGATAATAATCCCATCACAATCACTCCCCACACATTCTTGGATTTTATCAATGATCTCGCCCTCAAAATTGCTTTGGAAAAACTCCAATTCTAGTTCATTTTGTTTAGCAAAGTCCTCCATTTTCTCATGGATTTGCTCCAAAGTTACAGGCCCATAAAGTCTAGGGTCTCTATGGCCTAGCATGTTTAAATTAGGGCCTTGGATCACTAAGATTTTCATACTAACTCCTTTAAAAATAAGGCTTTGATTATAGCATAAAACCCATGCCTACAAGTTTTAAAGCGTAAAATTGCGCACGATTTTTTGTAAGTTTGTAGCGGTGATCTCTAGGGCACTAATCTCTTTAGCATTACTTGCCATAGAAGAAGAAACCTCTGAAGCCATGCTAGCAATCTCTTGGATTTTAGTAGCAACTTGCTCGATTTGATCAAATTGTTGCTTAGAATATGATACGACATTTTTGACATTGTTTAAAGAATTAGTGGCTTTATCATAAATTGTTTGTAAAGCCAAAACCGCACCATCTACATATTCTTGGCTTTTTTTAATCGTATTAACCATGTTTTCCATACTCGTTGTTGACTTTTTAGTCTCCTCTTGAATCAACTGGATAATGTGGTTAATCTCTTGGGTGGCCTCACCTGTGTGTTCGGCTAATTTACGGATTTCATCAGCCACCACTGCAAAGCCGCGCCCATGTTCGCCCGCTCTAGCCGCTTCAATGGCCGCATTAAGCGCAAGTAAGTTAGTTTGATCGGCAATGCCTTGAATGAGTTCAGCACTATTGCCAATAGTTTTAACATGTTCATTAAGCGATTGGATTTGATTAGCCGATAAAGCCGCCCCTTCTCTAATGCCCTCCATGCCAGAGGCCATATCCTCCATAGATTTTTTACCCTTTTCACTCAAATCCACGCTTTGTAATGAGTTAGTCTCTGTTTGCCCTACGATGGTTTGTATTTTCTGGATACTCTTTTGTACTTCTTGCATGGAAATCATGAGTTCTGAGGCCATATTTTCCTGTTTAGTTGTCTTTTCTTTAGAAACACCGGATAGATCAGAAACAGAAAGAGATTTTTGAGAAATTTCATCAGAGGATTGGCTAATTTGTTTGATCATATGCGTAATAGAAGTTTGCATCTCTTTAATGCTATCTAAAGCACTGCCTTTAAATAGGGTAGTAACGGGTTTAGAGAGATCACCCCTTGCAATAGTGGCTATCACTTCTTTAATCTGCACAGGTTCAGCCCCTAAAGAAGCTTTGATATGGCGGGCAATGAAATAGGCAATACTCATGCCAATAGCAATCATGATCAAAGTCATAGCCAGCATGAGAAAACTAAAATGATTAGTGATTGCAACAGCTTTTGGGGTGAGTTGTTGGTTGACATGTTCTTCATAGTCAATAAAGGCATTGATAGCTGCTAACCATTTGGTAAAGTTAAGCGCTAAATGATTTTGTAAAACTAGAGTAGCGCTCTTTTCATTGTTTTGGCGTTTAAGAGCGATAATTTGTTGCATTTGGGGTAAAATTATTGCTTCAATCTGATCAATGCCCTTAGCAAGCAACCGTTCATGCTCACTGGCATGGCTACTCAAACGGGTAAGCATTTCTTTTAGATTAGTTCTATTTTGTTGGTAGTCTTGGTTAAGTTTGTTAATTAATTGGATTTGTTGGTTAAGATAGGCGCTATCTTGGGCTAGGATAACATCGCGAATCGCAATAGATCGATCGTGTACACTGCCGCGCATATTAATCGCGTAGCGTTGTTTGACAGCGTTATAATCGGTTAATTCTGTGAGGATATTGCGCACAATGCCTATTCTAACCACGCCCACAGAAGCAAGCACAACCATTAAAAGCATGGTAGCTGCAAATCCCCCAAAAAGCTTTTGAGAAATACTGAGTTTATCCATCAGTATGTTGCCCTCCTCTTAAAATATCAATTTTACCGCTAATGATCTCCAAGATGAGAGCAAGAAAGCAAAATACTTTAAAAACATAAAACCCTATTTTTTGATTTGCTCAATGGCATTTCTATACCGGTTGATATTTTTATCTGTGAGCTCATCTACTAAGCGTTTCATAACAATTCTATACACCCTATTAAGAATCCTACGAATCGCATCATCATTATTTTTATCCCGTACAAATTCAGATACAGCATTGGGTCCGGCAAATCCTCCCGAATTAGTGGGTTTATAAGTATAGATATGTGAAACAGCCTGTGCGCCACCTATTTGTATCCCAAAATTGTGGATAACCCGCCCTGTTTCTGGTTCAAAGAATTTAAGCCACACTGCACCCGAGCTTTGATCTACCATAGTGTCTGTATCTGTTTTTTCAGGATTATCCACATCCATTTTAACATCTTCTAATATCCCTATCCAGCCCCCCACATCTGAAACAGACCACATTTTATGTTTTTGCTCAGGTGTAAGCGCATCTCTATTAGCCAAAGTCTCCACTTGATACCCTCTTTTTTGGAAAATTTCTTTGATTTGATTAGCTAAGGCATTTTCAAACCGGTTAATGTAGGGTTTAAGATTATCAGTTACTTGGATATGGGGAAATAAGACGCCTACGGTGTGGTGTGTTAAAGGCTCTTGGGGAATTTCAACAGGGTAGGAAAAATCTAATAAAGTATTGCCAGAAACCTTAGGGGTTGCTTCCTTTGTTTGGGCTTTTTTCTGAGCTTTAGCAGGGCTATTAGGGCTCTTAGAATTAGAATTAGAATTAGCCGTATCCATTGCACAGCCTGAAAAAAGTACTCCGGCTAAACCTGCTAACAAAATTTTCTTATATGCCATGAATCCTCCAAAAATAATAGATGTAAAAAGCCCGCATTATACAACACACAAGGTAAAAATATCCTTTTTTTACCCCCTAAATTGGCAAAACCCGGATATGCTCATCTAGCTGATCTTGAAGGACTCCTTCAATGGCAAAGAGAGTCCCGCTTGCCGCACTCGCACACCCATCACAAGCCCCCATATAGCGGATATAAACATCTACAAATCCCCCGCCCTCTTTGATGTCTAAAATCTCTAAATTGCCCCCATCCATCATGAGCATGGGGCGGACATGGGCATCAATGGTTTTATCAATGGCTTTTACTTTTTGTACCATAGTCATTTCTTGGAAAGCCAAATCGCCTTCTAAGGATTTTTGCGCCACCTCTTTGCGTTTCTCTGCCTCCATTTCTGCGCGTACATCTCTTAAAATATCTACCAAATAATATTCTCGCTTTTCATGCCCTCCGGGTTGTACACAACTTTTACAAAAGCCCCCGGCCTTGGTGTAGTTAGTGATTTCCTCTACGCTTTTTAAATCATTGAGCCGAATCACCTCTTTAATCGTGCCCAAACTCACCCGCGCACATTCACACACAATGATTTCATCTTCAAAATCCTCCGGATTTTTGCCCAGATATTGCCCGGCTGCTTGTTTGATCACATCATAAGCCATCACTGAACAATGCATTTTTTGCCCCGGTACAGCTGGGACATCTGGGTGATCTCTAAGCCCTTTTTCTACATCTAAATTAGTGATTTTAACCGCATCTTGTACCCTTTTGCCTAAGCAAAGCTCTACCATCATATCTGAGCTAGCAATGGCCGTACCACACCCAAAGCTTTTAAATTTGGCATCAATAATGGTATCTGTTTTAGGATCAATGAGCCAATAAAGCCTAACAGCATCTCCACATGATTCAGCCCCATAGTCTGCTACAATGAGCTTAGCCCCTCTGGCTTTTGCATCTTCTTCTGTAAGTACCCCTAAATGTGTGGGATTATCCATGCGGCGGCTCACTTCTTTAGAATAAGCGTCCCATAAAGCCCCACCTAGTAGATTGTTTTTTGCCATATTTATCCTTTATTTGCTATAGCTATAAGAACTAGAAATGTTGCGTAACCTTTTTACAGCCTTTTGGAAAACCTCAATAGTGCGCTCAATTTCCTCAGGTGTGTTAAAACGGCTAAGTGAAAAACGAATCGCTGTATGGGCTAATTCTACATCTGCCCCAATGGCTACCATTACCGGATTAGCCCTTAAATCCTCACTCGCGCATGCACTCCCCGTAGAGGCTGCAATACCGGCGCGGTTTAAATCCCAAAGCATCGCCTCGCCCTCAATCCCGCGTACGCTAATCAGTGTTGTGTTAGGTACGCGCTCTATGCGATTGCCAATCACAAACACATCTTTAATTTGCAAAAGCGCATCCTCTAAGCGATTACGCAGTTGCCCTACAACCTCTCTTTCATAATCCAAATGCGTATAAGCTAAGTGCATAGCCTCACCCATTCCAATAATGTAGGGCACATTAAGCGTCCCGCTACGCCGCCCGCGCATGTGCTCGCCCCCGTGTAAAAGCGGGGTGATTTCTACGCCCGATCTAATATACAAACCGCCTATGCCTTTGGGCCCATGGAATTTATGCGCGGAGAAAGAGAGAAAATCCACTTGTGCCTTTTGCACATCTACTGGGATTTTACCAATAGCCTGAACGGCATCGCTATGGAAGAGTACGCCTCTTTGTTTACAGATTTGCCCAATTGCCTCAATGGGAAAAATCAAACCGGTTTCATTATTAGCCCACATCACGCTTACAAGCGCGGTTTTATCTGTAATGGCTTCCTCTACTTGTTTAGCTGTAATGCTGCCTTGTGCATTGATAGGCAGATAAGTTACACGCATGCCTAAGCTTTCTAAAAATTCACAAGTAGCGCGTACGGCTGGGTGCTCAACCTCTGTAGTGATGATGTGATCCTTGCCCTGTTTAAGATAGATGTCAAAATACACAGATTTTAAAACCCAGTTGTTACTCTCAGTAGCACAAGAGGTAACAATGATGTCATCTTCATCGCGGGCATTAATGCCCATGTAGAGTTTTTCTAGGGCTTTTGTGATCTCAGGGTGGGTTTCTGTGCCAAATTTATGCAAAGAATTAGGGTTTCCATAATGCTCTGAAAAATAAGGAATCATCAGATCTTGTACTAAAGGATCAACTTTAGTGGTGGCGTTGTTGTCTAAATAAATGCGGTTATGATCTTGCATACAAAGTCCTTAAGTGAAATAGGTGAAAAATATAGGGAAAACCAAAGGGTATAATTCTCATGGTCAAAGGATAATACTAGGCTATCCTTTAATTTTCCTAAATGTATGCAGTTTATGAGAATAACTATTAAAATTATTGCATGATCTCTTGGAGTTCTTGGATACTTTGATCGCTGGGCACAATTTCTTCTTCCTCTTGGGCTAAAAAAGCGTCCATTTTGCCCTTTTTATCCATCGCCTCGTCTAAATCTGGATCAAAACCTCTTTGATACGATCCAATGCGGATTAAGACCTCATTTTCTTTTAAAAGCGCGTAGAGTTTGCGGAATTTGCGGGCTGCTAGCATGTGATCGTGGCTACTTACCTCTTTACTCACCCTAGAGGCGGAGTGTAAAATATTAATAGGCGGATAAATCCCATGATCGGTTAGTTCGCGGCTTAAAACAATGTGCCCATCTAAAATACTTCGGGATTGATCGGCAATGGGATCAGAAAGATCATCGCCCTCTACAAGCACCGTAAAAAAGGCGGTGATACTCCCTTTGTTTTGTTCTTTGCCCGCTCTCTCCATTAACTGGGGCAAAAGCGTAAGAGCGGAGGGGGGATAACCCTTACTAGTGGGCGGTTCGCCTAAGGCTAGTCCGATCTCGCGCTGTGCCATTGCAAAACGCGTAACAGAATCCATCATAAAGAGTACATCATGCCCTTGATTTTTAAAATACTCCGCTACACTCATCGCACAAAAAGCCCCGTATTTGCGCATTAAAGGCGCATCATCGCTAGTGGCCACTACAAGTACGGTGTTTTCTAAATTGCCCTGTAAGTTTTTATGGATAAACTCCGGGATTTCTCGCCCCCTCTCCCCAATAAGGGCAATAACTTTAATACTTGCACTACAACCCCGCACCACCATGCCCATTAAAGTAGATTTACCCACCCCGCTACCTGCAAAGATGCCTAATTTTTGCCCCTTGCCACAGGTAAGCAAGCCATCGATGCTTTTAACCCCCACGCTAAAGGGTTCATCAATGATAGCGCGATCTAAGGGTTTAATAGGGGCTAACATCACCGGAGCAAAGCTACTTGCGCGTACAAATCCTAGCTTATCTAAAGGATTACCTAAAGGATCGAGCACGCGCCCTAAAAGCCCCTGACCTACTGGAAAACTCAAACCCTCTTTAACAAATAGTACGCGATCGCCTACTCTACAGCCTTCTACAAAGGAAAAAGGGGTAAAACCAAACTGATTTTTTTCTACCACCACCACCATACCCAAACACTCCCCCCCATCTGTGCGCTCTACTTGTACCATGTCCCCAAGGGAGGGTAAAAACCCGCTGACAAAAACCATATTAGGCAAGATTTTAACCACCACCCCATAACGCGGAGAAAGATCGCGTTTGTGTTGTAATTGCGCCCTTAAAACTTCTAAAGACACCCTAAAACACCTGCCTTTCTTTAATTTTGGATTAACCCACACTTAGGTAAAATAAGCGCCTAATTATACTTTAAAAATGGATATAGGGAGTTTGTATGGATTTAAAAACCAAAAGGCTAGATAGCGCTAATGCACGCGTGTATGCTAAGCCTTTAGTACAAGACTTTGAGAAAAAATCCCAAAGCATTGCCCAAAAGATCGCAAAAAACACCAAGCTAGATGGGTTTAGAAGGGGTAAAGTACCTTTAGACATCATCAAACAGCGCTATCAGGGGCATATTGAGCAAGAAAGCCAAAAGGAAATATTAGATGCGATTTTAAAAGAGGGTGCTAAGGCGCTTGAAATCACCAATCAGGATATAATTGGTAACCCGTCTGTAAGCAAGTTTGATAAACAGGAAGGGTATTTTGATATTGAAATTGAAATTGGTCTTAGACCCCAAATTGATCTAAGCGCTGTACTTGAATGTGTCCCTAGTTTTTCTTTAGATGCAATCCAAGAGAGCGCGATTGAGAAGCGTTTAGAAATTTTAGCCAAGCAAAGGGCTAGCTTTTCAGACGCACCGGCAGAAAAATCTGTAGCGCTAGGCGATGGGGTGATCTTTGATTTTGAAGGCTTATTAGATAACCAACCCTTTGAGGGCAATAGCGCGCAAAATTTTGCCCTTATTGTGGGTGAAAACCGCTTACTACCTAGTTTTGAAGAGCAACTAGTGGGCATGAAAGTGGGTGATGAGAAGTATTTTTCTGTAACTTTTCCTAGTGATTATGCTAATACTAATCTAGCCGGAAAAGAAGTTTCTTTCCATGTTAAATTGCATAAAATCCAGCTTAGGAAAATCCCAGAGATTGATGATGCTTTTATCAAAGCGATCTTAAATCAAGAGAAAGAACCTACTTTAGAACTACTCAAACAGCGCATTAAAGATCAATTATTCCTAGAGGCAAAAACCAAACTCTATAACCAACAACTCAAAGAGACCTTGATTGATAAACTTGATGAGTCTCTTTCTTTTGATCTACCACAAACCATTATAGAGCAAGAAATGGATTTAGCCTTAAATCAGGCTTTAGAGGGTATGTCTGCTGAGCAGGTTAAAGAATTACAAGAAAATTCTCAAAAACTCCAAGAAAAACGGGAGAGTTTCCGCCAACAGGCTAGACGCAGTGTTAAAGTAACGTTTATTGTAGACGCTTTAGCTAAACAAGAAAAGATTCAAGTTAGCGATAATGAGGTCTTCCAAACGATCTATTATGAGGCTATGATGACTAATCAAAATCCCCAACAGGTTTTAGAGTTTTACAAAAAAAACAACATGCTCCCAGCGGTTAAAATGGCGATGATTGAAGATCGCGTGTTAACCTTTTTGTTAGATAAACAACTCCCTAAAGAAAGTTAGGCATGAATTATATTCCCTATGTTATTGAAAAAACAGGACGCGGTGAACGCAGTTATGATATTTATTCCCGTCTTTTAAAAGATCGCATTGTTTTATTAAGCGGTGAGATCAACGATGCGGTGGCCTCCACTATCGTAGCCCAGTTGCTCTTTTTAGAAGCTGAAGACCCGGAAAAAGATATTAATCTTTATATCAACTCCCCCGGTGGCTCAGTTACTAGTGGTCTAAGCATTTATGACACCATGAATTATATCCATCCAGATATTTGCACGATTTGTATCGGTCAAGCCGCCTCTATGGGGGCTTTTTTACTTAGCTGTGGTACTAAGGGTAAGCGCTTTTCTTTGCCCCATGCACGCATCATGATTCACCAACCCCTAGGGGGCACAGAAGGCCAAGCCACCAATATCGCTATTTATACAAAAGAGATTTTGCGCTTAAAAAATACCCTCAATCAGATCATGGCAGAAAACACCGGCCAGACCCTTGAAAAAATTGAGCAGGATAGCGATCGGGATTTTTTCATGAGTGCAGAAGATGCTAAAGAATACGGGCTTGTAGATGCGGTTTTAAGTAAAAGCACTAAGCAGGCATAATGGCTATTTTAGAACTTGTACATTATCCGGATAAGCGCTTACGGGGTCTATCTACAGATGTGGAGGTGTTTGACACAACTTTACACACCCTTTTAGAGGACATGCAAGAAACCATGCTAGCTAATAAGGGCATTGGTTTAGCGGCTATCCAAGTGGGGGTTGCAAAACGCGTTTTAATTATCAATTTACCCCGCCAAGATGAACAGC
The DNA here is from genome assembly GCF_902196125.1 of Helicobacter suis. Classification (GTDB taxonomy): domain Bacteria; phylum Campylobacterota; class Campylobacteria; order Campylobacterales; family Helicobacteraceae; genus Helicobacter; species Helicobacter suis_B. The sequence goes on from NZ_CABIKG010000010.1 coordinate 19,921, forward strand.
AATACCCGGAGGATTGTTTAGAAATTATCAATCCTACTTTATTACACGCAGAGGGCCAAATTTTTTGGAGGGAGGGGTGTTTATCCGTACCAGAATTTTATGAGGAAATCCAGCGTTTTGCGCACATTAAACTAGCCTATTATGATCGCTATGGAGACCCCCAAGAACTCCAAGCTAGCGATCTATTAAGTGTGGCTATCCAACATGAAATAGATCATCTCAATGGAATTTTATTTGTGGATAGACTCACCATGCTAAAGCGTAAAAAATTTGAAAAGGAGTTTAGAAAAAACTCCAAAAGTGCATAATGCCGCCCCCTGCTAGCGCGCTTAACACTCTTTACTGTGCTACCATGCAGGCTACAGTAGCCCAAATCGTAGAAGTTGAGGCGACATTTACGAGGGCTCTTCCAGCCTTTGTTATTTCAGGTTTGCCCAATAGTGCCATTCAAGAATCCAAACAAAGGGTACAATCTGCCCTCCAAAACAATGGCTTTAGCTTCCCCCCTCTTAAAATCACGATCAATCTTTCCCCAGCAGATTTACCCAAGAGTGGGAGTCATTTTGATCTGCCTATGGCTTTACTCGTGGCTTTACAAAAAAGACCCTTAGAGGGAAAATGGTTTGCCTTCGGGGAATTAGGCTTAGATGGCCGTGTTAAATACAACCAAGCGATCTTTCCCATGCTTTTAGACATCGCCATTAAAAAACCCCATGCCCATGTAATCGTACCTAAATTGGGGCAAGAACTTTTTGCTCTTATCCCTAATTTACACTTCCACTATGTAGAAAATCTCCAAGAGGCTTTAAAAACTATTTTACACAACACCCCTGCTACAGCTCAAAAAGCCCAATTAGCCTTTGAATCTTTAGAACTTCAAGGGCAACGCTACTATTACATGCGCGATTTTGCGCTAGATTTTAAAGATGTAAAAGGACAAGAACTAGCCAAAGAAGCCGCTCTTATTGCTGCTTCTGGAATGCATAATATTATCTTTGAAGGTAGTCCGGGCTGTGGTAAAAGCATGGTGGCTAAGCGCATGCGCTATATTTTGCCCCCCACAACTCTTTCTGAAATGATTGAGGGGGTTAAGCTGCGCATTTTAAGCCACCAAGATAGCACCTATAGCCCGCTTAGAAGTTTTAGAAACCCCCACCAAAGCGCCTCAAAAGCTAGTATTTTAGGTTCTACAAATGCTAATTTGCCCAGACCCGGTGAAATTGCCCTAGCCCATAATGGCATTTTATTTTTTGATGAACTCCCCCATTTTAAAAGAGATGTTTTAGAGTCTTTACGCGAGCCAATGGAGAATAATAAACTGGTGATCTCTAGGGTGCATAGCAAAATTGAGTACAACACTTCATTTTTATTTATAGGGGCGATGAATCCTTGCCCTTGTGGGAATTTAATGGATAATAATAAAGTATGTCGCTGCCAAGAAAGAGAAATTATTGCTTATAAAAACCGCTTGAGTGAACCTTTCTTAGATCGCATTGATTTATTTGTCCAAATGGCTAGTACAAGAGAAGATGTTAAAAGTAGGGTGAGTTCAGAAGCATTGCACCAACAAATGTTAGAAGCCTTTAAAATGCAAAAGATACGGGGGCAAAGTGAGCTAAATGGAAAACTAGAAGAGAGTCAAATTGAGGAATTTTGTTTATTAACACAGGAAGCACAACACTTGCTAGATCAGGCAATTTTACGCTTTAATTTTTCAGAAAGAGCCGTACATAAAAGTAAGAAAATAGCGCGCACCATTGCTGATTTACAAAGAAGCGAGATCATACAAAAAGAACATGTGTTAAAGGCTTTGCATTTTAGAAAAGTGGCTTAAACTATATGGAGGAAGGACATGCAAAAGTATTATTTTAAAGGGCTTGATTGTCCGGATTGTGCCAACAAATTAGAAGTAGAGTTAAACAAACAAAGTTATATCAAAGCCGCTCAAGTATCTTTTAACACGGGTACTTTGTATTTAGATACAAAAGATATTCAAAAGGCTTTAAAGCTCATTAAAGAATTAGAGCCGGAGATGATTCTTTCTAGTCAGCAAGAACAACAACCTTCTACAGACTCTTTAAGTATCTATCCAATTTTAAGCTCCATTGGGCTTTATTTGGTTGCCGTTGTGGCGTTACATTTTATACAAATTACCCTAGTGCGCTATTTGGCTTATGTAATTTTAGGTGGGGTGTATGCATTTGCTGGTAAAGATGTTTTTTTAGGGGCTCTTAGAGGTGTAAAAAATAAGCGCTTTTTTGATGAAAACACCTTAATGTTAAGCGCCACCATTGCTGCCTTTTGTGTGGGGGCTTATGAAGAGTCAGTTTCTGTCATGGTCTTTTATGCAACCGGAGAATTTTTACAAAAATTAGCGATTAAGCGCTCTAAACGATCGCTACAATCTTTACTAGATGTCGCGCCTAATTTTGCCTTTCTAAAACAAGGGGATGCGTTGCAGCAAGTACGCCCGGAGGATTTAAAAATAGGCGATGTGGTGGTGGTTAAAGTGGGGGAGAAAATCCCTACAGATGGGGTTGTGCTTTTAGGAGAGAGCATGCTCGATCAAAAACCTCTAACCGGGGAGTCTTTGCCTGTAAATGTAAGAGAAAAAGATAAGGTATTAGGGGGGAGTATTAATTTAAAGGCGGTGTTAGAAATTGAGGTGAGTAAGGCTTATGCAGATTCCTCTATTGCTAAGATTGTTGACATGGTCTCTCATGCGGTTAGCCAAAAATCTCGAACCGAAAAACTCATTAGCGTATTTGCCCGTTACTATACCCCCGCTGTCTTTTGCATTGCTTTAATGATTGCTTGTATCCCGCCTCTTTTAGGACATGGGAGTTTTGATGCATGGATTTATCGCGGGCTTGTGGCTTTAATGGTGAGTTGCCCTTGCGCTTTAGTGATTTCTATTCCGCTAGGCTACTTTGGAGGAGTGGGGGCGGCTAGTAAATGTGGGGTTTTAATTAAAGATGTGCACACTTTAGAAACCCTCAATCAAGTTAAAAATATCGCCTTTGATAAAACCGGAACTCTAAGCAAGGGGGAGTTTAAAGTTATAAGAGTAGTCAGTGAGCCTCCCTTTGCTCAAGAAGATGTCTTGCGTTTTGCTAGTTGTGCACAAATTTTATCCACCCATCCTATTGCCCTTTCTATCCAAAAGGCCTATACAAGTGCTTGTAAACATAAAATTGAAGAGTATCAAGAAATTAGTGGTCTAGGCGTACAAGCTAAATGCCATGCTAATTTAATCATTGCGGGTAATGATCAAATTTTGCATAAATACAATATCCCGCATACTTGCTGTAGTTTGGAGGGTACGATTGTACATGTCGCCTCTAATGGGGAATACATCGGTTATATCGTGTTAGCGGATACCCTCAAAGAGGATGCTAAAGAGTGCTTAGAGCGCTTAAAAAAAGAAGGGATTAGTAACTTTTGTATTTTAAGTGGGGATAATGAAAGCACCACTAAAAACATGGCAAAAATTTTACAGTGTGATTATCAGGCCGGATTATTACCAGAGCAAAAAGTCCAAGCCTTTAAATTTTTCCAGCAAAACAACAAGGGTAAAAGCGCTTTTATTGGAGATGGGATTAATGATGCGCCTACTTTGGCTTTAGCCGATGTGGGCATGGGTATGGGCAGTGCTAGCCAAATTAGTAAAGATAGTGCAGATATTATCATCACAAATAACACGCTAAACTCTGTAGTGCAGGTTTTTAAAATCGCTAAGAAAACAAGACATATTGTGTTAGAAAATATCATCTTTGCTTTAGGGGTGAAAGCGGCTTTTTTAATTTTAGGGGTTTTTGGGGAGGCGACTTTGTGGGAGGCTGTATTTGGAGATGTGGGCGTTACGCTTATTGCCCTAGCTAATTCTATGCGCACGATGTGGGTTAAATAATGGTTAAATTTATTAAGTTAGAATACGCGCCTACTACATCATAAAGGATAGGAATGAAATTATTGCATGCTGTTGTTGTGTCTGGAGCACTTTGTGTGGGTCTGAATGCCCAAACAATTGGTTTGAATGCTTTTCCAGAATATAAACCCAAACCCGATCAAGAAATGCTAGATCTAGCCGGTAAAGTGAGTGCAAAAAAATTGCTTGAGTATTTAACTGAAATGCGCGTGCGCTATAATAAAATGGACGATAAAGAAAAAGCTGAATTTTTGAGACACTTCCAAGATACTTTGGCTAAAAATATTGCTAAACTCAAACCCGCACAACTAAAAAAGAGACTAGCAACCATTAAAAAAGCCTTGGAAGCACGGGCTCAACACCTTGATCTGTTAAGAAAAGAAGTGAATGAGGAATTTGAATACATTAGCTTTTGGCGAAAATCTTTAGATGCCGGGACATTTGAACAAGATCTACACAAATACGGCTTTGTTCCCCCTGTTAAACCCGTTAAAGAATAACTAACGCAAACGCCTTTTACGCCTACGCCCTAGCTTAATGATTTTTGAGGGGGGCTTAGGGGTTAACCCCCGATTATCTTCAATAATAATATCTGCTAATTGTTTGGCTATCTCTGCATTATAACTTTGCGCGCTTAAATTAGCCGAAGTGCTAAAAAGGGGGCCTAGTTGCTCTAAAAATAATAAAACCTGTGGATCATAAATCACTCTAAAGGCTTTTGAGCCTTGCGCGCTTGGATAAATAAAAGTTGCTTTTAGACGGCGCACTAGAGATCTTGCATGGGGAGGTACGCGTTTAGGGAGAGCTTTTAAACTGGGTAGTGTTTGTAAAAGTGGCTTATTAGGCGGGCTTTTTTTAACCCGGTTAAGTGTATCTCTTCTGTGGCTAAAAAATCCCACTGTGGTATCACTCTGGGCTAAAATCACACCTAAATTAAAATTTTGCTCCATTATTGCCCCCTTAATTGTGCTAACTAAAGGCTTTAATCTTGTAGTGTATTTTATCTCTTAAAACAAACGCGCTTTTATTTGCTAACTTTTGCTAACTAATATTAAGATGAATTATGATAATAATCTACAGAGTAAAATGTACATGAGGTGTTGGTGGGGTTTAAGGAAAAAATTTCTTGGGCGTTAGTTGGTGTTTTGATTGTTAGTTTTGTCGCCTTTGCTATATTTACAGAATCATTCATGCGTAGAACTATGATTCATGATGCTGAAACCGCTTTATTCTCATTGGCTAGAGCTAATACAGATTGGGTTAACTCTTGGGAACATAATATCTCTAGAATTTTTACTGTGGGGGCAAGATTTGTAACTTTAAACTGGTCAGAAACAAGGAGTAATGAACAAACTCTCACTAAAGAATTAGATTATTTAACCGAAAGTTTGGGAGCTTTGCAAGCTTTTGTAGGGCTAGAAGATGGTTCTATGCATGTTAGTAGCGGCATGGGGTCTCCTCCAAAAGGATATGATCCTAGAGAGCGCTTTTGGTATAAACAAGCGCGTACACAGAGAAAAACAGTGCTTTCTAAAGTCTTTAAAGATGCTTATAGTGGTAGGTTAGTCATTTCTTATAGCGCCCCTTTAATTGTAAATTCAAAGTTTATAGGTGCGCTAGGGGTGGATATTCCCATTGAATTTTTTAAAACCCATGCCAAGCATTTAAGTAGCAAACAGGGCGAGGAATTAGAATTTATTGATGCCCATGGGCTTGTTCTTGGATCTAGTGTATTAAAGAGTGGTTCTAATATTGCAGATGAAAATTCCCCTCTTAAAGAAGTTGCTTCTAAAATTTTAAGTATCAAAGAGGGGATTTTATATAGCACTGGGGCAAAGGGACAAAAAAGCTTTTTAATTGTACACACCACAGTACCTGAGTATAACTGGAAAGCCATAGCCCGTATCCCTGTTTCCGTTGCGTTTAAAGATATTTCTAGGTTACGCTTGATTATGATTATTACTTCCTTATTAGGACTCTTTTTTACTCTGGGGGTTATTCTTGGCTGGATTTATTACTTAATGCGCCCCTTAGATCACTTAAGACATTTAAGTTCTGATTTAACACAAGGCAGTAGAGATTTAACAAAGAGATTACCCGTTAAAAGCCAAAGTAAAAGAGATGACATTGCCATCATCACGCGCAATATCAACACATTTATAGAGAATATGTGGAGAATTATTAGCCATTTTAAAGAAATAGTTGGTAGCCAAAGGGAATTTTCCACTACTTTAGATACAGAGATTAAAATAATGCAAGAGGGGGTTAATCAGATCGTAGGGGCGGTGCAAAAATCTATTCAGATTAGTAAACATAGTGTAGAGGAGGTTTTAGATAATACAAAGCGCGCCAATAGCAATGTTGAAAGGTTAAATCAGGCAAGCACGCAATTAGAAAAGATGATTGAAGAGATCAAAGATTTAGGCAAGCATGCAGAACATAACGCCACGCAGAGTTTAGAATGCTCGCATAAATTAGGAAACAACCAAAAGTACCGATGCTATTAAAAAGGTTTTAGTGATCATCAATGATATTGCCGAACAAACTAATTTATTAGCCCTGAATGCCGCCATTGAGGCCGCACGCGCGGGTGAACATGGTAGAGGTTTTGCAGTGGTGGCTGATGAGGTTAGAAAGTTAGCCGAAAAAACCCAAAAAAGTTTAGTTGAAATTGATAGTACAATTAATGAAGTAGTACAAAGCGTGGGTGATATTAATAAAGCTTTAGGGGTTAATGCCCAAAATCTGTTAAAAACCTCTGAACTAGTCTTTAAAATGCAAAGCAGTATCCAACAAAATTCATCAAATATTTTAGCCGCTGTAGCCGACATTCATGAAAACACTAAACGGTTACAAATTATCATGCATGATAGCCAAGATGTTGATTCAGAAATTAAAAGAATTAGTGATCTAGCCAATGCACAACTAGAAAATATTACACATGTGCAAAAGGCTAATGCATCTCTAGGAAATGTTTGTTCTAATCTAAATAATGAAATCCAACAAATTAAGGTATGATGGTTTTAACAAATTATTTTGCTTAACTTAATTGGGGGGTGTTGGCTATCCCGCACCCCTAAAGAGGCTTAAAAGTGCAAAGTTAACATGGGATAGAGATTAACAAGGCGGGGTATCACGATTGGGGTTAATGTGCTTGTGTTAGCGGGCGTTTATGCGGAGCTTTGTACTAGCACGGATTAGTCTAAAGAGCTTTGTTGCAGGTTTGAAAAAAATTAATGATAGCAGAGATTTAAACTAACTGAAATTGCGCGCGTTTTAACCCGTTAAGAAATACGCATTCTCTAATACGCGCCCTTATGCAAAAATAACGCGTTTTTACTCAAAGATCGGTTTATAATGGCATTAACTTGCTTGAAAATTTTTACCCACTGCGCGCTAAAGCCCGCAAGCTTGAGCTAAGCAGATTAAGGCATTTTTGCTCATAAATCTATCATAGAGTAAGGGTTCAACTCTAAAGAGTAGGGGCTGGTAGAGCCTAGCTACCAAGCCTTGATGATCCTCTCAATCCCTAGCTTTGAGCGCGGGGAGTATGTCAAATTGTCAAATGAAAAATTGCATTGTTTGAAATTAAAAAGCGCGGTAGTTGTTCTCTTTTCTTGTAATTGAAAAACCCATATTTATATACGCTTAAAGTGGTTTTGTTTGATTAAAACCAAAAAAAGCAATTAAAGAGATTTCAAGCACTAAAAAAAACCCTCAATCAATTAAAAATAGCCTTGATATTTTGTCGTCTATACCAACCCCTTTTACTTTTAGGCTACACACTAATAAATCGTGTTAGAATGGCGCGTAAAATCTTTAAATCTTAAACTTATTGGGGTTTTGTTATGAGTCTTGGAATTAAAATCGCTGGTATTATTTTCCTATCCTTTGTTATTTTAGGAAGCTCTATTATTTACATCGCCACCCATGAACAAAATAATTTGCTCTCCTCAATCTTAGAAAGCCAAAAGCGCGGTAATACAAAGCAACGCGAAGAGGATTTGCGCTACGCCACGCTTTTAATAGAACAAGGCATAGCGGGTTTTTATGCTAGCCTTCCAAGAGAGCAAGCCCAAAAAAGGGCGCTTGAATACTTTGGCAAAATCAATAACGATAAGGGCATGATTTATATGGTGGTTGTGGATAAAAATGGTGTGGTGCTTTTTGATCCAGTCAATCCTAACACGGTGGGCAAGAGTGGTTTATTACTCTCAAGTGTAGACGGGGTGCATTATGTAGAAGGGTATATCAAAGCGGCTAATAAGGGAGGGGGTTATACTTACTACCAAATGCCTAAATTTGCTGGGGGTACGCCAGAGCCTAAAGTGGCCTATAGCCATTATGATCCGGTAAGCCAAATGGTGATTGTCTCTACCACCTATTACAGCGATATTTTGCATGCTTCAAGTAAAACCCGCAGAGAAGTGCAAGCCAGAGTTTTAAAAAATATCCACACTCTTGCCTACTGGATTGTCAGTATCGTCATTGCTTTAATTATTCTAGCTTTTATTCTTACGCATTTTGCCGCGATTAAACGGCTTGAAACTTTAGTTGCAAGGGTGCATGATTTTAGTTCAGGTGATCGCGATTTAACCCGCCGTATCCGAATCACTAGAAACAACGATGAGATTAGCAAAATTGGCGAGGGGGTTAATCACTTTGTGCAAAATATCCAAGAGTTTTTCAATGCGATTAAGTCTAATATCCGGGATAATACCGGAGTTGCTGAGAATCTAAACGCAAGTATTAGTAGCGCGCTTGCTGGCATGGGTAAAAGAACCCAAATGATCACACAAATTAAAGATAAAAGCGTAGAAATTAGCACGGTGATGAGTAAAACCGTTGGTGAGGCTCAAGAAAGCCAAAAAAGTTTAGCAGAAGTACAAGACTCTATTAAAACCTCTAATACAGCCATTACCGATTTATTTGAACAGGTTACAGAAGCCTCCCACACAGAAGAAGAACTAGCTAGCAAAGTAGAACAACTTAGTAAAAACGCTGATAGTGTTAAAAGTATTTTACATATCATTAATGATATTGCCGATCAAACTAATTTATTAGCCCTGAATGCCGCCATTGAGGCCGCACGCGCGGGTGAACATGGGCGCGGGTTTGCGGTGGTGGCTGATGAGGTGAGAAATTTAGCCGCTAGAACTCAAAAAAGCTTAGCTGAAATTAATTCAACAATTGGGGTAATTGTACAAGAAATTAATGATGTGAGTAACCAGATGAATTTAAATTCTAAAAAGATTGAGGAATTAAGCGGGGTGAGTTTAGGCGTGCAAAAGCAGTTTACAAGTATGAGTGAGAATTTGGCAAGCACGATAAAGCGCGTTAATGCTTCCATTGATGGGGTTGCTGGTACTAAAAAAGATGTTGATGGCATCTTGCATGATTTTGCTCTAGTTGAGGAAATTAATGCAAAATCGGCTAAAGAGGCCACGCAAATTATAGAAATTACCAAGTTTTTAAGCGATGCCACGGCTGATCTAAATAGTAAAATAATCCAATTTAAATCTTAATTTATGATTTTAGGCATTGATCCGGGTAGCTCTAAATGCGGGTATGGAATTATTCAGGGGGGTAAATTAATGGGAGCGGGTTTTATCCGCATTAAGGCTAAGCACTTGCAAGCACAAATTTTAGAAGTGGTGGCAGGGTTTGAGCAAATTTTAAAAACCTATGCCATTTCTGAGGTGGCGATGGAGGATATTTTTTATGCCTACAACCCTAAAACCGTGCTTAAACTAGCGCAATTTAGAGGGGCTTTAGGCTTAAAGATTTTACAAGAAATGGGGCATTTTAGCGAATACACGCCCTTGCAAGTTAAAAAGGCCATTACCGGACATGGAAAAGCAAGCAAAGAACAGGTGGCATTCATGGTTAAAAAAATCTTAGGGATTAAGAGTGCTATTAAACCCTTAGATATTACCGATGCCATCGCTATTGCCCTTACCCACGCCCAGCAAAACAAAAGCTCTTTTCCATGCTAGAGGCCATTTTAGAAACGCTTAAAGCAGATTTAAGCGAGTTTGAATTTAAAACCTATGTAGAAATTTTGCGCTTTGATGAAAAGGCTTCTAGGGCGGATTGTTTTGTGTTTTACGCCCCTAATATTTGGGTGTGTAGTTACATTAAAACGCGCTATAGTGCGCTTTTAGAAAATGCTATAGGGGCTTATAAAGGTTATCCTGTAAGTGTAGAGGTGCGCCCAAGAGATCAACAAATCAAAAACCCCCCTTTAAAACCTTTATGCCAAGCCCACCAAAACCCCTCTCTTAACCCTGCTTTTACCTTTGATACTTTGGTGGTGGGTAGTTGCAACCATTTAGCTATTAAAGTGGCTTCACAAGTGGCGCAAAATAGCGCATCGTATAACCCGGTGCTTTTCTTTGGCGGGGTGGGTTTGGGCAAAACACATATTTTAAATGCCATTGGCAATAAAGCTAGCGATCGCCTCCAAGATGTGCTGTATGTTACCGCTGAACAATTCTTAAATGACTATGTTTTTAGGCTTAATAACCACAGCATGGATAAATTCCAAGATAAATACCGCACGCGTGATTATTTGCTAATTGATGATGTGCAATTTTTTGGCGGTAAGCAAATGGTACAAGAAGAGTTTTTCCACACTTTTAACGCTTTACATAGTCAAGGTAGCCAGATTGTGATGACTTCAGATAAACCCCCAAGAGATATTAAAGGCTTAGCTGATAGATTACTCTCGCGCTTTGAAATGGGCATGATTGCAAGTATCCAACCTCCCAAGCTAGAAACCAAAATTGCTATTATCAATCAAAAATGTAAATTTAATCATATCCGTATGGACGCGCCGGTGGTGGAGTATTTAGCTAGCCACACAAATGAAAATATCCGCCAGATTGAAGGCGCGCTTTTGCGCCTTAATGCAACCGCTATGCTAACAGGCGTTCAAATTGATCTCTCTTTAGTAGAGGCGGTTTTAAAAGATACGATTAAAGAGTCTTTACAAGAAGTGAATTTAGAGCAGATTTTAAAGGTAGTGGCAAAAACCCTTAATTTAAAACCCTCAGATATTTGTAATAATTATCGCAACAGACAAGTCGCACTAGCGCGCAAACTTATTATTTATCTAGCCCGCACTCTAACTAACTCTTCTACCACAGCTTTAGCCCAATTTTTAGGCATGAAAGATCATAGCGGGGTGAGTAAGGCAAGTAAGATCGTTGCAAAGTGCATGCTAGAGGATAAGCACACTAAACTACTCATAGAGGAGATGCGCGCTAAAATTTTATCCCATGTAGATTGAAGCGTTTTCATAGTATAATCTCCCCACACAATGTACATTAAAATTAGCAAAAAGGGTGGCGATGCATTCGTATATGGGCGATAAAATTAAAGTATTGAAAGGTTTAGAGGGGGTGCGCAAACGCCCGGGTATGTATATTGGGGATACTAATATTAATGGCTTACACCACATGGTTTATGAAGTGGTGGATAACTCCATTGATGAGAGCATGGCAGGTTTTTGTACAGAAATTAAAATCACCTTAAGCCAATACGGATCATGCATTGTAGAGGATAATGGGCGGGGTATCCCGGTGGATATTCACCCTACAGAGGGCATTGCTGCAGCTACGGTGGTGTTAACTACTTTGCATGCGGGCGGGAAGTTTGATAAGGAGAGTTATAAAGTTTCTGGAGGCTTGCATGGGGTGGGGGTGAGTGTGGTTAATGCGCTTTCTGCTAAATTAATCATGACTATTAAAAGAGAGGGAAAGGTTTATGAACAAGAATTTGCTAAGGGCATTCCATTAGACACGCTGAAGCAAACAGGAATAACTAAGCAAAGAGGAACTTGTATTGAATTTTTCCCCGATGAAAGCATTATGGAAGTGGTTAGCTTTGATCCTCAGATTTTAAGAAAACGCTTTAAAGAAATGGCCTATTTAAACCACAATGTAACCATCACCTTTTGCGATCAACCCAATAATATAGAGGAAGTTTATCATTATGAGGAGGGGCTTAAACAATTCATTTTAGATACTAATAAAGCTCCCTTACTCTCTGATGTGATTACCTTTAATGGGCAGGCTGAGGACATGGAAGTAGAGGTGGCTTTGGCCTATAATGAGGGTTATTCTGAGCAAATGTTTAGCTTTGTGAATAATATCCGCACACCAGAGGGAGGCACGCATGAAGCTGGTTTTAGAATGGGTCTTAGTCGGGCAATTTTAAATTATATCCAGCAAAATGCTAGCGCGCGGGAGAAAGAGATAGGGGTGATTCAAGAGGATATTAAAGAGGGCTTAGTGGCTATAGTGTCGGCTAAAATCTTAGAACCCCAGTTTGAAGGGCAAACTAAAGCTAAATTGGGTAGTTCTTTTGTACGCCCCATTGTGGCTAAGTTAGTTTATGAAAAAATGGCACAATTTTTTGAGGAAAACCCTAGTGTGGCTAGAGCGATCATGCAAAAGGCGCTACTAGCTGCTAGAGGGCGTGAGGCGGCTAAAAAAGCTAAAGAACTCACCCGTAAAAAAGATAATTTAAGTGTGGGTACTTTGCCGGGTAAACTTGCAGATTGTCAAAGTAAAGACCCTAGAGAATCAGAAATTTATTTAGTGGAGGGGGATAGTGCGGGTGGATCGGCTAAACAAGGCAGGGATCGTACCTATCAGGCAATTTTACCCTTGCGGGGTAAGATTCTTAATGTAGAAAAATCCCATTTAAGTAAGATTTTAAAATCTGAGGAAATTAAAAATATGATCACGGCCTTTGGGTGTGGGGTAGGGGAGGAATTTAACATTGAAAAACTACGCTACCATAAAATCATTATCATGACTGATGCAGATGTAGACGGTAGCCATATCCAAACCCTTTTGATGACCTTTTTTTATCGCTACTTAAAACCCTTAATTGCTAATGGCCATGTTTACATCGCCCAACCTCCCCTTTATCGCTTTAAGAAAAAGAAGATTGAAAAATACCTTAAAGATGAAAAGGAGCTGAACCATTTTCTGATCGAACATGGGATTGATAGCGCACAGATTGAGGGCATGGGCCGTAGCGATTTATTAGCCTTGCTTAAAACTCTAAGCGCTTACCGGTTAGTGCTTAAAGAATTAGAAAAACGCCCCTTAATGGCAGAAGTGTTGCGTTATTTAGTTGAAATGCCCCAAAGACCTTCTTTAGAGGTTTTGGCTGAAGAAATCCGTGATCTTTTAGAAAAAATCCACTGCCATGTTTTAAGCCAACAGATTTTAGATCAAAGTTTACATTTCTTTGTACAGACTAAACTAGGTTTAGTAGAACTCTTAATAGATGAGGCTTTGTTTAACGATCCTTTATTTTTAGAGGCTAAGGCCTTAGTACAAAAAATCCAAGAATTTGATTTAAATTGTCTTAACATGGACGCGCTAGATTTTTTAGAAAATATTGAAGAACGCGCCAAACAGGGGGCTTATATCCAGCGCTATAAGGGTTTGGGTGAGATGAATCCAGAACAGCTTTGGGAAACAACGATGTCTGCGGCTAATCGCAATTTATTGCAAGTGTCCTTAGAAGATGAACAAAGCGCGCATGACGCCTTTAATTTACTCATGGGCGATGAGGTGGAGCCACGACGCGCCTATATCCAAGCCCATGCTAAAGATGTTAAACACCTAGATATTTAGGAAAAAAGAGAAGTTTGGGGGGGTCTTAGCTTGAGAATTTCATAAGTCTTAGGGGTGGCGATGCGCCCTTTAGCGGTGCGCTCTAAATAGCCATTAGCTAGTAAAAAAGGTTCAACAACCTCTTCAATCGTGCTTTCATCTTCATGCATGCTAGCAGCCAGAGTGCTTAAACCTAAGGGTCTATTCTTAGCATTAGCTAGTAATTCAAGATAGCGCAAATCTAAAGTATCCAAACCATAAGCATTTACCCCTAAAGCTTCTAGGGCAAGCTGGGTAGTGGCTAGATCAATGCAAGCCTTATTAGCGCTATCTGCAAAATCGCGTACGCGTCTAAGTAAGCGCAAAGCGATACGAGGCGTACCCCGACAACGCTTAGCAATTTCTAAACTCGCATCTGCATCAATGCTCTTTTTAAGTTTTAAACTTGCTTGGGTGGTGATGGTGCTTAGCTCTTCTACACTATAAAATTCTAATCTAAAATGCATGCCAAAGCGATCACGCAAAGGATTACTCAGCATTCCAGCGCGAGTAGTAGCTCCGATTAAAGTAAAAGGGGCTAGATCAATTTTAATAGTCTGTGCAGCTGCTTTTGAGCCAATGATAATATCTAGCCTAAAATCCTCCATCGCTGGATATAACACCTCTTCAATAGCCGGGCTAAGCCGGTGGATTTCATCAATAAAAAGAATTTCTTTAGGCTTGAGATTGGTTAAAACTGCGGCTAAATCGCCGGTCTTTTCAATCATAGGGGCTGTTGTAACTTTAATAGGCGTGTTGAGTTCTTTAGCAATGATATAGCTTAAAGTAGTTTTACCTAAACCCGGTGGCCCAAAAAATAAAATGTGATCGAGAGTATCGCTACGCTTCCTAGTTGCCATAATAGAGACTTGCAAGAGCTTTTTAAGGGGTTCTTGGCCTATGTATTCCTCCCAAAGACTAGGCCGCAAACTGGTATTTTCTTGTTCTTCAAACTCTAATTGCTCTAAATGAACTACCCGATTCACGAATAACTTTCCTCTGGGCTTGGAAAATTCCCCATTTGTATATCTTGTACATAGTTTTTAATGGCCTCTTGTACAAGTGTAGCGCCTTCTAGGTACGATCGTACAAATTGGGGCTTAAAGGCTGTAAAAAGCCCAAGCATGTCGCTAAAAACTAAAATTTGCCCATCGCAATGTATCCCGCTACCTATTCCAATAGTGGGGATTTTAAGGGTGTTTGTGATTCTTTGTGCCACATTAGCCACCACTCCCTCTAAGACAATTAAACGCGCCCCTGCCTCCTCTATAGCTAAGGCATCCTCTAAAACCTGCTGAGCACTCTGTGCTGTTTTACCCACAATCTTATACCCACCTACTCCTCGTACAGATTGGGGCGTAAGCCCGATGTGCCCTACTACTGCTAACCCCTCCTCTACTAAAGCTTTTACAACCCTTGCGCGCTGCACCCCTCCCTCAAGCTTGATCGCATCGGCTAAAGTGTGCTTATAAAAGCGCAAAGCATTTTTAAGGGCTTGTAACTCATTTGTATAACTTCCATAGGGCATATCTGCTACTACAAAGGCGCGCTTAACCCCTTGACATACAGCTTTAGTGTGATAAAGCATTTCGCCCATGCATGCGCTTAAAGTATCACCCTGCCCTTTAAAACTCATATTCAAACTATCGCCTACTAGAATAAGATCTACTAAAGGATCAAAAAGAGAGGCAAAGAGCGCATCGTAGGCTGTAATGGCGCTAATTTTAGTGGGAGTACCTGATTTTGGGTGCTTTTTTGCATGCAAAAAACCTAGCGTGATCTTTTTCATGGTTGGCCTAGTTTTTGGTCAGATTTTACCTTTAAAATGCTATGATAGCCCTGAAAACACGGGTTAAAAATAGAAATATAAAGTATCTTTAGGGTCGTTGGAGTATTGGGTTTGAAAGCGATTTATTGGGTTTTGTACCCTTTTTTGTTTTTGTATTTGTTGCAGGGTGCAGAGATTATAGATTATGAGCATTTAGACCCCAAATATTATAAATACATTAAATTCTATGGAGCAAGCACTGATCAAGAGATCAAACGGCTTGTCATGGATATAGACGATGCAGAAAAAAAGACGGGTTTAATCATCGGGCTTAGCACGGGGTTTTTCTACAACAATCAAATTAGACTAAGCACGGGTAGCAAGAGTATTATTAGTAATAGTTTAAATTATCTGTGGGCTATTGGGGTGCGCTTTGGTTATCAGACCTATCGCCCCTCTTTATTTGCTAAAACCATGCGCCCTAATATCGTTGGGCGGCGTATTTATATCCAATACATCGGGGCCATTCCTAAACAAGCTAGTATCGGGCGGGTGGGTTATCAAAGCGCAATGATTAATGCAGATTTAATGATTGATCCGGTGTTGCCTTTAGTGGGGCGGTATTTGTCTATGGGTTTTTTAATTGGCGTGGGGGTGGGGGTGGTTACTCAGGGGGTGAGTACGAATTCTTTTTTTGGCATGATGGCTAGTACTGGGATTGCCTTTACTGTCTTTGGGCATAACCGCGTAGAATTAGATTTTAAACTACTGGCTAATAAAGATGTTTCTTGGTGGGGGGGGATTGTCAATGTGGGGTATCAATATGTCTTTTAAACCCCCCCTTTTTCTTATCTTATGTGTGTGTTTTAATCTTAATGCAGATACCCATGCATCTGATCTTAACCACAAGAAGTTTGAAATTTACATGCTAAGAGGCCAGCTTTATGAGGCTAAGCAAGCCATGCTGGATCAAAAAATGGCTAAAAAGAAAAGTGGCGCGTTTATAGGGTTTGTGCTAGCAGAGGTGAGTTTAAAGGTTAATGGAATTACTAATCAAAGTTTCCCGCTTATTTATGGTCTTAAATTGGGTTATCAAAAGTATTTGGGGCATAGCGAGGTGGGGGGTTTGCGCTTTTATGGCGAGTATTTAGGGGGAGTGGCTAGAAGTGTATTACAACCCTCACAGAGTAGTTTTTATCAGATAGCTAGCATGAATGTAGATTTAGTGATGGATAAACCCATAGATGCCGGTAAAAAATACGCTTTAGGTGTTTTTGGAGGTCTTGGGGTGGGTTGGAATGGGTATAAAGATTATCCAAAAGCGACTAATAATCCTAATGGATTTGGGGTTATTGTCAATTTAGGGGTTGCCTTAACACTAAATACTAGACACCGCATCGAACTAGCCCTTAAAATCCCTCCCCTTAAATATAGCCATGCATTCTCCTACACTTTTGCAAGTGGGAATATCTACTACATTAGCTATAACTTATTGCTCTAAGGGATTATAAAATGAGATTTTTTTTAAGCGTACTTGTGCTTTTAAAAATGCAGGCTAATCCCTTGCCAGTTTTACAAGACACTAATTCAGATGTGATCTTTAAACCTACCCCTAGTACAGATTCAAACCATGTTAACCCCACTCCTTTAAAACAAACGCCCCAAGAAATCCAAAAAGAAGCCACACAAAAGGCAAACCAAGAAGCCAAAGAAAGATCACAAGAGGCTCAAAGGCTAGATGAACAGATTAAAATCTTACAAGAACAGATTAAAAACCAAGCAGTACAAACAAAACCTTCTTTACAGCAAAAACGATCTAAAATGAGCCAGCGTACTCAAAAAAAGAAAGCCATGAATTATCAAATTAGTAAACAAAAGAGCGGTTTTTTCTTAGGGGGAGGGTATGGGGTTGGGATTATCCATGAATCTTATAATAGCCAGCAAGCTAATAGCACTACTCTAGGGATTGCACAAACTCAAGAGATTTTCACAACTTTACCCAATCTTAGCGGTGTGGCTAATATGGCTAATTTAGAATTAGGCTACCAGCAGTATTTTAACCCCTATTTTGGATCGCGTGTTTATGGGGATTTGCTTTTTATTCCCGGTTTTACTAGCTTTAATAAACTTAATAACACCCCCTCTAAAAATCTAGGCTCTTTCTTTTATGCTTTAGGATCATTAAACATGGATCTTTTATTTGATGCGCCATTAGAGCGGCAAAAAAAGCATTTTCTAGGTTTATATGCAGGGTTTGGGGTGGGGTTAATGGTGTTAAGAGATCAAGGTGGTAAGGCTTTTAAAGGGATATTAGCCAATGGATATACAAGTTCTAATGCGCTATGGAAAATGTTATTAGAAGTAGATTACACGGTTAATTTAGGTATCGCCTTTACTTATAATCGCAACCTGCGCTTTGAGGTGGGGACTAAAATCCCTTTAACCTATTTACGGCTAGGCTTTCAAACTCCTGCAACTTATAAAAGTAGTACAAATAGCCAAACACTTATTAGCCAAGATACAGGCTTTAAGCGCAGTACTTTACTGGTGATGAATGTGTTATATGTCTTTTGAGGAGATTTAAATGTTGTGGCGTCTAATGCTTACCTTACTGCTAGTAGTAGCGGGGTATTTGGGTTATAATTATAGCATCACTAAAAAAAATGCCATTGGTATTGCCCTTTCTATGAAAGTGGTGGGTACTAAATACACTATCAATAACCCCACACATTGGAATCTCAAACATAGCATGCAAGTTACACTACAATCCCCCGTTAAAATCCGCTCCTACCATGTTAAAACCACAACTAGCGATCACTTAGTGGTGTATGAAAAAAACCAAATTGTCCTAGATGAGCCCACAATTTTTAGCTTTGAATTGCCCAAACCTACTATCCAGCTTAGCGATCAAACTTTATTGCACTATGAAATCAGTGTGAGGGATTGGAGTTATGCTAACTTTTTTAGTGGCAACACCAGCACTAAAAAATTTGATCTCATTTTAGACACCACGCCCCCTAAAATCCAAACCATCGCCCAATCAAGCAGCATTACTTATGGCGGGAGTGCTTTAGTGGTGTTTAAAGTTATAGAAGATAATTTAGATCGAATCTGGCTTAATAATGGGTATGAGGATTTTCAAGCCTTTTCTTTTCTTAAAGACGGTTATTACATCGTTATTTTGCCATGGTCTATGCGCCACCGCAGTTTTAACGCCCAAATTTTAGCAAGAGATAAAGCCTATAACACCACAACTCTACCCTTAAGATTTATGAAAAACACTAAAATGCGCTACCCTAAATACACCTCTGATTTAAGCAAACAATACCCAGATGAACAAAGTGCTTTAAAAAATTTTAATCTCAATTCTGATCGCCTCAATGCCCGTTCTAGCATCAAACAAACAATTAAGGACGATTTGAGTAGTACCTCTGTTTATAGACCAATGGTATTTGAGCCTTTTAAACCACTGGGGAATAAATTCCGTGTTCTTTCTCTTTTTGGTGCTAAGAGAACTTATACATTCAAAGGCAAACCAATAGGACAATCCATGCACATGGGTATTGATCTCTTTGGCAGGCATTCTAAAGTGCTAGCTAGCAATACCGGACGCGTCATTTTAGAAGAAGAAATAGAAGGTTATGGTAAAAGTGCTTTGATCTCTTATGGTTTAGGGGTTTATGCTTTATATGGAAGTTTGTCTGAATTATTAACCAAAAAGGGAGATGTTGTAGAATCAAGTAGCGTTTTAGGTTTAAGTGGTAAAAATAAAACGGGTAGATTTGATCATGTACATTTTGATTTGTTGATACAAGGAATATCTGTTTATCCTAATGAGTGGATGAATCCTAGTTTTATAGGGAGTTTAAATGATGTGATTAAAGAGGCGCAATATAAGATCGAAGCGAAATGATTGAAAGGAGAGTGCGTGTTAAGGACCAGACAAAAACAAGTCCGTTGTTTTGAATTAGATATTGCCAATAGCCAGCAATATTTGAGTTTTATCCATAAAAATGCCCCACTTTTACAGGATTATTTGATTCTGTTTAAAGAACCTATCCCTCCTGATGTACAAGAAATGCTAGGAAAATACCAGCTAGCCTATAGTTTTAGCACTAAAGAACTTAAGGGCAAGGCTAGCGATCAGGTGGTGGTGTATGAGGCTTTGGAATTAAAAGAGCAAAAAGAAACAAAACCTTTAAAACCCTCTTTAGAAGAAGATCACCATGTTCAGATTTATGAAAGACATATTAGAAGTGGCGAGGAAATTGATAGTTATTCTAGTCTAGTTTTCTTAGGCAATGTCAACCATGGGGCTAAAATCCACTCTGAACAAAATATTAGCATTTATGGGCGGTGTGAGGGGATCATCATTTGCATGGGAATTTACATGGTTCTTAAAAATGTTTATTCCTCACACATCGCTTTTCAAGGGCAAATTTTAGACACAGCCCAACTAGCGCGCATTAATGAGAATAACAAATTAAAACTGATTACTAGAGTCGACGATATTATTAGCATAAAGGATATTGCATGAAAGAAAGAACAATTGCAAGAAGTGTAGAATTAGTTGGAATTGGTTTACATAAAGGTGTACCGGTTAAAATGGTTTTAGAACCCATGCAAGCAGGCAGTGGGATTGTCTTTAGCCGCTCAGATTTGGGGATAGACATTCCTTTAAACCATAACAATGTGATAGACACCACAATGGCCACAACGCTAGGCTCTGTTTCAAACCCCCAAGTTAGAATTTCCACCGTAGAACATTTGCTTTCAGCTATTAATGCCTACGGGATAGACAATTTAAAAATTTCTGTTGATAATGAGGAAATCCCCATTATGGACGGTTCTGCCCTTGCTCATTGCATGCTATTAGACGAAGCGGGCATTATGGAGTTAGATACACCTAGGGCGTTTATGCGCATCACCCAAGAGATCAAAGTAGAGGAGGGGCCTAAGTTTGCTAAGATTAGCCCAAGTCCCACCCTTTCCTTTGATTTTAAAATTTGCTTTACCCACCCGGCTATTAATGAGCAGCACTATTATTTTTCTTTCTCCAAACACGCCTACAGAGAAGAAATTGCTAAGGCTAGGACTTTTGGCTTTTTACAAGAGGTAAATTATTTGCGATCCAAAGGTTTAGCTAAGGGGGGTAATTTAAATAATTGTATTGTACTAGATGAACATGGCATTGTTAATAAAGAAGGGTTGCGCTATGAAGAGGAATTTGTACGCCATAAAATCTTAGATGCTATGGGGGATTTGGTGTTTTTAGGCATGCCTATGATAGGGGCTTACCAATCTTGTATGGGTAGCCATAAACTCAATGCAAGATTAGTCCATGAGGTGCTTGCTAAAAAGGCCTATGAAGTGATCTATTTAGAACCCAAGCCCAGTGTAGAACCTGTTGCAGAAATGGTGCTAGCCTATCATTGAAAAAAACTTGCGGGTGTTTTATCCTTGTTTTATCCTTGCAAAGCCCTGTTTATGTGGGTGTTTACAACTCAGATTATCGTTTAATCCATGTTTTTAGCGTGTCTAAACCAACCAATTTTGCTTTGAGTGAAATTTTTGAAATATTGCTTAAATGGATCAAAGAGCGCTGTTATCAGATACAAGCTTTATACTACGCCAAAGGTCCGGGAAGTTTTATGGCCATGAAGCTTACCCATGTCTTCATGCACACATGGGTACTTTTAAACCCTGTGCCCCTTTATTCAACTTTGAGCTTTGTATTTAACCAACATACGCCTATTAAAGCCTTTGGGAAAATGTATTATGTCTTATCTCAAGAACAAGTCAAATTATGCGCTTTAGAGTCTGTATTAGAAATACCCATGTGCTTACCCCCTGTACTTGATTTTTCTGCATTTTGTACCAATAACCAACCTCTCTATCTTTTACCTCCTGTTTAAAAAACTTAAGGTATAATGGCAGAAAACTTAGGATTGTGGATTGGTTGTTAGCGTGCCTGCCACGAGTGCTAACTTGGGTCCGGGCTTTGATTGTTTAGGTTTGAGTTTGGATTTGAGAAACCGCTTTTCTGTGTTGCCCTCTATCTATACAAGCATTAAAATCCAAGGCGAGGGCGAGGGATTTTCTAAATTTTTGGTTGATAATATTTTTGTGAAACTTTTTAAAGAAGCCCTAAAAAAACAAGGAATCCAAGAAAATTTTGAATTCTCTTTTTATAATTCCATTCCCATTTCCAGAGGTCTTGGGAGCAGTTCAGCTATTATTGTAGGGGCTATGAGCGCTGTTAGTCATTATTTGCATGGGAGTTTGCATAGGGAGGAAATTTTAGATGCTAGCCTTATGCATGAATCCCATCCAGATAATGTAACTCCAGCTGTATTTGGGGGTTTTAATGTGGCTGTTGTGGAAAAAATCTCTAACAAATTAAAAGCCCACCACCTACGCACAGCTGTTCCTAATTATCTTAAAGCCGTTGTTGTGATCCCTGCTCATTCTATTTCTACTAAATTTGCCCGTCAAGCTTTGCCAAAACGCTATAGTAACATTGATGTAGTCTATAATCTATCTCGATCTAGCCTAATGGGAATGATTTTCATGCAAGAAAAATGGGAACTCTTGCGTTTAGCCTCTAAGGATAGATTGCATCAAGATAAACGCATGAAACTCTACCCTGTGCTTTATGGGGTACAAAAGTTAGCCTTAGAAAATGGAGCGCTCATGAGTACTCTTTCAGGGAGTGGATCGTCTTTTTTTAACATGTGCTATACAGAAGATGCGGCCAAGTTACAAACAAAGCTACAAAGGAAGTATGGTAATTTTAGGGTTGTGGTTTTAGATTTTGATAATCAAGGAGTACAGGTTGAGGAGTGATGGTTTTTTTTCTAAAAATGCGGTACGCATGTGTGTGTGCTGTCGGGGCTCTTTTGCGCAGGATAAACTTCTGCGCTTTAGCGTGCAAGAGGGGCGCATTGTGCCCTTTGCAGGGAGAGGCCGTAGTTTTTATGTATGCCATGCATGCTTAAATGATAAAAATATACTCAAACAAGTATTAAGAGCCAAAAATATCCCTAGGGATAAAAAATATGTGCAAGCATGGCTAGAGGAGATCAGGACATATGAGTGAAATTACCTTAAAAGAATTTGCCTTAGAATTGGGTAGAACAGATACAAAAGCGGTGATTGAAGAGGCTAAAGAGATGGGGTTAAATCTTAAGGCTAATTCTAAGCTAAATGAAGAGGAGGCGCTTAAACTTTATGATTTTATTGTCAATAAAAACGCCCCTCGTGTATCCAAAGCCCCTACAAAGAAAGAAGAAAGCGCTGATAAAAAGCCAAAAGCTAAAGCTAAGATTAAAGAAAAAGAGCAGCCCTCTAAAGTCTCTTCAACTAAACCTGATCCTGCTACCCCTGTTAAAAAGCGTAGTATTGAAATTGTTAGCCTAGAAGAAAAGGAAAAAAAATCCCCTCCAGCTACTAAGAGTACTCCAACTAAAACTAGCCCAATCCAAGTAGACATAGCCATTAAAAAAACACCTCCCCCCTCTACTCCCACAACCAACCCCCTTTTAGGGCGTACCCGTGGTATCCGCATTGTTAAGCGTACCGATCAAGAGGAAGCAGCTCTCGCCCAGGAAGCTTTAAAAGCTACAGCTACAAAGCCCAAAGAGGAGCGCAAACCTAAAAAATCTACAAAACCCCCTAAAAATGTGGCTAAACCGGGGAGCAAACGCGGCGCACAAAAACTTGATTTTGCACAGGATCGAAGCTTTCACGATCTCTATGAAGAAGAGCAAGATGAGGTGGTACTCTTTGATTTGCATGTTAAAGATGAGGAGGAAATTGAGGAGAGCGCTCCTAAACCTTTAAGCGATCGGGTTAAAATCCAGCGTAAAAATCCTTGGATGAGTGAGGGGGGAATTCGCCGTTCGGCTAAAAAAAGACGGGTCTATCGCCCTGAAAACACCCCTAAAAGCGTGCAAAATAGCATCGTTGTGTCTGAGGAAGTACGGGTGTATGAATTTGCTGAAAGTGCTAATCTTAACCTTGCTGATGTGATTAAAACTTTATTTAATTTAGGCATGATGGTTACTAAAAATGACTTTTTAGATCGCGATGCTATTGAAATTTTAGCCGAAGAGTTTGGGTTAGAGGTGGCTATAGAGAGTACGCAGGTTTTTACAGAGGAGGAGCAGGATAAGGAGGAATTAGAATTAGAGGAGCGCGCGCCTGTAGTAACGATTATGGGGCATGTTGATCACGGTAAAACTTCTTTACTAGATAAAATCCGTAACCAAAGAGTAGCCGGAAGCGAAGCTGGGGGGATCACCCAGCATATCGGGGCTTACATGGTTAATAAGGGGGATAAAAAAATTGCCTTTATTGATACCCCCGGACACGAGGCTTTTAGCGCGATGCGCAAACGAGGGGCACAGGTTACTGACATCGCTATTATTGTCATTGCCGCAGATGATGGAGTTAAGCCCCAGACAATAGAGGCCTTTAAACAGGCTAAAGAGGCAGGCGTGCAGATTATCGTAGCGATGAATAAAATAGATAAAGAAAATGCCAATGTAGACAAGCTTAAGGCCGCTTGTGCAGAGTTAGGTTTTAATCCAAGAGATTGGGGCGGGGAGTATGAATTTATCCCTATTTCAGCTAAAACCGGAGAGGGGATAGATACGCTTTTAGAAACTATTTTAATCCAAGCAGAGATCATGGAGCTTAAAGCCGCACCTAATGCTAGTGCGCGAGCTGTAGTGTTAGAGGGGAGTGTAGAGAAAGGGCGCGGGGCGGTGGCTACGGTGATTGTGCAAAATGGAACGCTTAAGATAGGCGATGCGGTGGTGGCTGATGTAGCCTTTGGCAAGGTGCGCACCATGACAGATGATCTAGGCAAAAATCTAAAAACCCTTTTACCCTCTGAAATGGCGCTTATCACCGGGCTTAGTGAAGTACCCGCAGCTGGTTCGATCTTAATGGCAGTAGATAGCGAGAATACGGCTAGATCTTTAGCCAACAAAAAAGCAACTTATCTACGCCAAAAGGCCCTTAGTAAGAGCACAAAAGTACACCTAGATGAATTAGCCATGATGGTGGCTAATAAAGAGTTACAAAATATCCCAGTGGTGCTTAAAGCCGATACACAGGGCAGTTTAGAGGCGATCAAACAGAGTCTACTAGCCCTTAATAATGAGGAGGTGGGTATCCAGATTTTAAGCGCGGGTGTGGGGGGGATTAGCGAAAATGATTTAAGTTTAATAGCCAATAACGAACATGCCCTTGTGCTAGGTTTTAATATCCGCCCAACGGGCAATGTCCGCACCAAAGCCAAAGAGTTACGCGTAGAGATTAAAACCTATAGCGTGATTTATAGCTTGCTAGATGATATGAAGGCGCTTGTAAGCGGACTCATGAGCCCGGTGATTGAAGAAGAAGATACCGGTCAAGCACAGGTACGCGAAACCTTTGTAATCCCTAAAGTAGGTACTGTGGCTGGGTGCATGGTAGTTGATGGGGTGATTAATAAGGGCATTAAAGTACGCTTGATTCGTGATGGGGTGGTGGTACATGTGGGTAAAATTATCTCGCTTAAGCGCTTTAAAGACGATGCGCAGGAAGTGGGTAAGGGTTATGAGTGTGGGATTATGCTAGAGCATTTTAACGATGTGCAAGTGGGCGATGTTTTTGAAAGCTTTAGAGAAATTAAGAAAACAAGGGTACTGTAATGAGTGTACATGCAAAAAGATTAGATGCAAGGTTGCTTGAATACCTACAAGAGGCCTTAGGTACTTTGAATAATCCAGAATTAAGTAATCTCACCCTTACAGCGGTACACTGCTCTAGGGGCAAATACCACGCTGTGATCTATGTAGATGGTTCGTTTATAGAAACAAAGCAAAGGGGGCTACTTCTTAAAGCGCTTAAAAAGGCCACGCCGATACTCCGCGCCCATGTTTTGCAGGTAAGCGGGTGGTTTAAATGCCCACAACTGACCTTTGAATTTGACACCCAGTTAGAACAAGCACAAAGACTAGATAATCTTTTTGCCCGCATAGGTTTATAATGGATAACACAGAATTAGAAAATCTCTTAGAGACAACGCTAAGGGGTATAGGTTGTGCGCTCTATGATGTGGCTTTTTTAAAGGAGAATCAAAGAGATATTTTGCGCATTAGCATTAAAGCACTCAGTGGCCCTACCAGTTTGGACATCTGTGAGGAGGCAAGTTTACTTATCTCCCCTCTTTTAGATGTGCACGCCCCCTTTAAAAATGCCTACACACTAGAGGTAAGTTCTATGGGATTAGAGCGCAGTTTAAGTAAGCTAAAGCATTTTGAACTCTCTATTGGGGATTTAATAGAGTGCAAAACCACAGAAAATACCCGCTTAAAAGGTGTGATACAGGCTGTAAATGGCTCTAGTATTTTACTCCAGTGTGCAGAAAGGCTAGAAAACTTGCCCTTTGAAAATATCAAGAAAGCCAAAACAATCTTTGAATTGAAAGCAACAAAACCCTAAAATTTACTTGAGCTCTGTAACGCTTTGGCCTCCAATGCCCCAGTCATCTTGATCAACCTCCTCAATAATCACTATAGTTCTTGCCCTTGGTTTTCCTAGTACATCAACTAGTAAATCTGTAGCCCCCTTAATCAAAGCCTTTTTATTGGCAACACTTAAAGGGGTAGACTCGCGTGTAATTTTAATACTCACAAGAGGCATGCTCGCTCCTTAAAAATGATATAGAAATTTATACTAGCATAAAAAACCCACTAAAAAAGCCAAAAATTTTTACACTAACACAGCTAAGAAATCTTAAGATTTTTTCCTAACTTCTGTAATGCTTTCGCCCCCAAAACCATAACTATCTGGATCAATTTCTTCAATGATCACTACAGTTCTTGCCCTTTGTTTTCCTAGTACATTAACTAGTAAGTCTGTAGCCCCTTCAATCAAAGCCTTTTT
Organism: Helicobacter suis; assembly: GCF_902196125.1. Lineage (GTDB taxonomy): Bacteria > Campylobacterota > Campylobacteria > Campylobacterales > Helicobacteraceae > Helicobacter > Helicobacter suis_B. Next base: position 46,229 of record NZ_CABIKG010000010.1, read on the forward strand.
TTCCTTAGCATTAAGAGGGGTGGCTTCCCGTGCAACTTTAATATTAATAAGAGGCATGTTAGCTCCTTAAATGATGTGTAGAGATTTATACTAGCGTAAAAACTTCTACATTAACTAAATCTAGTTAAAACAGGCTTTTATATTGTGCATTACTTTTACAACTAGCTATAACCGCCAAAGTAGGGGTACTCTTGCTTAGATATTTTTCTTAATCAAAGTTTAGGTACAGTTCAGCCTAATATTTTAAAGGAGAGTTTTTGCAAATTAACACCATTTTACAAGGCAATTGTTTAGATATTTTAAAAGATTTACCAAGCCAAAGTATAGATTTTATTTTTGCAGACCCTCCTTATTTTATGCAAACACATGGCGCGCTTTTGCGTGTAGGTGGGGCTAGATTTGAAGGAGTGCAAGAGACTTGGGATCAATTTAAAGACTTTGCCCATTATGATAACTTTTCTTGTCTCTGGCTTGCTCAATGCCAACGGCTCTTAAAAAATAGGGGGAGTATTTGTGTGATTGGATCGTTTCAAAATATCTATCGCTTAGGCTATTTAATGCAAAATTTAGGTTTTTGGATCATTAATGACATCATTTGGTATAAAACTAACCCTGTGCCTAATTTTACAGGAAGCAGACTTTGTAATGCCCATGAAATAATTTTATGGTGTGCTAAAGATAAAAAAGCCTCTTTTACTTTTAATTATAAAACTTTAAAGTCTTTAAACCAAAACAAACAAGAAAAATCAGTGTGGGCTATCCCTTTGTGTACAGGAAGTGAACGGCTAAAAAATCAAGAGGGCAATAAGTTACACCCCACCCAAAAACCTGAAAAACTCTTAGAAAAACTAATTTTAATGGCAACAAAACCCCATGATCTCATTTTAGATCCCTTTTTTGGCACGGGAACTACAGGGGCTATGGCTAAAAAATTAGGGCGCTTCTTTTTAGGCATTGAAAAAAATGAAATCTATATTAAAGCCGCACAAAAAAGAATAGAAAAGATAGTTATTAGCCAAGATACCATGACTTATTTAGAGGAAAAACCCCCTAAAGTGCCTATGAAAGTTTTAATAGATACAGGGTATTTAAAAGTTGGAGACAAATTATACTCTCCAGATTATCAAGAAAAATGCCAAGTTTTAGCAGATGGAAAAGTTTGTGATGCTAGTGGGCAGGTGTTGTCTATTCATAAAATGAGTGCTAAGATTTTAAATAAAATTAATCATAATGGCTGGGATTATTTTTATGTTAAACATGGCATGCAATTTATCCCTTTAAACCAGTTGCGCTATTGTTATAACGCCATAAAGCCCTAGCTTTAGTTATAAGAGTATGTTAGCCCCTCATTCCTACACAACCCTTTAATTTTACTTTTGATAATCTACACTCAGGCTTTTTAGAGTTTTTTTATAATCGTGTGGATTTTAAGATAACATTAAGATAACATTAAGATAACATTAAGATAACATTAAGATAACATTAAGATAACATTAAGATAACATTAAGATAACATTAAGATAACATTAAGCATGATACTGATCTTACTTTAAAGGAGTTTCATGCGAAAAAATAATCAAAAACTAGGCTTTCAATGTAGTTTGGTGCTATGTGCATCTTTGGCTTCTCTTGGTGCGCGCGGGGGCGATATTAGAGATGGGGTTTATCTTGAGGGAAGTGCGGGGGCGCAAAACATGGCCCTTACTTCTCAGACCCAACAGCCCCCAGTTATGGCTATGATTCATAGCACAAGTTTACAAAATAGTATCAAAACGCATTTACAAGAGTTAATTACCAAACTCACAAGTTTAAATGGTACAGCCGCCCAAGTTGGCACAACAAAAAATGTTTCAGAAATTAGCAAGATTGATGCATCAGCCACTTTAGCAGAGATCCAAAGCCTAGAAGCTCAAATTGCTAATGAAATTAGCCTACTACAAAGGTTAATCGCCTCTTCACAAGATTCGCAGGAAAAATCCTCTAATCAATCCATTTTGTCAGCCTACCAGCAAGTTTTAGAAAGTCTAAAAAGTGTGGGTAGCTCTTTAGGATCACAAATTGATCAATACAATAACAAACTTTCTACAGAGAAAAGTACATATAAAACGGCTCAGGGTGCTATAGGTACATTACAAAACGAAATAAGCTCTTGTATTGGTGTCTCTAAATGTAACGCCGGAGAGACACCTCAAACTTCACAACTCAAGCAAGATATTAAAACGCTAATTACCACTTCTTATAACATTCTTAACAACGACATTCCAGCATTTCTTAAAAATCCTTTAACAAGATCTTCTGTCATTTCACAAAGCCAATTTGAGCAGGCTAAAGAAGCCGCAGATAATGAGGTTAAAACATGCAATTTAAATAGCAGTTCTGGTATTAGCTCATGCTTTACTACTTTACGCAGTGAGATGTTTAACGGTAAAACGCCTAGTGGTATTTCTGTTGCACAACTTGCAGAGATTTATGAGTGGTTTAGTAAAGTTGGTAGTCAGTTTTTGGCAAGTAATAACGCAAGCCAAGAGCTCGAATTGCTTAAGATCTATAACGATTCTATCGGGATTGCCACTACCTCCCCTAACTACCGCCTAAACGTCCCTGCCATCAAAATCCCCACTTTAAATTTGACTTATACCAACCAAGAGAGCAAGATTAACACCGATCAAACTAAAGCAAACCAACAGCATAACCTCACACCTATGCAGGCTTTAATCAGTCTTGCGCCTTTAAGTAATACCATTAATAGTCTTTCACGCCCTTTTGGCAATGTTAATTGGAATGCTAGCATAGGCGTTGGATACCAGTATTTCTTTAGCCGCCATTTTGGTTTTGATGCCTATATCAACACGACATATAACTATCTAAACAGCCCGCTTTTAAAACACCTAGATAATTTTAAAGCATTGCAGGGGGTTTCATGGGGAATTGGAGCAGATTTAATTTATGACATGCTTGTTGCTAAGGGACAACAAAAGTGGTTTGCCGGTTTATTTGCCGGATTTGCAGTGGCGGGTAATTATTATTATTTAGACATGAAAGAGACCCCCTTAGCCCGTACGCGAGGGTATAATGTCCTCTTTAATTGGGGGGTACGTTTCCAAAGACAGCATAGTATTTTTAAAATCGGGGTCAAAAATCCTCTTATCACCCGCAATTTATCCATGCAAGCTAATAACACAACAGTGACTTTAAACAAAAGCGCTAAAAGCGCAAATATCTATATTTCATATGCCTATCTCTTTTAGGTTTTAATTTGTTTCTACCTAGCCTTAAGCTTAAGGCTAGCAGCGTGGCTTTTAATTTAGCTTCTTTAAGTGGGCGATCTTTTAATAAAATAAGCTAGAATGTTTGAAAAGCAGGAGTTTTTAATGCTTAGCATTGCCCATAGCCCAGATGCAGATGATGTTTTTATGTTTTATGCCCTAGCATTTGGCTGGGTTGACTTCCCTAAACCCTTCACTCACCACGCCCTAGACATTCAAACCCTCAATACAGAGGCACTTAAAGGCACGCATGCTATTAGTGCGGTGAGTTTTGCCCTCTATCCGCTGATTAAAGATCAATACGCCCTTTTAGAGTGTGCTACTAGCTTTGGAGAGGGCTATGGGCCTAAGCTAGTGCGCCTTAAAAACAAACCCCTAAAAAAGAATTTTAAAGTGGCTTTGAGCGGGCGCTATACCACTAATGCCATGCTCTTTAGGCTTTATTACCCACAAGCGCGTATCGTGTATAAAAACTTTTTAGATATTGAAAGGGCAGTACTTAACTCAGAAGTAGATGCGGGGGTTTTAATCCATGAGAGTATTTTAGATTTGCATGCAGATCTAGTAGTAGAAAAAGAAATTTGGGAGATCTGGTGCGTACTAAGTGATTCTACCTTGCCTTTACCGCTTGGTTGCATGATCTTGCGCCGGTCTATCCCGCTTTTACAGGCAATTTTGATGCAAGAGGCTTTAAGCAAGGCAGTAAAAATTGCCCTTAATCACCAAGATTTACTCTCACAAATGCTTTTAGAGCGGCATTTATTGCGGGTAGAACAGGATCAATTAAACACCTACTTAAAAATGTATGCCAATGAAAGCGCTTGTTCACTAAGCCCTAAACAACAAGCAGGCATTGATAAACTTTTTGAAATAGGCTTTAAACACGGGTTATATCCCGAATTAATTAGCTGTGTTGATCACTGTATCCCTACAGATTATAAACATTTGCGTTTGTCTTGAAGGAAAAGCATGCAAATATTCAAGAATCAACGCATTAGTAGTACCAACCCCTCTTATTTAGAATTGTATTTTGATTATTACAAACCTAAAAAACCTAAAGGCGTGGTGATTCAAATTGCTACAGGCATGGTTGAACACAAAAGGCATTATATTTGGCTAGCCACTGAATTATGCCAGCATGGCTATAGTGTGTTTATCTACGATCATAGAGGGCATGGTTTAAGTGTACTTGAACATGGGAGTGAAATTTATTGGGGAGAGATGGGAGTTGATGGCTTTGAGCAGGCAGCAAAAGACATGGCAAAATTAGCTAGCCATATTCAACATATCTGTAAGGGTTATAAACATGTTTTATTAGGCCATAGCATGGGCTCATTACTAGCCAGACGCTTCATGCAACATAACTACCACCCTATCCATGCCCTTGTACTAGCCGGTACTCCCGCGCCCTTTTTAGGATTAGGTCTATGTGCATGGGCGCTTAAAATTTTAAGGGCTTTACGAGTTTCTTTTACATGGAATATTAATACGCTATTTCATTTACACCCCCGCGTGCGGGCTATGGGGGGCTCTTGGATTAGCCGTAATGTCCAAACCCTAAGAATTATGCGCAGCGATCCAGCATGCCACTTTTATTTTAGCACTAATAGTTTTGCTTGCCTAGTAGAGGGTGCTTATAAAGTGTTTTATACCCATGCTTATGGGCCTAAAGATTTACCCATTCTTTTAGTCAGTGGGCTAGATGATTTATGTGGGAATTTTGGGGTGGGGGTGATTAAGGCTAGAGAATGTTTAAAAAAGCAGGGTTTTACAGATGTTAGTTTGCGCCTCTTTGATCGCGATCGCCATAAAGTTTTAGATGAACCGGATAGAAAAGAAGTGTTAGCATCTATTCTAGCTTGGCTTAAATGCAAGGGGCTTTAAGATTGGACTTAGAATGAGCGGTTATTATCACTCGCTAAAGCCCGTGAGCTTAGCAAAACGATTAAGACGACTGCTAAAGGTTTTATGCTACAATTGCCAGAGTAAGGGCTCATCTTGGAGTAGAGGCGCTAGACCGGTTTAGCTACCAGACCTTGATGATCCTCTCAATCCGCTAGTTTAAGCTATGGGGAGTATGTCAAAAGGATATGCATGGGTCTAGGTGATTTAAATTTAAGTGATGCGGCTCTTTTAGAGATGTTTAATGCCTATAATGGGTGTGGAAAACGGCATACAAAAGGGCATGTCTTTTCCCCGCATAATGTGCAAGACTACCTTAAGGCTTTTTCCTTGTATAAACAGATTATCTTAGGGGATTGGCGTAACGGGCAGGTTTTTTACCGCTTAGCGCAGATGTATGAAAGAGGGCAGGGGGTGGCTCAAGATGAGCAAAAGGCCTTATCCTGTTATCAAGGGGTTATTCAGGTGGCTTTTAAAACCCAGTGGATTTATATCCATGCGCTTAATAAATTAATTGGGGCTTATGAAATGGGAAATGGGGTGGCTAGAGATGTGCAAAAAGTGTTGCATTATCAAAATAAACTCAAAGAGGCTAAGTTAGAGGTTACTAAAGCTTATTTGCACCTCTATCTTAAAAAAACCCTCTCTAAAACAGGGAGAAAACTTTCTCTTTAAACTAAAATAAGGATGGCCATGTTAGAGAATTTACCTAATTTACCCGTTCAACTAAGCGATGATGCTTTGCTAGATTTATTTAACCAGTACAACGGCGATCAACAAGGTGCGCCTCATATGGTGCAAGCTTATTTGCAAGCCTTTGCTTACTTCCGTTGCATTGCTCTTAATGAAAATGACTTTGGCTATGAATTTTACGCTTTAGGGGAAATGTATGAAACAGGACTAGGCGTACCCTTAGATTTAGAGAAGGCTAAGAATCTCTATACAGAGGCAATTAAGCGCTACCAGACCTATGAGGGCGATAGCAAAAAACACACAGAGGCTATGCAGATTTTAGAAAAATGGCTCTAAACTTCCGCGTTAAATGTCCATATCAAAACCAGAATCAGACCCTGTATTGTAATGGCGCCAAGGCTTATTAGTTACACGAGAAGAATCATCGCCTTTGATTTGGCGGTTATGGCTTTGCCTGTGGGTGTTGAGTGGGTTATGGTAGGAATTACAAGAATGGGCTTGTTTGTAAGGGTGTGTCTCGCCTAGATGGGTAGATAATGCCCCTCCTGTAAGAGGTAAACGCACTTTAACAGGCTCTTTAGAAAGCCGTTGCAATATAGATGCCCGTGGCACATTCTTTGCTTTCGGAAGAACAGAGATTTCAACCCCAAAAGGGGCAACTGCGTCTTGGAATTTTTTAAAATCCTCTTGTTTTAGATGATAAACTAGTAAATCCATGTTTGACTCCTTATTTGAGTTAGCCCTATCCTACTCTTTTAAAAACAACCAACGGGCAATCAGTGTTTTAAGGCGTGGTATTTTTCTAATAAAAATAAGGGATGATAGCCCATTTTTGCCTGCCTCAGGCCTTCAATGCCTAAATCCTCCTCGCGGTTTACCAACTCACAATCTGCAAAGGCATTTTTGAGTAGTTGTTGGTTAATCATTTGATAAGCCCCGCGTATTTCTGGGTCTGCCTTTTCAATGTGAATCACCGCTACTTTTTCTTGGATTTTCTCCCCAAAACTAAAGCTCGCCACGCGCTCCTCTAAAAAAATCACCCCCCCCTGCAAATGTAACTGCTCATAAACGGCTAAAACCTCTAAAATCCCTTGATATTCATGTTCTAACCCCATATCATTAGGATTATCTAGAGCATGCCAGCTTTGTAAAGCCTTTCTAACTTGGGATATATTGCTAGCCAAAAGGGGCTTGTAGGTAAAATGTGGGTAGCTTTTTAAAAAGGCGTTGAGGTGGTTTTTCTTTTTATGAAATTTCTTACCCTGCAGGCTGATAAGCTCCGGTACGCTGTAGATATAATCAAAGCGATCGCGCTGTGCTTGAAAATCAAAGACGCCCGGGAAAAAGCTTTCTAATTCTTGCTTGTGTTTTTCTTCTAAAGCCCGTATCTCTAGCGCCTCCTCTGAGAGTAATTCCTCAAGCACCGCCCTTTTATCACCCGCTCCAATGGGGTAAAAATAAAAGGGTTTTTCTTGGGGATATTGCGTGCGAATTAGCAAGCAACCATGCACTATACAAAGGCTAATTTCTCGAGCCAAGCGCCACAAATAAAGATTGGTAAAATTCACATCGGCAATCAAAAAATCATCTTGCTTTAAAAAGGCATCTACTACGCTTTTATCCTCTAAGCAAATGGGTTTAAAGTGCAAGTTCTCTCCGTGTACTAGAATAATTACCCAGTAAAATAGGCATAGGTGTAGGTAAATTTTGCAAAGCCAAAGCGCTTATCTCCACCAAAACCCCCTCTTTTATGGCTAGAAATTTAAAAACCTCTAAAGTCTCTAAAAAGGGCTGGATTTGCTCTTTTTGCATGCTAGCAAACCACAGCGCACACAAAGTAGGGTCTATAGAGGGGTTAGAAAAATCCACTCTTCCAAGCACAAAATACCAGCGCTGGTTTAAAATAAAGCTATGCACAATTTTAAGGCGTTGGTGTACTAATTCTGTAACAAGTTTTGCTAAATTCTCTTTTTCTAGCGCATAAAAACCAAAATCCACCCTACGCGCCTCTATAGCTTTAAAAAGCTCCTCTGGATTTAACTTTAAAACTTGCGCGCGCCTACCAAAAACCCCCCGTGCATCGTCTACAAGCCCGCTTAAGCCTATTTTTTCTACGCTAATAAGGCTTCTTGAAACCCCTAAAATTTCGGTATAAATATTTTCTAAATCCTTACCAACCTTGTCAAAAATGGCATTCTCGCGCACGGGGTTATAAATACTCATGCCTTGTTTATGCTTTTGTTTGGCAATTTGGCGGGTACAGGCAAAGCGGGCATGCAAAAGCGCGCTGATTTTACGATCTAAACTATCAATATAGGCGCGCTGCTTAGTAATTTCTCCTCCCTCTAAAGCGCCTAATTCATGTAAGATTAAATCTAAAAAATCCTCCCGCTCTCTTAAAACACTAATACCCTCCTTTGTGATTCCTAACTCTAAAATCTGTGGGCGGCTATTATAACGGCTAGCCATGCTTGATCCATATGCCCCTGCTTGATAAAAGGCGATTAAATCCCCCTGTTTTATTTCTGGTAAAGCAATAGCCTTAGCAAAACAATCCGCACTCTCACACACAGGCCCTACAATATCATAGGTTTTTTGTGTGGAGGGTTGCTCTTTAAGTACCTTAATCGGGTGGCTTGCCTGATAAAGCGCGGGGCGTAAAAAATCATTCATGCCTGCATCTACAATTACAAAGCATTTATGCGCTCTGTGTTTGATATACTGCACACGCGTGATTAAAACCCCATTAGGGGCTACAATACGCCGACCCGGCTCACAAATAATCGTACAATCCAGCCCTTTAAAAGCCTGTTTAATTGCCTTGCTATAATCATCAAGGGCGATGGTTATTTGATCTTGCTCTTGGCTATAATCCACCCCAAGCCCTCCGCCTACATCTAAAAACTTTAAATCAATCCCACTAGCCATTAAAAAACGCGCCAAATCTGCTAGCGTTATACACGCCTCTTTAAGAGGTTCTAAATTATTTAATTGTGATCCAATATGGCAATGTAAACCTATGGGCTCTAAAAAGGGGGATTGTTTGGCAAACATAAACATCTGCACCGCCTCCTTTTGCTCCACCCCAAATTTATTTTCAAAAAGGCCGGTAGAGATGTAGGGGTGGGTGCTAGCATCAATATTTGGATTAAGCCGCACGGATATACGGGCGGGGGTTTTTTGCTCAGAGGCAATTTGTTCGATTCGTTTGAGTTCTGCAAAAGACTCCACATTTAAAAACAAGATTTTAAGCCGCAGGGCTTCTTTAATCTCCTCCTCTAATTTACCCGCCCCACTAAAGATAATCTTATAAGCTGGAATACCGGCTAAAAGCGCTCTTTGTACTTCATAAAGAGACACACAATCTGCTCCCGCCCCCTCTTTTGCTAGGGTTTGTAAAATTTTCAGATTAGAATTAGCCTTAAGGGCATAGCAGATTAAAGACTTATGCCCCTTGAAAGCTTGCTTAAAGTCTAAAAATGCCTGTGTTAACCCCTGTAAATCGTAAAGATAAAAAGGGGTTTTGTGCTCAGAGGCTGCCTTTAAAAGGCTTGCCAAATCTAACATGGATTAAGAAATTTTTCTGTCTTCTAAAACTTTATGGGCGTGGGCTTCCCCGATTTCAAAGGCTTTTTTGTTCAGATCCACTACCTTAGCCGGTACCTTAGAAACCATGGTTTTAATCACATCTTCACGATCAACACACTGGGTTAAAACCACAGTGATAGCCAAAGCCACCACAGATTGGGTAATAATATTGCCCACCTCTTCTTTAGCAATGGTGATAATGGGGATTTTATAAAGCTTAAATTTAGCCTCATCTTCTGGGGTGGGGCTAACTAAGTGTGGATCAACTACCACAATCCCCCCCTCTTTTACATCGCCCTTAAAGATCTGATAACTGCTTTGTGCTACAGAGAGCATAAAATCAATTTCACCCTCTCTAGCATAGGGGTAAATGATCTCTTTGTTATCTAAAATGATGTCTACCTTAGTAGGCCCTCCGCGTACTTGGCTGGTGTAAGTAGAAGTTTTAGTGCCAAAGCCTCCGGCTTCAATTTTAGCCTCTGCTAAAATCTCTCCTGCTAAAAGCACCCCTTGACCGCCCACACCGGTAAAACGCAATTGTGTTTCCATGTTTGCTCCTTTAAACTTTCTTTTTAGAAAGGGCTTTATCAATCACGCCTTGGTAAGCTTGGCAGTACTCCATTTTGCTAGTATCATGTTTTAAAACACCCACAGGGTATTTATCCTCCCTTTCTTCTGGCGTTAATTCCTCATACTTGCGCTGGCTTACCAAACGAGATTGTATCCAATTAAGGGTTTGTGCTGCCTCGCCCATTTTATTTTTACGGCCTAAATTAATATGGCAATTACTGTGCACATCAATAAAACTAAAGCCTTTATGCTTAAAGCCCTCACTTAAAACCCGCTCTAATTTTTTAGGGTCTAAAACACTCTCTCTAGCCACAAAAGTTGCCCCTGCTGCCATTGTAATTTGGCATGGATCAAAGTGGTTATCAATATTGCCCCCTTGAGCCGTTACTGTCCACATGCCATTTGGCGTTGTGGGGGAGGTTTGTGAATTAGTCAGGCCATAGATAAAGTTATTAACTAGCACTAAGCTTAGATCAATATTGCGCCTGCAGGCATGGATTGTGTGGTTACCCCCAATAGCAAAGCTATCCCCATCACCAGAAACCACCACAACATGCTTGCTTGGATTAGCCATTTTAATACCGGTAGCATAGGCCAAAGCGCGCCCATGTGTGGTGTGCACGGTGTTACAGTTGACATAAGAACTCATGCGCCCGCTACAACCAATGCCACTTACTAAACACACATCATCCATATTCCAGCCTAAACTATCCATAGCGCGGATAATGCATTTTAAAATCACCCCATCGCCACAGCCCCAACACCATAGAGTAGGCGTTTTATCTACCCGTAAATACTCATCATAATTAAATGCCATCTAAAACTCCTTGATTTTAGAAATGATTTGTCGTGGGGAGATGGGGCGCCCGTTGGCTTGGAGTAAACTATGCACTCTCTTACCCATGCTATGCTCAATCTCATGTAAATACTGCCCCTTATTAAGCTCCACCACTAAGATTTTATCAAACTTTTTACCTAGTTCTTCTAAGCGTTTTTTAGGGCTAGGCCATAGAGTTAGGGGTCTAAAAAGGCCTACTTTTTTGGGGTAGTTTTCTGCTTGAAGTTCTCTAAGCGCGTCTTTAATAGCTAGGCTAGTAGAACCATAACCAATGATTAAAATCTCAGCCCCCTCTATGTCTATTTCCTCATTATGGCTTATGCTATCTAGTTTAGAATCAATTTTATGAAATAAACGATCCATAAGATCCCCGCCTATCTTAGCATCTTCAGTAGGAAAGCCAATAGGTCCATGGTGAAGCCCTGTAATGTGGTAGCGATAGCCTTGAAAGAAAGGGTTTAAAATAGCCGGCTCGTCTTGAGGTACGCCATAAGGTTGGTACTCTTTAGGATCGCCTTTAAAAACCCGCCGATCCACTATACTTTTTTGCACTTCCTCTAAATCCGGCAAACGCACACGGCCATACATATGCCCCACTGTTTCATCTAGCAGTAAAAAGACAGGTGTCATGAGCATTTCAGAGAGATTAAAGGCACGGATTGTCTCTGTATAGGTTTCCTCTAAATTACCCGGGGCTAAAGCCACCGCTTTAAAATCCCCGTGAATGGGGTGTTTTAAAAAGTCTACATCACCTTGGGCTACCCTTGTTGGCATGCCAGTAGAAGGGCCTGATCGCATCACATCTACAATTACAAGAGGCGTTTCTGTCATGAAAGCATAGCCCATTTGTTCTACTTTAAGAGAAATCCCCGGGCCCGAACTTGCCGTCATGGATTTAACCCCACTCATGCTAGCCCCTAAAGCTACAGAAATTCCCCCGATCTCATCTTCCATTTGGATAAAATGCCCCGCATGCGCAGGTAAAAGCGTACTCATGGCATGCATAATATCTGAGCTAGGCGTGATGGGATAACCCCCAAAGAAACGACAACCCGCATCAATAGCTCCCTGTGCGACTAAATCATTACCATCTGAGATCACCTCTCTCATTTTCCTCTCCCTTCTGCTAAAGCCTCTGCTAAAAGCATGTAATGATTAGCCCGTACTTTTTCCCCTCTTAATTCTGCCTCTTTAGACACCTTAGCAAACTTAAAATCTCCCTTTTCAGCCACATAAATGGCAAAATCCGGACAACCCAGCTCGCATTTATAACAACCAATACAACTTTCCGGATAGGCCACCTTAGCCACTTTGCCTAAAACATGTGTAGGCTTAACCCCCATTCCTAAAACCCCCGCCGGACACACCGATACGCATAGATCACAACCTTTACAGCGCTGCTCATTTACCCAAACAGGTACGCCCTCAGGCGCTTTCATTTTAGACATCTTTAAACTCCTTAAAACCTGATTTTAACCAGAGTAAAACGGCGTGATACTAGCATTAAATTTCTAAATCATAACTAATATAAGGCGCTCTTTTATCATTTTTAATACGCAACTGCTAATGGTTATGAATGGAGCGCACATGTTCTTGGTAATATTGGCTAAATTTATGGGTTCCCTCTTTGGTTTTGACAAAGTATAAAAACTTAGTTTTAACAGGGAATAAAGCGGCTTTAATAGCCTCCACTCCTACGCTACAAATAGGTATTTTGGGCAATCCCTTATGCTTGTAGGTGTTATAATCGCTAGTATCCTCCAAAATACGCGCATGTGTAACCTTTGTGTGGGAATATTTGCCATAGTTTAAACTCCCATCCATTTGTAAGGGCATGCCATTTTTTAAGCGATTATTAATCACACCAGCAATTAAAGGCATTTCAGAAGCATTAGCCGCCTCTTTTTGGATAATAGAGGCAATAATAAGGGTTTTTTGCCACTCTTTAATATCATAGTGGCCTAATAGCTGCATGCTAAGATTTTGATAGTATGTGTTAGCATGTTGGAGTAAATAATACATCAGGTTTTTAGCTGAAATGCCTAAACTAAAGCGGTAGGTATCTGGAATGATACCGGCTTCTTGATAGGGTGAGTTGTAGGCCTGCTTTAAATCCTCTACTTTTAAATAGAAAATTCGGGCTAAATCGCGGATAAAAAAATAAAGGGTTTCTCCGGGAATTAGGGTAATATCTCTATACACAGGTTTAGAAATGCTAAGGGCATGTAAAAAATCCCCTTTTCTAATTTGGTTGTGTTCTTTAATAGAAATAGCGATATAACCACTCTTAGGTTTTTGCCATACATGCAATTTCTCCATAAGGCGCAAAATCCATAAGTCTAGGGTGTTAGCTTGTATAGGAATTGTCCGGGTTGTACTCTCTAAAGAGATACTTTTTAAGTGATAAAAGGCCTTTTTAAGAGGGCCATTTGGCATGTAAACAATGCCACTAGATTTTATCGGTATACTAAGGTAAAAGAATAATGAAAGCATTATGATTAAAATAATCTCTGGGAGGGTGCTCCGCCCTTTTTTTTCCCTAATCTTTGTCTTTGTGCTGCTTTTAATTACATATATCACTCTAAGAAATGGAATCTACATATCCTCCATACATGTTGGGCAGATCAAGCTAGAGCGATTGTATCTAAAACTAGATAATAAGTTTTTGCTAGACATTGGCATGTTAGATATTGCAGCACTTATCAAGCCTAAAGCAGAAAGGAAAACCCCTAGCATAGAAGAAATTATACAAGGCATTAGATACGGGATATGGACACTAGATTATTTTAAGCGTCTATCTATCCAAAAGATTTATATCAACCCCACCACTAGCGCCCATGTTTTCTTTGATGGCCACCAATATGATATTTCTTTTCCGGGCATTGAGGGTAAATTTTACCTAGAAGAAAATCAAAAACTCTATTTAAAAATTTTACAACTAGATTTAGCGCCTTATTATCTACGCATTACAGGGAATGCAGATTATAGCAGCCAAACCAAACAACTTACCTTTGATCTCCAACTCTCACCCCTAAACAACCCCTCGCTTAGAAAATCTAATTTAAAGTTTTTTGTGCAGGGCTTAACTGATTTTAAAACCCTAGCGCTTAAATGTAACAGTAACTCCATTAAACACTTAGATTTTTTAAAACCCTATATACCCACTACTCATAAAACTTTACGCACTTGGTTATTTGATAACACTAAGTTCTCTAGCTTTAAAATTGAAGATGCCAAACTTTCTCTTAATCTTAGAGATAAACACCTACTTAAAACGCTATTAGCACAATTAAGTGCCCAAGCCATCGTCCAAGACGCGCGGGTTTTCTTTCATAAAGATCTCCCGCCCATTCTCTCTTCTAAAGTTTTGCTTGAGCTTAAAGATCAAGTTTTAGTTATCACACCCCAATACGCAACTTATGAAAATATGGCTTTAGAGGGCTCACAGGTTAATATTAGCCATTTTGGAAGCGCTTCTAAATTAGTAGCAAGCATTAAAATCGCCCCTAAGTCTTCTTATCCCTATGTAGAGCGCTTGCTTAAAGCCTATAAAATCCTTTTACCCCTAAAAAACATGAAATCTTTAATCGGTGCAGATTTATTACTCACACTACAACTTGTACCCCATGCCCACCCCTTAATTTCTATACAGGGTAGTATTAGCGTAGGAAAGGGAGATTTTTTACTCTATAATGTTCCTTTATTTAGCCAGTCGGCTAATATATATTTAGATACAAATCCGGAAAGTAAATATATTTATATCAACACACAACACACCCGCTACCACAACATGGCCGATGTAGATGCGCGTTTAACTTTAGATTTTACGCATAAATTATTATCCGGTAATGCCACAATCCATAAAATCCAGATTAACACTAATAGCAAGATTAACATGCGCGCCTTTAGCCCTTATAGAACCACACTTAATACCCACGCCCCCTCTTTACGCCCAGATATTTTACCCGATCTCATCGCGCAAGGTGAGTCCTCACAGGCCTTTCAAGATAAAATCCGCCAAATAATTAAAGCCCAAAGCCAAGAAATATTTACTGAAGACGCGATCTATGCCAATCAAGACAACTTGCCCAATTTAAGCTTTAATTTAGATTTTTCTAAAGAGCATAAAACGATATTTAAAATCAATGAGTTAGGGATTGAGGGGGAGCTAGGTAAACTTTATAGTGTGCGTGCTAAAAATCTAGCTAAACTCACTTCTATTTCCCCACTAGCGCGCTATTTTGCCCTTAAAAGAGGATCGCTTAAAATCAGCACTAAAGATTTCCACAACTTCCAGTTTTTTGGTATCAATTTAAATATTGATTTGCCCCTATACTACCATGATGGCCGTCTTATTAGTTCCTTTTCTCTATTAGGCACTTTTAGAAAAGATAGCGCAGAAATATTTAGCCCAGATGGCGCTTTTATGGCTAAGATTCAAGGGGGTGAAAAGATCGTCTTTATCAATGATATTAACTTTAATTTAGATGAGTTTTTAGACTCTAAAGTGCCAATTATCCAAGAATTACTCGCCCCAAGCAAATACAAACCCACTAAAGAACAAATTAGAGATGAGAAAATTTTTATCCATGCTAAACAGCACTATGAAAAAGTACATAATATTCTCCCAACCGCCACAATTATTAATGCCTCTAACACAGTGCTAACCTTTAAATCCTTACCTCTAGCCTTAGAGAATTTACGCCTAGTGATTAGAGACGGGCAGGTTAGTGTAGATGGCAGTTACCAACGATCTATGCTCAATCTTGATATGATCCATGGCAATATCACGCTAAAGGCCAGTAATTTTAGCGGGGATTATCTAAACATGGCGCTACAAAGCATCACTTCTAAAGACATCATTCAAGGGGGGTTATATAATCTTATTGGGGCTTATAAAGATCGCGTGTTTAATGGAGAATTGCAGCTACAAAACACCACCATTAGAAATCTTAAAGTCTTACAAAAGACGGTTAATGTGATTAACACCATTCCCTCTTTACTTGCCTTTAGAGACCCGCGTTTAAGCGCTAATGGGTATGAAATTGCTAAGGGTAAAATTATTTTTGGGATTAATGCGGGCTATATTGGTTTTGAGCATATAGATCTAATTGGTACAACCCTAGATGTAGATGGTAGTGGGATTTTAGAGTTATCAAACCGCAAACTTGACATGTCTTTAAATCTTTCTACAATTAAAGGTTTTACTAATGTGATTAATAAAATCCCCATTCTTAACTACCTCATTTTAGGTAAAAATAGGAAAATCTCTACCCATGTCAATTTAAGCGGCAATTTGGATAATCTAAATGCAAAAATCACCTTAGGTAAAGATATTGCCCGCGCCCCTTTTCAAATTTTACGGCGTATTTTTGCGCCTATAGATATTATCATCAGTGAAATCAAGAAAGGAATGAGAAAATGAATCTCCTAGAGTGTAAAAAAAATAAGCGCTATAGAATTGTTGAGATTAGTACTCAAGACTTCCAACTGAAGAATCGCTTTTTATCCTTTGGGATTATCCTAGGAGAGGAAATAACCCTTTTGCAACACTCCATGAAAAAAGCCACCTTTAGTATTGAAATTGGGCATGCACAAATTGCTTTGCGCGCCCATGAAGCCCAGTGTATTTTAGTTGAGCCACTATGAGAGCAATCGCTATTAAAACCTTGCTTTTAGAGCATTTCAAACAGCCCACTACAGAGCTTATTTATCAAAACCCTTATGAATTACTAGTAGCTGTACTGCTTTCTGCACAGTGCACAGATAAACGAGTTAATGCCACAACCCCTGCTTTTTTTAAGGCCTATCCAGATGTGATCAGTTTAGCTAACGCCTCTTTTGAAGATGTGTATCAGTGCATTAAAAGTATTTCTTATCCTAATAGCAAGGCTAAACATTTAATCCAAATGGCACAACAGATTTTGCAAAATTTCAATGGATCAATCCCTAAAACCCAAGAAGAACTTAAAACCCTAGCAGGCATTGGCCAAAAAAGCGCAAATGTGGTATTATCTGTGGCTTTTAATCAAAATGTACTAGCCGTTGATACCCATGTTTTTAGAGTATCGCATCGTTTGGGTTTAACTAAGGCTAAAAATGCTTTGCAAACGGAGGCTGATTTGAGCGCTCTATTTAAAGAGGATTTAGGCACACTCCACCATGCCATGATTTTATTTGGGCGCAGAATTTGTAAGGCCATTAAACCCCAATGTTCTATTTGTTTTTTACAAGAATTTTGTGTAAACAAAGCTAATTTCAAACCCCATTAAACCCTTAATTAGGTAATTGCTGGTATGATACCCCATTTTTAGATGGTTATCTCTAAGGAAGGTAAAATTGTATGGATAGCCAAAACAACAACAATAATAACAATAATGGTAACAATAAAGATGGGGTGAATATCCAGTCTAACCCTACGCTGGCAACTTTAACACCGGTTAACCCTAGGCTTAAAAAGCAACCCACTCTTAACCCTAGAGAGTTAGAGCTTACCACTTATTTAGAAGAGTTGATCAATGATTATAAGGGATTATTAGACATGGAAATTACCTTTATGGCCGAGCTTGGTTCTACTTTTATCCCTTTAAGGGAGGTGTTGCGTTTTGAAAGAGGATCGGTGATTGATTTGCAAAAACCTGCAGGAGAGAGTGTGGATACTTTTGTCAACGGGCGCGTTATTGGTAAGGGAGAGGTTATGGTGTATGAGAAAAATTTAGCCATCCGCTTAAATGAAGTGTTAGACTCCAATGCTATTGTTTATTACATCGCTAGGGATTTATAGAAGCAATAATGTGCAAGGTGCGCTATCTTTTTGTATGGGTGTTTGTGTGCGTAGGCATTGCTGCTAATCCTATTGCTACAAATTTTAATAAACTAGAGCAACTCCAAATTGTCCCCACACAAACCGATCAAAAAGGCGTGGCGGTTGATTTACTCTTTAGTAAACCTCTTAAACAAACCCCCAAAATTTCTCCTATGCAAGTGATCACCTTGCAAAACATGGATTCTTTTGCCCCTAGATTGGAGCACTTTAGCGCCTCTGTTCTTACAGAGCTAGCCATTTATCACCAAGATAACACCCTTTTTATCGTGCCAAAGAGTACTACTCTTTTCCATGTTAGAGCTAAGCTTTCCCAAGATAAGCGTTATTTGCGCCTAGAATTTGTCCCTCTTTTATCTGAACTTGCTAGCGTAGCGCAAAAATCTCAAGAACAAGTTGCCCCAGCCCCTAAAAATACCCCCCTTAAAGATTTTGAATGGGATTATTTATGGAAAGTAGGGATTGTGATTGGTGCTTTATTGGTGTTATTATGGATACTTAAACGCAAAAGTACCCAAAAATTTCTCTTCCCAAAAGTGGGTCTTGAACCAAGTGTAACCTTTATAAAACCTTTAGATGCCACCCATAAACTCGTTACCATTGAAGTCCGCAACCAGCTATATTTAATTTTGCTCAATTCTAACCAAAGCCTCATTTTGGATAAGATTACGCTAGATTTCCCTAAAAAAGACCCTACATTACTTAAAAAAGAAGCCCTTATGGAAGAAACAAAACAGCGTATTAGAGAATCTAAGTTGAAAAGTTCCTATGTCTAGGTCTGCTAGAGCACTAGACAGAGATTTTATAGATAGACGCTCTGATCGTAATTTCTATGTCTCTTTATTTATTTCATGCTTACTGCATTTATTCCTCTGGTGGTTAGTGCAGTATAGCCATCAATTTTTTCACCAACCTAAACTTGTTAAGCTCAACCCTAGCAATTTATTAGTGCTTAAACGGGGGCGATCTTTAGATCCTAGCAAGCACACACAAGGAGCGCTTAGACCCTCTAGGGCTGCTCCTAAACATAACCAAACCCCCCCAACCCCTCAGACTCCACCAAGACCCCCATCTCCTCCCTCTCCTCCTGTAGCACAGCCAAAACCTCAGCCTAGACCCAAGCCTAAAAGAGTGGTTGAGCGCAAAAGGCACAAAACCAGCCCGCATAAAAGTACGCGCGTGGCTACTAGAGAAAGCCATCATAAAGCTTTGCGCAGAGAGCAAAGAGAAGAGCCTAAAAAGACAACGCAGCAAAAGGCTGATGATTTTAACCCCAATAGCTTATCTTTTCTGCCCTCAGAGCAAAATTCAGCTACGCCACCCCCAACCCCTAGTGAGCGTAGTTATGAGAGCGATAAGGGCATGGATAGCCAAACCCGTAAAGATATTGATGAGCTTTATGGGGAGGAATTTGGGGATTTAGGGACGGCTGAGAAGGATTTTATTAAGAGTAATTTAAGTGAGATCGGACGCATCACCCAAAAATACCTAGAATACCCCAGTGCTGCCGGATATTTAGGACAAGACGGTGTAGATGCGGTGGAATTTTATCTCCACCCTAATGGCGATATTACCGGGCTTAAGATCATCGAACCCTCCGGTTACAAACTTTTAGATGATAATACGCTTAAAACTATCACCATTGCCTATAAAGACTACCCGCGCCCAAGTACCACAACTCTAATCCGTATCCGTGTGCGCTATTTTATTTATCGCTAATGGATAAAATCACCCTACAAGACCCACTAGATATGCACTTACACTTAAGAGAGGGTGCATTACTCAAAGCTATCTTACCCTTTAGCGCGCAAATCTTTAGTGCAGCGCTGATTATGCCTAATTTAACCACCCCTATTACTACCACTAAACAAGCTTTAGAGTACAAAGTAGAAATTGAGAGTCTAAGCGCGCATTTTAAGCCTCTAGTAGCCCTTTATTTACACCAAGGATTAAACCGCCAAGAATTAGAACAAGCCAAAGCCGCCGGGTTATTTTTACTCAAACTCTACCCTAAAAATGCCACCACTAACTCAGATCAAGGTATAAGCAATATTTTAAGCCCGCACATGCTTAAGATTTTAGAAATTGCCCAAAATCTAGGTTTTATTCTTTGTATCCATGCCGAAGATCATGGTTTTGTGCTAGATAGAGAATATAATTTCCACCCTATCTTAATTGCCCTAGCTGAAGAATTCCCGTATCTAAAAATTATCATAGAACATATAAGCGATGCGCGCAGTATCTCTCTTTTAGAACGCTACTCTAATTTATACGCAACCCTCACCCTGCATCATATCGCGCTTAATTTAGATCATCTAGCCGGAAGTGCGCTAAATCCCCATCTTTTTTGTAAACCTCTTTTAAAAACCCCTAAAGATCAACAGGCACTTTTAAATTTAGCCCTCAATGCACACCCCAAAATTGCCTTTGGTTCAGATAGCGCACCTCATCTAATCGCTTATAAACACACCCATGCCTGTAGTGCGGGTATTTTTAGTGCACCTATACTCTTAAACGCGCTATGCTCTCTTTTTGAAAAACACCAAGCCCTAGACAAACTCCAAAGCTTTATTAGCCAAAATGCCATGCGCATTTATGCGCTTAAAGATATTCCCCATAAAACCATCACTCTAATTAAAAAACCCCCAAGTCCGCCTAAACTTCCTGACGGGTTATATATGCCCCAGATTTTCCCCCTTAACTGGAGTGTAGATGCGATCTGTTCTCATCTACTCTAGCTTATTAACTCTGCTTTTTTTAGGCTTAGCTTTTAAAGCCCCCCATTACTTTTCTTTTAAAAAACCCCCAACACTCACACAAACCCCGCCCCTATTTACTCTAAAATCTCTACCCCCTCCGCCTGTAAAATCTGTGCATTCAGCCACCCTTAGCGCACTCTCTAAGGATTATTTATTAGCCGCTTACTTTGGGGGGAGTGCTGAGGGTCTAAGCGATGTTAAAATTTATGCCAATCTGTACTCTATTAAAACACAAACTTGGCAAAAGGCCTTTTCTTTACTCTCTGCACCAGAATTAAGCAAACTAGCTAATGCCTATGTGAAAGCATTGGGTAATCCGGTTTTATTCACACAGCATAAGCGCCTCTATTTGTTTGTAGTGGGTGTGAGCCTTGGAGGATGGGCTACCTCTAGGATTTATATGCTTGTCTCTAATTTAACCCCTCCCTTTCATTTTTCACTGCTACAAACCCTTCCTTTAAGCCCATTTCTTAATATTAGCTATTTAGTGCGCACCTCTGTTTTACCTACCACTGATGGGGGTTTTATTTTGCCTATTTACCATGAACTAGCCCATAAATTCCCCTTACTCCTCAAATTTGATGCACAAGATCATTTACAATTTCTAATCAAGCCTAACACGCTTAAACAACAATTACAGCCCACCCTAGCCCCCTATAAAACCTGTGCACTCATGGCATTGCGTAGCTATAAAACAGAGCAATTTTATACCCAAACCTGTAAAACCCCTTTGCAGTGGAATCCCCCCCGCTTAAGCAATTTACATAATTATGATAACTCTATTGTACTTTTTAATGCTAACCATACCCTCTATTTACTCTACAATGAACCTCTTAAAAATAGCAATAATCCCCGTAGCGCTCTTTATCTAGCTAAATTTAACCCAGATGGATACTTTAGACCCTTGAGAATTTTAGATAGCAGTTTAAAGGGTGAGGTGAGTTACCCGGCTGTTTTAAATTTTAATAACCAAATCCATGTGCTTTATACTAAAGAGCGTAAAACCATTATGCACCTTTCTTTTAATCTAGGTTATTTAAAACAACTTTAATGGGCGATTCTGCGCATCTATTTGCCTGTGCTTTGGCTATTTGTGTGTGGGTGTGTTCTAAAAGATATGCGCTAGTGAAAGCATTTTTAGTCTTTGTAGGTTTGCAACTTTCTATTAAAGGTTTAAGTCTTAGCATGCTTTGTGTGGGGCTTTTTGGACCTGTGAGCCTACTTAGTTTGGGATTATGCGCGCATGCACTAATAAATTACTATACCCATCAAGAAATTTTACCTTTAAAAGCGGCGTGGTTTTTAACCCTCTTTGGAGGTTTCATTTTTATAGACACTCTAGGTTTTTTACCCTTTAGTCTGATCTATGCTCCTTATAAGATCGCACTAACTAGCCTATGTCTGTTCTCTTTATGCGCATTTATCATCTACAAACCTCTAGGCATGCTCTTTTTAGGTGTATTAGCCTTATTACTCCTAGATCGCCTATCCTCTTTACATTTTCCTATACTCTATGTAGCCTTTATGGATATTTATTTGTGGATCATAGCTTTAGTAAGGGTATTAGTAGCCTTTATTAAGTGATTGGCTAAAATTTTGCATGATAAAAAACTTAAAACTAATGGCTTTTTCTGTTTAGAATAAATCCAGCGCTCTAGTAACTAGAATACAAAGCCTTAAGAATGTAGCCATTATAGTACACTTAAAGGCATGTTTTACTAATAAAAATAGACAATTAAAAGTCTTAGGTTGCATTTAACCCCTAAAAAGGGTCTTATCAAAGTTTGATTATTGGTTTTACTTTTATAAAGCCCTAGCTAAAGCTAGCCGCCTAAACACATCAAAGAACTACCCCCGCATAAACGCCCTTAGTCTCTCTAGCCCTTCTTTGATCTGTTCTAAAGAGCAGGCATAAGACATGCGCACAAACCCTTCCATGCCAAAGGCACTACCCGGTACAAGTGCTACCCCTTGTTCTTCTAAAAGTTGCTGGCAAAAGAGTGCTGAATCCCCGGGGATTTTAATCCATAAATAAAAAGCCCCCTGTGGTTTGATTGTGCTTAAGCCCGGAATGGAGCGCAGAGTTTCAAAGGCCACATCGCGCCTCTCTTTAAAAGCTAAGCGCATGATCTCTATATCTGCCTGTGCACACCCACTAAGAGCGGCTAGAGCAGCCCTTTGGGTAATGGAGTTAATATTAGAAGTGCTATGGCTTTGCAAAGCTGTCATGTGTTTAAGTAGGGTTTTATCTTTTGTGCCCAAATATCCCACGCGCCAACCTGTCATGCTAAAGGCCTTGCTTAAGCCGTTGATACTAATAGTGCGATCTAGCATGTTAGGCAAAGCCCCAAAAGAATAAAATGTCCCCTCATAAACTAGTTTTTCATAAATTTCATCGCTGAGCACCCAAACATTAGTTTTTTCTAAGACACTAGCTAAAGCCTGCAATTGCTCTTTGCTATAGATCATACCGGTAGGATTAGAGGGGCTAGAGAGAATGAGCATTTTAGTTTTGGGTGTAAGGGTGGTTTTGAGTTGCTCGGGGGTGATCTTAAAACTACTTTCTAAGCTAGTGGATAAAAACACACTTTTACCCCCGCTATAATTCACAATCTCAGGATAGCTCACCCAGTAGGGCGCAGGAATGATCACCTCATCACCCGGGTTTAAAAGAGCTTGGATAGCATTAAACAAACATTGTTTAGCCCCATTGCTTACCATCACCTCATCGGGTGCATACTCAAGGCTATTTTCTTGGTTAAATTTATGCGAAATGGCTTTGAGTAACTCAGGAATGCCCTTAACAGCGGTGTATTTACTAAAGCCTTGCTCAATAGCCTTAATGGCGGCCTCTTTAATAGAGCTAGGCGTATCAAAATCAGGTTCTCCAGCGCTAAAGCTCAAAACATCTTTACCCTGTGCCTTGAGTTCTTGGGCTAGGGTACTAATAGCAATAGTTTTAGAGGGGGCGAGGTTTTCTACTTTAGAAGCATACATTTTAATTCTCCTTTTGGTTTTCTAAATATTTGGTGTGGATTTGGTTACGCCTAAAATCCGGGTTTTCTAACATAGAGAGGTGAAAATCTCTAGTGGTTTTAATCCCCTCTACAAGAAACTCTTTAAGCGCGCGTTTCATTTTAATAATAGCTTGATCCCTATTTGGCGCGTGTACGATGAGTTTACCTATCATGGAATCATAATAGGGCGGGACGACATAGCCGGCATAAGCATGCGTATCAAAGCGCACCCCCATTCCTCCGGGGGAGATCCACGCATTAATTTTACCCGCACTAGGTGTAAAGGTCTTAGGATCTTCAGCTGTAATGCGACACTCAATAGCATGCCCTCTGCATTTAATGCTCTCTTGAGAGGGGAGTTTTTCACCCTGTGCAATTTTAATCATCCACTCTACTAAATCTAAACCACTCACCATTTCACTTACCGTATGTTCTACCTGCAAACGGGTATTCATCTCCATAAAATAAAAATCCACCCCATTAGCATCTAATAAAAACTCAAAAGTCCCCGCTCCCACATAGCCAATATGTTTAGCCGCTTTAATAGCCGTGGCGAGTAATTTTTCTCTCACCCCCTCTTTAAGCGCCAAAGCAGGGGTTTCCTCAATGAGCTTTTGTTGTCTTCTTTGCGTGGAACAATCTCGCTCACCAACATGAATCACATTGCCATGTTTGTCGGCTAAAATTTGTACTTCAATGTGTTTAGGATTTTGGATAAATTTTTCAATGTATACACTCCCATCTCCAAAGGCACTTAAAGCCTCTGTTTCAGCGGCTAGATAAAGATTTTTAAGTAAGGCTGGATCACTCACCACACGCATTCCTCTACCCCCGCCCCCATTAGCTGCTTTAATAATAATAGGAAAACCGATACGCTGTGCCACCTCTAAAGCCTGATCATAACTTTTTAAAATGCCCTCAGAACCCTCAACCACAGGCACGCCCACCTCTTGCATGCAAGTTTTAGCTTTAGATTTATCCCCCATTAGCGCCATCACCTGCGCACTAGGGCCAATAAACTCTAAGCCATGATGAGAACAAATTTCTACAAAATTCTGGTTTTCACTTAAAAACCCATAGCCCGGAAAAATCGCATCTGCTTCAAAGAGTTCAGCAGCGCTAATAATAGCCGGGATATTTAAATAACTTTGTGCCGATTTAGGCCCCCCGATACAAACCTTAGCATCAGCCACATTAAGATAATGGGCGTCTTTATCCGCACTAGAATAAATCGCGATGGATTGTTTGCCCATTTGTGCGATAGTCTGGATAGCCCTTAGTGCGATCTCCCCTCTATTGGCTATGAGGATTCGTTCTATGTTTTTGCCTACCATTTTAAAGCTTTTCAATTTTAACAAGCTGGGTGCCATATTCTACGGCTGTCGCGTCTTCTACCTCAATAGAAAGAATTTTACAATCACATTCTGCTTCAATTTCATTCATGATTTTCATCGCCTCTACAATGCCAATAATTTGCCCCTTTTTAATGCTATCGCCTACTTGTACATAAGGGCTAGCATTAGGGGAGGGGCGGTGATAAAAGGTGCCCACCATAGGCGAGAGAATGTAATCTTCTTTGCTGTTTTCTTTGCTACTACTGCTCACACTTGCTGCCCCTGCTACGCTATTTAAAGAACAAGCGCTAGCGGTGGGGGTTTGGATAGGTAAATGTTCAGAAACAACCACCCCCTTTTTAGTAGAAACTTTATTTAACACGAGTTCTACATTTTCCATTTTGAGTTTGAAATAGCTAATATTACTTTGATCAAAAGCAACCATTAGTCCTTGTATGTCGGTTGGATTCATAGTAATCCTTAAAAATTAAAGTTTGGAATTTGGATTATGATAACATGTTTGTTCCTTTGTGCCAATATTAATTTTAAATTAGTAGAATGCCACACTATCTTAATCCATGAAGGAGTTCTTAAAATGGCAACTAGAAAAGAGCATGATTTTATCGGCGAGATGGAGATTGAAGACGATCTGTACTATGGAATCCAGACAATGCGTGCGGTGGAAAATTTTAACATCACCCATGATAGGCTGTTTAACTACCCTGTTTTTATCCGTTCTTATGCTCAAGTAAAAAAGGCTGCGGCTTTGGCCAATGCTGAACTCGGGCTTGTAGATATTAAAATTTCTGATGCCATTTGTAAGGCCTGCGATCGCGTCATTCAAGGAGAGCACCACGATCAATTTGTAGTGGATATGATTCAAGGCGGAGCGGGCACAAGTACAAATATGAATGTTAATGAAGTGATCACTAATTTAGCCTTAGAAATTTTAGGGCATAAAAAGGGCGAGTACCAATACTGCCACCCTAATGATCATGTTAATCGCTCCCAATCTACTAATGATACCTACCCCTCAGCCCTTAAAATTGCAATTTATGAACGGCTTGATAAACTCGTGCAAACTCTTAAAGTCCTCAAAGACGCCTTTGATAAAAAAAGCAAAGAATTTGCCCATATTTTGAAAATGGGGCGTACACAACTTCAAGATGCCGTGCCCATGACCTTAGGCCAAGAGTTTGAAACCTTTGTTTCTATGGTAGAAAAAGACATACAGCACCTTTTAGATGCGCGCAATTGGACGCGGGTACTTAATCTTGGAGGAACCGCCATTGGTACAGGCATTAACTCCCACCCAGATTATAAACGCATCGTAGAGAAAAAAATCCAAGAAGTTACAGGTAGACCTTTTACCATTGCTCACGATCTAATTGAGGCTAGCCAAAGCACGGGGGCTTATGTACAAGTAAGCGGGGCGCTTAAACGGGTTTCTGTTAAGCTCTCTAAAATTTGTAACGATCTAAGACTTTTAAGTTCAGGGCCTCGCGCTGGGCTTAATGAAATTAATTTACCCAGAATGCAACCGGGTAGTTCTATTATGCCCGGTAAGGTAAACCCAGTTATCCCAGAAGTGGTTAATCAAGTTTGCTTTTCAGTGATTGGCAACGATCTTTCTATCACAATGGCAGCTGAAGGCGGGCAACTCCAATTAAATGTCTTTGAACCCGTTATTGCTTACAAACTCTTCCATTCTTTCTTAATACTTGATCGCGCGATTCGCACTTTGGTAGATAAGTGTATTTTGGGCATTACTGCTAATGAAAAAGTCTGCCATGATTATGTGTTTAATAGCATTGGCATTGTTACAGCTCTTAATCCCCACATTGGGTATGAAAAATCCGCCTCTATTGCTAAAGAAGCTCTTGAAACCGGTAAAGCTGTACATGAAATTGTCTTAGAACGCAAACTTTTAACACAAGAACAACTTGATGAAATCTTCCAACCAGCTAACATGGTAAGCCCCCATGTCTTTAAAAAGCATAAGGATTAATTATCTTAGCGGAATTATAGCTCTAGCTATTCTTAGCTCTTTAGCTCACGCTAAAGCGCGCCCCCGCTTGCTCTCCCCTTTGCCACCTGCTAGGCAGGTTGTGGTGGCTTTAAAGCCATGCAGTGCAGATTGTTTAAAAGAACTCTATGAGAAAGGGCAGGTTTTTTCTTTTCTAGCGCGCTATTCTGCAGAGATTAAAGATCACCAATTACAAGATAATTATACTATTATCAATGACTGGCTTAATCCCAAACTAGCCACTAACCAACAAGAAGCACAAAATCAAGAAGAGCCTTATAAAGTTGCTCTTTTAGTGCCCAAGAAAGTTATCGGGAGTTATTCTGATCTTTCTACTAATGCCATTTTGGCTTATTTGGCACTTAAAAACCATGATTTTACCTTTAAGGTCTTTGATAGCCAACAAGAAGATCCGGATAATCTCAAACAGACTTATCAAAGCATCATACAAGAAGGTTTTCCCTTTGTGATCGCTCTTTTAACCCAAGAAGGGGTGCAAAACCTAGTGGCTAAAACGCCTCTAACTTTGCCTACCATTATCCCTACAGTTAACAAACACCAATTAGAAAAGCGCATGGATTTGCCCTCTATGCTCATCTTTGGCGGGATTGATTTTCCTTCTCAAGTGGACATGCTCTTAGAATTAAGCCAGCACAAGCCCTTAGTGGTTTATGATGATGATAGCTTTAGGGGGACTATGCTTAGCAAGAGTTTAAAAGATTTAGGGGCTGATATTTTATATGAGGATACCATCACTTTTAAAAAGGCTAGTACCTTTGGGCGCGAATTAGTACACCAGCGTAAATATTTCAAAGACGCCGTTGTATTCTTTAATACCTCTATTGTTAAAACCGGGCTTTTACTCTCCCAAATTGGCATGTTAACTAGTAGAGATCGGCCTTTAATGTATCTCTCCTCTCAGATTAATTTTAATCTCTCCATGTTCATGCTCACCCAGCCTAAAGATCGCAAACATCTTTATATCACAAGTGCTATTAGCAAAACAAGCCCTTATTTAAGCCAAACAGCTACCCTTTTGAATGCTGATTTAGAATACGACTGGGTGAGTTATGCCAGTGTTGATTCTTTAGAACAAATGCTGTTGCGTTTAAACCCTAATTTAGAGCGTTATTTTAAAGAACCTATGCAGAATCAACAGATCATCTATACAAATACGATCTACACACCTAAATACTTGGGTTTTAGCCGCCTAATCCCCCCAACTCATTAAAGACCATGCAAGTATATTTAAAACACGCCACCCCGCTAAGTTGTTGCTATGAAGCTATCCGCACCTGTTATCAAAGTTTTGCTTACAGCGATGGAGGCGGGCGCAAGGATTTAGAGCTTATTGATCGCGTGGCTAATAAATACCGCCATAATTCCACCCTTGAACATCTCTTTTATAATTTTGATATACAAGGCATTAGCCGTGCTTGCTTACAAGAGCTCGCCCGCCACCGCATGGCTAGTTTTTCGGTTAAATCCAGCCGCTACACCCTTAAAGAACTCAAAGATGAGGTCAGTTTTTTACCCCCAGAGCAAAATTTAGAACGGGCTCAAAAATTCTTAGTTTTTACAGGGGTAGAGGCGGTAGATTTAGCCAGTATTCAGGCTTTAGAAAATTTGCGCCTTTTACTTACCCAGCATATTAAAAACGATCATGCTAAATTTGCCATGCCAGAGAGTTATAAAACTAGCCTAGCCTTTAGTATCAACGCTAGAAGTTTACAAAATTTTTTAAGCCTGCGCACCGATACTAAGGCCCTTTGGGAGATTCGCAAGCTTGCCTTTAAACTTTATGAAGCTTTGCCTGAAGATCACCGCTATCTCTTCACCCACTGCATTAAAGCATGAAAACCCTGCATTTAGTAGATACCTTTGGGTTGCTCTTTAAGTTTTACTATCCTTTGCGTGATTTACAAACCTCAAAAGGCATCAACACAGCATGGTTAAGTGCCTTTGCTAAACTTATCCACCAACTTTATACTTTTAAGGCAGATAGACTCATTTTTGCTTTAGAAAGTAAAAGTAATTATAGAAAAACTCTTGATCCGTCCTATAAGGCCAATCGCATCGCCCCGCCTCATCTTAGCGTGCAATTACCTATTATCTTAGAGTGGATAGAACAAATGGGTTTGTGTGCTTTGAGTGTAGAGGGGTATGAAAGCGATGATGTGATTGCTAGTCTTTGTTATGCTTTTAAAGATCATTTTGTACGGATTATAAGTTTTGATAAGGATTTTTACCAACTAGTAGATTCTCAAGTGGTGCTTTGTGATTTAAGTAGCCATAAAGAAAGCGGCGTACAAGAGTGCATGCAAAAATATGGCATTAAACCCTGCCAGTTTAGAGATTATCAGGGTTTAGTGGGGGATAGTAGCGATGGGTATAAAGGGGTGGAGGGCATAGGCCCTAAAAATGCTAGCAAACTTTTAGATAAGCATGCTAACCTTGAAGATCTCTATGCCAATTTAGATAATCTTAAACTTTCACCTAAACTAATAGAGGCACTCAGAAGAGATCACAACCAAGCCTTTTTAAGCCGTGATCTAGCCACTCTTAAAACCTCGCTTTTTATGAATCAAGATTTAAGCACAAAGGGGCTTTTCCCTGAAAGCCATCCGCTTTTAAAGATAAAAGCAGAGCTAGAGCGCTATGAAATGTTTGCTTTACTCAAACAAATAAGTCCCAAAGTCAAACCTTTAGCCCCACAAAAAATAACCCTTTGCCCCCCACAAGAAGCTTTAGAAAAAATTAGCAGCGCTCAGGGGAGTGTGATTCAGATTTTAGAGCTTAAAGAGGGGCTTAGCCTAGCTGTACTCTTAAATAATCAAGAGGGGGAATTTTTTTGCATTTCTTTAAATCAAGAGAGTAAAGAATGTTTGCACCTATTAAGCCAGCATAAACTCATTGCCTACAACCTTAAAGAAGTCTGGAGTTTGCTTAAGGGTTATGATTTGCCCTTTCCAAGTTGCTATGAAGATATTGGGATTTTAGCTTGGCTAGAAAATTGCTATTTAGAACCTTCTTTGCACGCCTTAGGGCAGTATTTAGGAGAGCAGGGTTATGATTTAGCCGGTTTAGAGGATACAGAAGCGCGTTTTAAAGCCTCTATCAATGCCCGCTTAATCTTAAAAGCCTACAAACATTACAAAGAGGTTTTAAGCCAAGAATTATGGGACATAGCCCACAAACTTGAATACCCGCTTTTAGAACTTCTTTATACAATGCAAGGGCATGGCTTTTTGCTAGATATTGCCTATTTTAAGGCTTTGCAACAAGAATTTAAAGAGAATTTAGAAAATTTAGAACAAAGCATGCAAAACATGCTTTCTATGCCAATTAATGTCAATTCCTCTAGGCAATGGGCGCAAGTGCTTTATGAGCATTTAGGGCTTGAAAGCAAGGGGATTAAAAAAGGTAAAATAGGGCTTTCTACCAACGAGGCAAGTTTAAAATCTTTACAGGCAATCTATGCCCAATCAGAAGTACGGGGGGTTTGTGTGGGTGCATTGCTAGCTAAACTTTTGCATTATCGCGAAATATTTAAACTCCAATCCACCTACATAGAACCCTTTTTAAAACGCCATATTCAGGGAAAAATCCACACCACCTTTTATCAAAACAAAACCGCCTCTTCAAGGTTAAGTTCTGCTAACCCTAATTTGCAAAATATCCCCATACGCCATGATTTAGGTAGAAAAATAGCTAAGGGCTTTATTGCCTCTGCTGGCTGTGTTTTAATTGGGGTGGATTATTCTCAGATTGAATTAAGGCTTTTAGCACATTTTAGTCAAGATCAAGCACTCTTAAAAGCCTTTGAGGAAAAACAAGATATTCACCTTAACACCGCCACCGCCCTTTTTGGTAATCAGGCTCAAGCTAAACGCCCTATTGCAAAGGCAATTAATTTTGGTTTGATTTATGGCATGGGGGCTAGAAAATTAGCCCAAACCCTGCAAATTAGCCAAGAGGAGGCTAAAGCTTACATGGAGCGTTATTTTAACAAATTCCCCACGATTAAAAATTTTTTAGAGGAACTGAAAGCGCGTATTTTACAAGAAGGGCAGGTTAGCACACTGCTAGGGCATGTGCGCCGTTTTTCTTTTAAAGAGGCTAGTTCAAAGTTACATGCTGATTATCTACGCGAGGGGGTTAATACCCTTTTTCAGGGAAGTGCTAGCGATTTAGTTAAATTAGCTATGTTAGCAATTTATCAAAAATATAAAAGTCGCACAGATATTAAAATGCTAGTACAAGTACATGACGAGCTGATTTTAGAGGTAAAGCAGATAGAGGCTAAAGAGTTGCAACAAGAAATTAAAACCCTTATGGAGAACATCTACCCCTTACGCGTGCCATTAGAATGCCATGCTAGCATAGCTAGTAACTGGGCAGATTTAAAGGTTTAGCTGGTATTAGGGGGTTAATTCCTAGAAAACTTTGCCTGCTAGAAATAAAAGAGTACAAGGTCTTAAAAACGCCTGCTAAGAGTTTAAAGTTTAGATTGTAGGTTGCCTTTTGTAGCAAAAATGTAGTGTGTAAGTTTTTTATCGGTGATTAAGGAGCGGATTATTTATAATACTAGCTTTTCTAGTGTGTAGAATTCTCTATATTTGTAATATACCGCTAATACCACTAAGCTTTTATTACTCTTATTTTTGAGTTATCTATATTTAATAACGCGCTTCTTTTATGGAGGTGTGTTTTACTTTGTAAGGTGTTTTTTATAGCTACAGGGGGCTACTTGCAAGGACTAAGGGTGAGGGGCGCTCTTAACTTTAGGGGGGTTAATAGCCCCTGCTTTGGCTAGAGAATGTCTTAGCTTTAAAAGTTTTAGCGAGTGTATTTACTTTCTTGCGATAGAATGCAGAGGATCTAAAAGAATTAAAGAAGTATTTAGTGAAAAAGCCACATAAAACCGATATACATTCTACACGAGTAGAAGGATTACCCGAATTTACAGGTCATGAATTCACCACAGAATCTTATCGTTATTATTTAAAAGAAACAATCAAACGCATATATCCCCAAGCCGCCTCAAATCTTCCGCTAAACCATCCAGCAGTTCTAGACTTCGTTAATAAAACGCAATATCCAGAAGTAAGAAAAATGTTAAAAGAAATAGCCAAAAGAGATAAGGACATTTTAGAATTTTTACGCGATATGACAGCCATACATGGAACGCTTGAAAGACACTACCCTAAAACCTATGCAATTGTCCTAAACATCTTGACATCTCAAGATGAATAAAAAGATGTTCACCAAACCACGCAATTATTTTAGCCCTGTTTTTGGTATGTTAAGTGTTTTATATAAAACACCTCCCCGCATTTTTCACAAACATATCTTTTAAACGGGTAAATTCTAATGGGTCTAAGTTCTTTTGGGCAAAGTCTAGGGCTTCAGATAAACTAGTTTGGTTATTG
>NZ_CABIKG010000011.1 GCF_902196125.1 Helicobacter suis
CTTTTAGTGATGTCAAAGTTGCCCATATGCTTTAATACATATTGTCTAACCTTGCGCTCCTCTGCTTGGTCTCTCCACTCCCCAGCGTGTTTGCCTTTAAAATAAATGAATGATAATTTTGTTAGGCGGGGGGTATGTTTAGGTGTTGCATTTGAAAATTGCACCGGCTTAGATCGAATTAGATTAGCTAGTTGCTCTTGTGCAAGTTCGGGTATTTCCAAGTGCTCCCCTTAAATACTTAATCTTGGGGAAGAGCACAAAAAATAGCCTTAAAATGCGCTTAGCACCCACTGCACCAACAAAACGATCGCTAGTTTGGCATACTCTTGCTAGGGGCTTTAGGGCGCAAGTTGTAATTAACAAGGCCTACAATGCGGCTATTTTAAGCACCTAACCTTTTGGCTAATGCCTTTTAATGGCTTGGCTAAAGCTAAGTACTTCACAACAAAAGCTACAAAAAGCTACAGGTTGTAAAATACTTAATTAGAGGTAAAGGCTTACACATTATAAACGCGCTACAAATAATTACCACTATTAAAAATTTTAGACTAGCACTCCAACCTAAGTATACCTAGCTTTTAAAAAAGATATAAATCCTTAAAAAGCATAATAGCCCCTAAACCTCCAAAATCTTTTCTCTCACTCCCTCAATGATCCAATCAGGAGTAGATGCCCCTGCACTAATACCACAAAGCTTTTTACCCACAAACCAAGATGGGTTTAAATCTTTAAAGTCCTCTACTAAATAGCTATCTGCACAAAATTCTTTAGCGATGTTAAAAAGCTGTTTGGTGTTTGAAGAGGTTTTACCCCCTACTACAACCATAATATCTACCTCTTGGCTTAGCTCTTTTACAGCTTCTTGGTTTTCAAAGGTGGCATTACAAATCGTATTAAAAATACGCACTTCAGCACAACGGACAATTAAAAAAGAGGCAATTTCTAAGAGCTTAGGGGTTTGTTTGGTGGTTTGAGAAACCAGCGCGACTTTTTTAGAAAGTTTTTGGGTGTAAATCTCTTCTAAAGAATTGATCACTAAAGGCGGGGTGTGTGCATAACTAATCACCCCTTTAACTTCAGGGTGATTCGCATCACCAAAGATCACAATCTGATAGCCTTTAGCACTCATTTTTTCTACAATTTGCTGGGGTTTGATCACATAAGGGCATGTTGCATCAATGATATGCGCGCCCTTTTCTTTAAGCAAAGCCAAATCATTTTTAGGAATGCCATGGGTACGGATAATCACATGGCTATTAGATTCAATAGCGCTTACATTTTCTTGTACCTTGACATTAAAATTTTGCTCAAGTCGTTTAATTTCTTTAGGATTATGAATCAAAGACCCTAGAGTTACACTATTTTTATTCTTTTGGGCAATCTCAATCGCCCGCTTCACGCCAAAACAAAAACCATAATTTTTAGCCATTTTAACTTGCATGTACTGCCTTAATGGGGGTGATTTGGTTTAAAATCTCTTGAAAATTAGGGAAGGAAATAGCCACGCACTCTGTATTTTTAATCTCCCCTCCGCAGACTAAAAGCGCTATTGCAAAACTTAAAGCAATTCTATGATCATTAAAACTCTCTAAGGGTTCTTGAGGGCTTTTTAAACTCCCCCCTTGAATGCTAAAGCCATCTTGTAAGGCTTGGCATTTAATCCCCATTTTTTTTAGATTAGCTAGGGTAGTTGTGATGCGATCGCTCTCTTTAACGCGTAGTTCCTGTGCATTTTTAACCACACTCACCCCCTTAGCCACCGCCATAGCCACCGCTAAAGCGGGCAATTCATCAATTAAAAAGGCAATGTTGCTATCTAAATTAATGGCTTTTAAACTGGCATGTGCAACATAAATATCTCCTATCTGCTCTGCGCCCATGTATTCTGTGGGCATGTAATTTATCTGTGCGCCCATTTTTTCTAAGACTCTAAAGGCTTCTATGCGTGTGGGGTTTAAAAGTACTCCTTTTAAAAGCACTGCACTTTTTGGCACAAGCATAACCGCTAAGGCAAAATAAAAGGCACTAGAAGGATCGTTTGGAATGCGCCAAGAAAAGGATTCTAAGGGTTTATCTAAGGGTTCTAAAAAGATTATCTGTTTACTAATTTTAAGATTAGCCCCTAAAGTTTGTAGCATTAATTCGGTGTGGTTGCGGCTCAAAGATGGCTCGCTTAAGGTGCTAGCACTTTTAGCCTGCAAAGTAGCAAATAAGAGGGCGCTTTTAAGCTGGGCGGAGGCAAGAGGGCTAGTGTAGTTAATCCCTTGCAAAGGCGTACTTAGAATGCTAAGCGGGGCTAAAGTATTCTGTGCTCGCCCCTCTATCTGAGCGCCCATTTGCTTTAAAGGCATAATTACGCGCCCCATAGGCCGCTCACTTAAAGAAACATCGCCTATTAAAATATAATGGTTTTGTTGGGTAGCGCTACTACTTAATAGACCGCTTAAAAGGCGCATGGTTGTACCTGAGTTATGGCAATGGAGCACTTTTTTAGGTTCGTTGAAGTGCAAGAATTGTTTAGGAGGGGTGAGTTTAAGTGTGTTGTGCGCCTCTTTTTGCACTCTAAGCCCTAAGGCCCTCACAATGCTTAATGTACTCAAACAATCCTGCCCCATGAGTAGGTCTTGCACAAAACAAGGTTTACTAGTAAAAAGGGCGCATAAAAACACGCGATGACTCAAAGATTTATCCGGGCTAAGCTCTTTTAACTCTAATTCAAAACTTTTAGCCGGGCTAATCTGCAAGATCATTTAAGTTTAGCCTGAAAGTGTTGTTCAAGTACATACAGAGCATGCCTAACTACTTCTTCTATAGCAACATCGTTTAAAGCCTCTTGAGATTGGATTTTTAGGCGCAAACTTAGGGCTATTTGATTAGCATTTTCAGGATAAATATCTAAAGCAAAAACTTCTTGTAAGTGGGCAATGTTTGCTTCTAAAAGTTTATCTTTAATCTTTGCAAAGATACAACCTTTATCCACTATCACCGTTAAATCCCGTAAACTGGTAGGCATTTTAGAAAACTCTTGAGCTTGATAGGGCTTAGGATAAAGTAGGGTACTATTGATCTCAGCAATAAAGCCCTCTAAAAGATCTTCTTGTTGGATCATTGCCGGGTGAATCGCACCTAAAAAGCCTAAAGAGCGCCCCTCTTTTATAATCTGTGCGCTTTGGTGGGGGTGGTAGGTGGTGTTTAAAAAGGGGTACTCTTGGTACTCTTTTATGCTAAGGGGTTTAAGATCAAAAGGGCCTATGATTTGAGAAAGCGTACGCGCAAAGCTATAAAAATCCCAAGAGAGCCCTCTAGGGTGGGGATAGTGGGGCAAAATCTGTAGCCCACTGGCTAGAAAAGCCAAACTCTGCCCTTCCTCTCTTTGTGCGCTATATACACTACCTAATTCAAAAAGAGCGATGCTTTTAAAGCCCAAATTTTTATTGCGTTTGCTTGCTTCTAAAAGCCCGGGGATTAAAGAAGTGCGCAGGGTGTTAAGATCGCTACTAATAGGATTAAGTAAATCTAAATGTTCTTGTAAAACGGGATAGCCTAGCTTTTCTAAATTTTCTCTTTTAGTAAAAAGATAATGCACCACTTCAACAAATTGCAGAGCTAGGGCTTTGTTAGCTAGTTGGCGCTCAAAGAGAAAACGGGTGTAGTGGGGGTTATTAATTTGCTTTTCAAAGAGAGGCAGGGGAGTAGAGGGGATTTTATCTAGGCCTAAAAGGCGCAGTACTTCCTCTGCAATATCCTCCTCAAGCATAATATCATGGCGATCAAGCGGAATTTGTACAACTAAATTAGAATTTTTATGCTGCACTATAAAGCCCAAAGCCTCTAAGACATTTTGGATTTTCTTACTAGAAAGCCTTAGGCCTAAAATCTTGGCAATTTTTAAAGCGCTTATCTCTAGGGTTTTAGGATTTAGTGGGGGGCTTAAAAAGCGCAAATGCAAAGAAAAGGGGATTTTAAAACGCTTTAAAAGAGTCTGCAAAATTCCAAAGGCTAAACCCACATGGGGGTTGCTCCCACGGGTGGTACGCTGGGTTAGGGCGTTATGTTCTAGGTTGTTTGCGTGTAATCTGGTGGCTATGTAGTTAGGGTCTAAAAAACTCGCCTCTAGTAGGCAATTTAGATCTTCTATCTGGGATGAGGATACAGCGATGTTAGAGAGCTCTTTTTGCGCGTTGAAAACCCGCACAAAACCTAAAGAATCTTTTTGGATATGTAAAGAGACATGCGCAGGGTAGGCATGCACAACAACACCGCTTAAATAGGTGGTGTACTCTAAAAGATTAGAAAGGGGGCTTTTTTGTAGGTTATTTTGTAGGGCTAAAGTGAGCAAAATTTCTAAGGGTAGATGTGGTTTTTCTAACTCAAAAGAAGCATAGCCTAAAGCAAGGGGTAAGTCTTGTGGAAGGTTCAAGGAAAGCGGGTTTTGCAAAGGGGGGTTTTGGGGTAGAGTGAGTTTTAAAGAATACAAAGCTGCGATCTCTTTAGCTAGACCTAGTACACTTAAACAATCCCCGCGATTAGGCGTAATAGCAATATCTAAAAGCGCGCCTTGAAAAAAATCAAGTTGATCAAGAGCTATACCGGGAGTTAGAGGGCTTTTATGCAAACTATCATCTAAGATTAAAATCCCCTCATAAAGGGAAGGCAAACCTAATTCTTTGGCTGAGCAAATCATGCCAAAACTTTTTACCCCGCGAATTGTGCTAGGTTTAATATGCGTATTAATAGCCGGCAGACACGCCCCCTCTAGCGCTAAGGCCACAAATTGCCCCGCCTCTACATTATGCGCCCCGCATACAATTTCTAAAACCTGCGATCCGCTATCAACCTGACAAAGGCTTAATTTCTCGGCATTGGGGTGTTTTTGCTTTGTAAGTATCTTTGCAACGAGCACATTTTGCCAGCTAAAAAAGCGCTTGCTTTCTACCTCTAACCCACGCGCGGCTAAATCCTCGCTAAGTTGCAAAACATCTAGTATCTTTGTATCTAAAAAATAATCTAAGTGGGCGGTGTGTAGCAACATTTAAAAAGCCTTTAAAAAGCGCAAATCTGTTTCAAAAAAACTACGCAGATCATTAATCCCACAAGAGAGCATAGCAAGCCTCTCTATTCCTAGCCCAAAGGCATACCCGCTAACATTCTTTAAACCTACATTTTTAAAAACAGCAGGGTGTACACAGCCTGCCCCTAAAACCTCCAACCAACCGCTTTGTTTGCACACCTTACACCCCTTTTGCTTGCAAAAGACACAGCTAATATCTACCTCAGCGCTAGGTTCTGTAAAGGGAAAAAAGCTTGCACGCCAACGCACTTTAATTTCTCCAAAAAAAGCCTGCAAAAATTCCTCTAAAATGTGCTTGAGATGCCCAAAATGCACCCCTTTATCCACAACTAAGCTTTCCATTTGAGAAAACATAGGCGTGTGGGTGGTGTCGTGATCGCGCCTAAAAGTATGCCCAATGGCAATTATTTTAAGCGGAGGGTTCTGGCTTTGCATGGCATGAATCTGCGCGGGCGAGGTGTGGGTACGCAAAAGCTTAGAATCTTTAAAATAAAAAGTATCTTGCATGGCGCGGGCGGGGTGATGGGGGGGGATATTAAGCGCGCTAAAATTATAAAAATCATCTTCTATAAGCTTTCCTAAATGGAGTTTAAAGCCCCGCTGGGTGAAGTGTGTGATAATGCGATTCTTTGTGTAGTTAAGCGGGTGGCCTAAACTCGCATTAAAATGAGTATTTGCTAGGCTAGGATCAAGCCTTTCAGAGAATAACCTTTGCTCTAACTCTAAGGCCTGTAATTCTTGCTTTCTTTTAGCATGCAGGGTAATAAAGCTCTCTTTAAATTGGTTAAGCTTAGCAGCTTGCTTACTTTTTTCCTCAGAGTTAAGGTTTTTTAGATCGCTAAAAGCCTGAGCCAAGATTCCCTTTTTGCCTAAAATCTTTAAGCGCAAATCCTCAAGGTCTTTAAGAGAATCAACTCTTTTAAGATATTCTAATTGCTCTTTTAAATTTTGCAAAGACTTTCCTTTAGCGTACATCTAGTTTAAAGGTGTGTACTTCCCCCTCTAAAGACACCTTAATCATGACAACTCCGGGCATGATCGCCCTAGGGTTAATCACCACAAAGCCACCCTTTGCCTTCCCATTTACTCTTAGAGTGGAGCGTTTAAGGTAGTTAATTGCCATGATTTTAAAAGCCTGTCTTTCCTCTTGCATAATCTCTTGGGTTTGTACATCATCCATCATCATAAAGGGCCCAAACATCATGTCATAGGCTAAAAAACCCCCTTGTCCATAATAAAACATAGAGGGACCTATGCCACTTGTTGCAATATTGCTATCTGGGGTGGCAATATTATAACTTTGTAAAATGGGTTCAAAATCATAACTGGATTTAAACATTTGTTGGAAAGTTAATACCGGTAACTCCACCCCATTTTCGCTCGCAGAAATATTAGAAGTGTCAAAATCCACCGGGTTACCCCCTATAACTTGCGCCCCCACATATATAACTAAGGGCGGGTTATCTAGCCCTTTGAGTTTCTTTTGTGCAACTTCAATTTGTACCTTAGATTTAGCCTTGCCTGATGTGAGAACTTTAATCCCATTATTATAACTGGTAATGTTCTCTGGCCTAAGCTGATAACTCACACACCCAGTCAAAAAACAAGCCCCTAGCAAAAAAGGCAAAAAAACAGATAAACGCACCATCTCTCCTTTCTAAGGTTTAAAAAGCTCAAAAGTTAAAGCGGTTGGTGAAAAACCCTTTACTCTCTTTTTCTTTGCTAAAAGCCCTTTCTAGTTGCTCCTTAATATCATAGTAACTAAAACTCTCTTTAAAATCCTCAATTTTTCCTCCACTAGCATTTTTATGCCCCCCGCCATTAAAATATTGCTGGCTTAATTGACTCACATCGCATTTCCCATTGGAGCGCAAACTCACCGAACCCTTAAACCCCACATCAATATAAAAATCAAACTCAGGATTTTGGGTTAAAAAGAGATTGGCTAGCACGCTAATACCCCCCATCGCATAACTCATAAACCCTACTTTATCCCCACAAGAGACCTTGCACTCCTCTTTTTTACGCGAAAGTAAAGCCACCTGCGCATTAGAGGCAATATCATCCATGATTTCTTTATCTGGATCGCCCCCTAAAGCCTCTTTTTTTAATTTAAATAGATCGTTATCAAAGAGTACAGCGCCGTTATCTTGATCTAAATAACTAAGCACCTTTTCTAAGAGAATAAATTTATAAACGCGGTGTTCTTGATCAAACATGAAGCGATTAAGTTCATGGGTGCTAGCAATCATGCGCATGCACACCTTGCCTAAATCAAAGCCAAATTCCCCCTCTTTCCAAATATCAATAGAATTAATCATCGCCACCAATAGTTCTAATTTTTCTTTATTACTCCCCTCTTTGAGTGGGTATTGCGCCTTTAAAGTTTCCCAAGTGATCTTAGAAGCGCTGCGCTCTGTGTCTAAAAAATACCACGAATAAGCCTTAGAGGCCTCTAAACCTGTGGCGTGGTGATCAAGTAGTAATACTTGGATTTTTTGATCAGAGAGGCGCAAGGCATCGCTTTGTTCTTGCAAAAACTGCGCCTCATTTAAAGTCAAGTTTAAATCTGTGATTAAAATTAAAATATCTCTCTCCCCTTGAGCGATAGCCTTTTTGGTATCAGCGATGATTTCATGCAACCTAGCCCCTACCTCGCGCCCATAATTAGCGTTATAAAACTTGACTTCACTAAAAAAACAACGGCTAACAAACTGGCAACCATAGCCATCTAAATCAATGTGGGATAAATGAAAAACCTGCATGCCATTCCTTAAAAGTTGATATTAATTGTACCCAATACCTCATACTTAGCGTTGGTGTCTAATTCAGCATGGCTAAGCACCACAATATCAATCTTAAATTGCTCCATTTTAGAAGAGAGTGGGCGGCGCAACTCTGGATCGACAATTAAAATAACTGGGGCAATGCCGCGCTGTAAAATCTTCATGGATTCAGCTGAAACATTTTCTATTAATTGTTGCATTTCTGTTGCGTTTAAAAGCAAGAATTTCCCGGAGGGCTGATCTTTTAGCTTATTGAGTAAAAATTGTTCGGTAGCTGTGCTTAAAGTCAGCAGTTTAAGCGTTCCATCTTCAGATTTAAAAATATTAGTGATCACGCGCGAAAGTCTAGCGCGCACCTGTTCGGTTAAAATGCCAATATCGTTTTGCACACTCGGGGCAATATCGGTAATGGTTTCTAAAATAGTGAGCATGTCTTTAATCGGGATTTTTTCATGCAAGAGTTCTTGCAGGACAGATCGAATCACTCCCGTAGGGACTTTTTTAGCCTCCTC
Source organism: Helicobacter suis (assembly GCF_902196125.1). GTDB lineage: Bacteria > Campylobacterota > Campylobacteria > Campylobacterales > Helicobacteraceae > Helicobacter > Helicobacter suis_B. The sequence continues at coordinate 8,370 of NZ_CABIKG010000011.1, forward strand.
TACAATGGCCGGGTAGTCATTGCTTAAACGATCTAAAAGCGATTTAACCTCATCTTTAGTAATAAATTCCTCCGCGTAATTTTTAACTAGTTCGCTAGTGTGTGTGGCAATCACGGTAGAAGGATCAATAATAGTATAACCCTGAATGATCGCCTCCTCTTTATCCTTAGGCTCGATCCAAAGCGCATCCATTCCAAAGGCCGGCTCTTTAGTAGCAATACCCTCTATTTGCTTGCCTGCAAAACCTGTATTCATTGCAAGAAAGCGATCTGGCATCACGCTCCCATCTCCAATTGTAATTCCTTTAAGTTTGATCTCATAGTGAGTAGGTGGGAGTTGTAAATTATCACGGATACGAATCTGGGGCATTAAAAAGCCATAATCGCTTGCAATTTTCTTTCTAATGCCTCTAATGCGCTCAAGCAAATCTCCGCCTTGCTTGACATCGGCTAAAGAAATGAGTTGATAACCTAAAGCAAGCTCTAAAAATTCAATTTTAAGCACCTCATTAATGGCCTGCTCTTCTTCTTTTTTAATCTCCTCTGCGCTCTTTTGGGTACGCGCGGGGGCTTGATCAAGGGGGGTAGATTCTTTAGGCGCTAAGTCTATGCCTGTTTTTTTACCCAGCCACCTTTCAAACTTAGCAAAAAGATTGTCCTTACCCTCTCTTGAGATGAGCCATGCAATGCATAAAAACAAACTCCCCACAAAGGCCATAGAAAAAGTAGGTAGCCCGGGGATACTAGCAAAAAGCAAAAGAACACAACCCACGATCACTAGGGTTTTGCTTTTATCGGTTAACTGGGTGATAAGCTTACTAGCAAAATTTTCTTCTTCATGCTGGGTGGTACGCGTCGCGACAATACCGGTTGCGGTGGCAATAATAAGGGCAGGAATTTGCCCTACTAGCCCATCGCCAATTGTTAAAATCGTAAAAGTAGAGGCGCTAAAACTCACACTCATATCTCTTTGAAACACCCCCACTAAAAAGCCCCCGATGATATTAATCAGCGTAATAATAATAGAGGCAATTGCATCGCCTTTAACAAATTTACTAGCCCCATCCATTGCGCCGTAAAAATCTGCCTCTTGTGTTAAGCTTGCGCGTCTTCTCTTAGCCTCTTCGCTATCAATTAATCCGGAGTTTAAATCCGCATCAATGGCCATTTGTTTACCCGGCATTGCATCTAAGGCAAAACGCGCGCGTACTTCTGTAACACGGGTTGAGCCATTAGTAACTACTAAAAGATTAACCAGTACCAAAATACTAAAGATGATCGTACCAATGACATAATTCCCGCTAACCGTGAATTCTCCAAAGGCGCTAATAATATCACTCACCGCGCTAGGGCCTTTATAGCCTTGTGTTAAAATCATGCGCGTGGTAGCCACATTAAGAGCAAGGCGGTACAAAGTTACAATTAAAAGCAAAGTAGGAAAGGCGCTAAAATCGGTGGGTTTGGTGATATACAGCCCAATAAGAATAATAAGCACAGAGAGGGCAATAGAAATGGTGAGTAAAAAATCTAATAAAAAAGGGGGTAGGGGCACGATGATGATGCCTAAAATGGCGATCACAAAAGCCACAACCGTTAAATCTTTAGACTGGGTGAGTTGTCTTAAGAAAGGAAAGGTTCTTTTAAGAATGCTCTTTTGCTTATTGCTAGCCACAGACTATCATCACCTCTAATTTTTAAGAAATGAAAGCCATTTTACAATCTTTCATATAAAATTTGACTTTTTAGGTTATAATGGGCGCTTTATTTATTTTTAAGGAGTAGCTATGGCTTTGAGTATGGAGAAAAAACAAGAGATCACTAAACGCTTTGCAAGACAGGAAAATGATACGGGTTCTTGTGAGGTACAAATCGCGCTTTTAAGCCAAAGAATTGCTGATTTAACTACGCATCTAAAAAGTAACCCAAAAGATCATTCCAGCCGTTTAGGTCTTTTAAAAATGGTAGGGCAACGCAAAAGTTTATTAAATTATTTAAAACGCACCCACCACGATCGCTACACCGATCTAACTAGCGCCTTAGGCATTAAAACCCGCTAATGCAGCTATGCGCCCTTAACCGGGTAGCCACCCTCTTTTTTGCTCTCTTTTTTCTCACTTCCTTTAAAAAGCCAATGGCACAGATTTTATTGGTGCTTTTGGCATTAGCATCCTTAATCTATTATCTCAAATACAAACCCCCCTTAGCATTGAACAAACCTCTTAAATGGCTTGTTATTGCCCTTTTGCTTTCTTTTCTTTGTGTTCTACCTAATTTATTTGTACAAAGCGATCTACAAACTTGGCGCTACAATTTGCGTATACTTAACATGCCTTTGATCTATTTACTTGGCGCAATAACTCTTATTTGCTTAAGCGGAATCTCTTTAGATCTTAATTACAAACCTATCTTTTATAGCATGGCCTTTACCTGTGCAATCAATGGTGTTATTGCGCTTATCCAACGGCTTATATTTGCTGTGGCACGCACCGATGGTTTAAGCACTATTGTAGGTTTTGTAACCCTTAGCTCTGTTGCAATCTTGGGCTGTTATATTTATGCTATCTACTATGCTAATAAAAATGAAAAAATCGCCTTCACTTTAGCCATGTTTTTAGGCTTTTTAGTACTGCTTTTTAGCGCGACTAGAAGCGCATGGATTGCTTTTATTTGTACTTTTTTAATCCTCTCTATTTTTATTTTAACCCTGCAAAAATCCTTGCATGCTCTGCCCTATATGTTTAGCCTCACTCTTATTTTTACCGGTATGTTTTTTTGTAACCAAGCCTTAGAAACCAAACATCTTATCCAAGCCCCAAGAGAAATTAGCCAATCTTTTAAACAAGATTTAGAGCTCTATGAGCATAAAAACCCTGATTCTAGCATTGGGGCACGGCTTGCACGCTGGAGGGAGGCCATCGCTATTGTGCGCCTCTCACCTCTCTTTGGCATGAGTTTAAGCACCAAATGCAAGCATTTAGAAGAAATTGTAAAACTAGCCCACTCTTATAGAAAAACAAATACCATTGATTGTACCGAAAAATACGATAACCAGATTTTTAACACCCTTGCGCGCACTGGGCTTTTTGGACTAGGGGTACTTTTGCTACTTTGGGGGGTTATTTTTACTCTATTTTGGCGTGCTTTAAAAACCCAGCCTATCTTTTGCTTACTCATGCTGAGCATGCTTTGTTTTTATATTGTGCTAGGGATCGGCTTTGATCCCTTTTCTTTCTTTATTGAGGGGAGTTTTTTTGTAGGGTTAGTGGTACTGGGGGCTTTGCATGTTAAATCAGCGGCTACGCCCAACTTTAGACATACGGTTGCGTAAATCGGCTAAAGTACCTTGTAAGGGCAATTCTTTAGGGCAAGTGTCATGGCAACCAATCAAACTCATGCACCCAAAAACCCCATCATCATCGCCTACTAATTCATAAAAATCCTCGTCGCTGCGCTCATCATGCGAATCAAGCATAAAGCGCACCGCGCGATTCATTCCTGCTGCCCCAATAAAATTAGGCCGCATAAGTTTAGTCCCACAAGCTGCAATACAACACCCACATTCAATACAGCGATCAAGTTCAAAAACATTCTGCGCTTCATCTGGATCGATGCGCTCCTCTGGGCGGGTAATATCCACCTCTTTTTTATGGTGTGCCCAACTTTGCACGCGTGCATCCATTTGTGCAAACCATTCGCCAGTATTCACGCTTAAATCTTTAATCAGAGGAAAAGAGGGCATGGGCATAAGCGTAATTGTATCCTCGCTAAAATTAGAAGTGAGGGTTTTACAAGCTAGGCGCGGACGGCCATTAATCATCATCGCACAGCTCCCACAAATCCCCGCGCGGCACACAAAATCAAAGCTCAAATCCGGATCCATCTTTTCACGGATTATACCTAGCGCAATAAAAAGCGTCATAGAAGGGATTTCCTCAAGTTTATATTCTTTAAAATGGGGTTTAGACACCGCGCTTTGGGGGTCAAATTTTAAAACTCTAATGGTAATGGTGCGACTCATGACTCTTCTCCTAGTCTGATATTTCTAGCTTTATATTTTTCCTGCAACTCAAAGGGCATTAATGCTTCTTGTAAATCGTAGCGATTCCCCCCCTTAGCCTTGATTTCCTCTGTAATCTGGGCAATTTCTGCATCTCTTTTCTCTTTGAGTGGGTGGGGGATAAAATTACCCTTTGCGCCATAGCCCCTAAAATCTGGGCTAATTTCCATTTTCATAATGTCTAATGGCTCATACTCTAGTGTGGGCAAGGTTTGGTTAGGATCAGGCCAAGAGGCTAAGGTGCGATTAAGCCAGTTAGCATCATCTCTTTTAGGGTGATCAATACGGGTATGCGCCCCGCGGCTTTCGGTGCGATCTAGCGCGCCTTTGGCAATACAAAGCGCGATTTTAAGCATTTTTTGGGTGCGGTAGGTATCCTCTAGCTCGGGGTTATTATGTAGTTTTTTGTTTTTCACTTGGATATTTTTAGAGCGTTTATAGAGATCTTCAAGTTCATTTAAAGCCTCCTCTAAAACTTTACCCTCTCTAAACACGCCCACTTTGTCGTCCATGATTTCGCGCATGCGCTCTCTAATGACATACACATCTTCCTTACCCTCATTGTGCAACAAGCCATGCAAATAATCCTCACTTGCGCGGATAAAATTCTCTACGATGTGGGTACTAATATCTAATTCTGCACTTTTACAGTGCTGGGCAAAATAATCCCCAATGATCATTCCAGCCACCACAGCCTCGCTCACCGAATTACCCCCTAGCCTATTAAACCCGTGTAAATCCCAACATGCCGCCTCACCGGCACAAAAAAGCCCTTTAAGGTGGGTATGCCCCTTACAATCGGTACGCAAACCCCCCATTGAATAGTGCTGCATGGGCTTAACAGGTACCCAACCCTTGCTCCCCTCATCGGCTGGATCGATCCCTGCAAAGGTTTTAGCAATGCCTTGTACATCGCGTAAGTTCTTTTCAATATGCGCACGCCCTAGAATAGAAATATCTAACCATAAATGTTCCCCATAAGGTGAGGGTACGCCTTTACCCTTTTTGATATGCTCTAGCATGCGCCGACTCACCACATCGCGGCTGGCTAATTCTTTTTTCTCTGGTTCATAATCGGGCATAAAACGGTAGCCATCTTTATCGCGCAAAACTCCCCCATCGCCTCTGCACCCCTCAGTCATTAAAATTCCGCTGGGTACAAGTGCTGTAGGGTGAAACTGCACCGCCTCCATGTTACCTAGCTTAGCCACCCCTGTTTCTAAAGCGCTAGCTATCCCGGAGCCATCACAAATTACAGCATTTGTAGTGTGTTTATAAACCCGCCCATAGCCCCCTGTAGCTAGAAGTGTACCTTTGGAGACATAGCCGGCTAACTCCCCAGTGATTAAATCGCGCACCACCGCGCCATAACATTTACCCCCATGGTGGATAAGTGCGATCACCTCTTTACGATCTTCAATTTTGACATTATGATGCAAGGCTTCATTAGCCACAGTATAAAGCATGGTATGGCCGGTGGCATCAGCAGTAAAGCAAGTACGCCACTTTTTAGTCCCCCCAAAATCACGGCTCAAGATATAACCATGGCGATCTTCGCGCTCAGTAATGGTTACATGTTCGCCATTAATCACTGCTGGTCGATCGCCCTTTTTAATGCGAGTCCAAGGCACGCCCCAACTGGCTAACTCGCGGATAGCCTTAGGTGCGGTGGTTACAAACATGCGCGCTACTTGTTGATCACAGCCCCAGTCGCTTCCCTTAACCGTGTCTAAAAAATGCAGATCTTCATTATCCCCCTCACTCATCTTAGCATTGCCTAAGCTTGCCTGCATGCCCCCTTGCGCGGCGGCCGAGTGGCTGCGTCTTACAGGCACTAAACTAAGCACCACCACATCTAAACCTATTTGGCGGCAGGCAATGCTAGCGCGCAAGCCCGCTAAACCGCCCCCCACCACCAACGCATCACAATAAACAATTTTCATTTCAAATCCTTTTTAGTCTTTATGGAGTCTTTCATCGGCTTGTTTGGCTTGTTGCATCGTTGTAATGCCTGCCTCTTTTCCGGCTATGCCTTTTTTGATATAAGCTGCGTAGGTGAGTAAGCCTAGCACAATAAAAAACACACTCATGCCCCATTTGATTTTGCGTAATTGTTCAATGCCTAAATCTTTAAACCACCCCCATTTAATAGCCAAGCGGTAAAGCCCAATAGAGCCATGCAACTCTACAGAAATAAGCAAAAAGATATAAAGCAACCAAAAATGCTGGGTAACAAAACGATAAGAGGAGGCATGCGGGCCAATGCTGCTAGGCTGGGTGAGCATGACAAAAAGATGAATACTAGCTAGGAAAAACATCGCAAAACCCGTTCCTGCTTGCACCATCCATAAACTTGTATCGCCATGGGCCATGAGGTGTTTATGGGTTTTAAAAATCTGGTATTGGCGATAATTAATAGGGAATTTGCGCATGGCTAAAAATGCGTGGGCAACTAAAATCACAATCACCCCCGCGGCTACGATACTTACAATTGCTGGCTCCCCTGCCTTAATTAAAAAGCTCCCCTCAAAAAACTTAGCCACCGTCTCCATTGCCTTATCGCTAATTAAAATACTACTCACTAAAAACATATGCGCGATCATAAAAAGCGCTAAGATAAGCCCGGTGGCGCTTTGTAAAAAATCTAGTTTGGCATAGATTCCGCTTTTTTTGCGCTCTGCACTAACCCCATAATACCCCTCAATGATTTCCTCTTGCTGCATGCCTGCCTCGTATTTTGAAAAATTTTGCCCAAATAGTAGCGCATTTATGATATTTTTGAGTAAACTTTGAATTAGGATTTGTAGGTTAAGATGTTTGAGAAACTTTTTGGAGTGTGGTGTGAAATATGTTTTGGCTAATTTAAAGGCGTATACATTAGATGTTTTGCCCTATGTAGATTATTTGGAGCAAAATTTAGATTCTAAATTAGCCCCCTTTATCACGCTTTTTCCTCCCCTGCTTACACTAGAAAAATTTAGCTCTTCAAAGCACTTCCAACTAGGCGTACAAAATGCTTACCCCGCTTTGGAGGGCGCTTTTACTGGGGAGATCACACTAAAGGCCTTACAAGCACAAAAAATAGAGACTCTTTTAATCGGGCATAGCGAAAGGCGCTTACTTTTACAAGAAAGTTTAGAAATGTGCCGTGCTAAGTTTGATTTTTATAAAGATCAAGGCTTTAAGATCGTCTTTTGTATAGGGGAGTCTTTAGAAGTGCGCCAAAAAGGTTTAAAAACACTTTTAGAGTTTTTAACCAACCAACTAGATGGTATTGATGTGTCTTATCCTAAACTCATTCTAGCCTATGAACCTATTTGGGCCATTGGTACGGGGGTTAGCGCGCAAATTAAAGAGATTAAAGAAACTTTAGAGGGGTTAAAACAAAGCTTAAAACATGTACACGGTAGCATTGCACCTATTGTTTATGGCGGGAGTGTACAACTAAACAATGTAGAGGAAATTTTGAATTTATCCTCTGTAGATGGCGTGCTTGTTGGCAAAGCCTCTTTGAAAGCCAAAGACTTACTTGAAATTATAAAAATCAGTTCTACTAAGGAGTTTGCATGACCTTGCAACATTTACTTAAAACCTATGCGTTAGAAGTTACCCCCCCCTCTAATTTTAAAGATTTTGAGGTGGCTGGGGTTGCGCCTTTAGAATTAGCCACTTCTGAATATATTAGCTATGTGGATCAAAAATCCTATGTTAAAAAACTCAAAGATACTAAGGCTGGGGCTGTTTTTATCCGCGCTGAACATGCAAACAAAGTCCCCTCAATTAGCCAAGCCCTTATCGTAGAAAACCCCCACCTTGCCTTTGCTCTTATCTCAGATGCCTTTAAAACAGAGATGTTTGCAAACCCGCATGCTCAAAATAGCCCAAAACTAGGCGAGGGCGTTATTTTAATGCCAAATGTGGTGGTGGGTGAAGGCGTAGAAATTGGCGATCATAGCGTGATCATGGCTAATGTCGTGCTAGGCGATCATGTCAAAATTGGCGCGCATTGTAAGATTTATCCTAGCGTTACTATCTATCAAAACACCACTATTGGTAATCATGTCTATATCCATGCTAATAGCGTAATTGGTAGCGACGGCTTTGGATATGCCCACACTAAACAAGGCACGCATGTAAAAATTGAGCATACCGGCTGTGTACGCATTGATGATTGGGTAGAAATTGGGGCAAATACCACTATCGATCGCGCTGTCTTTGGCATCACCCACATTAAAGAGGGGGTTAAAATTGATAATCTTGTACAAGTGGGGCATAACTGCGTTTTGGGCGAACATTCTATTATTGTGTCTCAAGTAGGACTCTCAGGTTCTACGACTATGGGGCGCAATGTTGTTTTAGGCGGGCAAGTAGGCACAGGCGGGCATATGCACATTGGCGAGTTTAGCCAAATTGGGGGTAAGGGGGCTGTGGGCAAGGATTTACCCCCCCACACTAACTACGCCGGAGCCATTCCAGCAATGGAAATCCATGAGTGGCATCACTTTTTAGCCACGCTGAGGCGCTTTGTTAAAAGGCAAAAACCTAGCCTGCTTGAGAAGGCTAGAGGGTTGTGGAGACGCTAATGCAAAATCTCAACCGTGCCCAAAAAATCCGATCGATTGTTGCAGCCGCTAGCGGAAATTTAGTTGAATGGTTTGATTTTTATATCTATGCCTTTAGCGCTACTTATTTTGCCCATTCCTTTTCAGAATCAAGTAACCCTATTATCCAACAAATCCAAGTTTTTGGCATTTTTGCAGCCGGCTTTTTTATCCGCCCTATCGGTTCTTGGCTCTTTGGATCGCTAGCTGATAGAATCGGGCGTAAAAAATCCATGATTTTATCTGTATGCTTAATGGCTGCCGGGTCTTTTCTCATCGCGGCTTTGCCCACTAAAGAAAAGGTAGGCGATTTAGCGATTTTGCTTTTATTATTAGCGCGCATGATTCAAGGCTTAAGCGTAGGTGGAGAATATGGCATTGTTGCCACTTATTTATCTGAATTAGGTTCTAAAGGCAAACGCGGGTTTTACTGTTCTTTCCAATATAGCACGCTAATTGGAGGGCAGTTTTTAGCGGTGGCCTCTATTGAACTAGTGTTATTGTTTTTTAGTGTGGAGCAAATGGGGGCTTTTGCGTGGCGCATTCTCTTTGTGCTAGGCGGACTCTTGGCTTTGGGCTCTTTAATCGCGCGGCGGGTAATGGATGAGAGTTCTAGTGAATTAGAAGAGCATAGCGATCGCGGGACTTTAAAGGGTTTATTGCCCTATTGGAATTTATGCTTAATTGTCTTTATCATTAGTGCCGGTGGGTCTCTAGCCTTTTATACTATCACCACTTACGCTAAAACTTACCTAGAAAATGCGGGCATGGCTAAACCTATAGTGAATCAAATTTTTATGGGAGCACTCTTTGTTTTAATGGTTATCCAGCCGCTTTTTGGAATCATAGGGGATAAAATCGGGCATAAAAACGCAATTCTAGTCTTTACTATTCTAGCCTTCTTTGGCATTTACCCCCTCTTTAAACTCTTGCCTACCTACGCGCATAGTCCGGTTTTAGCCTTTTGCATCGTGATCACACTCTTTTTAATCTTGAGTTTTTATACCTCCATTGCGGGTATCTTTAAAGCCTCACTCTTTCCTGAACATGTCCGCGCCTTAGGCACGGGTTTTAGTTTTGCTTTGGGTAATGCGCTATGTGGGGGATCAACCCCTTATGTGGCTTTGCAGTTTAAAAACGCCCATATGGAAAATGGTTTTTTTGTGTATGTGGCGGTTTTAATGGTTTTAATGTTTATTGCGGCGTTGTGTTTGCCTAAAGAGAAGATGCTAGATTAATAGGGGTAAAAATAGGCTAGCTAGTTGTGGCGTTTTTTATGTATCTGTATAAGCCTTTTATTAAGTGGCTGTCTCTCTCTTAAAACATTAAAAGAACCCTACAAAAGCCTAGAAACCTATGACCCTTTGCAAACTCCCTTAGGCCAGATTTATGCAAAGACTTTGCAAAAAGACCCACTTAAAAGCTTAGGCTTTATTTTACAAGAGGGGGATAAAGCCCTTTTGCAGCGCATCGCATTAATTCGTTTAGCCGTGCACAATATAGATATCCAAACTTATTTATATAAAAACGACATCTCTTCGCGGGTGATGATGTCTGAGCTTTACAAGGCGGCTAATAGAGGCGTGAAAGTGCGGCTACTCATTGATGATAATGGATTAGATTCAGACATGTCAGATATTATCATGCTTAATACCCACCCTAATATTGATGTTAAAATCTTTAACCCCTATCATATCCGCAATAGAGGCCTGCGCTATTTTGAGATCATGGCCAATTACGATCAGATTGAAAAACGAATGCACAACAAGATTTTTATTGTGGATAATGTGGCTTTAGTTATCGGGGGGCGTAATATCGCTGATGTTTACTTTGATAATGATTTAGAAGAAAACTTTTTAGACACCGATGCGCTGTTTTTAGGGGCTGTGAGTTTGCAGGCTAAGAAAAGTTTTTTAGACTACTGGAATTTTAAAGATGCTGTCCCTGCTAATATGCTGCCTAGCCATGCCAAATTGAAAAAATACGCCAAGACCTATTACCAGAGCCTTTCTAAATTACTTTTAGGCGAGCAAAATAGCTATGATGAGCAAGTGGAAGCCTTTATAGAAAAACTCATTCATAAGAGAAATAAAGCTTATGAGGGTAAAGCCTCTTTTATTGCTGATAGCCCCTTTAAAATCCACGATCTTAAACCCCATTCACCCATTAATCAAGCCCTCCAAGATATTCTCAAACAAACCACTAATTCTTTATACATCGCCTCCTCCTATCTTATCCCGGGCCCAACTCTTCTAAAACTTCTAACAGAAAAACTTGATCAAGGTTTAGAGGTAAATATCTTAACTAATTCATTAGCCTCCACAGATGCCATTGTGGTTTATGGGGCATGGGAGCGGTATGCTAAAAAACTAGTTAAGGCGGGGGCTAATGTTTATGAGATTAAAAGCGATTTTTTCCACTATGTCAAATACACCCGCAAGGGGCTTAAACCTAAAATAAAGGGCCGTTTTAAAAATTCGTTGCACAGTAAAACCTTGATTTTTGATGGGCAAAAAACTTGGATCGGTAGTTTTAATTTAGACGCGCGCTCGGCTAATATTAACACCGAATCGGTGGTGGTGTTTGATAATAGCGATTTTGCTGCCTATTTAGAGCAGCGCATGCAAGATCAAATGCGCGCTAGTTGGCATTTACTCTTAGAAAAACATGCACTCCATACGCGCTTAGTGTGGGAGGGGGTGGAAGGCGGGCAGGTGGTGCGCCATATCAAGCCTCCGGACACTTCGCCTTTTTTGCGCTTTATTAAAAATTGGTCTAAAATTTTGCCAGAAAGTGAATTATAGGCTTGTTTTCTAAGAAATTTTACTTTATAATGCGCCTTGCATGGGCGGTGGTTGCTTTGGGTCAAACCAAAGAGGAAAGTCCGAGCTACTCAAGACAGGATTCCATTTAACGGATGGCTAGCGTAAGCTAAGGGAAAGTGCCACAGAAAAGAACCGCTCTTTTTAGAGTAAGGGTGAAAAGGTGGGGTAAGAGCCCACCGCACCCCAAGCAATTGGGGCTGGCTTAGGTAAACCCAATCCGTAGCAAGAAGTGCATGGTAGAGTCTTAAATGCGGCACTTCGCAAGAGGTGGGTTGTAAAACCCACCCATAGATAAATAACCACCCACGACAGAACTCGGCTTATGCCCATGCAACCCATAAAAGGAAAGTTTCTGCACCAAAGTGTTTTATTAGAAGAAGTTGTTGCTATTTTCCAAGAAGTGATTAAATCTTATTTAAAGCCTGTTTTAATAGACTGCACCTTAGGTTTAGGCGGGCATACCCTAGCCTTACTCCAAACTTACCCAGATCTGCGTATTATTGGTATAGAAAGAGATAAAGAGGCTAGCAAGCAAGCCTTAGAAAAGCTCACACCCTTTATACGCCGTTTTTCTTTAAAAAGTGGGAATTTTGCAACTATTTTGCCCTCTCTTTTAAAGGAAAATCGCGTTTGTGGGGTTTTAGCAGATTTAGGGGTGAGTTCTTTACAATTAGATCATTTAAATCGGGGGTTTAGCTTTAACGCCCCCACTTTAGATATGCGCATGGATATGAATCAGAGTTTAGACGCCTCTAAAGTGATTAACACCTATAGCGTCTATGCCTTAGAAAAGATTTTACAGGCAGGAGAGGTGTATGCGCCTAAGAAAATGGCTAACTTGATTGTGCAAAATAGACCCTTTTATAGTGCAAAAGATTTTGCAGATTTTATAAGCCAGCATAGCCGCCATAGCAAGCACCACCCTGCAACTTTGATCTTTCAGGCTATTAGAATGGAAGTTAATGCTGAAATGCACAATTTAGATCAGCTTTTGGCGTGTGTGCAGAGTTTAGAGGAAGCGCTTGTATGTATTATCTCTTTTCACTCTTTAGAGGATAGAAAAGTCAAGCACGCCTTTAAAGAGTGGGCACAAAGCAGGGGGGAGTTGCTCTTTAAAAAGCCCATAGTCCCTAGCAAAAAGGCAATTCAAGAAAATAGGCGTGCGCGCAGTGCTAAAATGCGCGCGTTTTATTTTAAGAAGATTTAATGGTAGAGCCGCATTTAGAGGAGATGGAGGAGAGGCGTCTTAGAACTAGTAATAAGGAACGAGAGGCTTTATTTGCACATGAACAAAAAGAGAAACAAGGACTCTCCCCTGCTTCTTTAGCTATGGTTTTGGCTATGTTATTTATTGCTTTGATTCTTTTTACCCCCAAAATTTATTTGACCAATAATATTTATTACACTAGCCGCGTGATTCAAAAATTATCCAGCCAAAAAGAATTACTTCAGGAGGAAAAACACCGCCTTGAGCTTGAGTTAGAAAAACAGCGCTACAAATACAATATTGAAAACATGCCCTAGACCTTGCTTTGGTGTTGCAAAACTTGCCAGCGGTAGCGCCCTATCATTTTTTCTAAAGTGGATAATAAAATTTCTTTAGCCTGCATATAAAAGTTAGGAATATCGCTTTGTTTGAGATGCAAAGAAGAGACTAGCATGTGTAAACACATATGCGATAAAGAGCCCTCTAAAAGAATACCGGCTAAAGGTTCTTCTTGGATACTTTTTACACCCAAAGTACTAATACAATCTATTAAGTGGTATAAGTCTTTTTTACTTGTAATAGAGGTTTGTAGGAGAGTGTTTAGTTTTGTTTGGAAAGTTTCTAGGGGAGTTGTACTAAGAGTGGGGGTTTGATTTTTTTTAAAGGCTTGCTTGATGTGCCGGATAGCTTCTAATTTTTGATAGGGTTTAAAATGTAAATCTTGTGGGCGAGTGGGGATTGTGTGTTTAATAAAAGCCCCACTAGAGAGATTATAAACCCGTGTTTTTTGTTTAGCAAATAGCATAGACATTTGCATTTGAGAGAGCAAAAACAACCCATCGCTAAATACCCTTGTATCTTTAAAATTAGAGAGTACTTCTAGGGTATCAAAAGGGATAGAGGGCTTTTCAACCCCATAATAAGAGCCTTTGGCATGTTTGCTCTGCCCTTCTATATAGCCACAATCTAGCCCGCATAAAATTAAAGTAGAGCTAAATAGGCTAGCTAGCGCTACTCCGGCATTGCCTACAAAGGGGGCGCTATACTCTATACTTAAATGAGGCCAAATATACCCGCTAGCACTACCCCCACGCATGAACATGTAAGATTCTTTAGCCAATAAAAAAGCTTCTGGATTAATCATATTCGCACACATTAAAGGCGTATCACCTAAGGGGGCGTTTAATAACACTTCTTTTAAATAACCAATGCGTTCAATTTCAACTTGAAAATCTACTAAAACCCCATACGATTTAAGTACCTTAAGCGCTGTACCGCAGCTAAAGATCACCATTTCTTTAGCATGCTTTTTTAAAAAGGGGAGTAGATTATTTAAACTAGGCCCATTACCCACAACACAAATAGGCATTTCTATGCGCTTGATTCTTTTTGGGTGGAGTAAAAAAGGGTTGTATTTAAAATTTTCTAAAGTGTTGTTTAAACCTAACATTTCATCTTCAAAGCTACCCCAACCTCTCAAGGCGCTTTTTTTAGCCATGTTAAAGCGGTGGGCTGCTTCTTGGCTTATTTTATTTTTATAAGGGTCAAATTCTAAATGTAAAAAACTATGGGTGATTTTCTTATGGATAAAAATATGTTGTAAAAGGTTTGTATTAAGCTTTTCAAGGCTAATCACGCAACTATTAGGTGGGGTTGCATTAAACAAACATCTATAATCAATAAAGTAACAACTAATGCGCAGTAAATCTATGTGTTCTTCAAAGAGATAGAGCGCATGGAAAAAAGCCCCCTGTTCTAACAATAAGGCCAAAAATAGCCCTCCAGCTAGCCCATAAATAGCTGTAGGCGGGTAAAAATTTTGTCCTAAGCGGTACTCTTGGCTACAAGGGTAAGTACTAACCATTTCAATCATAGCTTGACAAGCCTGATTAGTTAAAGAAAGCGTACTTGAATCTAAACTCACCCCATTATCATGGAGTTGCCATTTTGGGTTATTTAAAATGCGTTTTGCCCAGTCTTTTGAGATGGCTAACATCTGGTGTTTGCCCTCTAAACAGGGGAAGAGTAAAGTAGCATTTGTAAGATTAAGAATATTGATCCCGCCTGCATCATAAAGAAGATTATAAAGAGTGGGCGGGGGTAAAAGTTTGTTATAAAGCTCAGGTAAATGTGCTTTAAAGAAAGTTAAATTATCTCTAAAACACGCCCCTATTTTTTTCTCAGAAATCCCCTCCCTAGCTAAAACACTCACTTAGCCACAATTTGTTTATAGCCTCTATTTGGATCAAAGACTAAGAAGCGTTTGGTTATATTTCTATAGCGTGTGAGCGCGCGGTTGAAATCCTCAATATTTCTAATGCTGACATTTTCAATTTGCATGATCACATCTCCTTGTCTAAAGCCTAATTCTTGGGCTTTAGAATTATCCTTGACATCTTGGATAAACACGCCATGGATATTTTCAGGAATATGCGCTTCTTTGCGCAATCTAGGTGTGAGGGTTTCAACTTTAATACCGCTTAATTGGCCATTTACGCCCTCATGGGTTGTACTGGTTTCTCTTCTATTGGGATTTTTGCGCTCAGCTAATACAAGGCTTGTTGTGTACTCTCTTTTGTTGCGTATGTATTTAAGGGTGATATGCTGGTTAGGTGCAAGAGAGCCAATGAGATTGCGCAATTCAGCCGCATTTTTAACCTTTTTGCCATTGACCTCTGTGATTAAATCCCAGATCATCAAGCCCGCTTTTTTAGCCGGTGAGTCTTTTTCAATGCTAATCACAACAGCCCCCTCTTTACCATTGTAACTATCTTGTAATTCGCTACTCACATCTTGAATCCCTACACCCAAATAACCCCTATGGATAGTGCCGGTTCTAATAAGCTGGGTTGCAATGTGTTTAACGGTGTTAGAAGGAATTGCAAAACCCACACCGTGATTACCCCCCGTGCGAGACAAGATAGCCGTATTAATGCCCACTAATCCCCCGCGGCTATCAATCAAAGCCCCGCCGGAATTACCCGGATTAATCGCTGCATCGGTTTGGATAAAATTTTCATAATTATTAATCCCAATCCCGGTTTTATTCAAAGCTGAGACAATGCCTTGTGTTACAGTTTCACCCACCCCAAAAGGATTACCAATAGCAAAAACTAAATCCCCTACTAAAGTGGTGCTACTATCTGAGAATCGAATCACAGGTAGATCTTCTTTATTGATCTTAATGACGGCTAAATCGCTATCTGCATCTGTACCAACTAAAGTAGCTGAATATTCTTTATTGCTCCCCGGAATGGTTACAGAGATTTTATCCGCCCCATCAATGACATGGTTATTAGTAACGATGTAGCCATTTTTAGAAATGATCACCCCGCTTCCTAAAGCCCTTTCTATGCGATCCTTAGGAATTGCGTTGTATAAATCCCCAAAAAATTGCTGGAAGAAAGGATCGTTAAACATTCCTCCGCCCATAAAATTGCTCTTGATTTTCTTTTGGGTAGAAATATTTACAACAGCCTTAGTTGCCTCTTTTACAGAATCGTGGTAAGAATAGATAGTACTATTCCCACTATCTGCACCTACGCGTTTTTGCACCGGTGGCATGCTTTGGATATTAATCGTAGCAGCCCCTAGTGCTGTGGCTAACGCTACACTTAATGCCATAAACCTCATAGAACTTCCTTTAAGTTATTTTTACACACAAACCGCTCCAGTATAGCTAAACTTTGTTTAATCTAGCCCCATTTGAGGGCAGTATCCCCATTTATTTTTGGTTACATAATAGGCAATATAACAGAAAAACACATAGATTAAAGCTGCATAAGCTCCAATACGCTGTTCAGGGTCTATATAAGCCCCAACCACCCCCACAATACACCCGCTAATCCCTACAAATTGAATCAAGGGTAAAAATGGAGCGCGGTAGGGTAAATCTTTTAAAGATTTGCCTGAAGCGATAAATTGTTTGCGGAAATTATACTGCGCCACACTCACACTAATCCAGACAATAATAACAGTAAAACTAATGAGGTTAATAAGCGCTTCAATGATTTTTTCGGGTGCATAAATTTTAGTGAGCATGCCTAAACAAGTAAATGCCATAGAAAGATAAACCGCATAAACAGGTGTTCCTTTGTTATTGAGTTTGGCAAAAAGAGGGAAAAACATCTTTTTTTGGGCTAAGCCATAAATCATGCGGCTAGAGGCATAAACACCGGAGTTAGCCGTAGAAAGAATAGCAGTAATGATGACAAAATTCATAATATCTGCAGCATAAGGAATACCTGTACCTAAAAAGGGCAAAGGGATACGCTCTAGCGTGCTAACAAAGGGGCTTTGTGAAATACTTGAATCAGTCATGGGTAAAAAAACAGAGATAATAAAAACAGAACCCAAAAAGAAAAAGACAATGCGCCATAAAGTAGCTTTAATTGCCTTTGGCATCACAGAACTTGGATCTTTAGTTTCGCCCACAGCTACGCCAATAATTTCTGTGCCTGTGTAAGCAAAGATCACGGCTAAAACCACCCCAAAAATGGCATAACTCCCTTTAGGAAAAAATCCGGGGCTAAGGTGGCGTGTTGGATTAGCACTAAAATAAAAATTATGTAAAACACTGCTTAAGCCATGCAAATAGGCTTGGTATAAAATCCCGATTATTCCTAAGACAATAAAAATAAAGACGGCTAAAACTTTAATGGAGGCTAAAAAAAACTCCCCTTCGGCAAAAATACGCACAGATAAAGAGTTCAGTACAAAGATGAGTACAAAGCAAACGCCCACCCAGTAATAAACAGGGACATGGGGAAACCATCTTTGCATTAAAAACCCTACCGCGATGTACTCCACAGCTACAGAGATGATCCAACCCACCCAATACACCCAAAATACCATGTAGCCTGTTGCGGGCCCAATAAAACGACTCGCATAATCCCCAAAACTTCCGGTTGAAGGGTAGACACTGGCTAACTCCCCTAAAGATAAAACAATGGAGTAGACAATTATACCCCCTATTAAATAGGCAATTAAAGTCCCTAAAGGTCCAGCATTAGCAATATTGCCCCCCGTCCCTACAAATAAACCCGTTCCAATCGTCCCGCCTAAGGCAATCATGAGTAATTGGCGCAGTTTAATATCGCGCTTTAAAGTTTCATTTTCCACAACTTTCCTTTCACCCTCTCCTCTCACACCGCCACTAAAAACCATTTAAATACAGCGCCTCAAAAACGCGTGGATAGAGAGTTTAAGATATAAGGGGAAAGCTGTGTTAGTAGAGTACATCAAACAAACCACATGAGTTTAGCACAAATGATGATCAAAGCGCCTAGAGTTAAAACCGCTGGGTGGATAATTGAACCTAGAGGATTTGGCTTACCTAGAAATTTGCAGGTAAGGGCGATGCCTACCATGGCAAAAATCAAGCAAGCTAGAAAGATTTTAAGCATCAAAAGTTTTTGAAAGGGAGTATCTAAAAACCCCTTATCCCCACCCATGTACTGACTTACCATCATGCCCCCTGTTATTAAAAGCAATAGCACGCAAATAGGCATGATTTTAATGGCTCGCTGGTTGATTCCTTGATTTGCCTTTTGTGCAATTTCCTCGCCAAAAAGCCGTTTAACATTAGGGAAAATCACCACATCAAAAAACAAATAGCCAATAAAAATAATGGCACAAATTAAATGGACGATCAAGACATAAGGATAGATAGCAGCCATCAATCACCCCTAAAACAAGATCAAATATTATAACTTAATTTAAGCTAATCTGATTTCTCATGCATTTACCAATTGTGCTATAAAGCCACTAAAGGTTTTGTGCTACAACAGAGCCAAGCTTATCAAAGAAAGAGTAAACTAGAAATAAGCGTAGTTTAGGATTAAAGATTTAGACTTTTACATCCATTCAATGATTTTAGAAACATCTTTAGCCTCATAGCAGGCAATGGGGGTTGTGATATTAGGCCTTTTAGGTACAATGGCCTTTAAAAAGCCATAATTTTCCATTTCTTTCAAACGCACATTTAAATTAGGCACTTCTTGTAAGGATCCAGTTAAACCCACTTCCCCAATAAAGGCTGTTTTGTTGCTAATGGGGCGGTTTCTAAAACTAGATAAAATACTTGCAATCACGGCTAAATCCGCGCTTGTTTCGCTAATTTTAATCCCTCCAGAGACATTAATAAAAACATCGTAACGATTAAGCGGGATTTCTAGTTTTTTCTCTAATAAAGCTAAGAGCATATGCAAGCGGTTAGTATCAAAGCTAGTAGCCAAGCGTTTAGGGTTATTCAAAGAGCTTTCGCATACAAGGGCTTGTATTTCCAAGATAAGCGCGCGCGAACCCTCTAAAACAACGCTTAATGCACTCCCTGCTAAACTCTCTTTTTGTGAAAAAAAAAGTTTAGAAGCTTGCTTAGCGCTGATCAAACCCTCTTGGTGCATTTGGAAAATGCCCACCTCACTAGTTGTACCAAAGCGGTTTTTAAAACTGCGTAAAATGCGCAATTCTCTACTTGGATCGCCTTCAAAATACAGCACACTATCTACCATGTGTTCAAGCACCCTAGGCCCAGCAATAGAACCCTCTTTGGTGATGTGTCCGATGATAAAAATTGCGATTTGTTCTTGTTTGGCTAAGCGCATAAGCTCAAAGGTGATTTCGCGTACTTGAGAAATAGAGCCCGGGGCTGCACTAATAGCACTTGAATAGAGGGTTTGAATTGAATCAATCACACAAATAGCATAATTTTCAGCGCATAAACTAGTTTTGATCACATCTAAATTAATTTCATTGAGTAAATACAGCTTTTCTTGCACGCATTGTAAACGCTCCGCTCTTAAACGAATCTGTCCTGCGCTTTCCTCCCCACTCACATACAACACGCGGTAGCCCTTTTTAGCTAGCCCGCCGGCTACTTTTAATAATAAAGTAGATTTACCCACCCCCGGACTACCCCCAATTAAATACAACCCACCGGGTACAATCCCCCCGCCTAAAACAATGTCTAATTCTATTTGAGTCGAGCTAAAGGCGCTAATTCTTTCATGTTCTACACTAGCAATAGAGATAGGTACAGAATTCTTAGAAGGGCTTTTAATTTTCTCTGTGCTGTGTTCTATAAAGCTTTCCCATTGGTTGCAATTATTGCATTTACCTAGCCATTTAGGGCTGATAAACCCACAATGTTGGCATTCAAAGACACGGGATTTTTTAGCCATCGGTTTTAAAGATTGCATCTAAGAGGCTTTTAATATATTCTCTCTCTTCAAAGGCAATTAAATCATCTTCTTTCTCCCCCACACCTAAATACAAAATGGGTAATTGCAATTCATAAAGGATACTTAAAATACACCCCCCCTTACTTGTGCCATCAAGCTTAGTTACAATCACCCCGTCTAATTCTAAACTTTCATGGAAAATTTTAGCCTGCTCTAAAGCCGAGCTACCTTGCGTGCCATCTAAAATTAAAATTTTATAATAAGGCGCGCCTTTTAAAGCCTTAGAGCAAACTTTAGAGATTTTTAATAACTCGTTTTTAAGATTGGTTTGGTTATGTAATCTCCCAGCAGTATCAATAATAATTTGATCCATGCCTCTTGCTGTGCCGGCTTCTATGGTGTTATAAGCCAGCGCACTAGGATCGCTATTTTGCCCCGCACTAATCACTTCTAATTGTAACTTTTCCCCCCAAAGTTGGAGTTGTTTAACTGCAGCCGCTCTAAAAGTATCCCCCGCCCCCAAAAGCACTTTTTGCCCATTTAAAAGATGTTTTTTAGCCAGTTTAGCAATGGTAGTGGTTTTGCCCGCTCCATTAACCCCTAAAATTAAAGAGACTAAGGGTTTACCCTCAATAGGTTTTAAACTAACTTTATCATAATGGCTTTCTTTGCGCAAAAAACGCATCAAGGCCACTTCTAAATGGTTGCGTTTGATTTGCTCGGGTAGGTGTTCTAGTAATTTTTCCACTAAATCATACTGCACATCAAAGCCAATTAAAATTTCTTCTATACTTTCCTTGCTAAAGGTAGCGTCTTTATTTTTGAGTAAAGAGGCGACATTTTGGATTGTCTTTTTAAAAAAGTTAAACATTATTTTTCCTCAGTGTCTAATAAATCTTGGAGGTCTTTAGATAACATTTCCTCCACAATAGCCCCATGGTAATTTTGTAAAAGTTGCCCCTTAGCATTGTAGAGTAAAAAATAGGGTAGTGGCCAAGAAAAACGCGCGCTAAAAGAAGTTGATTGCATGGGATTAAGTAAAGGAAAATGCAAGCCAAGTTTTGCAACATAGCTATCTAATTGATCTTGAGGATAGGCTTTATTAAGGATAGCTAAAAAGCGCACCTGCTTAAAATGGCTTTGTAAATGCTCTAATAAAAGGGTGTAGGGCGACATTTGCGAGCTTAGGTCTAAAACCATGATCAAAGTTGGCATAGCTTTAGAGGGCTTAATTTCTAGGATCGAGTCGTTTATTTTAAACTGCATTTCTTGGTGTTGTTGATCTAAAAAGTGGAAAGTGGGCGGGGTTTGTTTTTCTACTTTTTGCTGTGCTGCTTCTTTTTTCTTTTTATGATCTGAGCACCCCCCTAAGATGAGTACCAACCCAACCAAAACAACGCACAAATAAGCCACAGAATTTTTTACATACACATTAGACCTTAAATTTACCCAGTTCTGTATCAAAGATTTTAGCCATTTCATTTAAAGAAGTGCTAGCCTTGCTTACATCTTGTACATTTTCATAACTCAAACTAGCTAATTTATTAATCTCTGAAATTTCATTGACAATCACTTTAGCCGCACTAGCCACCCCTTTAAATTCCTCTACATCTTGAGTCGTGGCATTAATCACCGCTTGGATATTTTTTACATTAGAATCGACCATTTCTTGTAAAGAATGGGTGAGTTCAGAAGTTTTAAGGATTTCTTGGGAGTTGGTGTGTAAATTTTGGCTAATATCGCCCACACTTTGCACCACTTCATTAATGGTGCTATGGATTTCAGTTAAGCTTTTTTGGGTTTTTTCGGCTAACTTTCTGACCTCATCAGCTACCACTGCAAACCCGCGCCCGTGTTCACCCGCTCTTGCGGCCTCAATTGCCGCATTCAGGGCTAATAAGTTAGTTTGATCGGCAATATCAGAAATGATTGTTAAAACTGCCTTGATATTCTCAGTATTCTTAGAAGTTTCTTCTAAGTTATTAGAAAATTCTACACTGAGTTGGGCGTTATTGGCTAAGTCTTTACTTAAGATTTGGATTTTAGATCGAATCTCCTCTAAGGTGTTATCGGTTTGTAATAGATTTTTATTGTTATTATCTGCATTTGCAACACTGGTTAAAATCGTGCTAATGATATTATTGCTATTTTCCATAGCCACTCCGATAAGTTTACTTTCCTCTTGGGTTTGTTTTTGCACACTTACCGAGCTTGCGTGTAAAGTATTAGCAATTTTAGTGTTCTCAGAACTCACCTCTTTAATCTTAGAAATAATCCCCTGTATCTTAGCCAAAAGTTTATTGACATTTTCAGAGATAGTTGCAATTTCGCCCTTTCCCTTAACCGCTAATCTTTTGGTTAAATCCCCCTCTTGAGATGCTAGTTCAACAACGAGATTACGCAAGTTGACTAAGGGTCTAAACAAAACTTGAATCACAGCATAAAGGATAGCCAAAGCGATGATTAAAAAGATAAATGCAGAGGTGAGCATAGAGGATTGAATCGCGGATAAATCCTGAAGCGCGTCTTTTTTAATAACGGTGGTGATAAACTTCCAATTTAAACCATTAATCGTATCATAGATATAAAATTTTCTCTCTCCTCCCTTTTCTTCTTGTTCAAAAAAACCAGATTGGGTGGATAAAATGCGCTGTAAAAATTGTGGATCGCTAGCGTGGTATTTTGTGCCCTCTTTATAAACAGAGGAGCTTAAAATAGTGCCATTTTGATCGATGAGGTGTATTCGTTGGTTAGGTCTAAAAGATCGACGGATAGAGTGAAACACACTGCTTAAATAAATATCAGAGGCTAAAACACCTTTAAAAACTCCATGTTGAATTAGCGGCAGGGCGTAAGTGATCACAATTTTTTTTGTAAAAAGCTCCATATAAGGCTGGGTAACAAAAAGTCTTTTATGCTCTTTGGTGTATTGATACCATTCTCTAGTTCTAGGATCATATCCTTTAGGCGCTTCTCCAACAAGTTTAATAATACTCCCATCTTCAAAGGCCACATGTACATCTGCTGATCTCAGGCCATCTTGTACAAAAGTTAGGATTTTTTTAAGCCGTGGTGTATCGCTTAAATCCACATTGTTAAAGGTTTTGGCTGTTCTTTCTAGGGTTGTGCGGATATTATTATCCCATTCTTCTAAAGAGTTAGAAAGAATATGCGCTGTCATAGAAAGAGATCGCTGGGTGCGTTGCATGATGCCTTTTTGTATTTGATAAGTGGCAACGGCGGTAATCACGATAGAAGACAAAGTTACAAGAACAACTAGCGAAAGAATAATTTTGCTCTTAAAAGTCATGAAATTCCCTTAAAACGAAAAATTCATAAAAATCCATATCACAAAAAACAAAAAGGCAAGAATTGTAGCAAAAAAATAAGATAGCCTAGTAAACAATTAAAGGCTTTTGTAATAAATGATTAGCCCCCTTAAGCTGCCACACACTTGCATAAGGTTTAAAACAATGCAAGGCTTCTTTAATATCTAGCAAATTGTCTTCTAGCCCTAAAAACACACTAATAGAGACCCCCTCATCGTATAAAAACGCTAGTTTTTCTGCGCTATAGGTGTATTCTAAAAGAATTTTTAAATCCTCTAAACTGCCTAAATGTGTGAAGCGTGCTAAATTAGGGTTTAAATCAAGTAAGCTATTCCAACCAATGTTTTGCAAAAAAGAGCGCACATAAAGGGCTGGGTCTTTTTGATAACTTAAAATTTGTAGCCGCTTAAAAGCTTTAGGTTTGAAAGCTAACATGCAAGGTGAAATTAAAAAGAGTTTTTGTACCCGTAAACCCTGTTTAACTTGCTTATAGGCAAACTCAAGGGCATTAATCGCCCCATAGCTAAAGCCAGCAATGTTATAAAGCCCATAAGGTTTTAAAATCCAATCAAATAGCCATTTTTCCCCTCTAAAACAAAAGCCACTAAAGTAATGCATCAGACAAAGGAACGCAAAATTTCTTGCATTTGGGTTTTAGAGAGTTTTTCTTTTTCTAATAAAATCTTAGCCATAGCCTCTACTTGCATTCTAGAATTACTCAGAAAATCTCGCTGTTCTTTATAAAGTGTGCTTAATAAAGCCTCCATATCTGCCCTATCCCCGATAAACTTATCCCCCATGCCATATTCCTCACACATGCGTTTGGCTATCTCAAGGGCATGTTTGAGATCGTCTTTAGCTAAAGTGTAGTGTTCTTGGAAGAAAAGTTCTAAAATGATCATGCCACTTAAATAGACTTTGATATTATTATTCATTTCACTTTTGCTTAAAATCCTTTGATCGCTAGCGATGAGAAAATCCCCCACTAATAAAACCTTATCAAATGCCACCTCTAACCAATAAGCACTAAGCGCCTTAGCACTCTGATAAAGCGCATAGAGATTTTTTTCTTGTTCGCTTAGAGCGACATTTTTCTTTTTACCAAAGGCGATCTTATCTTTTACTTCTAAAATATCTCTCATGGTAATCACCTGCGTATTATGCCTTAATGCATTAAGCGCGCTTTCATTCACCAAAGAGGCTAACATCGCCCCGCTAAAGCCCACACAGATTTTAGCCACCTCCATGCAATCTAGGGTGTGGTTTTTATCTTTCAAATAAGATTGTAAAATCTGAACTCTTTCCTCTAAATCGGGTAGAGAGATGAAAATGCGCCGATCAAAACGGCCACTTCTTAAAAGCGCTTCATCAATCACATCTATTTTATTAGTCGCCCCAATCACAATCACTTGCGCGCTTTCCTCAAAGCCATCCATTTCTGTTAAAAGTTGGTTGAGCGTGGCTTCTCTTTCATCGTTGCGCTGGTGTCCTCTGGCCTTACCCACTGCATCAATTTCATCAATAAAAACAATGGAGGGGCTAAAGGCTTTGGCTTTGGCAAATAATTCGCGCACCCGCTTAGCCCCCACACCCACATAAATTTGTACAAATGCGCTCCCGCTATGATAAAAAAAAGGCACTTTGGCCTCAGAGGCTAAAGCCTTAGCAATCATGGTTTTACCCACACCCGGAGGGCCCACTAAAAGTACGCCTTTGGGCAATTTGATCTTAAGCTCTTGGTACTTTTTAGGATTTTTCAAATAATCCACAATTTCATACAATTCCTCTTTAACTTCTTTAGTGCCGGCTACATCTGCAAATCTTACATTAGGCAAGGTTGCGTGTAAAGAGGGTAGGGGGGTGTTTTGTAGCTTGGGGGTTTCATAAGAGGGTTGGAGCAAAGTTTTTCTACTCCACACAAAACGCAACAAAATAGCTAAAAGCACCAAAAAGAAGAAAATAATCACCAAATCTAATAATTGCTCTGTTGTCTTACTTTCTTGTAACACTTCAATAGGGATATTTGTAGGAAATTGCATGGAATCTTTCCACCCTAGCCGTGCGGTTTTATAAATCTTAAAATTGATCTTAAGATAAATATAGTGGCTATCAATTTTGATACTTTGGATTTTATCAGAATGCAAAAGCGCGTTAAAATCGCGGATACTCACAAGTTCTGTTGGTTCTCTAAACAATAAAAAGGCAATAAAGATCACCCCCACTAGTAAAGCAAACCCCCCAATCAAAGCTTTTTTAGAGCGTGGCATAGTTAGCATCAGCTCTCACTTCATAGGTATTTAGACACACAAGCCCTTTTAAATTTTGCTTAGAGAGGATTTTAACCGGGTTAAAATACTGATCATAGCCACGATAATAGGGGGCTTTAAAACTTTCTACTATCACCTCTAAGACCTCTTTATTCTCTCTAAGTTGTTGTCTAAATGCCAGATTTTGCATAGCTACATGGGTTTTGATTTGATCTAATCTAGTTTTAGCAATATCACCCGGAACGCGTACACTTAAGGGCATTTTACTAGAGGGGGTGTTGTTACGCACGCTGTAGATAAAGGGGTGGATATGGGTTAACCGGAGTTGTTTAAAATTTAATAGCGCCTCTTGCCAAGTTAATTCATCTTCATAAGGATGGCCTACAATAAAATCTGTACCAATTGCAAAACCTTTAGAGGCTATTTTTTCTAAAAGCTTAATATCGCTACTAACGCGGTTACGCCGCCGCATGCGCCTTAACATGTTGTCATGGCTGTGTTGGAGTGCGATATGCAAATGCCGCTCTAAAATGGGGTGATCTAAAAGGTCTAAAAATTCTGTATTGATTTGGCTAGGCTCTAAACTGCCAATGCGCACCCGTTTAATAGAAGTTGAATCTGCAATTTTAAGAATTAAACGGGCTAAATTAGTGTTTCTATCAAGCCCATAACTGCCTACATTAGTCCCTGTAAGCACCACCTCTAATACGCCTGCTTGAGACAACATAGTAATTTGTTTTAAAACATGATCTTGATTTAAACTCCTAGATTGTCCTCTCACGGTTGGGATAATACAGTAACTGCAGCGAAAATCACAGCCCTCTTGAATCTTGACAAATGCCCGCGTCTTACCAACAAAATTAGATAAAAGGATTTGATCTAAGTGTTCTTGTTTATCTTCATGGAAAAACCCCTGTTTTTCTTGGAGTAAGGCATTAATTTCTTCTTTATGATCATGCCCAAAGACTCCAAAAACATGCCCACTTTGAAAGAGTTGTAGCCCCTGTGTATTTGCCCCACAGCCGGTAAAATACACCTTTTTACCTAAACGGGTGGCTTTTTTAGCATAACTTCTAGCGCTATAATCTGCATCATTGGTAACCGTGCAAGAGTTAAGTACCACAATTTGGGCTTCTTCTTCATGATCTGTACTTTCAAAATCCTTTAAATGCGCTAACATAACCTGAGTATCAAATAAATTAGTGCGGCATCCAAAGGTTTTAAAATAGACTTTTTGTTTCATCATAAAATCCTATGCTCTTTATTCCCAAAACCATCTCCACCTTCTTTAATAAACTTAATTGTGCTGTAAGCTACAAAAATATCAGGTTCTTTAAGGAGTGCATCTAAAATGTCGGCTGAAATCTTAGACTTGAGTACTAAAGTGGCGTATGAATTTGTTTGATACCATATACTGATATGTACCCCATCTTTTTCTAAAGCCATGAAGACGCGCGGGTTGGCGCTGGTGTTGCGCAAAGAGTACCTAGTGCGCATGTTACTCATTTGTTTATAGGTCATCTCGGTATATTGCTTGGCATGGACATTAGCAATACTAAGGGCAATTTCCATAGCCTTTTTATAATTAGAATCAAAGGTAACAAAAAAATCAATCCCGTCCCACACCGTTTTCATGCCAGCATGGCTATAGTTTGAAAGTAGATTAGTGAAAATATAATTATTAGGGATAAAGATAATGCGCCCCGCGCGATAACTATTTTCTTTAGAACTTGTAAGGGTTACTTCCTCTAAGATTGTGATATAAAGCGCAGAAATATCTAAAACATCGCCTACATAGGTGTTTCCATCTTTAGAGACTTTGATTCGATCGCCTACATGGATATTGCCATCTATAATAATTGTAAACCACCCTAAAAGACTCATGAATAAATCGCGCATGGCAATGGCCAGCCCAGCACTAGCAAAACCTAGCACAGTTACTAAATAAGAAACATTTTCAAGATAAGCAAAGAGAAAAATTAGCACCACAACATTAGCGTTAACAAAGTTAATCGCCTTATTAATGGTGTAGGCGCGTTCGTTGCTATGGATATATTTATGGCTAACGATCTTTAAAGCCCAAGCTAAAACAATGCTCACTAAGGCGATTAAAACAACATAAATTAATTTAAGGATTTGATCTTTAATTTGGGAGTTGATATTTAAACTCGCCTCTTCAATATCCTTAGCAAACACATCAATGCTGATTTTTAAAAGATTTTGCGCGCCTTGTAATTCGATCTTTTTGATCTGTTCTTGGTAGATTTGCTTAGCAAAACTTTCTTTCTTAGAAGCTTCGTTTTGGGATTCTAATTGGGTTAGAATGTCTAATTTTTGGTTGATTAAGGCTAAGATGTTATATAAACTCTTTTGATGCGACTTCATGGTGCTATACTGGGCTTTGATTTTCTTAATAAAGGAAATCCCCTCCACGATTGCAATAGGGTTTGTGATATTAGGGATATTAGGGATACTAGGTTTTTCTACAAGGTCTTTAAAGGGATTCATCTTATAGCGTTCTAATAATTCCTCTTGGTGTTTAAGGGCTTGTAAAACATGCTTTAGTGTGTTAATTTTAAGCGTATCGCTATCCTTTTTGTTATTAAGAGTTTTAAGCTGGTTTTGGACGCTTTGAATCTCTGTATAAATTTCCTCATAACTTTCAGCATTGCTAAATTTTTTTAACCAAATATTATTACTAGAATTAATCTGATGCTCGATACGCTTATATGCCTCTTTAAGGTGTTGTATTTGCAAATCATTAGCCCCAGCCCACCCCCAAACAAGCAAAATCATAGACACAACCCGCGCATACCACGATTTTAAAAACAACACACCCTCGTTTAATAAACTAGGGGGTAGTCTAACATAGGAATAACTCAATTTAAGTAATAAAGCATTGCTTGAATCAAATCTAATCGCGCCTTGCTAAATAAAACCCCTAAACACCACCGGGTAGTGCCTTTTTTACATGCTTTGTGGAACCTTAACATCACCATAATCTATGGCCTCTTTAAAGATAGTTTTTACAGCTTGCACAATATCTTTAACAGTTTGTGTACTTAGGGTGTTTATTTTTTCAAGTCTATCTAGCAGACGGCCGGGACTATAGCCATCTACTCGCATGAGCATAAATACCTCTTGGTTATTAGGGTTAATATATTCCCCTAATTGTACCCATTTATCAAAGCTAGCAGCAATTGCCTGCGTGATCTCTGAAAAGACCTCACTATCATAGGATTTTTGATCAGCATTTTGATCTTTAGTATAAATTTCCTTAATTTTATTAGCAATATGTTCAGCTACACGGAAACGCGCCCTCTCTCTAGCTATTCTCTCTGAGCGCTCCACTTGTCCATCAATAACATGGGAGCTATCAATGCCTTGAGTAACAAACATGCTGCGATCTTCTACCATCCAAGCTGGCATGTTTTGCAAGAAAACATCTCTTTTATGAGGAGGATTAGAACCACAAGCGCAGAAGCCCAAAACTAGCAGGGCTGAGAAAATTATTTCAGGGCGTAAGTAACACCATCTAGGTTGCATAGGTTTCCTTATAATGAGATTAGATTGTTATATGCGCTCATGATAAACAAACCTAAAAGACCCCCCCTTTTTTAAAGACTTAAGATAGCTGCCCCTTAATTTCATTAACCCAAGCGTTAATGCGCTCATCTGTTAACTCATCTTGGTTATCCACATCTAGCACAAGCCCTACAAACTTACCACCCACTACAGATTTAGACCCCTCAAAAGTGTACCCATCTGTAGAAGTAAAGCCCACAACTTTACCAGCCTTAGCTTTTTCATAGATGTGAAAAATGCCCTCAGCAAAGGTTTCAGAGTAAGTATCTTGATCACCCAGACCCACAAGCGCAACGGTCTTATTGGCAAAATTAGACGCATCTAGCGTTCCTAAAAATTCCTCCCAGTCGCTTTGTAAATCCCCAGCCCCTGCAGTAGGCGCAACTAAAACCACAGAGCTAAAGCCATCAAAATCGCTTTTGCTAGCCTTACTCACATCTAAAACTTTTGCGCCGCTTAAATGTGTTGCGATTTTATTGCTCACTGTTTCTGCATTCCCGCTATCTGTGCCATAGAAGATACCAACTGCCATGCCATATCCTTTAAAAATAAATTTGGGCTATTCTAACTAAGTTTAGTTAATAAAACTAGTGGCAGGCACTAGAAAGTTTGAAAGAGGCTTGTTTATAAGGATAGGGTTCTATATTCATGACTAGACTTTGTTCTTTATGGGGGGGTAAAGAGAGTTGGAAAGTTTGGATATAAGAGTGTGCAAAAACCCACTGGTGTAAAAAACTTTGGAATTTATTAGCAGAGGGTAACAACACATCTAGGCGTAAAAAACATTTATGAATGGGTAAATAACCCTGATTTTTAATATGTACCTTTGCAACAAAGGCACTTGTATAAGTAAAAGAAAAAGCTTGTTGTACGGTGGCTTGGATTTTAAAAAGCTGTTGTTCTAAAGTGTAGCGCACCCCAAAGGGTGTTGCGAACAAAAAGACAAGAGCGATTAAATGAAATAGAGTAGATGCCAACCCTCTAAAAGACAAACCTAGAATAAAAAAGCAGAGAAAAAAAGCACAATGCAACCCAAAGATCACCAAAGCAAAAAGGCTAGCTTGTTCCCAAAATATCTTTAGGTGGCTTAAAACTGTTTGTAAAAGAGCAGTTAGCATGTAATCAGTGTTGACTTCCATGCCCTGCTAGGGCTTTTTGCTTACTCTTTGTATCTAGCCAAATATTAGGCACTGCTCCCCCGGGGGTTAATAAAATCTGGGCATCTTTATTAGCCTTAAGCGCTTCATTAAATTGCCCTTGTACCTCAATTTGGCGCAGTTGTAAAAGCCGGTCATTTAGACTTTGCCCAACACTTAAATTAGCCGCCGATTTAGCCTTAGCCTCAATCACAATTGCATCAGCTACCCCCTGTGCTTTAATGCGGTTAGCATCAGCCTCTCCCTTAGCCAAAGCCGCAAGCTTTTGGGC
This sequence comes from Helicobacter suis, assembly GCF_902196125.1. Lineage (GTDB taxonomy): Bacteria > Campylobacterota > Campylobacteria > Campylobacterales > Helicobacteraceae > Helicobacter > Helicobacter suis_B. The sequence goes on from NZ_CABIKG010000011.1 coordinate 38,849, forward strand.
TTCTTGTTTGGCGCGTTCTACCTCGTATTTAACCCGCTCAGACTCTTGGCGCGCAATTTGTACCTTTTCAATTTGTTCTTTAATTTTTTGGGGTAGTACAATTTCTCTAAGTTGAATCGAACTTAATTCTACCGGAGAATTGGGTAACTTAGAAACTTCTTTATTAATATCAGTATTAATCAGAGTAGCAATTTCATTGCGCTTAATAGGCAAATCCTCAGCTGGATAGCGCCCCACTACCGATCGCACCACATCGCGTACTACTGGATTAATGATCTTTTGCTCCCAGCTTAATCCATAGGTGGCGATGGTTTGGGGGGTGGTTTTAGCATTTAGACGATACTGCACAGTGAGTTCAATAGAAACCGTAAGCCCTCTAGAGTCCATCACATTGATCGCATCGTTTCTAAAAATCCCCTGATTTTTGCCCACAATGCCCATGTCTTCTGTGCGTGAAAAGTTAATGGTGCGTACGCGTGTGTCAATGACTAAAATATCTTGCACAATGGGGACAAAAAAGTGAATGCCCGGTTGTAAAGGAATGGGATCGTATTTACCTGCCGTGATCTTAATTCCAATTTCCCCGGATTGAATCACCGTAAAAGGTTTGGTGATCAATAAAAAAGCTAAGAGAATGAAAAAAATAATTATATAAGTGATTTTTCTGGATTGTAACACGGGAGGAAATGGGGGTTTAAGCGGAGTATTTTTGGGAGGAATCTTAGGGGGTTCTGATTGGTTGGATTGTTTCTTTTTCAAATGCTCGTTTAGATCAATGGGCATGTATTTTTCCCCTACACCTTGGTGATATGGTGTTTGAGTGCGCTAAGCTCGCCTCTAACTAATTGCATATACGCCTCTGCTAAAGCCTGAGTAATGGGTTTTTCTTGGCCACCTATAAGTCTACAATCTAGGGATTTAATGGGCAAAATCTCTGCCCCTGTACCTGCAAAAAAGGCCTCTTGGGCGTTATAAATTTCCTCCCGTGCTATGTGGCGCTCTATGATGGGGATTTGTAAATGCGCGGCTAATTCTAAAACGGTTTGGCGGGTGATAGAATCTAGGGCATAATCTAGGGGAGGAACGATGAGATGATCGCGCTGTACCATAAAAAAGCTCTCAGCAGAGCCTTCAGCCACAAAACCCTGATTATCTAGCAATAAAGCATCTTCAAACCCACACAGAAGTGCCTCCTGTTTGGCTAGCTGGGAGTTAAGATAATGCGCGCTAGCTTTAGCTTTATTGGGGCTAGATTGTACATCGTTTTTTCTAAAAGAACTGGTTTTAACCTTGATGCCCTCTATTGGGTTGTGTTTCCATGTTACTGTGGCAATTATAGTATGGATAGGAGGATTATTACTACAAATCCCTAAACTACCAAGCCCCATAAACACAAGCGGGCGGATATAAGTATCCTCTTTGCAGGCATTGGCTTTTAAAAGATCTAAAGTAGCTTGTTTTAGCGCCTCTAAAGTATACACTTGATTAAGCATTAAAGTTTTACAAGAATCTAAGAGTCTTTGCATGTGATCGTGTAATCTAAAAACATACAAACCATCGCTACCTTTATAGGCGCGGATACCTTCAAAAACAGCGTTTGCATAATGCAGGCTATAACTTAGCACATGGACTGTAGCCTTATCAAATGGAACAATGGCGTTATCTTGCCAAATGTAGGGGTGATTCATATCCAACCTTAATATCTGCGTCTAGGGTCTTTAGAGCGCCCACTTTTATAAGTTTTAGAGGCATATTTTTTAGGGCGCGTAACTGGCTTAGGTTCTACTAAAATCTGATCTAAATCAACTTTATAGCTTTTAAATTGCAAACTCAAGAGCTTAAGTACTAATTGAGAGGGTTCAAATTGTTCGGTGAGTTGTTCGTATAAGCTCACCACTTCCGCGTCCACTTCTACCTTAGAGATAGCTTGAATCAAGCGATCTTCATTCATATTAGGGATTTCATAAAGCTCAATAGAAGAACCGATGTCTTTTTGCATGCGTTGGAGTTCTTTATACTCTAAAGGCGTTACTAGAGTAATAGCCACACCCTTTTTACCCGCGCGCCCAGTACGCCCGATACGATGGATATAACTCTCTGTATTTAAGGGTAAATGGTAATTAAAAACATGGCTGACATCACTAATATCTAAACCACGACTGGCCACATCAGTAGCCACTAAAACATCAGCTTGTTTAGATTTAAAAGCCTTAATAGATTCGCGGCGGGCGCGTTGTTCCATATCGCCATGTAAGGGCGTGGTTTTATAGCCCTTAGCGCTTAAAAATTGGTGTAATTCATCTACTTCTCTTTTCATGCGCATAAAAATAATGCTTTTGCTGTGATTTTCCTTGTCTAATAAGCGCATGATTGCTTCATTTCGTTCATGTTCATTGATCACATAAAAACGCTGGGAAATATCAGCATTAGTTACATGGGTAGGGGCGATGTGAATAGAGATAGGGTCTTGTAGTATTTTATTAGCCAAGTCTTTAATGGGAGCGGGCATGGTTGCTGAGAAGAGTAGAATCTGGGCATCTTCGGGCAAGTAATTAAAAATCTCCTCAATATCATCTAAAAACCCCATGTCTAGCATTTCATCGCTCTCATCTAGTACCACCACTCTAGGGGCAAAACGCTTAAGGCGTTTATTTTTTAGATGATCTAAGAGTCGCCCGGGGGTAGCAATCATGACTTGCGGGTTTCTCTCTAAAAGATCGCATTGCTTTTTAATGCTTTGCCCCCCATAAACACAAATAGTACGGGTGCGCGAGCTCTTGCCTAGCTTAAAAATTTCATCGCTAATTTGCATGGCTAACTCACGCGTGGGGGTGATGATAAGCGCCTCTATACTTTTATCATTTTGCAAGTTTTGGATAATGGGCAAAGCAAAAGCGGCGGTTTTGCCGGTACCGGTTTGGGCTTGGGCGATCACATCTTTGCCTTCTAAGATAACAGGAATAGCTTTTTCTTGGATAGGGCTAGGGCTAGTAAAACCCGCATCAGCAATGGATTTTAAGATTTTAGAGTGCAAACCCAAATCTTTAAAAGAACAAACGGGGGATTCTTCAGGGTTATTTGTTAGCATGTGGTGTATGTCAGTGTCCTTAATTTTCTAAGTATGCTTAAAGATTTGTTATTATAGCAAAAAACACTTAGGATAACTGAAATGTTGGAGGATACCCTATTATCTATTTTTGATCACATGCCACTAGTGGCCTCATTTTTTGCCGGGATTTTAGCCTTTTTAAGCCCCTGTATTTTACCCCTCATTCCAGCCTACATGTCTTATATCTCCCAAACCTCCCTAGAAGACCTTAAAAATGGCCAAGCTAGCCGTTTTTCTATCTTGATTAAGGCTAGTTTATTTGTACTAGGTTTTGGGTTGATCTTTTGGCTCATTGGGGTTTCTATGGCTAAGATCATGCACGCTTATTTAAATGGTACATGGGCACGGGTAATTTCTGGATCTTTAGTGATTTTATTTGGGCTGCATTTCTTAGGGATTTTACCCATTAAATTACTCTATCAAAGCAAAACTTGGGACATGCATCTGGAGTTTAAAAACCCGTTTTTACAGAGTTTAGTACCCTTAGTGCTTGGAATGAGTTTTGCGCTAGGGTGGACTCCTTGTATTGGGCCTATTTTTACTAGCATTGTATTATTAAGCGGAGCCCAGCATGTCTATGGCATGGCATTATTAGGGGTATTTGTACTAGGCTTTGGTGTGCCCTTTTTAATCGTGGCTTTAGTGATCAACCAAGCTTTAGGGTTTCTTAAAAAAATTAGACAATATGCTTACTGGATTGAAAAAATTTCAGGGTTAATCTTACTTTTAATGGGGATTTTAATTATAAGCGGGCAGATGGATCGTTTGGGCGCTTTTTTATTGCGATTATAGGAGATTTTTTTGCTATTAAAAAATGCAAGATTAGCAGAGGGGGAAAGAGTAGATGTGCGGGTAGTGGGCGATTATATTGAATCAATAGAAAATTTTTTAAGCCCTAGCCAGCATGAAAGCGTGATAGATTGCCAAGATCATACCCTCTTGCCTAGTTTTATAGATTTAGGTGTGTTTTTACATAATTTGCAAGCAAAAACCTATCTTAAGCTTAAAAAGCAGGCTTTAAAAGGGGGTGTGGGGACTTTAATGGGCATCGATCTAACCCCCTTATACTCTTTGAATGAACCTGATATGCAACCTCTAAGTTTAGAACAACAAGATATTGCTAGCCCCTTAGAAGCCGCATTAGAACAAGCTATTGCCTTTAAAGACCCTATTTGTTTTCACCCTTTAAATGCAAAAGAGCGGTTACAAAATTTAGCCATGTTACATGGACAGTTGCCCCCAAATAGCCCGGCTTGTTTGTATATTTACAATTTGGAGGGGCAAAAACTCTTACCCGCTTTAGATTATGCCAAAATGCTTAGTTTGCCTTTGGTGTGTGGGGTGCGTGGCTATGAGGGGCGGCCTACTCTTGCTATCATGGACTCTAGTCCTTTAGCTTATGAATTAGGTTTGCCCAGTGTAAGCCCTTTGATTCAAATTAAAGAAGTTGGCAAATATGCAGCTATGGCTTTACACACCCAAATACCTACTATGTTAGATAGCATAGTAGAATTAGAAGCGCTTAAAATCACGCAGGCTTTTAAATCTTTAGGCGCGCCTCTTTTTGTACAAACCCCTTTACACCATTTGATTTTAGAAGAGCAAATTTATAAGCGCTATGATTCGCGTGCTAAAATTTTGCCACCTCTAAAGGATAAAGAACAACAAGAAGCCCTCAAACACGCCTTGCAAAATGGCCAAATAGACATGCTCACCTCGCTACACTACACCCACACGCCCTCTTTAAAAATATTTGAAGAAGCCCCCTTTGGCATGCAAAGTATTGATGCTTTCTTTGCACTTGCTTATACGCATTTAGTTAAAACACAAATCATTAGCCTTAAACAACTCACTATCCTAATGGCAAGCAATCCCGGGCGTTTTTTAAAGGGCAATTATGGGGAAATAGCTATAGGTAAAGAGGCGCGTTTAATGCTTGTAGATTTAAACAAAAAAACCCAAGTGAATAACCCTTATAGTATTTATCACCAACATATCTTAGAGGGTTCTGTTCTTTTTGTAATAGCAGGGGAAAATATTTATGAACACTAAAATTATTGGCGCGCGGGCGTTGTTATTGTGTAATGCTAATTTTGACATGCTCAAAGATGGGGGAGTGGTGGTGCAGGGGGGTGAAATTATAGATGTGGGCGATTTTGCTTTTCTTAATAGAAAGTATAAAGGGGCTAAATCTCATTTTGATAAAAATGGCTTACTCTTGCCAGCCTTTGTTAATCCCCATATGCATTTAGAATTTTGCGGGCAAAAAAATAGCTTTGATTATGGGAGTTTTGAAAATTGGCTAAGCAGTGTCATGCAAAATAGATTGAAGGTTTTGAAAAGATCAGTATTACACATGCAAAGAGGTATACAAACCCAGCTATTAAGTGGTGTAGGCAGTGTGGGGGCTATTAGCAGTTATGGGCTAGATCGAGATTGTCTTAAAAACTCGCCTTTGCGGGTGGTGTTTTTTGATGAACTCATTGGAGGGCAGGCCACTTCCTCTAATTTTAAAACTTTTAGCCAGCGCCATGCCCTCACAGAGCAGCTTAAAGGTGCGCGTTTTATCCCGGCTATTGCTATCCATGCGCCCTATTCGGTGCATAAAGATTTAGCCAAAAGGGTATTAGATACTTATAAAAGCCCTGTGATCTCCACCCACTTTTTAGAATCGCAGGCTGAGTTAGAATGGTTAGAAAACCAGCAAGGTTGGTTTTTAAAGTTTTATAAAGAGATTTTAAAAACCACCCCTAGCCCCAATTATAACAATGCCTTAGAATTTTTAGACCTCTTTAAAAACCAACGCCTATTACTCGTACATGCCTTATTTGCAAATCGCCAGCATTTAGAACATGCTAAACACATCGCACAAACCACTCTTATTACATGCCCGCGTTCTAATCGCCTTTTAAGTGGCAAAATCTTAGAGAGAAAGTTAGCTGAACAGTTAAATATTGCTATAGCCATTGCTACCGATGGAGAGAGTTCTAATTACAATTTGAATTTTTTAGAAGAGTTACGCATGGCTTTGTGGGCATTTCAAAAGCCCTTATTAGAGTTGTTACCAGAGATTTTACTAGGTGCAACTTTGCATGCTAGTAAAGCCTTAGGGCTTAATGGGGGGAGTTTAGAAAAAGGCAAGTTTGCAGATTTAGCTTTATTTAGCTTTAGGGGTGAAGTTAAAATCAGCGGTATTTTAAATTGGCTTTTACATGTACGCCGCGCAAAGGATTTATGGGTGCAGGGGGAGAGGGTTGTAGCGCTAAAAACGCTTTTAAGCCAACATGCGCTAAGCTAGAGGGCTAGTTTATCGGAGGTGTTTTATGCAATTGCACTTAGCTAAAATGGATAGAAAACAAAGTAAACTTTATAGCATTAGCCTAGAGGAACTCTACCAAAAAGCCCTTAAAAAAGAACATATTTTTTACTTTGCACCCACTAACGCCCATAAGGATATGCTACAAGCTCTAGCCTTTTTAGAAAAGCAAAATTGCCGCGTACATTTATCTGAGGTACGGGTTAGTTCAGATCAGAAGGATTTTATTTACCAACTCCACATTATCTAAACCATGCAAAACCAAAAAGTTTATATAGAAACGATGGGCTGTGCGATGAATACGCGCGATAGCCAGCATTTAGTAGGCGAGTTAAGTAAAGTGGGTTATGTAGAAGTAAAAGAGGCTAAAGAAGCTGATTTAATTTTAATTAATACTTGTAGTGTGCGCGAAAAACCAGAAAGAAAGCTATTTTCTGAGATCGGGCAGTTTGCCAAGATTAAAAAGCCCCATGCCAAAATTGGCGTGTGTGGGTGTAGCGCAAGCCATATGGGCGCGCAGATTTTACAAAAAGCCCCGAGTGTGGATTTTGTTTTAGGGGCGCGCAATATTTCTAAGATCACAGATATTATTAAGCAAGAAAAAGCTATTGAGGTATCTTTAGATCATGATGATAGCACCTATGTTTTTAACACCCATGCCCCTAGCCAAGTTAAAGCCCTTTTAAATATCTCTATTGGTTGTGATAAACATTGCACCTATTGCATTGTACCCCATACAAGGGGTAGAGAAATTTCTATCCCTATGGATTTGATTTTAAAAGAGGCAGAAAAACTAGCCAAACAAGGGGTTAAAGAGATTTTACTCTTAGGGCAGAATGTGAATAATTATGGGGTGCGTTTTAGTAGTGATCACTCTAAGGTTAATTTTAGCACCCTTTTAGAGGCGCTAAGCCAAATTGATGGGTTAAAGCGTATCCGTTTTACCTCCCCCCACCCTTTGCATATGGATAATGCCTTTTTAGAGTGTTTTGCTAAAAATCCTAAGGTGTGTAAGAGTATTCATATCCCTTTGCAGAGTGGATCAAACACCATTTTAAAGGCGATGAAAAGAGGATATAGCAAAGAGTGGTATTTAGATCGCATTGCGCGTTTAAAATCTCTTGTACCAGATGTGGGGATTAGCACAGATATTATTGTGGGTTTTCCGGGTGAGACACAGAAAGATTTTGAACAAACTTTAGAGGTATTAGAACAGGTGCGTTTTGATACGCTTTATAGCTTTATTTATTCAGCACGCCCCCTCACCCCCGCCTATCACTTAGAAAAAGTACCAGAAAACATTGCTCATAGCAATTTAAAACGCTTACAAAGCCGCCATAAAGAAATTTTAGAGCAAAAAGCAAAAGATGAGGTAGGCAAAATCCACTCAGTATTAATAGAAAATATCACAAAACCCCTAGCAGAAGGCCGTAGCGATAATGGACGGCTATTAAGCTTTGAAGCGCTAAATGCACAGGTGGGGGATTTAGTTAGCGTGCAGGTGATCGCGCATCATAAAGGCAGGTTAAAGGGGCGTTTAATGGGATTTAAACCTTGTTAAAACGGTTTAGAAATGGCTTTGTTTTGCGGGCTGTACCCGTGCTTATTTATTGGGTTTTGACATGTCTTTTTAAAACTTGTAGAAACCGCTTTTATTTGGCTCAGGGGTTAGAAAAACAATCCTTTATTGCTAGCTTTTGGCATGGAGAAATTGCGATGTTGCCCTTTGCTTATTTGCGTTTGAAAAAAAAGCCTAATTTATATGTGGTGGCTAGCCAGCATTTTGATGGGAGTTTAGCCGCAAGGCTTTATGAATGCTTTGGGTTTATGTCTATTAGAGGATCGTCTAAAAAGGGGGGTGTACGCGTATTAGTTGAGGGCATGAAACATTTAAAAGAGGGGGCAGATGTGGGGCTTACACCAGATGGGCCTAAGGGGCCTTATCATAGCATCGCTGATGGGGTGGTGGCTTTGGCACAAAAAACAGGAGTGGGGGTGGTGGTTTGCCGTGTAATTTTTACCAATGCTTTTACTTTTAACACTTGGGATCGCTTTAAACTACCCAAACCCTTTTCTAAAGTCCATTATTACATGTTAGAGCCTTTCTTTATTCCAAAAGACATGGGATTATTAGAGGCTAAGGCTTTGCTTGCCGCACATATGGAGATTACTTAAATGGGAATGTGGCAATCTCTTAAAAATGCTTTTTATGACAATATACGGGCTTTGTTTTTCTCTGATGTGTTTTTGTGCTTTAATTATGATAGCGATATTTTTTTAAGCCGTATTGAGCGGATCAAATGGAAAAAAACCCGTGAAGTTATTAACAAAGTCTACTCAGTTAAAAATGGTCTAGTTACAATTAGAGCCCTTAAAGATGCCAGTGATTTTTTTACAACTTATCCCTTTTCCTATTTATGTGGCATGCCAAAGAGTGAAGAACAGGGCATGTGTAAAAAAACAGATTTAGAGCGGCATTTACCCCCCCAAACCACTTATAAGGATTTAGTGATCCTTGAAATTGATGGTTATTGTTTTTTCATCACTAAAAAGGCTTTAGAACAAGAGGTTAACACCTTTAATTCTGATTTGCGCGAATTTGATTATCTCTTTTCCCCTTTTTTATTGATGTATAGTTTTATTAAACCCATGTTAGAGGATAATATTGTTATCTATGCCACTTTAGAACATGCGCGCTTTTTTGTGATGATTAGCAATAAAAAAGAGATTTGTTATAGCAAATATTATCGTTTTGAAACAAGCGCAACACTAGGCTTACAGATGCAACAAGAGGATAAAGAAATTTATGAACGAGAAGAGCACAAACTCCAATCTTTTTTAAAATCCATTGAGGCAAATTTGATGAATATGGATTTTGGCCAACCTGCTGCTAAAGACCAGCCCTCAGAAGATCCAGAAATGTTAGTAGATAACATGCTCCATGTAAATGATATTGTGCGCTTTTTACAAGAGTCTATTAAAGCGGTTTATGACGATCCTAGTTGTCATATTGATGATTTTATTGAAAAAGTTGTTATTTTAAACACTTATGAAATTTCTCACCAACTCATTGAGGCGCTTAGAGATGAGATCATGTTAGATGTGATAAATGTCCCTATGTCTCTTGTAGAACAAATGGGGATTTTGGCTAAAAAAGAGCAAAATCGTGAAGTTCAGTTATAGAGAGCCAATTGATAAACGCATGGTAAGTTCGCTTACCAAAGTTTGGATCTTTTATATTACACTCTCTGTATTGGCAATCTATGGTACAACTTATGCTTTACAAAAATACACTTGGCTAGTTGCCCGTAATGTAGAAATTTTAAAAGTACAAAGCGGTATTTATAGCCACGAAACTTTACGGCTTAAAGAAGACATTGATAAAACCATGCACACTTTGCAAGGTGTTCAAGATAAATCTAATTACATTATTAACATCAAAGAGTCTATTAGGGGCGTTTTGGAGATGATTCCAGATGATATTACAATCCAATCTATCACCATTGATTACTCTAGCCTCACTTTAAAAGGAGTTGTCCCCTCTAAACAATCTTTTGAATTAACTATCCAACAAAGATTAGATTCGATCTTTGAAAATAGCCATGTAGAGTTTTACCCACTCAGCAATGGCTGGTTTAGCTTTGTTTCTATTAATTCATCTGTTTTACCTTTTATTGCAAAAAAGGCTGATTAATGCAAGAAACACAAAAATTAGAAGCCCTCTTTAAAACCCACTACCATAAAGACATCGCCTTTCAAGGCATGGTTAAAAACCTCATCTTTGGCGCGCTATTTGTGATTGTAGCAGCTGGGGGGATAAGCATGGTGCTTTATCCTAGAATTAAAGATTTTAGAGCCCAAGATATAGAAGCTAAACAACAACGAATCATTGAAACGCGCCAGTTAAAGAACTTTGCTAGTGTGTTTCGATCTTATTACGCCATTAAACAAGAAAATAAAGACCTACTCAAACCCCCTAGCTATGAAAGGGTTGCTAGTGCCATTAGCGCTATTTTAAACCAACATTTTAGCCATGTACAAATCCAAGAGAAAAACCGCAAAATAGACCCCTCAGGGCATTCTTTCCATGAAGAATTGCAGGTTAAAGCTGTGGCAAATTATTTAGATGATTTGTATAAATTTTTAGACAGTATCGTAGGTATGAGCGCGCATGTACAAGTAAGTTTCCCCCTTAGTATCACTAAAACCAAAAAAGCCTTTGCACTAGCCTTTGGAATCTACATTGATTATGGAGCGATTGAACGATGAGATCATTTTCTTTTAATCCGGATGCGTGTACTTGCTGTGGGGCTAGGTGTTGTTTGGGCAAAAGGGGGTATGTTTTTGTAAGTGTGCAACAAATGCGCGCTATTAGTACCTTTTTAAATTTATCCTTTGAAACTTTTACTTTAAAATACATTAGAAAAGTCCAAAATGCTTATAGCCTTTTAGAAAAACCCGCCCATAATTTAAAAGACGGGTGGGCTTGTGTGTTTTTAGACGAACAAACCAAGCGGTGTCTTATTTATCCAGTACGCCCCAAACAATGCGCGGATTTTCCCTTTTGGGAGTGCTTTAAAACAAAAGAACAAATAGAAAAACTAGCCACGCTGTGCCCGGGTGTTGTACTTAATGGGTTGTAATGTGTAAAGAATACTCTTAATTAAAAAATTTATTATATACTTAATCAAACTTAGGAAGTGAGGTGTGATGCAAAAGCAGATGCGTAAATGGAAATGGTTAAATTTAGGATTACTCTGTAGCACCCTTTTAGCCCAAAGCGTTACAGAAGATCAACAGATTTTGATCGCTTCAGATGCTTTCCAGCGGGGGGATTTTGCGGCAGCTAAAAAAGATTATCTCCATTTGTATAAAGAAACCAATAATATCATTTATGCCAAAGAGGCGGCGATCTCTGCTGCTAGCTATGGGGATATTAACACCGCTGTAGAATTGGCCATGCTTTATAAGCGGGTTACTAAAAACAATAAAGACCTTTCTATCAATAAGATTTTAGTAGATGGCTATATTAAAACCGGTCAGCTTGATAAAGCGGTTACTTTATTAGAAAAAATCCGCAAAGAAGATAAATCGCTGATGTTAGATAATGTACTTGGATCGCTTTATATTAGCCAGAAAAAATACACCAAAGCCTTTGATGTTTTAAGTAAGCTCTATAACCAAGTACACGACGAGGATAGTTTAGAAAAACTCATTACCCTCTATTTGATTCAAAATAACCAGCAAGAGGCCGCTGATTTGATCGCCTCACATCTGGAGGAATATGGCTGTTCGCCTGAGTTGTGCCAAAAAAGTTTTAATACTTTAATCCAACTCCACCAATTACAAAAGGCTAAAGAAGCCTTTGCTACCCTCTATGAAAAAGACCCGGTGGTGCAAAACGCCCAACTTTATATCGGGATTTTGACCATGCTTAAAGAATTTGATAAAGCGGAGAAAATCGCTCTTAATTATCCCTTTGATAGACGGCTACTGCTTGATTTATACACCGCACAAAAGAAATTTGCCCTTGCTTCTAAACAGGCGGGTTTGCTTTATAATGAGCGCAAAGACCCTAAATTTTTAGCCCTAGAGGCTGTTTATTCTTATGAGGATATAAGCGCTAAAAGCCCCCCTAAACGGGCTGAAATTCTCCCCATAACCCGTAAGTTAGAACAAGCCATTACAGAGCGCCAGTACCAATTAAGGCGCAATAAGGGCAGTTTAGACGCCCAAGATGCTTTCTTTTATAACTTCTTGGGTTACTCTCTGATTGAATATAATTTAAATATCCGTAAGGGAATTGATTATGTCAAAATGGCCTTAAAAATAGAACCCGATTCGGTGTTTTATATTGATTCTCTAGCTTGGGGGTATTATAAACTGGGTAATTGCGCTGAGGCTAAAAAACTCTTTTTAACTATCTCTGAGGAGGCGATTAATTCTCAATCCGAGCTTAAAGAACATTCTAAATCTATTGCAAAGTGTCGCTAGAATATTTTAAGCAATCTCTTGAATTACGGCAAACTTTACGCCCCTTTGAGATGTTGGGCAGAAGTTTAGCCTATAACCCGCACTTGCCAAGACTAAATTTAGAAAGTCTTAAGCGCTTTGAAAAACCTCATAAAATTCTTACCCTCAACGCCACCAGCGATTTAGAAAAGTTAGTACAACAGGTACAAGAGGCTGAAAAAAGCAATTACTCCGCTCTTTTACTAGATTTTAGCCAAATCTATCAAAACCCCCCGTCTTTAGAAATGCTTGATTTATTAGGTTATATCCGCCGTTTAAGCAGTAAGCCTATTATCCAAAAAGATCTTTTCATGGATCGTTACCAAGTTTTAGAGGCGCTAGTGTATGGGGCTGATGCTTTGCTTTTAGAGGCACAACTCTTAGAAAAGAATTTAAAACAAATGGTGGCATACAGCGCGCATTTAGGTTTGCTAGCCATTGTACAAATTAGCAGTAGCAAGGATTTAAAAAGAGCTGTTTTAGCCAGAGCTAAGGTACTTTTCCTTGCTAGAGACTGTGAAAACCTACTCAAACTCACCCCCCAAAATTTTGTGATCTTAAAAGAAGCTAGCGCCTCAGAGTATGGCGCTGATGCTCTAATTTTTAGTGGGGCTTAAGTAGCGCCCCGCTATTAATCTTTATTGTTGGTTGTTTTTGGAGGCAATTTCGCCTAATTTCTTTAAAAGAATAGGGGCGTCGTCGCGATCCATAATCACCTCTATAAAAGAGAGTTTTTTAGATTTATCTGCTTGCTCTAGGGCGTGGTTGAGTTCTTCTACAGAGGAGGCAGTAGCGCTAAAAGCATGCCGCTTAAGGTGGACATCAAACACTTCAACTAATTTAGTGTAATGCCACATATTAATATCGTTGTATTTGCGATTGGGCCCATGGATACAGCGCTCTACAGTGTAGCCATCATTATTAATCACGATGATAATAGGCGTGAGGTTTTCTCGTAGCATTGTGGATAATTCTTGAGCGGTGAGTTGGAAAGAACCATCGCCAATTAAAATAATGTTGCGCCGTTCTCTATCTGCAAGACAAGTTCCAAGTAAAGCCCCAAAGGTAAAGCCAATAGAACCCCAAAGAGGTTGCCCTACAAAAGTAACTTTTTCGGGTAGATGAATAGCAATGGATCCAAAAAAAGAAGTCCCTGTTTCAGTGAGCAACACATCTTTAGGGCGCAAATGCTGTTCAATAACTTGGAAAAATTTATGCTGGGTGAGTTTACCGCTTAGTTTAGTGTGTTCGTGTTTTTCAGCGGGGGGCATTTTAGCGCTGTATTTGAGGGTGGCTAGTTTTTTAAGCACATCTGCCATTAAAATATCGCTATAAACTTTCTGGCCTATTTGGCTATAAAGAGGGTGGACTTCTATAACGGGCACACCAAAGTTTGGGGTTGTGTTGATATAGTGAAAACCGGCGGTTAAAAAGTCTGTAAATTTAACCCCTAAGAGAATTAAACAATCTTTCTCTCTTGCCATAGAAGTAACCCGCTCATCACTCAAAATACCGCTATAAATCCCTATAAAATTAGGGTGTGTTTCAGGAAAAGCCCCCTTACCCATAGCAAGCGTGGCGATAGGGAGATTAGCCTTTTGAATGAATTCAAGCAACTCATTTTGGAGTTTGTAGCGTTTGATCTCATAATCGGCTAGCACAAGGGGCGCTTTGGCGTTTTTAATGATTTGTTTGACCGCTTCTATAAAAGAGTCTAAGATTTTTTTATCACTCTTGGGTTTATAAAGCATGGGCGTAGAAACCTCAATAGAAAGGTGTGCTACATCAGCAGGGATACCAATATAAACCGGTTTTTTATGCAAAGCACACTCAGCCAACACGCGATCGATCTCGCTTTTAGCATTTTGTTTATTAAGCACTGTGCGGGCAACCGTGATAGCACGATACATGTCATAAAACTTCATAAACTCCCCATCGCCTAAGGTGTGGTGCATGTAGCGCCGATTAATAGAGGCATTTCTTGAGGGCATGCCTACAATCTTAACCACAGGTACACTTTCAGCATAAGAGCCAGCAATCCCATTAATCGCGCTAAGTTCGCCTACGCCAAAGGTGGTTACAAGGGCTGCCATAGAGTTAATACGCCCATAGCCATCGCTAGCATAGGCGCCATTAAGCTCGTTACAATTACCCACCCACTCTAAACCCGGATCATCTTCAATCAGATCTAAAAACTCCAAATTATAATCCCCGGGTACCCCAAAAACATGGCGTACCCCATAATCTTTTAGGCGATCTAGCAGATACTGGCCTACAGTTGTTGTCATCATAAACTCCTTGTTTAAAAATATTGCTGCAATCTCAACTTTGCTAACTTTGTTAGCTAGACTGAAAATACAAACTTACAACTTTAGCAAAAAATTACTAATCAATCATGTAAAATCTTTAAATTTGCCCACATTTAAAAGGCTTGGCTATAATCAAAAGAAAAAAGGGATCAAAATGGATTGTAAGACTTTAGAGGATTTTTTGGGTATGCATTTTATTTACACCTATGATAATGGGTGGGAGTATGAACTGTATGTAAAAAATAAAAACACCATTGATTATCGTATCCACGGGGGTATGGTAGCGGGGCGCTGGGTTAAAAATCAAGAGGTGGATTTAGTACAGCTAATAGAGGGCGTGTTTAAGATCACTTGGACAGAGCCTACAGGTACAGATGTGGCTCTGGATTTTATGCCCCAAAAAGGCCGCATCCATGGCATGATTTTCTTCCCTAAATGGGTACATGAACACCCTGAGATCACGGTGTGTTTCCAAAACGAGCACATTCCTTTAATGGAAAAATCACGCGACACTTATAAAACCTATCCTAAATACCTTGTTTCTGAATTTGCCACGATCACCTATGCCAAAAATAGGGGGCAAAATAATGAAGCCGTGATTAACAAAGCCCCTTACCCCGGTTTAACAGATATAATTCGTTCTGGAAAAGAATCGTAGGTTCTAAGGTAATAACCCGTATATCTTAAAAACAAGAGCTAGTTTTGGGTGTACCTTAAAAAATAATTTGTATAGGCGTTATACTTTAGTTAATGAGGGCGCGGGTTTGCAATATTGGTAATTTGGGATACTTTAAAAACTTTAGAGAATGAAAAAATTCCTTTGAGAATTGGTAAAGCTTTAGGAAAAAATGAGAGTTAGGGTGAGGGGGCGCGCTGAATAAATTTGACTAAACAGGCTAATATAGCTGTAGTTGTTACTAACAAAATTAAGGTTTTTGTAGTGGCTGATTTAGATTTAAAGAATGTGAAACATTGTTTGTAGTTTCTAAAGTTTTCTAGTGTTTCATGGAGTTTTTGAGTATTCATGAAATTTCATGGGGTTTTTTGGGTGGGAGAGGGGTTTTAGTTTAGCTTCTGCCCGTGTGTATTTATCATAAACGCTGTGTTCAATGTTACCCATTGCGCGCTAAAGCCCGCAAGTTTTAGCTATGGGGAGTATATCAAGCCCTAAAAAGTAAAAATTACTACATAGCTTGATAAAATCCTTAAGAAGACTCTAATAAATCCTTGTAAGTCTTTGTTGCTTTAAAGTTTGGTAGTCTTTTATTGCGTAACTCACAAAGGGTTCTAAGGCGATGCTCCCACGCTTGCTAAACTTGGCTTGCACCTCTAAATATTTGGGCTTTAAAAGAGCCACTAAATCATTTAAAATCTTGCCTGCACAATCCTCACCAAACATGCCCTCATTGCGGAAACTAAATAAATAAAGCTTGAGTGATTTACTCTCCACCATTTTTAAATGGGCGATGTAATTAATGCTAATGCTGGCAAAATCTGGCTGGGAAGTGATAGGACAAAGGCTTGTAAATTCCTCTGTGTAGAGGCGCGTAAAAATATCTAAATGCGGGTGGGGGTTGTCAAAGGCTTCTAAGAGGCTAGGATCGTATTTATCAATATAGGGGGTTTTATGCCCCAAATGGCTTAAACCTTGCATGCGCTTTTTTTTAAAACTTCTGTACAACGCGGGCAAATATTTTCTTGATTTACACTACTAAACTGCCAACAACGCGGGCATTTATGCTTGCTAGCAAGATAAAGGCTAAAGCCCTCACCCTCTAAAAGTGGCTCTTTTGTCTGCAAACCCCCCACCACACTCACCATAAGCCACTCCTCATAGTGGCAAAATTCTAGGTCTTTAGGGTCTTTAAACCCTAATTCTAACTCTAAAGAGGTTTTAATTTTTTTCTCTTTTTTAAGGCTATCTAAAGCCTCGCTAAAGAGGGCGCGCACCTCTAAGGGGCGTTTAAAATCCTCTAAAATTTCTAAGGCTTGATCCCCCTCAAATAACAACGGCCGCCTAAGATCAAACACCCCGCCTCCCTCTAGTGCCACCTCTTTAAACAGATGGCTAGCATGCGTGAAAACCTCCTCTATGGTGTAGGTCAAAATGGGGGCTAGAGTAAAACAAAGCTGGTGGGCAAGGTGTAACATTGTACTTTGAATCGCGAGTCGTTTAGGATCTTTTTCAAAAGCACAGTACAAGCTATCTTTACAAATATCTAAATAAATGCCACTGAGTTCATTAGCCATAAAAGTGAGAAGTTTTTGTAAGCCTTTTACAAAATCAAAGTTTTTAAAATGATCTTGTACTTGCGCACAAACCCTAGAGCTTAGCGCTAAAATCCAGCGATCAATTAAACCTAAATCTTGCAGGGGAGTTAGAGTTTGTAGCCCTTCCATGTTGGCTAGTAAAAAGCGCAAGGTGTTACGCACCTTTTTATAACTCTCAGAGGTTTGTTTGAAAAAGGCGCTAGAGACGCTTAAATTATCCTGATAATCATTCATCACCACCCATAGGCGTAAAATATCACTCCCATAGGTTTTAAGCACCTCCTCTAAGGAAAAGACATTGCCCTTAGACTTACTCATCTTATGCCCCTTAGCATCTACGGTAAAACCATGGGTGAGTACCGCTTTAAAGGGGGCTTTAGAGTGTTTGATACAACTAAGTAATAGCGAGCTTTGAAACCACCCGCGGTGTTGATCGCTTCCCTCTAGCACCAAATCGCTAGGATAAACCCCCAAACGCTCCTCACACACCGCCTTAAAAGTACTCCCGCTATCAAACCACACATCTAAAATATGCGTGTTTTTCTCTAAAGTTGGGGCTAAATGTTTAAACTCAGAGGGTAAAAGCTCTGCGATACTTAACTCCCACCACACATTACAGCCCTGCTTTTTAAAGGTCTGTTTAATGTGCTTTAAAATTGCCTCCTCTAACAAAGGCTCTTGGGTTTTCTTATCCAGAAAAAAAGCCATAGGCACGCCCCAGTTGCGCTGTCTGCTCACACACCAATCGGGGCGTTGTTCAATCATGGCTTTTAAGCGGTTTTTGCCTTGCTTGGGGTAAAAATCCACACTTTCTAATGCCTCTAGCGCCACCTCTCTTAAAGTTTTCAAACTCTTATCTGCTTGTAAAAAAGGCGTATCCATTAAAATAAACCACTGGGTAGTGGCGCGGTATAAAATGGGTTCATGCGTGCGCCAACAATGCGGGTAAGAGTGTGTGATGATCTTGTGGTGTAATAAATGCTCTCCTAAGAGTTCTAAGATTTGAGGCTGGCTTTTTAAAACATGTTTACCTAAAAAGGTCTCCGGCAAAAGCTTTTTTTGTAAAATCTCCTCATTATAACAACCCCTATCATCTACCGGCACTAACACTTCTAAGTTATAGCGCAAGCCTAAGTAATAATCCTCCTCCCCGTGCCCGGGGGCCGTATGCACCGCCCCGCTACCCTCCTCTAAACTCACATGATCGCCTAGCACCACTAAAGAAAAGCGTTGGTTAAGCGGGTTAATAGCGCACTTGTGCTCTAAAAGATCGCTACTAAAACTGCCAATAATTTCGCCCTCTAAAATATCTTGATTTAGCAGTTTTTGGGCGAGTTCTAAAGCGATGATATGCCCTTTAGAGGTAATAGCATAGGTGGTTTTAGGTTTAAGCGCAAGGGCGACATTGGCCGGTAAAGTCCAAGGCGTGGTGGTCCAGATCACAATAGAAAAATGGCTGGGGATATTTTGCGTGCTAAAATGCGCCTCCTCTTTTAAAAATTGCCCCGCCTGCTCCTCTAACTTAAAGGCCACAAAGATCGAATCAGACTGTTTATCTTGGTATTCCACCTCTGCTTCTGCTAGCGCGCTTTGACACGCCCAGCTCCAATACACCGGTTTAAAGCGCTGTTTGAGTAAACCCTTTTGTGCGGCGATACAAAGCATTTCATAAATGCTAGCCTCAAAGGCATATTGGTAAGTTTCATAAGGGTGATCATAATCGCCCACCACCCCTAGCTCTAAAAACTCAGTACGCTGGATATTAATAAATTTTTGCGCGTGGGCATAACAACGCTCTCTAAATTCTAAAGCGTTCAAATCGCAGCGCTTTTCTGGGGGCAATTTGTGTTGCTCTGTTTTAAAGTCTTTTTCTACCTGTTGCTCAATAGGCAAGCCATGGCAATCCCAGCCGGGTACATAGTTAGCGCGCTTGCCTAAGAAATATTGGTGTTTGAAAATCACATCTTTTAAAATCTTATTGAGAGCATGCCCGATGTGTAAATGCCCATTAGCATAGGGTGGACCATCGTGTAAAACAAAACTTTCTTGTGCATGGGCGCGCTTTTTTTGCATAGCATCATAAACGCGTTGTTCTTGCCATTTAGCATAAAGCTTGGGCGCACTCTGTCCTAAATTAGCCCTCATCGGGAAGGAGGTTGTGGGCAAAATTAAAGTGTCTTTGTAATCTTTGGGCATGGTTAATCTTTAATCAAGGATTTGAAAATACAGATGGCTTTGGCTTTTAGGGACGGTTTTAAGGGTGGGGATAGCAAGCACTTTATAGCGCTTCTTTTGATCTAAATAATTCAGTTCGATCACATCGCCCACTTTTACCTCTTTACTGGGTTTAACAACCACCCCATTAACAAAAACTACCCGCTCTTTGAGCATGTCTAGCGCCACTGAGCGCCTTTTGGTGAGATTGACAGCGTTTAAAAATTTATCTATGCGCATAGGGAGTATTCTAGCACCTAATCCTTTAAAACTATCCTAGAGTGCGATAAATAGCCAATTTTATTATCCCTATTCCTTTAACTTAACAGAGCATTAGATAACATTAAACATATCATTTTGCAACAAAGGATCTAATTGTGAGTTTTTTGCCCATTCTACTGATTGATTTTTTTGCCTTGTTACTCCCAGGACCTGATTTTTTAATCGTTAGTTCCTATGCCTTAAAAACAGACTTTAAAAAGGCATTCTTGGTTGTTTGTGGCATTTCTTTAGGCTGTTTTTTTTGGATTATTCTCTCATTAAGCGGGTTAAAAATGGTTTTAGAGACATTTCCTCTCATGAAAATTTTATTAACCCTCTTTGGTATGTTTTACTTGTCCTATTTAGCGTTCTTGCTCTTAAAAAATTTGAAACAAAAAGAGAATTTTGAAGCTTTAATTAATATGGACAGACCTTTTATTAGAGGTTTTATAACCAATATTAGCAATGTTAAGGCTTTATTTTATTTCAGTAGTATTTTCTCAAGCCTAAACTTTTCCTATCACTTTTCAACTCTCTGTTTGCTTGTATTTCTTTTGGTGGCAGAAAGTTTTTTATATTTTCTTTGTATAGCCCTACTCTTTTCAAATCTCAAAATTAAAAATTTATATTTTAAACATCATAAAAAGATAGATCTCATCTGTGCCTTGATTTTTATTGGGTTTGTTATCTATATTGCAACCAATCTTTATAAAGAGCTCCATGGTTAGTAAGGCTTTAGGGTAGCCAAATAGTAGATGTAATATTTTGTTTAAAAGCATCAAACTAGGCACAGGTGGCAATTTAAAAGCTCTCTAATCTTTTTATTAATAACACTGGGTTCCTCCTCATAAGCTTCATTAGTGTCAATGGATCCATAATCTGACTCATCATCAATAAGTAACATGGCATGCTCTGAAATTTTTTCCTTATAAGTGCTAAATATTTTTGCAATACTACTAAGTACGTCCTTATGCTTTTTAACGACCAGGACATAAGGTATTTCTGTTGTTAAATCGATTAACTGAACAGCCTTTTTAACATCTTTACTCTTAAAATCGTCTTCCTCTGTTACCAGACTCACAGGATGAGGTTTTTTCTGTAGACACTTTTCCTACACCAATTAATTTACCAGCACTATCCTTGCCCACAAACATTTCATTGATTCGCCTTTGTGTTTGGCCTCTTACATTCTCTTTATCCCAGGCAAGAATAACGATGAATTTATACCCAGCGTCTGTAGCTTTATTGATAAGACAGGCATAGTTTGAAGTTTTACCTGATTGCACAGCTCCTACTACCATGCCATATATACCCTCACTGCTTTGCTTTGGATCACCGATTTGGTTCATGATTGAGTCTGTGTCTTCATCGATTGGTTCAACCACCTTTGGTGCATAACGATCCTCGAGATATTCCTTTAGTCTATTCCAGTAGAAACTCTCACTTCCAAAGAGATCAACCATCAAAACACCCTATTCTTTTTAAAATTCTAGCTAACAAGAAAGTTAAAACCAAATTTAGTAGCAGTGCGCACTTGATCTAGCTTTTGAGCATTTAACTAGCAGGTAGTGTTGTGTTTGCCTAAATATTCTTAGCTTTTAAACTTCACTCCCCACTATTCTAAAACAAGCATAACTCCAGCTTTGTGTTTGTTTACTAAGGCTCCTACAAACCTATAAAATTCTATAGACCCACATAGTACGAAATTTTTTATTGTATTCCTGTCTTTAACCATGTTAGTTATTAACCAATTTTTCATTTTTAAACCAATCAATAGAGCCGTCATGTCCGCTAGGCTATTTGGTAAGAGCTTTGCCTACTAAAAAACATTGTGCATCAACTTGCTTAAAGATATAAAAATGTGGTGAACCACCCCCTCCCTAAAGGGAGGAGCTTCCTAACTAACAGAAACTAGTGTTTCTGAACTTGAAAGGCTTTAGCTTTAGAGTCTGCAAGGCTAGTTCCTAACCCAAGAGACTTTAACCCCAGTCTTAAGATATTCTTAGCAGCATTGATATCTCTATGCCCTGTGTATCCACACACAGGACAACAATACTCCCTAGACTCTAGCTTAAGTTGGTGGTTGATATTCCCACAACAATGACATGTTTTACTTGTATATTGCGGAGGGACTTTCACAAAAAGTTTGCCATTATGCTGTTGTTTGTATTCTAAGAATCTGGTGATTTGGTAGAGAGGTGTTAAGAATAGATTTATTAAGACCGCTCTTTTGTTTCACATTCTTTCATGTCCTAACTAACTTAAACCAATCAAGGAGAAAAGAAAAATGGAAAAAATGGAAAACGAGCTTTTGCCTTTGAGCCGCACACAAAGAGAGCTATTTGAGAATATCAAGGTGTTCTTGCACTACAAGATTAAAAACTTTACACCGGTACAAGCTTTAGAGGACATAACTAAGGTGCTCTGCTACCAAGAGAATATTTTAAAATGCCAAAATATCAGCGCGCTAGAGCGTCTCTGCCACGCACTCTACAATCAAGGCATCAACCATATCTTAATGATGCGGGTCTTGTTTTTATTCTTTGTTCACTTCAAAGCCCACATCAAACTAAAAAGCTTGAAAAGCCTCACAGAGGAGCAAGTCATTAGCTTTCTCTTTGAACTAGCCCAAACCAGAAAACCTAGCTCTATGGCTAAGTATGTGATGTATCTGAGGCAATTTTTTAACTATTTGGATAGAAAACGCGGGTATCACTTTGACTTCCCTCTGAAAAATCTTGCCTTTGCTAAAACAACACAGAGTCTGCCCAAACACTTAAACGCCCAAGACTTAAAAGCCTTTATCAAGACCCTTTTAAACTACCAAGCACACTCTAGTTATGAAAAACGCAATAAGTGTATTCTCTTGCTTGTAATCTTAGGAGGTTTGCGCAAATCTGAAGTTTTAAACCTTGAGCTCAAGAACATTAAGCCTGAAGAGCAAAATTACTCTATTCTTGTGATGGGCAAGAACAGGAAAGAAAGAAAGGCTTATATCAGAAAATCCATCCTAGAACAAGCTCTGCATGATTGGATCAGTGATACTAAAAGACTCCAACACTTCAATGGGGTATTTCTTTTCAAAAAAGCCACGCAATCCCAAAGAACATGCCAACTCAAAAATTTCATTGCTAAGATTTTCAAACTTTCCAATATCAAGCACTCCCAAGCATATGGCACAGGTTTACATCTTTTTAGACATAGTTTTGCTACCCTTATTTACCAAGAGACACAGGACTTAGTTTTAACCAGCAGAGCTCTAGGGCATAACTCTTTACTCTCTACCAAAATCTATATCCACACCACCCAAGAGCACAACAAAAAAGTTGCCTGTGTGTTTGACACGCTTTTAAACAAACAATAATGCAAGAGGATGAAAATTCGCTTTCTCTTAAATCTTTGCCTTTAGCTAGAGCCACTCGCTTTAGCTACAGAATCGTTAATAAGCAAAAGTATACCAGCTAGCACACAGCTTAAAACAGAAAAGATAACTAGCACAATTCTACACTGAGTTCTAACAACCAAAGTTTTCTATTAGTTCTCTTGGTACACCCATTAATTCTTAGAGGTGTTACCTACAAGTTCTTTTAAAATTTTCTGTTAGTTCTCTTGGTTAGTAATAAGAGTTTTTGTATGGTTAACACCTTAAGTTCTTTTGGATTTAACAGCAAGTTCTTATAGATTTCTTACAAGTTCTAAAATCTATTCATCGTGAGTTCTTGCCATTTGCTACAAGTTCAAACACTTGCACCTCTAGTTAATTCTTAAGATGTTGCCCATGAGTTCTTTTAATTTTTCTGACAAGTTCTAAAATCTCTTTTTCTTTTAGTTCCCTTAGCATTAACGCTAGTTCTTTAGAAATCAAACAACCTTGAGTAGAATACTAATAGTAAGAGCCTTGTATGCAAACAAAAAACGCTAAAATCTTTCCCTTATTCAAGTACAATCGCCTCCAAAACTTTATACAACTCAAAACCAGTAACTCTATGCACCCACTCAAAAAACCCTCTTAAACCACAAATGGGCACACTACAAAAAATTTTGCTTTAAATTTTTGTCTTGTTCTGTGTTCCTTGACACACTCCACACAGCGTTGAGCTCATGGGATTGGTGATCATCATCTACTCAAAAACCTTTGTCCATCTCTAGCTTTGATTTGTTGCCTTATAGCGCTTTCACCACCAACAATTTTCACCACTACAAGCACAAAAAACCTTGAGCCAAGACTGCTCTTTTTTCAAAAATTTTTCTCTCCATGCTCTTTGAAATTTTTGCAAAAATTTTTACAACAAGCCTTGCACATGAAACTCAAAAACTTTTCAACACCAAAGCTCTAAAAACGGCTAAAAAGTGCTAGATCAGCAAAAAACGCGTGAAAACCCCGCTGTGCAGCGGCTTAAAGCCACAAAGTGATCTACCACTTTGTGTTATCCTGCACACTCAAACACCGCACTAAAACTTCCCCTATTTTTCTCCTCCCTCTTATCTAAAATTTTTTCAAAAAATTCACGCTACAATTGAGCTAAAAGAGCAGGTGAAATAAGGGAAAGTTTTTGGATAGCAAGAT